>JAYVNP010000026.1:0-49803 GCA_043758385.1 Saprospiraceae bacterium
TCTAAAATACCCAACGCTAACGGATTAATTTCATCGCTACCCGATTTAAAAAGTAATTTATCGGAAAGTGAAACATACACTACGCCCTTTTTAACTTCAACGTGTACATCATCGTCGTTAATATCAGCTAAGGCGCGTTTTAAATTCATCACTAAATTTAAATTAATAGAATCTTTGGTCTGAATAGATTTATTCAAATCTTTGATATAAGAATTTTGCTCGTTAATAGCTTTGAGTGAATTTTTTATACTTTCAGCACCGTCTTTATTGATGACCGATAAATCAGAAAGGCGGTTCAACATATTAGTGTTATTATCTTTCAGGTAATTATTATCCTTAGTGAGCGCAGTAATATTTCTTTGGTCGTAAGCGAGCAGCGAATCTTTAGCCGCTAAATCGCGCAACAACCCTGCAATCGTTTCGCGCTTCTGAGCGAGATCGCCATTTAAGTTTTTAATTTGATCGTCGCAAGATTTGTTAAGTTCTTTGTAGCGCATTGTCGCCTCATCGTTTTTATTGACTAAGGCAGTAAATTTTTTTTTGCTGACGCAACTTGTGCTAAAAATTAAAGCTGCAAAAAAAAATACAGAGGCAAATTTTGGAATTTTTTTCATGTTAAACTGTTTTTATTTTTATGTAAAAATATTTTGTATGAACGAAATAATATCTTAAAAATTTTGATACAAGTATTGTTAAGTAAAATTAAAACGAAAAGCGAAATGAAAATGAAAAGCGAAATGAAAATGAAAATAGTTAGGGTTCATTTTTGAACCCTAAAATTTATGGCATAAAAAAAATTAACGCAGAAAAATTAGAATTTCAAAAAACCAACGTACTTTAGCTTCACAATTTTTTTAAAAAAAATAAAAATATGAACAGACGCGCATTTTTGCAGCAATCCGCTATTGCATCAACATTTTTTATTGTGCCGCGCCACGTTTTAGGGCGCGGATTTACAGCACCGAGCGATAAAATTAATTTCGGCATTATCGGTTGCGGCAAACAAAGTGGTGGTTTGCAGTATAATTTTTTAAAATCGAACCAAGTACAGATAGTCGCAGCGTCCGACGTTTTTAAATCGAAAGTAGCGCGCACAGTTGCCAGTACTGATAAGTTTTATGCTGACCAAAAAGAAAAAATAAATTACAAAGCCACAGAAAGTTACGGCGATTTTCGCGAATTATTAGCGCGAAAAGATATTGATGCCGTTATTATTGCATTACCCGACCATTGGCACGCCGCAGCAGCAGTGCGCGCTTGTGCAGCAGGTAAAGATGTGTATTGCGAAAAACCTTTGGCTTTAACCGTGCATGAAGGGCGCGCGATGGTGGAAGCGGCGCGTAAATACAATCGCGTTTTTCAAACTGGCAGTATGCAACGCTCTTGGAACGAGTTCCGACACGCCGTTGAATTGGTGCGCAATGGTTACATCGGTGAAGTGAAAAAAGTAATTGTTAATGTGGGTGGTGCGCCACAAAAATGGAGTTTACAAGCAGAAACCAAACCAGACGATTTAGATTGGAATATGTGGCTCGGACCTAACACGATTGAACGCCCGTATCATTCTGACTTAGCACCAACAATTGCCAAAGAGGAAACCATGTGGCCACAGTGGCGCAATTACAACGAATTCGGTGGCGGCGGTATGACGGATTGGGGTGCGCACATGTTTGATATTGCGCAATGGGGTTTAAATATGGACGATTCTGGTCCGATTTCAGTGGCGCCTTCAACAATGGTGCATAAAGATGAATTTGGTGAAGGCATTGCCGATTTAGTTTTTAAATATAAAAATGGCGTGGAGATGTATCACGTACCGCAAAAAAATGATCAGTTTTGTGAATTTATTGGAACTAAAGGAACCGTTTGGGTAGCGCGCGGAAAATTAAAAACTACGCCCGATACGCTCAGCAAACAAGTAATTACGGCAACCGAAAAACGGGTTTACTTCAGCGATAATCATTACGCAGATTTTTTAAAGGCGATAAAAACGCGTCAAAAACCCATTTGCGATGTTGAAGTTGGACATAGAACAGCCTCGGTTTGTAATATTGGTAATATTTGTTTGCAACTTAATCGCCCATTGGAGTGGAAACCGAAAAAAGAAAAATTCAAACACGACGACGAAGCCAACGCTTTATTATCTCGACCGATGAAACCTGAATGGATGGTGTAAAAATTGCTGAAAGTTAGTAGTTAGTTGGTAATCTATTAGGTTTCACCATCTTTTTCTAATTTTATACAAACATCAGCACTACCAAATATTTGTAAATATGAAAAAAAGCATAGCCTTTTCAATCTTAGTTTGTTTGTCGGCGCATAACTCACAGCTCAATGCTCAGAGTTTTGTTAAACCTACAACGCAACAAATAACTTGGCAAAAGCTTGAAACTTCTGCTTTTTTGCATTTTACAGTCAATACTTTTACCGATAAAGAATGGGGTGATGGTACAGAAAGCGCGAAAATATTTAATCCTACAGAATTTAATGCGACAAAAATTGTACAAACTTTAAAAAAAGCGGGATTTAAACTCGTTATCATAACAGCTAAACACCACGATGGCTTTTGTTTGTGGCATACTAAATTAACGGAACATTCTGTTAAGAATAGTCCGTTTAAACGAGACGTAGTGCGCGAAATTTCGGATGCTTGTAAAAAAGAAGGTTTAAAGTTTGGTGTCTATCTTTCACCTTGGGATAGACATGAAAAAAAATATGGTACGCCAAGCTATAACGATTTCTACAAAGCGCAACTCACAGAATTATTGACTAACTACGGGGAAATTTCGGAAGTTTGGTTCGATGGTGCTAAAGGAGATAATACAAAAATGGATTACGATTTTGAAGGTTACTGGGCATTAGTGCGAAAACTACAACCTAAAGCTGTTATGTTTTCCGATGTCGGACCTGATGTGCGTTGGGTCGGAAACGAGTCAGGCAATGCAGGTGAAACATGTTGGTCAACGATTAATATTACGCATGATGCAACTGTAAAAAATGGAGACTTTGCTTTAATCGGAAAAGCTATTGCGCCAGGCATAGCTGATGAAAAATATTTAAATGTTGGCGATAAAAATGGTACGCGTTGGATTCCTGCCGAGACAGACGTATCTATTCGCAAAGGATGGTTTTATCACAGTTCGGAAAATGCAAGCGTGAAATCGGGCAAAGCGTTAGTGGATTTGTATTATAAATCTGTCGGCAGAAACAGTTTATTGCTTTTAAATATTCCACCAAATAAAAAAGGTTTATTCGATGAGCGTGATGTTACATCGCTCACAGAATTTAGAGCGATTTTAGATGAAACTTTCAAAAAAAATCTTTTAGAAAACGAAGTCTTAAACCCTTTAGTTGACAAAAAAATCGAAACTTATGTCGAACTCAACTTGGGCGCTTCCTTTGAAATTAATTTTAAAAAACCTGTCACTTTCGATCGGTTCTTGCTCCAAGAAAATATTTCGCAAGGGCAAAGCATCGAAAATGGCGAATTAGAATTTTGGCAAAACAACAATTGGCAAACACTACAAGATTTTACAACCGTAGGTTATAAACGGTTGTTGCGGTTCAACGCTGTAACAACATCAAAAATTCGATTAACAATTTTAAAAGCGAAAGCGAAAATTTTACTCTCTGAAATCGGATGTTTTAAAGCATCGTCGAGAGAATAAAATTTTGCATCAAAATTCCTAACCTTAATCCAATAAATTCTTGCTTATAACGTCTTAGATTTGTATCGATTTAAAATGATTACCCGACAATGTAATCTAAAAATTTATAAAATTTAAAAACGTCTCATTATGAATTTTGCTTTGCGCTCAGTTGTTGTAGCCACAAGTATTTTAGCTTTAACTGCCTTTACTATTTTAAATTTTAGTTGGGATATAAACCCAAATTACACTGTAAAATTTTCAGGTCGCGGCGCAACCGGCACTTTTACAGGTTTAAAAGGTATCGTCAATTTTGACCCGATGAATCCTGCGAGTTCAAAAATTGATGTTTCAGTGGATGCAACTACCATTAATACAGGCAACAAGAAAAAAGATGAACACGCACGCGACGAAGCGTGGTTCGATGTTGCTAAATTTCCGACGATTAAATTTAAGTCTTCTGCGTTTACAAAAACTGCCGACGCATATTCTGCACACGGCACTTTAGATTTGCACGGCGTTCAGAAAGAAGTAGATATTCCGTTTACGTTTACGAACAATACTTTCAACGGAACTTTTAAAGTGGCGCGCAAAGATTACGGTATCAAAGGTTCGGGACCTTCTTTTTTGGTGAGTAGCGATTTTGAAATTAATTTAATCGTGCCTGTCACAAAAAAATAATGATTTTTGAGCTATGAGCTATTGAGTGTAAAAATATCGAACTGAGTTCATAGCTCTAACTTCATAACATACATACTATGCGCATTAAACTTTTACGCTTTCCACTCTTAATAATTTTACTAATTTCAGTAACCCTTAAACCTGTAATAGCACAATCCCACATTAAAGATTTAACCTTAGAAATTTATAGCGACAACGATTATTACAATATTCTCGGACCTGTCACCGATAAATACTACACCAATGGTTTTAAGGTAGCAGTAAATTATATTAAAACTTCGCCCAAAAATAATTTTATATCGCAGCTCATGCTTCGTTTTAGCGATGACACCAGCAAAAAAATATCGTTGGCATTAACGCAGAATATGTTTACGCCTGCCGATATCACTAAAGATACCGTGAGTGCAATTGATTGGCCTTATTCAGGTGCTTTGTTTTTAACTTACACGCTCATTTCATCGAATGCACAAAAAACTTTTTCCGTTAAATCCGATTTACAATTAGGCGTTTTAGGTCCTTGGAGTTTAGCAAGCGAAACACAAATAGCGTATCATGGTTGGCTAGGTTTTATGCCACCAAAAGATTGGCGAACACAAATTAGAAATACGCCCATCATTAATTATAACGTAGCTTTAAAACCTACGCTCATCGCTAACGCGAACGTACAATTAATCGGAAACTTTGAAATTAATGCTGGCACTTTAATGGATCAACTCCGAGCAGGTTATGAGTTAAAAATTGGTAAATTGGGCGATTATTCGGGAAGAAAAAAAACTAAAATGCAAATTTTTTTAATCAACACTGCGCAATTAGGATTCGTGGCGTACAACGGTTATTTAGAGGGTTCAATTTTTGAAAAATCAAGTCAAAAAAACTTAGACGTTGAGCATACGCTTCCGCCATCCGAGATCAATAAAACATATTTTGAAAGCACTATTGGCATTGATGTGATGTTTAAAACTTTTTCATTTTCGTATTCCCAAAAATATCGAACACCCCAAACTAAAAATACAACGAGTTTACTTATTGGTAATTTTACACTTTATATACCAATTTAAAATTTTGTCTTTTTCAGACATAAATAACCGTTTCTAAAATTTGCTTTTTGCTTTTTTTTAGTAAGCGCGCACATTTATGTTCTGCATATAATTTGTAAACGCTTTACACGCCACGCCGTTTCCGCCAGGTGTGGGATAGTTGCCACTGAAATACCAATCGCCTTTATGATCGGGACAAGCGATGTGCAAGTTCTCAATCGTTTGGTAAATAATAGTGACCTCAGGTTTAATTTCGGGCGGAGTAACAATGTCGCCAATTTTTGCAGAAATATCGTCGTAGCTGATTAATTCGTACAGCTCTTTAACGTAGTTTACTTTTTTCTCCTTCGGTAAATTTTCTTGAGCAATACATTTATCAAAAACTTCTTCCAGTTTATAGTTCAATCCGCGCTCTTGCAACACACGCACCAATGCTTGAAACGCAACAAACTCTCCCATTTTCGACATATCAATACCGTAACAATCCGGAAAGCGAATTTGTGGTGCACTCGAGACAATGATTATCCGTTTCGGATTTAACCGCGCCATAATTTTTATGAGCGAGTTTTTAAGCGTATTACCACGAACAATCGAGTCGTCGAGCAAAACAAGTGTATCAACATTATTACGAACGATACCGTAAGTCACGTCGTAAATGTGCGTCATCATTTCTTCACGACTATTATCAGCACTGATAAAAGTGCGCGCTTTATCGTCCTTGACAGCTAATTTTTCAACGCGTGCATTGAATTGCAAAATATTTTCAATCTCACTTTGCGTCGGAATACCATTTTTTGAAAGTGCGGCAATTTTTTCCGCTTTTTGCTTATTCAGTATCGCATTAATGCCTTCCATAAAACCAAAAAAAGCAGTCTCAGCAGTGTTCGGAATAAAAGAAAAAACGGTATTTTCAAAATCGTAATCAACGGATTTCATTACGGGTGCCGCTAAAAGTTCGCCTAATTTTTTGCGCTCGGTGTAAATATCTCTGTCGTTACCGCGCGAAAAATAAATACGCTCAAACGAACAAGATTTTTTTTCTTTCACTTGCGTGAACTGCTCTTCAGTGACTTTACCATCCTTCCTTACAATGAGTGCGTGAGCAGGTTTTACTTCTTGTACATTATTTAATTTCGCATTAAACACCGTCATTATCGCTGCGCGTTCACTCGCTGCCACAACAATTTCATCGGTTTGATAATAAAAAGCAGGGCGAATACCGTTCGGATCGCGCATGATGAACGCATCGCCGTGTCCGAGCATACCCACTAAAGCATAACCACCGTCAAAATCGCGCGAAGCACGTTTAATAATTCTTTTTACATCGAGGTGAGAGCCGATAAGATTGGTTAATTCTCGATTGTTATAGCCATCGCGTTTAAAATAATCGAACCAATGTTGTACTTCATCGTCTAAAAAATGTCCAAATTTTTCTAAGACAGTAACTGTGTCTGATTTTTCTTTTGGATGTTGACCTAATTCGTTAGTTAAAAAACTGAATAACTCGTCAACGTTCGTCATATTGAAGTTTCCGGCGAGTAATAAATTTCTACTCATCCAGTTGTTTGGTCTCAAAAACGGATGCACTTGTTCAATTGAGTTTTTTCCGTGCGTACCATAACGCAAATGTCCCATCAAAACTTCACCCATGTACGGAAAGTTGGCGCGCAAATACGCCGTATCGTTAACTTGTTCGGGTGTTAAATCTTTAAAATGCCAAAGCACTTGTTCAAATAAATCGCGGATTGGCTGCGGATTATTACTGCGTTTGATAGAAATATATCTGTTACCAGGTTCTGGATTTAATTTAATTGTAGCTATGCCTGCGCCATCTTGTCCGCGGTTGCGCTGCTTTTGCATCAGCAAGTGCATTTTATTGATGCCATAAAATGCAGTGCCGTATTTATCGTGGTAGAAGTCGAGCGGTTTTAAAAGTCGAATGAAGGCAATACCGCATTCGTGTTTAATGGAATCGCTCATAGATTTCTATTTTTAAAGAAGAAAGTAATGATAGTAAAATTGAAAACCGCGCATAAAGTTCAGTTGTGTTAACTGAAAATTAATTATGATGCAAAATTAAAGTTTTTTAAACTTACTACTCAATTTTTTTTGCACATTCGGTTATTAAAGTTTTAATAAGTTGTCATATCGGAACAAATTTTTTAACAATCTGGCTCAGGTAAAAAGAATTGAGATAACTTATCTTTTTCAAAAATAAAAACAATGAAATCTTCGGTATCTGAGATTCTTATTTCAATTCTATCATAATCTATATAGCTGAATGATTTTGGAAGTTCCCTACAAATTTTTTCTTTAGTATCACCAATACGAACATCTAATTCACTGAGATAAAATCGCTTGTCTGAAATGAAAAAGCCAAGACTGTTATCACTTTGTATAGTAATAGTAGATTTTTTGTAATGAAATTCATAATTTGGTTTGCAAATCTTCATTCCTTCAAGAACTCTGTGCTCTGAAAACGCGCGGTTTATTTTTAGCACAAAGTTTTTAAAGGAACAAAAATTTACAAAGCTTTTATAGTCATAAAAAATTACTTCTAAATTTTTTATGTGAAAACCCTTTTATATTGGACTGCTTAAAATTTATAACTCACATTCACGCCACCATAATAATTAATTTTGTTCGGCGCAGGTAAATATACATCAGGTAATTGGTTAGCAAAAACCATATAATAATATTGTACGCCTGTAATGTTGTTGGCACCAAAAAAAGCATCGAAAGTAAAATGATCGGCGATTGTGCGCTTAAAGCCCAATTTTGCATTCAACAAAGCATAACTTTTGGTGACATTCGCGCCATCACTCGTAAACGGCACGCCATCGCGATAGTTATAATTCGCGTTGGCGTATAAACCAACACTTGTTCCAATATCCACGCCTGCATTAAAAACTAAGGGCGGTACGTTAACTGCCTTATTGCCACTAAAATCTACTTCACTGACTTGTTTTTGTGCATTAAGTTGTTGGTATTTGAAATCAACATACTTAAAGTTAGAATACGCCACGTTCACAAACGGACGCACGAGTGTAAAAAAACCGTTTGTACTTTTATACGCCGTGTATTTTACCAAAAATTCAATTCCTTGATCATCTTGTTTACCACCATTGGCTACATACGTATAAGCAGTTGCTGTTCCGGCACTCGTTGGTATGCCAATAGTTGTCATCTTGTCGGAAAAAATAGCATCAAAAATGGCGACTTGGTATTCTAAAGTATTATCCAATAAACTTCCTTTCGTTCCAATCTCGAACTGATTTCCAATTTCTGGTCGTAGCGTGGTGTTGATAGAGTTAATCGTCGGAATAAAAATTAAGGCACTCGTTGGTGCTTTATAACCTTTGCTGTACGACGCATAAACGGAAAACTGTTTATTGAAAACTTTATTGATGGCGATGTGTGGCGAAACCATACCATCGTAAGATACCGAATAGTTGAGTGGCACTTTGTTAGTCGGTTTATTATTAGCGGCAACATAAAAACGATCGGTCAAATCAATTCCCATGTAGGCTGTTCCTATTCCAGCTGTTATAGATAAATCGTTCGGTAATGCAAGCGTCCATTCAGTGAATAAAGAATACGTTGCCGAAATAACGTACTTATCACTCGTGATTGGTCCTAAAACATTATAACCTGTTACGTTTGTACTATCCGTTACCATAGAATAACCAACAACGGTTGCATTTTGGCGTTGCGCTTCGCCACCGATACTACCTGTGAGTTTATAACCATTCTTTAGATTAAAACTTAAATCGAAACTCGTACGCGCACCATAATTGATCGGACTCTTATCCGTCCAACCACCGGCAGAACTCGCATTGTTTGTCACACCAGAACCGAAAACACTGCTCGTGTTAGAAAAATTATCTGTGAACTTGTACGTTTGACCCACACCTGCTCTAAAACTTACGATGTTAGAGTGTGCATTATTTTTTAAATAAGCTGGATTACCCGAATAATTCAACGTATCGTATTGACCGGCGGATAATTCGCCACCACGCTGATCGTAACTATTGCTGTAACCGACATAAGTATTGATAGATTGTTTTTCGCTCGCTCTGAACTGCGCGATAAAATTTACAAAGTCTTTCGTCGAGTTAGTGTGAATCATAAAACCATCACATTGTTGCCGACCATAGTTAACTAAAAAAGACGCATTTTCTGAACCGACTTTCAAACTTGTGGTGTAACGCTGCAAACCATAATCGCCAATCATTGCTTCTTGACTGATAGACGATTGACCTTTTTCAGGCGCAATTGTTTTTAAATTCACTACACCCGAAATAGCTAAACCATATTGTGTTCCAGCTGGTCCTTTAATAACTTCAACGCTACCGATTGATCCAAAATCTATGTCATCCATCAAAGTAATTCCCTCTGCATCCGTAATCGGAATACCGTTTAAATATACTTTATAACCTTGCCCATCGAAATTACTTGTAACGCCATTTGTTCCGCGTACGCCGTTACCATAACCGCGAATATTAAATTGTTGATCAGCAGAAACAGTGCGACGGTACATACTCACACCTGGAATATTGGCGTTTATGGCATCGTCAAGAAATAAACCTTGTCCGCGTTTAATTTCCGATGCACCAATTTTAGCAATAGAAAGCGGTTGGTATAAAATTGCTTTGTTCGATGCCGCATTGATTTCAACTTGGTTTAATTCAACATTTTTAGTTGAATCTTGTATAGTTTGCGCCAATACACTGAAGGATAGTAGTGCGCACAAGGCTGCACAAATTATATTTTTCATAATTTTTTGATTAAATTTTTGATTAAATTTTATAAAGAATGCGTAATAACCCAACAGCTTGATAAAACTGTTAGACACAAAAAAGCACAACAACCTAACAGCTATACAAAAGCTGGTAGGTTAAAGCGGTTTCAAGGAATCTTCGATTTCAGAAAAGTAGAAATTAAATAGATTTGGGTGGTGGTGAGATTTTTTCGATCGCATGGGCTGCGTAAAAATTAAAACACAGCGAAGAAACTTTAAGTTTTTTCACCCATAAGGAATTAATTTTCTGTTCAGAATAAATTAATTCTTCTGGTAAATTTAAAGGAATATATTTTTTTAAGAAGTTTTTTATAGAATTTGTAGAATCGCTTTTAGTATCAATTTGTATTTTAAGCGACGCATCGAACTGAGCGTACAGTTCTGTTTCTTCGGTGTCGCTTATGCAATAAAAAACAATACTCGTCGCAGTGTTTTCAGAATATGCTACATCGTAAAGTTGGTTTTTATACCAAAATTCTTTACCTGTACGCTCCCATTTTATATTTTTAGTTTCAGTTAACGAAATCTCGACGCGCTTTAAATCTTTTTCGGTGGTTAATGTTTCAATTAGTGCTTCAATACGTTCGTGAATATGCCATTGCATCATTTTAAACACAACGAAGTATGTCGCTGATGCAGTTAGCGATAATACAAGTGTAAAAAGAATGAGTAAGCGTTTAAGCATTCGTGCGATTTCCGGAAATAAACATCAATATTAAGTGTTTGGTTTTGTTTGACAAAATAGAAAACTACAATTAAAAAATAAAAGCTAAACATTTTAAAATTTCTGCTTTACAATTAAATAGAGCATGGTGCAAAACAAAATAAGGGTGTAACAAAAAGCAATAGGTAGAGAAGAAACATCGGAAAGAAAACCAATGATGGGTGGACCAAGAAAAAAACCAGCATACGAAATTGTTGTGACCATGGCTAAACCTACGCTCGGTTCAATATTTGGCAGATTACCTGCAATGGAATAAACAATTGGTACCGTGCTCGAAAGACCAAGACCAATAAGAAAAAAACTCGCTAAAATAGCGTAAGGTTGATGAAAAATTAACGCCAGGCTCAATCCAAAAATACTTATCAGCGTGTTGAAAATTAATAGTTGGCGTTTACCAAATTTTTGTGTGAGCCAGTCACCTGCCAATCTACCGATAAGCATAGCAAAAGTATTTACTGAAAGTGCGAGTGCAGATATGCTGGCAGAACTCATCGCTACTTTATTCATATACACTGCTGACCAATCAATCATGGTTGCTTCGCCAGTCATTCCACAAAAACCTATGAGGGCAATCGGTAGAATGGCGCGCGAAGGAAACTTTAGGAAAGAGTTTTGTACTTTAAGTTTTGAGTTTATCTCAGAAGAAAGCTCATTGCTCAAAGCTAATAACTCAAAGCTATTGGGCTCACTACTCAGAGCTAATGGCTCAAAGTTTTTCTTCGTGTCTTCAAACAGATGAAAAATTGCCCACAAGATTAATATCAAACAAAAAATTGAACTCAACAGAAAATGTGTAAAGAAAGATATTTGTAAACCCGCAAAAAAAGAACCTCCTAAAGAACCTAAAACTGTACCGAGACTAAACATGGCGTGGAATGAAGACATAATTGGTTTTTTCCATTCGCGCTCAATCAAAACGGCTTGTCCATTAACCGTTACATCCATCGCACCCATTAATGCGCCCCAGATTAAAAACAAAAAAACAAGTAACGTAACCGATGAACTGACGGCTAAAAGAATTAGAAATGAAGCATTCAAAACAGCGGTAATGGCAACTATGCGTTTACTTCCAAATTTTACACTGAACCACGCTATAAATGGCATAAACGCAATCGATCCGCCCGATAAACACAATAGCAATGTGCCTGTTATGGTATTAGAAATGTTTAAGTGCGTTTGCAATTCAGGCAAACGCGCTACCCAAGAACTACCAATAAAACCCGCAGAAAAAAATATGAGCGCAGCAGCTATTCTATTCTGCCAAAGTTTTTTGGAAATCATTATTTAAACAATAGTTCCTAAGAGATCGTAATCGGTCGCTTCGTTAATTAAAACGTTGGCGAAATCGCCGATGCGGATATAATTTTGTGCTGCATCAACGAGCACTTCGTTATCTACTTCAGGCGAATCAAATTCAGTACGACCGACAAAATAACCTCCTTCTTTTTTATCGAATAAAACCTTGAACGTTTTACCGATGAGCGAATGGTTTTTTTCTTGAGAAATTTCTTGTTGAATTTCCATAATTTTATTCGCGCGCGCTTCTTTAATTTCGGGTGAAACATCATCGATCATTAAATGCGCAGACGTATCTTCTTCGTGCGAATATTGAAAAACTCCTACCCTATCAAATTTTTGCGCAGCAACAAAATCGCATAAATCTTGAAATTCCGCTTCTGTTTCACCGGGGAAACCGACTAAGAAAGTTGTACGCAAAGCCAAATCGGGAATTTTTGTTCGCGCATAATTAATCAACTCAATCATTTCTGCTTGTGTTGTTTGTCGGCGCATTCGGTTTAAAACAGAATCGTTCGCGTGTTGCAACGGCAAATCTAAATAATGGCACACTTTAGAATTGTTGAGCATGGCATCAAAAATTTCTAACGGAAATTTAGAAGGATACGCGTAATGCAATCGAACCCATGCGATACCTTCAACTTGTTGTAATGCGTCGAGAAGTTTTGGTAATTCGCGTTTTTTATAAATGTCCAAACCGTAGTAGGTTAATTCTTGCGCTATCAGTATGAGTTCTTTTACACCCATGCGCGCCAATTTTTGCGCCTCGAGTACCAAACTTTCTATTGTCCGCGAAACGTGTTTACCGCGCATGAGCGGAATAGCACAAAAAGAACACGTCCGATTACAACCTTCCGAAATTTTTAAATAGGCAAAATGCGATGGCGTACTCAAAATACGTTCACCTAAAAGTTCGTGTTTATAATCGGCGTTGAGTGTTGCGAGTAAACGCGGCATTTCTAATGTTCCGAAAAATGCGTCCACTTCTTTAATTTCTGCTTCTAAATTATCTTTGTAGCGCTGCGATAAACAACCCGTTACATACAGCGATTGGATTTTTTTCTTGCGTTTCAATTCTGCGTATTCTAAAATCGTATCAACCGATTCCGCTTTGGCTAAATCAATAAATCCACAAGTATTTATAATTACTACATCAGCTGATTTATTGCTATTGTGGCGCACATCAAAATCGTTCGCTACCAACTGTCCCATGAGATTTTCTGAATCCACTGTATTTTTGCTACAACCGAGCGTAATAACGTTCACGCGCTGCTGCTTATGACTTTTAGTTCTCAATGAAATATTTTATAAATGAACCACTCAATGCTTAGTGGCAAGAATCTGCAAAATTAACAAGTTTGCATACAAAATTAGGGCAAGGGATAGAATAAAATTATTCTTGAGTAAAAAACGATTTGTAAAAAATAAAACAATGGTTATGTTTTATATAAATTTTGCAAAACTTGATAACGACGCCCAATCAATTAAGCCGAGCGACAATAGTTAATCGAACAGCAATAAAAAAGAAAAAATCAGTGAAATATTGTTTAATATTTTTTAAATTTTCACTACTTTCAATTTTTTCTGAAACTTTAATAAATTATTTTTCATTTAATTTTTTTAATTAAAGCACTGATTTTAAATTACTTACTGTAATTTACATAATTTCTTCAAAACTATTATTGCTGAAATTATCATTTTTGTTCAACAAATATTTGGTTATTGTTGAACACTGTACTAATTTTGTGTCATCAAAGTAAGGCAGCGTAGTAAGTTAAAAATATTCCTTTACCAATCTGATTAAATTTACGTACAATGACAGCATTAGAGTTCAATAGGAATTTCAACCAAATGACAAACTTGTTACAATCTTTCGCATATAATTTAACCAAAAATATGGATGATGCGAAAGATTTATTTCAAGAAACAGCTTTCCGTGCCATCACTAACCGCGATAAGTTTAGACCAGGCACCAACTTTAAAGCATGGTTGTTTACAATCATGAAAAACATTTTCATCAATAATTATCGTAAACGCGTGAAAGCCAACACTATTATTGATGCTACTGATAATCAATATTTCATTAATTCAATTACCGTTTCAACACCTAACAGGGCTGAAAGTGAAATAATGATGAAAGAACTTACGTACATGGTCAATGAATTAGAAGAATCTATTCAAGTGCCATTTGTAATGTACTATCAGGGATTCAAATATCAAGAAATTGCCGATGATTTAAATCTGCCACTCGGTACCGTAAAAAGTAGAATCTTTTTTGCACGAAAAGAATTAAAAGGGAAAATAAATAATCGCTACGATAAACTAGGAAATATTTACGAAAGAAATATAGATGCCATGGCATTTTCAGATAATTAAAAGTATTTTGTTCCATTTAGTTTTGATTTAAAAATAGAGTGTATTGTAAAGAGGCTGTTTCGCAGCCTCTTTTTTTTATAATATTGTTATGGAACTCAATGTTGGTTGCACAAAGTGTTTGAAATTCGATTTAGCTTTGACTAATTTCTCAAAATCTATTTTTGTACTTATTAGATATTTTTCCAGCATAGTTCAATACCTGAAATGGTTTAATTTCTTAGCCTACTTTTTTTAGAATAATTGGTGTAAAACTTTTTTTTAGTTGTTTAAAGTTATAATCAACAATTTCTCCTTATTGTTATTTTTTCCAAAACTCCAATTAAGTTGATAACTTTTTCTGAAAAACGTTTAAGATTACAAACTTATGGGTTGAGTCTCTTACCTTTGTTTACTTTGTAAGGTAAAAAAATTAGCCATGCTAAAAAAAGAAAAGTTATCCTTTACAGGACATGACACGTTTCACTGTCGTAATTTTTGGCTCAAAAAGGGTTATGATTTCGTAACAACTGGAGGAAAATTCAATGATGAAGCTGTCATTGAATTAGGGGTCGGCAGAAACATGGTGAGCGCGATGAGATATTGGTTAAGGTGCTTTGGCATGACAAACGAAGAAGATGTGATTCAAGATATAGCAGTAAAGATATTTGATGATATCGAAGGAGGATTTGACTTATACTGCGAAGATAAAGGCACTGTATTCCTATTGCATTATTTGTTAGTCACAACCCGAAAAGCCTCGATTTACTCGATTGTTTTTAATCAGTTTCGAAAAGAACGCGTTGAATTTACTAAAGAACAATTAATAGATTATCTCGTGAATTATTGTCGCTTAGAGGAGTTTACTGTTCAAAGAAGTTCACTGGAACGTGATGCTGAAGTTTTTTTACACAATTATTATCGCAAGCCCTCTACCAAAAATAGTATTGCAGAGGAAATGTCTGGGATTTTGCAGGAACTTGACTATGTTAAATTTATAACTCGTAAAGATGGAAAGGACATTTTTAAGATTGAAAGCAAAGAACGCCCTGATCTACCACCTTCTATAGTTTTATTTGGTATTGTCCAAAAATTGAAAAATGGTTCTTCCATTTCTTTTCAAGAATTACTCAATGATTTGGATAGTGTTGGTTCGGTTTTCTCGCTAAATGCAATTGGATTGATGAAAAAAATTGAAGAATTATTAGTTAAATATCCACACGACCTTGTATTTACTGATGACGGTGGTATTCGCCTTTTACAATTCAAAAAACAATTTTCTGATTTAGAAATACTAAGTGAATATTATGATGCAAGCGAATCTGTCTCCTTCGGTTAATATAATTCGAGACTCAGTGCGTCCTTTTCGCTATTTTCCTACAGCGAATAGCCGTTTTATTTTTGAACAAATTGCAACGGCTTTTAAAAGTGGCGTTCGTACCTTTAGTATTGTTGGTTCGTATGGAACAGGCAAATCTGCATTTTTATTGGGCTTGATTAATCATTTCACTAAGCCACTTGAGAGTACAATATTCCAACCAATTAATGGGCAATTCAATGGACTGCATGATTTTGAGATTATTTCGATTGTTGGTGAAAGCCGGCCTTTTCAAGAGGTCTTAGGTGAAAAAATTGGTGCTTCTGACAATGAAAAAAAAACAATTTTTACAGCTCTTAAGAAGAAACGCGATTGGCTCAGTCAGAATGAGAAATGCTGCATTATAATAGTTGACGAGTTCGGTAAGTTCTTAGAATATGCAGCGAAACATACTCCTTCAGTACAATTGTATTTTTTGCAAGAATTAGCTGAATTTGTAAATGACCCTGATAAGAATTTCCTGTTCATCAGCACTTTACACCAAAATTTTGATGCTTACTTGTTAGGTGAGACAGAAAGAAAGGAATGGGAAAAAGTAAAAGGTCGTTTCAAAGAGTTAACTTTTAATGAGCCTGTAGAACAATTACTCCATTTAGCAAGTGATTTTATCGTTGAGGAAACTTCGCAAAAAACAAAAAAGGCAGACTCGGTCTTGCTTGATACATTTCAAAGTGCAGGAATATTTCGCTTTCAAAAGGAGTTGACCGAAGATTTTGCTCAACGGATTTATCCGTTTGATGTACTTTCAGCAATGTGCTTAACCGTTGCTTTACAACGCTACGGGCAAAATGAACGCTCTCTGTTTAGTTTTTTAACAACAGATGAACATTTAGGGCTTAAATATTTTCTACGAAATCAGAAAAATGAAACTTATTTGAATTTAGCTTGGGTGTACGATTATCTGATTTTTAATTTTCACTCTGTCATCACATCAAAACAAAATGTTGATTTTTTTAAATGGCTTGTTCTACGCAATACACTGGAACGCGTTTATACACATTGTAACGAAGAAGTAGCACATTTGCTAGAATTAGCTAAAACTATTGGGTTACTGGAAATTTTAGGTTCTGATGCGGCGATTATAGACACTTCGTTTTTAGTCAATTATGGTCAAATAGCACTAAATATTAGAGATGTTGAACCCTTAATTAGAGAATTAGAGGAAAAGAAAATTATTTTGTTTCAGTCTTTCAAAAAGCGTTTTAAATTATTTGAAGGAACAGATGAAAATTTAGAGAAGCTTTTAGAACGTGAGAAGTCAAAAATTGATGTTAACCAAAATCTCATTCCCGAACTTAAGAAGTATGTGTCAGATCAATATCATATCGCTAAAGAGGTGAGTTACAAGACAGGGACTACGCGAGTTTTTGAAGTCAAAATATCGGATAATCCCTTAACGGTTTTTAATGAGAACATTAATGAGATTGACGGTTTTGTAAATTTTGTTTTTTCAAATCATAACTATGACTTTTCCGAAATTGGTATTAACGAACCAATTTTATA
Source organism: Saprospiraceae bacterium (assembly GCA_043758385.1). GTDB lineage: Bacteria > Bacteroidota > Bacteroidia > Chitinophagales > Saprospiraceae > JAAFJT01. Next base: position 17,420 of record JAYVNP010000026.1, read on the forward strand.
TGGTGTTTACAATGATTTTGAAGGCTTAAGAACTAAAATAAGAGATATACAGGCGACACTCAAAGCTATTGATTATGTAAGAGTCAAAAATGATACTGTTGGTAGAGAAGAATTGGAACAATGGCTTTCCTTTCATTTGGGTGATTTAAACGAAACAATCAACATAAAACTTTTTGGTAAAAATAGTAGTGTTGAATGGTTCTATGATGGTTGTTCTGTCGTCATACCTACTAAAAGTGCGTTCAACCAAAAACTTTCTAAAATTGCAAAAGACATTTATCCAGCTACCCCTGAGTATCGGAACGAGCTAATTAATAAAGTTAATTATACTAACAATATTAACCTTGCTCGTAAAGGGTTTTTCTCTGCCCTATACGAACAGCCGTTTGAAACTAATTTTGGCTTTGACAAAAAGCAGATGCCGCCTGAAAAAATGATTTACCTGACCCTATGTAAGCATACTAAATTGTTTGATACTGAAGGTGAGACATTTGTTTGCAGGAAACCAATTAGCCCAAGTTTCCAACAAATTTGGGAAGTTAGTATTGACTTCCTTGATAGTACGATAACCGGAAAACGCCCTTTAAGTGAGTTGATTGAAAAATTGCAAGAAAAGCCGTTTCGATTAAAAAAAGGATTTATTGACTTCTGGATTTTAGCATTTGTAAGAGGTCATAGAGAGGACATTGCAGTTTTTAAAAATGGAACTTACTTGCCTAAAGTAGGTCAAGACGTAGCTGAATTATTTTTTAGAGAGGCTAAAAACTTTGAAATCAAAAAGTTTAGTATTGAGGGTGTGCGATTGCCTTTGTTTAACAAGTATCGAGAATTAACAAAGCAGGCACATCAAGTGACAATTAAAGGATCGGGATTTCAGGAAACCGCAAAACCTTTTATTGTTTTTTACAATAAATTGCCTAAATTTACACAACAAACGAAACAAATCGGGCTTGATTGCATTGCATTTGTCAAATGTTTAAAAAATGCTAAAGACTTGGATAAGCTATTTTTTGAAGATTTACCAATTGCTTTCGGAACAAGCTTAGATCGTTTAAACGAATCAGAAGAAAATTTAAATGACTTTATAAAAAGAATTGAGGTTTCAATTTCAGAATTAAGATTAGCTTATGATAGCTTAGTTGATAAGGTTGAAGATTATATCTTGGACATTTTGGGGATTGAAAAAACCGTTTTCGAGATTTATCGCCCTTTAATTGAAACGCGCTATGCCAAGATAAAAGAATATCTTTTGCATGCCCGTCAAAAATCATTTTTGAATCGAATCAAATTGCCGTTAGATGATAAAAAGGCTTGGATAAATAGTCTTTCTCAAGTCGTAATGAACAAACAGCTTTCTGAATTTACTGATGAAGAAGTAACTGTTTTTTTTTATCGTTTGGCTGATTCTTTTAAAGAGTTAGATGATTTACTTATCTTCAATTCAATTGATTTTGACAATGAAAAAGAGCAAGCATACAGTATCGAGATAACAGGGAGCGATACACTAAAAATTAAAAAAAATGTGATTTTGACTAAAAAACAAGATGGAGAAGCGAAGCATTTGAGCGAGGAGGTTGAAAAAATATTAAAACAAGCTAGCCCAAGTATCTACGATGCAGTGTTAATCAGATTATTAAAAAACAGTAAGAATGATAAAGATTAAGCACGTTTTAGGCATTTCCGGTGGAAAAGATAGTGCCGCTTTAGCTATCTATCTAAAGAAACTGTACCCAAGTTTGGAAATTGAATATTACACTTGCGATACAGGAAAAGAGTTGGATGACACCTACAAGTTAATTGATAATCTTGAAGGTTATTTAGGAAAAAAGATCAAAAAACTCAGAGCTGTAAAAGACAGCCCTGAAGATCCTTTTGATCATTTTTTACAATTACAGGGAGGTTACTTACCTTCTTCTATTGCTCGTTGGTGTACTAAAAAACTAAAGTTAGATCCGTTTGAAAAATACATTGCAGGAGACGGACCAATTGTTTCTTATGTGGGCATACGTGGTGATGAAGACAGAGAAGGTTACATTTCCACTAAACCTGACATTCAATCAATTTTTCCTTTTAGAAAAAATATTTGGAGCGAGGATGTTGTACGCAAAATATTTAATAACACTAATATTGGTCAAGTAGAGAGGCTTTATAAGGAAGTTTCCGAAAATAAAGGTTCGTTAGACAGAATGTTGGAAATTGCAACAAGACCTCTAAGTTTAACTTATACTCAGCCGCAAAAGTTGGAACAATTGCTTAATCTCAGTATTTCAGATTTTAACCGAGTTGTATTTAGTTTTTTAAAAACGACGGATTACCCTCTCGGTAAGGAGACTGATTTTCCGCTTTTATCAAATGAAGATGTTTTGGTACGAGCTGACATTTTCAAGATTTTGAGAGAAAGCGGAGTAGGTGTGCCTGCTTATTATGAAGAGCGTGAATATTACGTTGAAATTGATGGGGAAATTAAAGTTGGCAAATACTCAAGAAGTCGTTCAGGCTGTTATTTTTGTTTTTATCAGCAGCGTATAGAGTGGGTTTGGTTATACGAAAATCACCCGCACTTATTTAAACAAGCAATGACGTATGAAAAAGACGGCTATACTTGGGCGCAAAATGAGTCACTCGAAGAACTTGCTCGACCTGAACGTAGAGACACGATAAAAAGAGAATATTATTTAAAAACTCAACGCAACAAAGCTCGTAAAACTTCTGATTTTTTAGTAGATATGTTTACTGATGAAGAAGAGACAGAGGGGTGTGCAGCGTGTTTTATTTAAAAAAATAAAAAATGGACGGAATTAAAGGTAGTTTAGAGATAGCAAAAGAGTTTTTCTTAGAAATTCTTGGGTTTCTACTCCCAGGTATTTGCCTAATCACAACTTTTTACTTCATTTCCAGTGAAATACAACAAACATTTTTCAATAAATTTGTTGCAAGTGACAAATTTGTCTACTTCTATATTGTATTAGGTTATGTAGCAGGATACTTTATTTATGGAATAGGTCAATTAAAATATTTGCATTCAAATCTTGTTACTAATACTGCTCAAATTGAAAAATCAATTGAAGATTCAGAAATATTTATATTAGTTCACAAACATCTTGAAGAACGGATGCATCAGCAATTGAGTAAAAAACTTAGAGATATAAGAAACTTAGCAATGTCTTGTTTACAGGATTTTGATAGAAAAATTTACAACTTTACATTTAGGTCCGAATTATGCCATAGTCTCAGTATTGTCGCTTTATTTACAGGTATAGGTGGTTTATTTACACTTATTTTAAGTAAATGGATCGTACTTCCAATAAGAAATGATAGAAATTTCATCATTTTTTATTTTTTTCTTATGTTTTGTTGGTATGCATTTCAGAAAGCAAGAAATAAATTTTATAAAATTTCACTAATATTGATTTTTCCTATTTACGCCTCAAATTTTATTAATAGAATTAATGGATAAACAATTTGCATTCGTATATTTAGCTGGAGGATTAAGAAGTAATTGGCAAGAATCGATTATTACAAAATGTTGTGATACAAAACTTCATTTTTTTAATCCAAAGAAACATAATTTAGAATTAGACCCAAAACTTTACACTACATGGGATTTATTTTATGTGTCTAAGTGTGATATTTTATTTGCGTATATGGAAAATGATAACCCTTCTGGGATCGGTTTAAGCATAGAAATAGGATTTGCTAAAGGCTTAGGTAAAACAATAATTTTAGTAGATGAAAAATCTAATGAAAACAAAGATTTTGCGAGATATTTCAAAATAATTCGAGAATGTTCTAATGTTGTCTTTAATGAACTTGAAAGTGGTATTGCATTTTTGAAGCGGTTTTCAATCGAAATGTAAAAAACGATGAAATAAAAATTTAATGTTGAACGAAATAACTTATCCCGAATCAGGCGAATACAGAACAGGCACAGAAAACGAGCCTCTTAACTTTTTCGCTGATGTGCTTCCTGAAAGTACGCAATTCGACATTTTATTAGGGTATTTTAGTTCATCAGCGATACGAGTTTTGTCATTGGGTTTTGCCAAATTTATATTGCAAGGCGGACGGGCGCGGTTTATCATCAATCACATCGTTTCAGAACACGATAAAGAAGCGATACTGAAAGGAGAGAAAACACCCGAATCGGAATTGGGTTTTTCAATTAATAGTTACAGGCAGATAAAAGAGAGCCTCGATAGTGAGGGTGTGCATTTTTTCAATTGTTTGGCGTGGTTAATAGCTTCTAAACGGGTTGAAATTGTGGCAGTCCGACCGAAAGGTACTTATGGCATAGCACATCAAAAGACAGGTATTTTTTCAGACGGTCAAAATGAAGTGCTATTTGACGGTTCGTGCAATTTCACTGCAATGGCATTATTGGGCAATATTGAGAAACTGAGTACGCGCTTTTCTTGGGAAAATTCAGCGCGAGACAAAGCAGCAATAGCAGAACAAAAAAAGTATTTTGACTTAATTTTCAGTAAAAAAGCCGATTTTTTAGACTACCTTGACATCAACGACCTTGAAATTGCGATTAAAACAGATTTTGGCATTAAAGACCTTGACGAATTATTAATAGATGAAACAACCTTATTAGCCAAGCGTAAAAAAATATTAAACACCAACCCACAATTTAGAAAACGACTGGAAAATTTGGAAAAAGAACTTAATTTACTAAGAAGTACGCCGCGGTTTCCGTACGAAGAGGGGGCAAGGCAATATCAAAAAGATGCCTATTCAAAGTGGCTTGACAATGATTGCAAAGGAATATTTGCAATGGCAACGGGTACCGGAAAAACAATAACGGCATTGAATTGTGTGTTAGAAGAATACAAAAAAGAAAACTTTTACAAAGTAATCATTACGGTTCCAACAACAGCGCTATTGGAGCAATGGAAAAAGGAATGTGCTAAATTCAATTTCAAAAACATCATCACAGTAAGTTCAAAAGAAAATTGGGAAGGAAATCTTTCGTTTTTCAATACTGCAAGCAAATTGATTGATACTTCATATATCGTAATTGTAACGTACGCTTCGCTTTGGAGGGATAAGTTTCAAAGTTTTTTCAAACAACTTCCGAAAGAAACATTCTTGATTGCTGATGAAACTCATAATTTAGGTTCGCAAAGTCTTTTAAAGGTATTGCCGACAATTCATTTAGAGAGAAGGATTGGGTTATCTGCAACTCCATTTAGAAAATTTGATGAATCTGGAAACAATGCAATTGGGGAATTTTTTAATGACAAATCGCCTTACATTGTCTCTTTTTCAATGCAACAAGCGTTAGAAAAAGGATTCTTATGCCAATACACCTATTTCCCTCATGTTGTAAAACTTACCGATGAGGAAATGAAACGTTACAAAGAAATTTCGCTTCAACTTTTGCGAATGGGATTATTTGATAAAAATGGAAATTTTAAAAGTTCGCCTGAGATCGAAAGAAAATTATTGGAGCGAAAAAGAATTATCCATAAAGCAACAAACAAAATTGATGCGTTTCAAAGAATATTGAAAGATGAATTCAATAAAAGAAAAAATCTTAAATACACTTTAATTTACGTCCCAGAAGGAAATGAATCTAATTTTGACACTAAAGATTTTAGCGTTGAAACAGAAGAAGAAAACAAATTGATTAACGAATATACAAAGGTTGTAAGTAATACAAACGATTCCGTAATGGTTAAACAGTTTACATCTAATTCAAAAAATCGTGAAGAAATTTTAGTCAATTACGAAAAAGGAATTACTCATGTTTTGACTTCGATGAAATGTTTAGACGAAGGCGTAGATGTGCCACGTTCGGAATTAGCAATATTTTGTGCAAGCACAGGGAATCCAAGACAATTTATTCAAAGACGTGGGCGAGTTTTGCGTTTGCATAAAGACAAAATTAACGCAACAATTCACGACTTAGTTGTTGTTCCTGAAGTTTCAAATAATGAAAGCACTTTTGAAATGGAAAAGAGCTTAGTAAGAAAAGAATTAGAACGTGTTGTTGATTTCGCTAATTTGGCAATGAATAAGACAGATACATACAATTCTTTGAAAGAGGTATTAGACCACTACGATTTAAACTTGAATGACATTTAAAAATCATTTCTTATGGCGAGAAAAGACGACATTTTAAAAAGTTTTCTCAATCACGAATTACTTAGAACCAAATATGAGTTGCAAGATTCAGTCATTCCTACTACTGTCCGAGATGCACTCAATTCAGATAAGCCAATTATTAAAGCAATTGCATTAATAGTTGAGGGTCTTGATGGAACAAGTCCTGTAACCGATGTTACTTTAAGATCACAAGTCAACCTATTTTTAAACGAGGCAATATGATTATCAAAAAAATATCTATCGAAAATTATCTCTGTTATAGCGATGTAAAAGAGTTTGAACTATCAGACGGGTTAAATATTATATTGGGTGAAAATGGAGAAGGTAAAACAAAGTTTTTTGAAGCCGTTGATTGGTTATTCAATGGAATTAACCAGAATTTAAATTCATTGGTTTCTGCAAAAACTTTGAATGAAACTGAAATTGGAGAAGAATTTAGAGTAAAAGTTTCCATTACAGTTGAGCAAAATGACGAAAAGAAAATTATTTCAAAGTCGTTTATTGCGAAAAAGACAGCAGAAAATGAATGTTCAACTGCTCACTACATGTTGGAAGGAATAGAGGAAAATAAATTAGGTGAAAGAAATCAAGCTAACGGATCTAACTTATTAGATAAAATTTTCCCTTTTCAAATCCGAAAATATTCAATGTTTAAAGGAGAATCTGAATTGAACATTTTTGAAAGCGATGACGCTTTGACTAACTTGATAAACCTGTTTTCCGAAGCAAAACATTACGACAAGTATTCTGAAAAAGGTGCTTTTCTAAGAGAGAAAGCGGAAAAGGCTGTTGAAGATTCAACAAAAGCGGACAAAAAGAACGAAGCACAGTATAAAAGCTTGGAGGATGGAATTAATGTTCTTGAAAAAGAAAAGAATAAATATCAAGTACTCTTAGATTCAACTATTGATGAAATAGAAAAAATAGAAAAAAATCTTCAATCAGTTGAAAGCCATGTTGAGAATGCTGATACCTTTGAAACTATAAAAAAAAGAATCACCAATATTGAAGAAAAAATTACGGCGATAAACAAACGTATTGACGAAAATTATACAACCCGACTGTTTGATGAAAAATGGATTGCAGTAAACTTTGAGCCAATCCATAGAGAATTTGCAGACAAAGTAAAGCAACTAAGTCAAGAAAGGAGAAAGCGACAATCTGAATTTGACAAAGAACAAGGAGTTAAAGAGGGAGAAAGAAAAGTCAAAGCAGAACTATTGAATAATGCTATACCACTCCCTAATAATGTTCCTTCAAAAGTTATTATGGAAGAAATGCTTCAAGAAGAAATTTGTAAGGTTTGCAACCGAGAAGCCCTAAAAGATTCAGAGCCCTATAATTATATGCTAAGACGTTTAAACAATTATTTACAAAACCAAGTAAAAAATGGCGGAGAAAAAATAATTGATGAACTTTTGTTTAAAAAGAACTACACAAGCAGACTTGAGAACCTGAGCATAAGCCACGAAGACAACCTAAAAAACGTTCGAGAAATTGAAAATAAAATTATAGATGAGTATAACTTTAACTTAGCAAGAAATAATGAATTAAATGAGTTGAACGAAGAATTAGAAAATGAAAAAATAGAAAGAAAAAAGATTTTAGGCGATTTAAGTATCGCAGAGGAAAAACTTGTCAATGTTCTGAAAAACTATAATTCTTGGCAAAATGATTTGAAACAGAAAGGCAAAGACCAAAATTACTATGAGGCGAAGATAAAAGATATTGAAGCTCAACTAAAAGACAAAAAAGATGAGAAAGATAAAATTGACGTAAAAAGTGCCCAATCATTTTTAGTTAAAACAAGAACAATTTTGCGAGATATTGAAACGATTTTCAAAGAAACTAAAGAGAAAAAATTTAGCGAATTTATAAAAAAGCTTGAAACGAAATCTAATAATATTTTCAAGGAGATAAACATTGATTCGTTCACAGGAACGATTGTGTTTAAAAAACGAAACAAAAGCAACAAAACAGTTGTAAACATTGAATTGCAAGAAGAGGGTAGAACTTTTTATAAACCGAATCAGTCGTTACTTACATCAATGCATATTTCAATTTTATTTGCCATTTCAGAATTGGCGACGGAAATTCAATTGGAAAAATTCCCAATGATTTTTGATGCACCAACATCTTCCTTTGGAGAAAATAAAACAGAACAATTTTTGAATTTAATTTACAAAACAGGCAATCAAAAAATTCTTCTAATCAAAGATTTCCTACACACCGAAAGAAACACAAAAATGCTTACAATTAAAGAAGAATTTAAAAATGTAAAAAGAGACAAGGCATTTTGGGTAAAATTGGAAAGACCCTTTGATTCAAACAATTTAAAAACAATCAACACACAAATAATTACTTTGTAATATGGAGAATTTATTTGACAAATGGAAAACCAAAATTCCAAGATATAGTCAAGTTCATGAAGAACTTTTTGCTTCTCTTTCACAAAAAGGTGGTGCGGAAGGCGAAAAGAAAATAAGTCTTGGAAAGCATTTTAGTACAAACTACGAGTTGTACATATACGCGTTTTTTTTAGGCTTGTATAAAAATGAATTTACGCCGATTCCAAAAGTAGAAAATAAAATAGGTTTCAGCCACCATATACAACATTGGGGAAGTAAAACGACAATTTCACACAGAAAAGACTTTACTAGCCTTCAAGAAAACATCTTTATTGCATTAGTAGCTAAGACGGAAATAGATATACTTTCATTAGAAAAAGGCGAAGTAAACGAAGAAGAAATTGTGAAACAACTTATTGACACAATGGAATCATACACAAACGGAGGGTTAATACTTATTAAAGAAAAGATCGACGAAAATCCGAACTACTTTCTTCAGTCTACTTCATTTTTAGATATGATCCTAAAAAGCAAATCCTGAAGAATTATTTTTATAGAATATACTTAGTTTGAGAAATGCTTTAATACAATATTATAATGAAAAACAATAGTTTAAGTTTATCAGAAATGTTAATTCTCATAGACCATAAGAAAGTGAATTTGAAGAAAAAATAACTGAACTAAACATTTATAGGAAACCTATGCCAACGGTGGTTTTGATGTTTAATGCTTCTGATGTGGTCAATGTGGAAAGGATAGAATGTAATTTTGTTCGACAACAAACAATATTCACACTTGAACTTAGCTCTTTCGATGACTTCGAGTTTAGTTTTTGCAGATATAGAGGATTTTCTCATTGTGACAATAAATTCAGCGCGCGCGCTTTAGCCAAACTTACAATGCGATTGATGATGATATAATGCTCTAATTCACTTTTTTCTGTCAAAGTAACTTCAGTTTCTTTTTGTTTTTTATCAAATATTCAAATCGCGATTGATTTTTGGTAGAGGGCTTAAATGCCACAACCTTTTCAGGGTTCATTGTTGCCATGAACTCTGCAACTTCATCATAAACACTAAAAAATACCATAAAATTAATTTTAAACAAAAATACATAAATTTTTTGAAATTTTTTGAAAAAGAGTGTCAATTGCTATGCTATTGCCAACGCTTATAAAAATTTTGATACCCGCTTTCTCAACTATTTAGATGTATTTTAACTATCCAATCAATTGAAACTCAGAAAAACAAAAATTTTTCAAAGCACATATAAGTTGTAAGTGCATTGACGTACTTATCAATGCCTTGAAATAGAAAATAAACCTTACAAATTTACATGAATATTTTACAGGTTTTTTGTTGGTTGCTTTTCATGTCGCCATTCAAATTATGAGTCGAAATATAGTCACCAAGATTATTGAAGTACGATTATTTATTTCAACCTAATAAAAACCTACAAGGTTTTTAGTTCTAAATTATAACTCTTGGCGTTCAATTTTTTACCCAATCCAACGTTTAGGAAGTAATGAAACAAATTTGCGTTCTATTCTTAACTGTTCATTTTTTATTTGGCGCGCTGCTATTGCCGAATGGAAATATTATGTCTGTTTCAGATTTACCTAAAATGTATCAACATTGTAAAGCCACAGAAGATAAAGACATGACGCTTTTCGATTTTTTTACGGATCATATTTTAAACTTAGATTGCTTATTCGATGCGCACGAAAACGACGAACAAAAACCGCACAAACCTTTTCACTCCACGCAACCTACAAATGGCATAAGTTTATTTTACTCAAAAACCGCCCCACAAATAATTCACTTTGGTAGTAATATAATTCGCTTAAAGAAATTAGTTATCACCAAAATGCCTGTGGTTTTTTATACGAATAATTATTTATCTTATATTTTTCGACCTCCGATTGCCTGAGTAAATAAAAATAATTAACCCTATTGAAAGGTTTAATTACTTCTATTTACGAAAACACAGAGTATTCAAGTAATTTCTTTTTAAAAATTAAAATTCATTTAATGAAAAATATTCTTTTAGTAGCCGCACTGTTTGTGTCGCTTTCAGTGGCGAATGCGCAAAAAGGTGTACTAGCAATGGCACTTTCCGATTTTAAATCTAAATTTCCAACGGCTGAAAAAGTAAGTTGGGGTAAAGAAGATGGTAGCTTTGAAGCTGAATTTAAAATGGGTGGAACAAAAATGTCTGCCACTTATTCAGCTAAAGGCGAATGGCTCGAAACTGAAACAGGTATGGCATCAACCGAGATTCCTGCAAATGTTTTAGCTGCTTTTAAAAAAGATCATGGCGCAGCCACAATTAAATCGGTTTATAAAATTGAATCGGCTAAACCTTTGGCTTACGAGTTAGAATACAAAGACGGCGTAAAAACAAAAGAAATTATTTACGACGCAAATGGTGCAGTTCGCAAGTAATTTATAAAGTTTGAATTTCTGAAATCACCCTTCAGGTTTAATAATCTGAAGGGTATTTAATTTTAAAAAGTTTAGAATGCTAAAATTTTTGACGATAGTCACTGTTGCTTTGAGCATAAATATTTGCCAAGCACAAAAAAGTATACCTCTAAAAGCACTTTCCGATTTTAAAAATAAATTCCCATTAGCGAATAAAATTAAATGGGATAGAGAAATTAATGGTAATTTTGATGTTGTTTTTCTGGTCGAAGATAAAAAAATGACAGCCAAATATTCTGACAAGGGTGAATGGCTCGAAATAGAAAAAAGTATTGAAGTCTCTAAAATTCCGCCGGCAGTGGGTGCATCTTTTAAAAGGGAACACACTAAAGCTAAAATAAAATCGGTTTATAAAATAGAAACCCCCAAGCAGTTTAAATATAAAATTGAATTCAAAGAAGATTCAAAAGCACAAGAAATTATCTACGATATTGATGGTGCAATAGTAAAATGAAAGATGAAGGAATGAAAAATGAAAAATAATTTTATAGAGAATCTTCAAAATCGTTACACCGAAGGGTTACCTGGGCGTTTATATCAAATTAAAATGTCGTTTTCAAAGCGCATACAATTTATGGATGCGCCAGAAAAAGCGCGACAGTCGGCAGTATTAGCACTTTTATTTTTTGAAAACGATGATGCACCGCACATTTTGTTGATGGAGCGCAGCGGACAAAAAAACGATCCACACAGTCGGCAAATAAGTTTTCCGGGTGGCAGTTTAGATAAAACGGATACGAATTTAGAAGCCTGCGCATTGCGCGAAACGTATGAAGAAGTCGGCATAGAATCCGAAAAAATTAAAATGATTGGCGCGTTAACGCCACTTTATATTCCTGTCAGTAATTTCAAAGTAAATCCTTTTTTAGCTTACACCACTGAAAATTTAGACAATTTTATTTTATCGGCAGAAGTTAACACCGTTATTAAAACGCCGATTGCACTTTTATTAAATCCAGAAAATTCAAAGCGCGAAATTATGCGCGTCGGTCCCGATAAAATTTTATTAGACACGCCTTACTTCTACGTATTCGGACACAAAGTTTGGGGTGCAACTGCTATGATGTTGGCTGAAATTTTAGAATTACTGCGTTAAGTACGGGTCTGTCGCAATTTTTACAAAAAAAGCGCTTTAGGGTGATAAAAAATCAGATTAATCTAATTAAATTTTTATGGGATTAGCGTTCATTAGTTTTACTTTTGCACGTTTTAAGAGGTAAGTCAAAGAAAAAATTTATGCACGTTTTAAGCGAACAAGAAATTGTACGACGCGAGTCGCTCAAAAAAATAATTGAACTCGGTATTGAACCATATCCTGCCGCGTTATTTCCGGTGAGTAACAACTCAGCTGAAATAAAAGCGCAGTACGAAGAAGTTATTTTGGAAGACGGCACAAAAGAGCGCAAGAACTTTCAGCACGTTGTGTTGGCGGGCAGAGTGATGGCGCAGCGCGAAGCTGGTAAAGCGTTATTCATGAATATTCAAGATTCTGCAGGTTTGATACAATTATATTTGCGCCGCGAAGAAGTGATTGAAGGCAAAACGCCAGAGTTTTGGGACTTATTCATTAAAAAATATCTCGACATCGGCGATATAATTGGCGTTGAAGGTTTTGGATTTAAAACCAAAACAGGTGAAGTATCGGTACACGTCCAGAAATTGACGCTGCTTTCTAAATCTTTGCGACCACTCCCGATTATTAAACGCGATGCAGACGGCAATATTTACGATGCGTTTACGAATCCAGAATTGCGTTATCGCCAACGGTATGTTGATCTCATCGTTAATCCGGAAGTGCGCGACATTTTTATTAAAAAAAGTAAACTCATTAGCTCGATGCGCCAATTTTTTGATGCGCACAATTGGCTCGAAGTAGAAACGCCGATTTTACAACCTATTCACGGCGGTGCAGCAGCGCGTCCGTTTAAAACGCATCACAACACGTTGGACGTGCCGATGTATATGCGCATTGCTAACGAATTGTATTTAAAACGTTTGATCGTCGGTGGATTAGATGGCGTGTATGAAATCGGGAAAATGTTTCGCAACGAAGGCATGGATAGAACGCACAATCCAGAATTTACGAATGTCGAAATTTATGTAGCTTATAAGGATTATTTTTGGATGATGGAGATGGTTGAGCAGTGTCTTGAACACGTGGCTAAAGCTGTAACTGGAAGTTCAACAGTGCGGATAGGCGAAACCGATGTAGCGTTTAAAGGTCCTTATCGTCGCATCTCGATGTTCGATGCCATAAAAGAATATACAGGTTTCGATATCAACGGCATGGATGAAACGCAGTTGCGTTCGGTTTGTCGCGATTTGCACATCGAAATTGATCCTACCATGGGTCGCGGAAAATTGATTGACGCCATTTTTTCAGCAAAAGTCGAGAAAAATTTTATTCAACCGACGTATCTCATGGATCATCCGGAAGAAATGACACCGCTCGCAAAAAAACATCGTAGCAAAACAGGTCACGTCGAACAATTTGAATTATTTATTAACGGAAAAGAAATCGCTAATGCGTATTCGGAATTAAACGATCCGATTGATCAGCGCGCACGCTTTGAATTGCAACTCGAACTCGCAAAACGCGGCGACGAAGAAGCGATGGCAACCGACGAAGATTTTTTACGTGCTTTAGAATATGGTATGCCACCAACATCCGGTCTCGGCATTGGTATTGATAGATTAACAATGATGCTGACGAATCAGACAACAATACAAGAAGTTTTATTTTTCCCACAAATGCGACCAGAAAATTTAATTTAATGTACGATCGCAAGCGCAATTGATAAATTGAAATAGCTATCGAACCACCAACTCAATCTTTAAAACAATTAGTATGTTACCCAAATACGGTCCGCCCCAATCCGTTTCATCGCCATTTAAAATGCGTTCGGATTTAAACGCGCCGTTTTCGAAATGTCCTTCTTCAACTTTAATAAACTGCCATGCGCGACATATATTTTTACCTTGCGGTTTAAAACTGATTCTGCTAAACGTACCCATTGCTATAAATTTATTGTCAACACTTTTTATTATCATTACTTTACCCAAAGGTTTCGCGTTAGGCAACGCTTTATTTCTGTTGCCATCGCCAAATTGAATGATAACTTGCCATTCGCCTTCATCAATTGTTTGTGCTAAATGGTCTTCGCGTTCAATAACCGATACAATTCTTCCATCAAAACTCCATTGCGCCATTTCACGCATCATCGGTTCAACCATTGCATATTCTTGTGCGTAGGGTAAAAGCCGTTCAATGATGTTTAATTTTGTATCATATTTTCCGTTAACATCAATTCCAAACGGCGAAAACCCGATGCCACCGTGCGCTAAAACGTCGTATAAATATTTGGCATTTTTGGGAATAAAATTTAATTCAGGAATAAAAAGCGCGTTATCAGGTCGTGCATAAAGTTCAATGACTTTCATAATTTTCTCTTGCTCGCCCAAATAAATATCCGGTGCGAGTAAATCAATACTCGGCGCAGCCACTTTCCAGATAGGAATAACATTATCGGTCGGTCCGCCACTCTCGTAGTTATTGGCAGTCGGATTAGTAAGTGGATCGCGCAATGCGCCGTTGACATACAACGGCAACTGATATTCTGCTTTTCCTGCTGCGGCAACTTTGCCAATATACTTAGCAATATAATACGCATTGAAATATTCATCCGCATTGGCGCCATAAACTGTTTGCCAATTTCCTTCAGAAACAATTGGGATATTCAATGCTTTAAAAACTTCGGATTTTAAAAGTTCGGACGGAACAGATTGTTCAAATAATTTTTGCGCGCGCGGAATAATCGCGCACAGAACCCCACGAACCTGGCTCGTTTTCAACTTGAACCATTATAACGGTATGTTGTTCGTCAACTCTTTTCAAATAACGCATGATGGTAGCAAAAGCTTTGGCATCAGCTTCCATCGTCGCTTCAACTGTTGCGGGAGAATCAATCGATTGTCCATTTTTACCCGTTATGTTCGGGTATTTTTCGGCATCACGTTTCAGCCAATCGGGCATATAATGATTGCTGCCGTTTTTCCAAGTCGCAAACCACAGCAATACCAATCGTTTATGATGATTCCGCGCTTGTGCGATCAAAGTATCAATTAAAGAAAAATTAAACTCCCCGCATTTCGGTTCAATTTGTTTCCAATAAATAGGTACTTCGAGCGTATTAGCGTGCATTTTTTCTATAGATAACTCAAACACCGGGTAATACACTGCTCCAACCACTTGAATTGTGCGCCTGCCCCGCCAAAATTAAAAAAGGTTTTCCATCCACTAACAATGCGTATCTGCCATTTTTTTAAATTAATTTTGGCATAGAAGCGTTCTGCGCTTCCGTACTTAAAGCATATAAAATAAAAAATGGAAATAGAAAACGCGCGTCTAAGAGATTCATGATTAGAAAAATTGAGTTAAAGCAAAGATAAACTTATTTAGATACTCATTAAATTTTTTCTTAGATTGCTCGCGAAAGTATCTACACTTGTTCAAGTTTTAGTTTTTACTAGCACTGCAAGTAAAAAAGAAAACTAAAACATATTATTTAGTCATCTTTATGACCAACACAAAATTAAACATTATGAAATAAAGTGAATGCTCTTAAAATAAGTGGTAGCTAAAAAAAATGAAAAATAAATTTGTAAGTTTGTAGAAAAAAATTCAAAAGTATTTGCGATTTCAAAAGTATTTGCGATTTCAAAAGTGTTTGCGATTTGGTTTCGTTAAGTTCTCCTAATGTATTCTTCAAAAAACAAAAACCAATGTCTTCAAAACTTTACCGTTTACTTATCGCGTTTTATGTGGTGGCTATTCCGTTTAATCGCGGTTTGGTTTTACCTCTTGTCGGCGAAAAATTACAATTACCAGAATTGGTTTTTCTTTTTTTAGCTCTCTCAATGGTTGTTTTTTACATACAGCAATTTGCTTTGCCCGTTAAATCGCGTTCGAGATTTGCTCAAAACATAAATACTAAATCTCAAGGGTTTAAAAGACTAACGGCTATTGATGCAGGTTTGACTCTTTATTTTTTGGCGGTTGTAGTATCTTATTTTTTTCATCCCTCACGCGCTGCTTTTTTAGATATTGCCGGACTCGTTTATTTGTTTGTACTTTACACTCTTATTAATATTTATTTTATTTTTTGGGAGACCGATAGTACACAAATAAAATATATTTTAACCCGATTTTCAGCTTTATCTTTATTCATTTTAAGCAGCATCGGTTTGTTTAGTTTTTTACTTTTGGTGTTTGGAATAAATACATCACTCGTTAAATACTACGAAAACTATCCGTTTTTCGGAAATGTTTATCGCATTCGCGCTTTTACGCAAGAACCTGTAATGATGGCAAGTATTCTCAGCGTTTTTATTCTGACGGTTTTGGCAGGTTATGATTTAAAAATTTTTATAAAAAAAGAACGACAAGGATTACTAATAATTTTAACGATGGGTTTTGTGGCTTTAGCTTTAACGCTCACAAAATCGTCGGTGATAACTTTTGCTGCAGCGTTTGCTATATTTTCTATCCAAAATAATTTTTTAAAAAAATTTAAGCCTTTTGTTTGGCTGACTGCGCTCACTGCATTGTTAATTTTTACACATTTTGTAATCGTTAAAAAAGAAAATTTTAATAATCAGCAATCGTATCATGGCTTAGTAGATGCGCCGAGTTTAAGTTTTGGTAATTATTATTTAGTTGAAACTGATTATGGCAGTTTGAAAGAAGCGGCTTTTACAACAGGCAAACGTTTTTGGTTGACCGGTATTGGTTCGGGTAATTTTATAGATTACGTGCCCATTTTAAAAAAAGAAGGATTGTACCCCACAAAGTTTCAAGATTACGATCCAATTTCAACATATTTTGGTGCGTTTGCGGAATTAGGTATTTTCGGTTTGGGTGTGTTGCTTTTTTTATATTATCAAGTGTATAAAACTTTGCGTCATTTAAAAAAGCAAAATCCGAGCGATGCTTGGGTAGCTTCACTCATGCCGATTTTTGGATTCATGGCGTGTGAAAGTTTTGTAACCGACACTATGAATTTCAGGCAATATTGGTGGATATTAGCGTGCGTTGCAATTTTTGCGCGCGTTACTGTAACCGATAAATCGAATACATCAGCGTAGAATCTATTTTAGTAAAACCAGAATGAACAGGAAAATTATTTTCTCTGATTATGTAACTAATTTTATTTTGTGCGCACAATTGCATTAAAGTTGAATCGGTTAATGCATTGTAACTATTTGTTGCAACTGGCACAAGTTTAAATCCTTTTTCAGAATTATTTGTACCAACATTGTAAACCAATTGCATTCGTTTCTGCCATTCTTTTAAAAAAGAGTTTTCGTGAAAGATAGCTTTAAAATCTATAAAGTTGCTACGCGCGCTATAAAATCGAAATGCATCTAAATTTGGTGGCGTTAGAAACAAAGCATCATTTGGCGTAGAAATTTTTGCACGCTCTGAAATTTCCACATCAGCGTTCGTATTTTTCAAAAAAGGAAACATATAATCCCTATGCTTAAAAATACGAAACTGAGGTAAAATAACGATTGCCGAAACAATACCTGCTAAAAAAATAATTGCTTTAAAATTATTTCGCGCCCAGAGCATCGGCGCGTTGTTTTCTAAATAGGTTAACACTTGGCACATCATTAAAATTGATCCCCACAGTTTTATCCATATCGTCATTCTGAAAAATTGAGTATTTAAAATAAAATTACTCCCGAAAAAATATACGCCAACGGTATAAATAATACAACCCAAAATAATAAAAAATGTGAGAATATGGTCGGTATGATTACCGTATCTGAAAATGGAAAATGCGCAAGCCGCCATAAAAACATAACCTAAAATCGAAAATTGATCGGGAAAATAATGATGCGGCGCGCGCATAGCAATAATTTGCATGGTTAATGCAGGGTTTTCCGTACTCCCGATCTGATACGATAAAATAAACAAATAAATTCCCGCTGAAGAAAAATAAATGACCGCGCACCAAATTAATCTTTTAATTTCTGCCCAATTTTTTTGTCGAAAAATAAATGTGTACAGAGCAATTTCAGATACAAAAAATAGCAGTGCTGACAATGCACCGATGAGCGGTTGAAAAAAAGTAGCTAATGTAATAAGGATTATTGTAGCATAATTTTTTCTGTAATCGTATAAAATAAAAGCCCAAAGACAAAGAGTATTTGCTACAAAACTCGGATTCAATGAATTATCGTACAACTCGTTTGAGCCCGTGTTGATATTATACAGAAACAACAACGGAAAAAGTATAGCCACCCAAATTTTGTAGCGCGCCGTTAAAACTTTAAAAGCATTTTTTATAACTTCCGTTATATCATTGCTCATTTCTCGTTTATCAATAAGGTTGAATTTTTCAAACGTGTAAACAAATATTCCAAAAAGTAAACTCGCTGTACAAAAAACGTACAGAAAAAAAACGCCGTATTTCAAATTCTGAGAAAATAGTTTAAGAAACCAGGCAAAAAAAAGACGCTCATTAAACGGATGTTGAATGGCTTTTTGAATAAAAAAATCGAAAGGATAGAGCGTATGATTATTGAGCCATAAAACAATAGGCAGTGTTTCAGATTGGTCGCCTGAACCAAAAACATAGCCATGTCGTGCACATAAAATGGTGAATATGGCAAGACAAAAAAAGATAAAATTTAATAGTTTAAATGTTGACTGTTTAAGCATAGTTCAATAAATGTTTTTTAAACGTTGCATCATTTCCATCGGGTTAGCATCTCCGAAAACAGAATTTCCAGCTACTAAAACATCAGCACCTGCTTTGAGTAAAACTTCTGCATTTTGCATTCCGATGCCGCCATCTACTTCTATCAATGTATTCAAATTGCGTTGATCGCAGATATCGCGCAGTTTTTGCACCTTAACGACGCTTTGATAAATAAATTTTTGCCCACCAAAACCCGGATTGACAGACATGATTAAAACCATATCGGTAAGTTCAAGAATATCTTCTAAAACACTAACAGGCGTTCCAGGATTTATGGCAACGCCTGCGCGCGCACCCGTGTTTTTTATTTGTGTGAGCGTGCGATGAATATGTGGACACGTTTCGTAATGTACGGTTATAGTATCAGCACCCGCCGCCCGAAAGGTTTCGATATATTTTTCAGGCTCTACAATCATTAAATGTACGTCAATCGGTTTGGTGCACATTTTTTTTACGGCTTCAAGTACTACAAAACCAAAAGTTATATTCGGCACAAATCGCCCATCCATCACATCGAAATGCAGCCAATCGGCAGTACCGTTATTCACTAAATTTATTTGTTGTTGCAGATTTGTAAAATCGGCTGCAATGAGCGAAGGTGCTATAATGTGTTTCATAAATTTAGTTGTTAGTTGTTGGACGTTGGACGTTGGATGTTAGTTATTGGCTGTTGGATGTTAGTTACTCTTGAACTAACAACTAATATCCAACAACTAAAAAGGAATATTATCATCATCATTCATCCGAGATTGCCGCGTGATGACATTATCGCTATCAATGCTGCCAAAATTAAAATCGTCTGGATCTTCAAACTTGGCGTATTCACCTCTGAAGCGCATTCTTACATTTTCGAGCGAACCGTTACGGTGTTTCGATACAATAATTTCTGACATACCCTTTGTTGAGTTGCCGTCTTCGTCTTCTGTTAATCCGTAATACTCGGCGCGATAAATAAACGCGACAATATCGGCATCTTGCTCAATGGCACCCGATTCACGTAAATCGCTCAGTTGCGGTTTGCGCTGTCCGCCGCGCGTTTCGACAGCGCGACTGAGCTGTGAAAGCGCAATAACAGGAATATTTAATTCTTTCGCCAAACCTTTGAGTGCGCGCGAAATGGTTGAAATTTCTTGCTCGCGGTTTCCTCCACGATTATTGTCCGTTCCGGCAGTCATTAATTGTAAATAATCAATAATGACTAATTCGATATTATGTTGCGCTTTCAGTCTGCGACATTTAGCACGCAATTCAAAAACGTTTAAACCGGGTGTATCGTCAATAAAAATAGGTGCTTTACTCAGTCTTTCAATGCCTTGTTTCAACTGCTCCCATTCATGCCCTTCCATTTTACCCGTCCGCAATTTATTGGAATCAACTTCCGCTATGTTCGACACGAAACGTTGCACAATTTGCAAACTTGACATCTCGAGCGTAAAAAAAGCAACTCCTTTTTTATAATCCATCGCTGCATTGAGTGCCATCGAAAGCGCACACGCCGTTTTACCCATCGCTGGTCTTGCAGCTAAAATTATTAAATCACTGCGTTGAAAACCAGCTGTGAGTTTATCAAGTTTGGCAAATCCGACTGGAATACCTGTTATGCCATCGCCTTTTTTTGCCAGTTCATCCAATTGTTTTAAAAACTCGGGTGCCAACGTATCAATACCATGAAACGAGCGACTAAGGTTTGTTTCCGTTACGGCAAATAAATTTTGCTCTGCTTGGTCTAGTAAATCAAAAATATCCGTCGTTTCGTCATACGCTTGTTCAATAACTTGTGTACTAACCCGAATGAGTTCGCGTTGTAAAAATTTTTGAACAATCACGCGCGCATGGTATTCAACATTTGCTGAAGAAGTTACTTTATTAGTGAGTTGCGCCAAATAATATGCACCACCTGTCGCCTCACTTTTTCCCATGGTCGTCAGTTTGTCTTGCATGGTCAACAAGTCAATTGGTTTCGATTCTCTGAACAAATCGAATGCTGCGCGATAAATTTCTTGGTGCGCCAATACATAAAACGTTTCTGGTCGCAAAACATTCAGCACAACGGGCAACGCATTTTTATCCAGCATAATAGCACCGAGAACAGCTTCTTCGTACGGCACCGCTTGCGGTTGTAATTTACCAACCAACAAACTCGACATATTCGTCATGCCGTTGCGATTTCCATTTTTCGCCGTCGTGTTGTCGCGCTTCGCGTATTGTGTTTTTTCCATGCGCCGTAATATTAAAGTAACCAATTAGATTTTTAAAGCAAAGCAAACGATTCTTCTATCAGGTTGACAAAATTACAAACTCATTCATCAGTTTGGTAGTATGTGTAAAACTAAATTTTATTTTTTGGGTATCCAATTCCAAACATTTTTGACCGTGAGGTTTGAAATTTGTCATTTTTTAAATTTAATAAGTTTTAAAAAGTTTTTTCCTAATATATTACATATACTAAAGTAACAAATATTGTTAAAGTAGCGTTTTGTGATTACGTTAGCGTAATAATCCTAAAAAAAAATTGGCCTAATTCCTTTATTTTTATCCTACTTTTTCATTAAAGACATTTTCAATCACATCCTCCATGAGACTTTTAAAAATCAATTGTTTTGTTTTTATTTTCTTATTCAGTTCTTTTGAGATTTTTGCACAAACTTATGAAGTTGGTATTTTAGTGGGTGGCTCGGTATATGAAGGTGATGTTTCGGACGATGCGTTGAACATAAGAGAAACTAAACCATGTTACGGTGCATTTATTAAGTATAATTTTCAAAATCAGTTTACACTTAAAGCTGGTTTTAATATAGGCAGATTAACGGGTGCCGATGCTAACTCAAAAGATCCCGGTATTCAATTGCGCGGTTTTGCGTTCGACAATAACCTCAAAGAAATTTATTTTGGTGCTGAATGGCATTTTTTAGATGAAAAAAATTCGTACAAAAGACTTTATAATTTGTTTACGCGAAAATTTTCGCCTTTTATATTTGTAGGTGCTGGTTTCGCTTCTACTGACGGTGTGCCAACTGCACCTCCCGATAGAATCCCCTATCCATTCCCAGAACTTGGGGCTAAAAATGCTTTCATTACGCCATCGTTTGGTGTTGGTTTTAATTACCGCATGAATGAAAGTTATTGTATTGGTATTGATTTAGGTTGGCGACCAACTTTCTCAGATTATATTGATGGCGTAAGTATCAATGGCAATCCAAATAGAAATGATTGGTATTTTATCGGCGGTG
The DNA here is from genome assembly GCA_043758385.1 of Saprospiraceae bacterium. Classification (GTDB taxonomy): domain Bacteria; phylum Bacteroidota; class Bacteroidia; order Chitinophagales; family Saprospiraceae; genus JAAFJT01. The sequence goes on from JAYVNP010000026.1 coordinate 39,358, forward strand.
TTTCGCTTTCTTACATTATAGATTACAAAAATTTTTAGCGCAATTCTAAAATATTTCCCATACTGTAACACGTTCGGCAACGCGGCTCATACGCGTTTTTATCGCCTAACATAACTGTTTTCGAGTTAAAAACTTTTCTGTAACTGTGTGTCGCTAAATTTCCGCAATGCGGACAGATGGCATGTACTTTTGTAATATATTCCGAAACGGCTAAAAGTTGTGGCATTGGTCCGAATGGCATACCGCGAAAATCCATATCTAAACCAGCAATTATCACTCGAATGCCGCGCAGCGATAATGTTTGAACAACTTCAGTCAGTCCATCATCAAAAAATTGCGCCTCGTCAATTCCTAAAACGTTAATAGTGTCGGGTAAATCGAGAAGTTGCTCCGAATTTTTAATCGGCGTTGCTTCCATGGCATTGGCATTGTGCGAAACTACTTTTTCAGCATCGAACCGAACATCAATATGAGGCTTCACCACAAATACTTCTTGTCGTGCAATTTCTGCACGCCGCAAACGCCGAATCAGTTCTTCCGTTTTACCCGAAAACATCGAACCACAAATAACTTCAATCCAACCATGTCGTTGCCCTTTAAAGGCTGGCTCTAAAAACATTCGTAAAATTTTGGCAAAGCTAATGAAAAGCTATGAGCTTTGAGCTTCGTTTCGCGAATTGCTGCTCATAGCCCATAGCTCATAGCTTGAACACCCATTGCATTGCAATATCCGTTTTATGGCTGGCATTAATAGTTTCTAAACCAGAGCCTATTGAAGTTTTATTAAAAATTTCTGTGAGTGCAGCGCGCAACTCCAAAGTACTACCGCGTACAAAATTATATCTTGCAGTGGCAGCCAAACGAACACCGTTGTAATAATACGGTTCAATGAGAGTGGTGTTCTGAATATTATTTTCAAAAACAAAAATAGCCGTTTGGTAATTCGGTGTGTCGAAATAAGCAACGTGCGTACCCAAAATAAATTTGTTTTCGGTGGCGTGAAAATTAAAATCGCTGCTTAACGCAAAACCAACTTGTGTGGTGCTTTGCGCTGTGTAAGTACACACATCAAATCTTTCTTGAAATGCAAAATGACGTGTTGGTTTGTTGGCATAAAGTAAAGTAAAAGTGTTGCGCATTTTATCAATCAAGTCGTGTACTTTTTCATTCAAAATCAAAGGCGCATTTTCTTGTTTCACATGATTTCTGAATTGAAGTGACCAGACTTCAAACTTTTGTTTGTATTCCGTCTTAAAAAAATATTCGTGACCAACTGAAGGCGTTGAGACATTATATTTTGGTGCAGCATATTGCCAAACATCGGCGTAAGCAGAAAAAATAAAATTTTTATTAAAATTATATTCTGCACCAAAATACAAACCACTTTCATTTTGCGTACGCGTGTTTTCACCAAAAGCATGCGCGCCTTCCGTTTGATAATTTTTATCGTAGTAACGCTGCAAAACAGAAATACTAAACTTTTTGTCTAAACTCAGCAACATTCCGTTAATTGTCGCCCAAGTACCTGGCGAGCTCAAAGCAGTTTCACCAAAAAAATGTGCATTGTAATACGTGTAGTTGTAGTTCAAAGATATGTTAGAAAGCGATTTACCAGCAAAATGATAGGCATTATAAACATCATTCGGTGGTTGAATGCGTGTATCAAAATTTTGTTGGACGGCGTTTAATGCAATGCTTCCGTAATAATATTTTTTTTGAAGCTGAAAACCGATGGATGTGAGACCGATATTATTTTTCTTGGCAATTTCGGTTTGTGTTCTGTGAAAACCTGTGAGTTCAAAAACGGTGACAAAAGGTTCGGTAGGTTGTGTTGTGAGGGCAGAGTAATCGTAAACGGTAGCATCGCGCCGACGATAAGATGCGAATGTCGTGAGTTCCAAAGTATTGGTTAAGCGATATTGCAAAGCTGCACCACGCATAAAATGTGTTTCGTCGCTTCCCGAATATCCTTGAATAGGTGCATTATTTTTTTCGATGTTTAAAACTGCTGAGCCTTTACTGAGCGAAAAACCAGAATTTAAAATTAAACCTTGACCCAATGTTACGGCATAGTCGCCGAGGCAAACTGATTTAATATGGGGTGAAACATTATTCACTTGTATGTGCGCACTCGTGAAATCGAATCCACGTGTATAAGGTTCACCCGATTCCTTTTTAAGTGTAATGCCATACGAAACTAAATCTTTAAACGCATATTCCAATCGAATAAGATTATTGATTGGATCTCCAAGATACCCTTTTTTTGTTTTCGCAGTGTCATAACCGTTGGCGCGCTCTAACCTTTGCGCAGCGCGCAACATCAATCTAAAATTACCTGCGGTAAACCATTTTGTGAAAGGTAATTGTGTTTTTTCGCTCGACACAAAACACGTTATGAAGGGTGCAAGGCGTAAAACAATTGGTAAATCCAAAAAAGTTTGTAGTTCGTATTCAGAAATAAAATTTCCAAAACTATCGCGGTGCGTAATTATTTTTTCGGCATCCGATTTAGAAATTACGCCCAAAGATTCAAACTCTTTGAGTGTTGCTGTATTTAAATCGAGCAATTTTATAGTTTGCGCATTAGAAAGCGTGCTATCTAAATCGTCTCTAATGAGTAAATCTTCTTGTTTATAAGCGGCATTTTCTAATGCATCAGTAACATTACCATAAGAAACAGATTGCGCCTGAACGACACACACAACAAAATTTAATCCCGATAGCAAGGTTAAAAATAAAATTCTCATAGTGTATTAGTCCCGAAAATAAGAGAAAAGAAAATTGAAATACTTCCCAAAAAATTAGAAAGTTTATAAAATCTTTATGAATCTCAGAAAAGTCTTTATAGTGCCTTTATATTAGTGATAATAACTTTGCACTCGCAAATTTACAAATTACTCGTTGTTTAATTTATACGATAGTTGTTCAGAAATTTTAATTAATACCAAAGAATTTTACAAATACTAAAATTTGTGACAAATTTATAACAACTGTTAGGCATTTTTAATTTTTTAAAAACATAATTTTATTACAAATTATTACGAAAATAATACTTTTTTAGAACTTTATGTTCTGAGTTTAAATTTTAAACTAACTATTCTTTAAAAGTTTGTCATTTGTAATCAATTTTGCAAAGTACTAATTATTGAATCATCAATTATTTTTTATGAAAAAAAATTACTTTTTGCCACTCCTTTCAAGTTATTTAACATTTTTGATTCCTGTTTATCTTGTTGTTTTCTCAATTAGAAACAACGAAAAAAGAATATCGCTTCTTTTTTTTAATTACTAACTCCGCATTTAAATTTCAACCTATTAGTTACATTTTTATCGGAAGTTTAATTGAATAGTATTTACGGCAAGCCATTACTCGTAAATTTTTGACAACTAAGTTAACAGAGATGTGTTAATATTTAAAAGGGCAAATAGCAAAATTCTTCTTATTTCTTGTTGCTAATAAAAATTCAATTTGTTAATCGAATAGATCGAAGTTATCAGTTGGTCATCTTTTTTCGAATAAATTTAAAGATTGTTTATAGTTCAGTTTAGTTTTTCAAATTATTTTTTCAATTTTTTAATATGCAAAAAAATATGCAATTGCTCACTACAAATAAATTAATTTATTTTCCAGCCACTCAGGTGTTGCGTAAATTTTATTTATCAACGCTAATTATGTTGGTCGCATTCGGTGCTATTACTGCTCGAAATACTACTCATAAATTTACTAATTCTGAAGTGTCTGATGTTACAGTTTTACATTCATCCACTGTTTTAAATGGCATTGAGCCAACTACAGTTTGTGTAGATTCTACGATTATGCAAGTAGATACTACGCCACCACTAAGCGAGCCGTTTGCATTTGCCGATTTTTCTTGGGTGAATGGTAACAATCGCCAGGATGCAAAAATATTTGACAGTAAATATTTTACAGGTGACGTAACGATTGACGTAAACTATACGCGCTCCGATAATAACCCGATTGATAATACAGTTACAGGCTCAACCGCGTTAGCGAGAAACAATGAAAGTACAATCTCTTATGTTGGTATAGGTGGTGATTTTCACTATAATAATGTTCGTGGACGCTTTATGTCTCAATATGGTACACGCGCTACTTTAGTGCCTCGCAATGACTATTCTGGTTACAGAGGACAATATAATTTACCTGATGCTTACCGTTTTATCAGTGAAGCTTACGGTGGATACCACTTTAATTATAAGCACGGTTTGAATATTGACATGGGTATTTTCATGTCTTATATCGGTATGTTTTCTTACAATAACTTTGAAAATTGGAGTTACCAGCCTTCTTATACATCTGATAACACGCCTTGGTTTTTCAATGGTATCAGAGTGCAGTTTTTCCCAACAGAAAAAACAAAAATTGAGCTTTGGTTGATTAACGGCTGGCAGTCTTATGGTAGTTTTAATAGTATGCCGGGTATTGGATTTTCTGTATTACATCGCGCTAATGCAAAAAATTCGTTCATAAGTAATAACTATTACGGCACCGATGTTGCCGGTGCGCCTAACGTTGTCAGATTACATACTGACGATACATGGCAGTACAAATATTACGACAACCCATCTTCTAAAGGTATAAAGAGAGCAGCTTTCACTGTTACTATTGACGCGGGATTTCAATCTGGAACATATACAAATCTTAACGCTAAAGATGGCGTTGGTAAATTTACAGCTACTGGCGACAGTGCTTCAAATTTCATTAGTGGTATGGTTTATAATAGGGTTTGGTTCGGAAAAGATTCTAAATGGGGTTGGACAATTGGTGGTGGATTCTTACACAACCCAAGTAGATACTTGGCATTAGTTCCTCCAGGCGGTGCAACCGATAAATGGGTGTCTGAAGCTACTCCTGGTTCTAAAATGGATGGTTGGGATGCCTCTACCTGTGTTGACTATATGCCTAATCAGAATATTACGCTTCGTTTAGAAGCAGTACATCGTTACATGAATATTCCTTATTTTAATGGTGCCGGTGGAGTTTCTGGTCCGGGAGGTTACCAATCCAGTCCTGCGACTTCTTTTAATCCGAATTCATATCAACCTAACTCTTACGATCCATCTTCAAAAACGTATGCTAATTTTACGCCTGACTTAGTCAATTCTGAAAATAGAATAATTTTTGCTATAATTGTAAGATACTAAAACTTCTTAAAGAGTCATCGCTTTTAAAAACTACGAGCGATGACTTTTTTATGTTTTTACAGTTCAAAATTGGGAGTAATTTTTTTCTTTTGAAAAGATTTAATTTATAAGTCCAGAGAATTCTATCTTTATTTTTAATTTACACCACTTATAAATTTTAAAATAAACAACTTGCGAAATTTGTATCTGTTTGAGATACAAATTTCTGAATTTATAATCTCTTTTTAAAATTATAAATTTCTGATGTAACAAAATGAATTGCAATATCTATTTTTGCGAAACGATAAAAGCAGAAATGATTTTTTCGTTTTAGCTTTAATTTAAATAAATTTCAAACCAACCGATGCCCCTTGCGCTCGGGTAAATACTTTTAAACATGAGTCTTTCAAGATTTAATGCGCTCGATACTATTTTCAATCGTTCCGATTTAGATATTGAGTACAAAGAAATGCCAGGCGAAAAAATTGCCGATTTTTACGGTATGAATGTTTTCAACGATGCTGCTATGAAACAGTATATGGATGAATCAACGTATTTGAGCGTAAAATCAGCTATTCAAAATGGCACAAAATTACATCGCGATGTCGCTGAGTTTGTCGCAAAATCAATGCAACAATGGGCGCAAGATAAAGGCGCGACGCACTATACGCACTGGTTTCAACCATGGACTGGTAAAACTGCAGAAAAACACGACGCTTTTTTCACGCTTACACCCAGTGGTGAAGTGATTGAAGAATTTAGTGGCGATGCATTAGTGCAGCAAGAACCTGATGGTTCATCATTCCCTTCGGGTGGAATGCGTGCAACTTTTGAGGCGCGTGGCTACACTGCTTGGGATCCGTCATCACCCGCTTTTATCTATGAAGTCGGCGATGGAAAAACGTTGTGCATTCCTACAGTGTTTATTACATACTCTGGAGACGCGATGGATTATAAATTGCCATTATTGAAATCGCAAGATGCTTTAAACAAAGCTGCAACACCCGTTGCGCAATACTTTGAACCCGCTGTTACAAAAGTTTCAGCCACTTTAGGTTGGGAGCAAGAATATTTTTTAATGGACGAAGCACTTTACAATTTGCGTCCGGATTTAATTTTAACAGGTAGAACACTCATCGGTAAACTACCTGCTAAACACCAAAACTTAGAAGACCATTACTTTGGAGCCATACCTGAGCGCATGTTTGCATATATGCGCGATTTAGAAACAGAAGCACACAAACTTGGCATTCCAGTACGTACACGCCACAACGAAGTTGGTCCGTCTCAATACGAAATTGCACCGATGTTTGAAGAAATCAACGTCGGTGTTGATCACAATAACTTGTTGATGGATTTGATGGAACGCGTAGCGCGTCGTCATAAATTAGTTTGTTTGTTGCATGAAAAACCATTTGCAGGCGTAAATGGTTCGGGTAAACACAACAACTGGTCAATTGCCACCAACACTGGTAAAAATTTACTTTCACCCGGTAAAGAGCCCGGCAAAAACTTAATGTTCCTGACATTTTTTGTCAACACCGTTAAAGCCGTTTCTGAGTATGACGATTTAATTCGATCAACTATCGCAACAGCCAATAACGATCACCGTTTGGGTGCTAACGAAGCGCCGCCGGCAATCATTTCTGTTTTCTTAGGCGAAACAATGTCAAAATTGCTCGACGATTTAGAAACAAAAGGTACTTCCGATGCTTCAGGCATTAAATCCGCTTTAGATTTAGTTGAAAAGATTCCGTTGCTCGAAAAAGATAACACCGACCGTAACCGTACTTCTCCTTTTGCTTTCACAGGTAATAAGTTTGAAATTCGCGCAGTTGGTTCTTCTCAAAACTGTGGCGGACCGATGACAGTTATGAATACTATTATGGCTGCAACATTAATGGATTTCAAAAAACAAGTTGATGCTGCTATTGCAAATGGTAAAACAAAAGAAGAGGCTATTCTTTCAGTGATAATTAAATTCATTAAAGAATCGAAAGCGGTACGTTTTGAAGGAAACGGATACAGCGACGAATGGAAAGAAGAGGCAGCGAAACGCGGATTACACAATTTTGCGACAACACCCGAAGCACTTAAAGCATTAGGAGATAAAAAAAACTTAGACGTTTTTGAGAAACTTGGTGTTTTTTCTCATAAAGAATTACACGCGTATCAGGAAGTTCAATATCATAATTACGTCACTAAAGTACAAATTGAAAGTCGTACTTTAGGCGAAATGGTAGCGAATTTAATAATTCCTGCGTCTGTTTCTTATCAGAAAAAATTAGCCGATAACGTTGCGCAACTAAAACATTTGCATTTAAGCCCCGACACTTACAGTGAACAATTAGAAATTTTAAAATCGGTTGGTAACGCCATCAATGCCGTTTCTCTTGGCGTGCGTCAGATGACAGAAGTTCGTCGTCATGCAAACGAGCAAGCGACAATTGAACTGCAAGCAGCAGCGTATAACGACAAAGTAAAACCAGTTATGGAAGAAATTCGCATTCAAGCGGATAGATTGGAGTACATGGTAGAAGACGGTCTGTGGCCCTTGCCTAAATACCGCGAAATTTTCTATATCAGATAAATTTTGGTTTGATGTGTTAAATAAAAAAGCCACGCTTATTGCGTGGCTTTTTTTATAAATGTAAATCTAAATTAACAAACCTCATTAAACTTATGAATCAAGTTATGCGCAATATCATTCGCATCTAAACCTAAAATATCGCGACGCTCTAAAAAATAAACCAACTGACCGTCTTTGAACAATGCCATACATGGCGACGACGGCGGATAAGGCAAAAAGAATTCACGCGCTTTTTCTGTAGCCGCAATGTCCACGCCCGCAAAAACGGTAATCATATTATCAGGTAATTTATTGCCGTGCATTTTTGCGAGTATTGCACCCGGTCGCGCGTTGCGTGCACCACAACCACAAACAGAATTAACAACCACAAAAGTTGTTCCTTTACTCTCAATCTTTTTTTCTACTTCCGTTGGATTTAAAACACTTTCAAAACCGACTTCCGTGAGTTCTTCAACCATCGGTTGTGTAAAATCGAGCGGATATTGTGATTGCTGTTGAATATTATAGAACATACCGTTATTTAAATTTTTATTAAAATGCAAAATTACGTATTATTGTTCAAACTTTGACAGATTTTAAGTTTTATAAAAGCTGTTTTTTCATTGCGCGCACTTGCTCGTACCTACTTATTCAAACAACGCAAAGCGTGAACAGAAATTATTTTAAACGCAGCCGCTTGATTCAGTTTTCAAACCTTATCCTTTTATTTTGGCGTCTCAGACGCGTACTTGTTAATTCTATTGAGTATTCTTATCGGTTAAGTAGAAATTATATTTTCTTAACATTTGAACTTATTTTTTTCAAAATGCTTTGACATTGATGGCGGATTGATAAAATGTCTGAATTTCTCAGTTTATAGTTATAGTTCAAACATATAATCTGGCTCAGTTTTAGAAAGCTGTCAGTGACAGCAAAATAGTAGATTTCAGTTTGAAAACTGAAACAAGCGACTGCATTTTTGGAAGATGGGTATATTGTTTAACAAGCTTTGGTAATTATCGTAAGACTTGTTGCAAGCGGGTAGCAATATAGGTCAAGTAATTGGTCATTTACAGAATTTAAATGCAATGTTTAGTTCTTTAAGGATAGCAACGGAAGGTAAATTTCAACCAGGTTTATCACTTGTTACAACAGGAGGAGCTGAAATATCTAATAGTGTTATCGCAAGTGCAAAAACCAATAAAGTTACTTTAATGCATATCATAGCAAAGTATAGAATAAACCCAAATGGAAATTGGGAATTTGATTTCGTAGAAAAAAATAGGTGGAAGTGATCCTATGGGTAACCAGAAATTTTAAAACAATAATTTTAATCAATTTATTTAATCGTATGGTTTATTTTTCATTAATTTTAATTTATATGCATTTGAGTATAGAAAATAATCACGAAGATTTTCGAATTATCGAAAAATCAGAGGCAATCGAATATCTTTCGAAGTTTAATCTCAATCTAACTAAGAATATTAGTTTCGTTCTTGAAACAAATAAATGTTGGGTGTATGAGCTTCCAAACAGCGAAATTGTAGTTATAGCTATAGCATGCGATAAAAGTCTCATTTGCAAAAACAGGAGTGTTCTCGATAAATTTGTTGCTGATGATCATTTCCCTATTGGAAATTTAGATAATACAATTTTTTCTACTCATAGCGAGCAGTTAATTAGAATTAATACAAGTTTTTTAAAAAATAAATTAATTTTAGATGACATTTCAAATAATAAAGAAGTTGATTTAACATTAAACTCTCTTGAGATCTATCTAAAAGCTATCAAGTTGAGGAAAAAAAGTAAAGATTTAGAAAAATTTGAGATTGCATTTATTAATGTAGTAGGTGAATATTTAAGAAAAGAGCGAAACGGTAAATGGGGTCTAATTAAAAGATATCACAATTTCAATCCATATTACGAACCTGTTATTATTACACAAGATGGATTTGTATTAGATTTTACACTTAAGGCTATAGATTATATTTTTTATAAAGGCTTAGATTTTAAAAGTTTTTATCGCATTCCAGCTATCGAAAATTCAGTAATTACAGTAGCAAGTTTTGAAAGTAACAGACAAAAAAACTATCAATTAATCATCTTACAAAATTAAACAATGAGAAAATACATAATTTTAATTTTAGCATCCTCAGTTGTTGCACAACTCAGCGCACAAACAGCACGGTACGACACCATTATGCTTTCTGTATTTAATACAGGCGCAAAATACCGCATTGCGCCGGCAGGTTTTGGCGCAGATGTTAAAACACTTTTTACCAAAGGTGCATTTTTAGGCGAAATGGTTTTGGGTGTTGATACACTCCACACGTGGGCTGCTAAAACGTGCGACAGTTGTAAACAACGCAATAGCTACAAACAACTTAAAGTAACGCACGGCTGCGCACAAATTAGTGGCGATGTAGCAGGTAAAGTGGCGGTAATAGACATGGGTAAATGCACCGATGCTACAGACATGGCAGTGAGTGCGCAAAAACGCGGTGCCAAAGCAGTAGTTTTTATTCACCTCAGCGACGACCGCGACAAAATAGAAATTAAAGAAGGCGCGCGTAAAAGCGAAATTACCATTCCTGTTTTCACGGTGCGCAACACAACGGGTAACAAAATTGGTGCGATGCTGCCGTCAAAAGTAGCCATCGCACAACCTAAAATTCTTGTGCCCGATATTCAGCAATTGGCGGTGCAAAATCGCACCGAAGCGCAGCGTTTGC
>JAYVNP010000027.1:0-2235 GCA_043758385.1 Saprospiraceae bacterium
GGTGAATCTTCGTTGGAATTTACAAAGCTGTTCTTTTCGGTATTTTTATAAAATTTCTGTTGCTCGGTGTTGGCAAAATTATTTTGCGCTTCGAGGTTAGTGTATATCGCCAAGGCGATGAAAAAAATTAGACTTCTCATTGTGTTTAAAATTTTAGAATGTTTTTTGAAAAAAAATAAAATTAGATTGTTTGATTTTTTAGAACTACACACGATGCTGTTTCCAAATAATAAAACTTTCAGAATTATTCCTGCGCGTTTTTCTTTTCAGAATATTCCGCAGGAATAATTTAAAAAATATTTTACAATTTGATTTCTAAATACGTTACTTCGTCATCGGCAGAAACTTCTGCCGTAAATTCGCCTCTACCCAATTGCATTAAATCGTAGCGTTTGTTGAGCATAATTACTTTATCGTTGCGCTCTTCAAAAACTAACTGTCCATCGCTATTATAAATACTAAAGTTAACTGAACCGAGCTTTGTCATCATTACGTTGACATCAAGTTTATTTTCGCGTTGAATGATTTGAGGGATAAATTTATGAACGCGTTTTTTTTCGTTCATTACTACACCTGCGGCAGTTAATTCAAAAGGTTGAATGGTTTTAATCAAGTTTTTACAAACAGTTAAATTGTATACTCCGTAATCAAGATTTTTCAAGTTTAATGACTCAAAGAAATTCTTACAATCTTTAACATCTTTATCGAAAAGCACATCACTATTTTTATTTCTTAAAATAATACTGACAGTATTTTTCTTGGCGTTTCTAAATCCAATCAAAATTGACGTGCTATTCGCGGTACTCAAATTTTTTGAAACTGTTGGCGTGATTTTTAAAATAATTGCGCCGTCGTCGGGTGGTAACAGCATTGAGGTTGCAGCGTTGTAATTGGCAGTTAAAGTTCCTCCTTCAGTTGGAAGTGAAACGTACTGATACGTGTTTGTTAAGCCCAAAAAACCATCATTGGTTTTTTGCGCTATTGCATCATTGGTAAATAAAACAGAACTCATTGTGGCTGCGAGTAAACTGATTTTTGCGAAAACTTTCATGTTGTTTGAATTAGATTGTTTAAAAAAAGATTGTTTAAAAAAAGATTGTTTAAAAACGTGTTTGTTTTTTGTTCGCTTTTGTGATGCAAATGTGCGTATGTTTTTTTATCCAATTGTCTCATTCATACACCCCAATCGTCTCACATACACCCCAATCGTCTCATTCATACACCTCAATCGTCTCAAAATGAAAAATGGGTTGCAAAAATCAAAAAGTAAAGAGCAAAAAATAAAAAATAAAAAGTAGAGGAGAGATATTTTTACCTTTTTACCTTTTGTTCTTTGCCTTTAAATCAAATACTCCGATGGAGATTTACCGAAACGCTCTTTGAACTGCTCCGAGAAGTATTGAATTTTTTGGATGCCAATAGCGGATGCAACCGCTTTGACAGTGCTCATTTGGCGTTGTTCGAGCAAAGTACGCGCATGATTAAATCGGATGTCTTGTAAGTATTGATTAGGAGTTAATCCTATTAGTGTTTGTACGCGACGGTAAAATTGCGCGCGACTCATAAACATAAGTTCGGCAATACCATCAACTGAAAGATTAAAATCTGTGAGATGCGCGCGCACTGTTTTTTCTAACTCCGAGAGCCAATCTTTATCGAGTTGAGAAATGGAAATAGATAATTGTTGTTGCCTTGTAACCGGTGTTGTTCGTTTTACTTCATCTGCTTCCAATATCGTATCACTCACTGCTGATACATCTTCACTGTAAATAGCTTTCCGAATTTCCGCATTTTTCAATAAGTTTTTGATACGTGCAAAAAGTTCTTCTTCTTCAAATGGTTTTACTAAAAAATCATCTACCCCAAACGTCAGTGCTTTGAGTCTGTCGTGCATTTCAGCGCGTGCTGTGAGCATGATAACAGGAATTGCTCGCCATTTTTCGTCAGATTTTAATTTATCTAACAGTTGAAAACCATCCATAACAGGCATCATAATATCGGAAACGACAAGATCAATTGTGTCGTAAGCAATTTCGTTTTCTTTATTTTTTAGTTTACCGTTAAGCTTAAATAATTCACCATTTTTTGGAACGTGCGCGCTATTATTTTTTTTGTTTCCAACTATCAGCACATTGTCCATAATTGTCAAAGCCATTTGTCCGTTTTCAGCAGTAATAACTTCGTAGTCATCCGAAAGAATAAGTTGTAGATAAGAGCGCAAGCTCACATTATCTT
>JAYVNP010000028.1:0-20277 GCA_043758385.1 Saprospiraceae bacterium
GGAAAAATAACTTTATCCGCAAGGCGAATGGTATCTAAATCGGATGTCAGAATAGTTTCAACATTAAGGCGTTTAAGTGCCGTTAATACTGAAAAAATATTTCCCGCTTCGTAATCAATAACAGCAATCAAAATCTTGAGTTTTATGAATTAAAATAAATTTTTAGATTAAATAGATGCGTTTTCAACGCTCAACAACTCATATAACTGGTGTTCAGAACGATATTTCGATTTTTTGATTTCGGATTAAACTAATTTTTTGTTTTTTCTGACCATAGACAATGTCAACATCGCCACCTTTAGCAGAAAAAATGGTTGCTTTTTCAAGTTTATGATTTTCCCAAACTAAATCAACTACAAATCCGCCGCGCGCGCACAAACCTTTAACCGATCCTGATTTCCAAGCATCGGGTAAAGCAGGTAAAAGCTCAATTTTAGCGGAGAGCGATGCGGTTTGCGCTTTGAATGATTCGTTGTTAATTTTTGGTTCATAGCCCAAAGTTAATGGCTCAAAGCTCACTGATTGCACCAACATTTCCGCCACAGCAGCTGTTCCACCAAAATTACCATCAATCTGAAACGGCGGATGCGCATCAAATAAATTGGCGTACGTGCCACCACCTTGGCTATAATTCACTTTACCATCGGCTTCAACATAGCGCAACAACTCGCGATACATTTTATACGTGTGGTTGCCGTTGTGCAATCGCGCCCACAAAATAGTGCGCCATGCCTTCGACCACCCCGTTGTTTCATCACCTTTGGTGAGTAAAACTTTTTCACAAGCTGCTGCTAAAGCGGGTGTATTTTCTATTGAGATATGATGACCCGGATACAAACCAAATAAATGCGATTGATGCCGATGCTTCGGATCTTCATCGTCCCAATCGTAATACCATTCTTGTAAATTTCCTTTTTTTCCGATGTGATAAGGATAAAGTTTTTTTAATTTTTCAGTCAATTCCGCTCTAAATGCTGCATCTGTATTTAAAATTTGACTCGCAGCGATAGTTTGTAAAAACAATTCGCGAATCATGGCTAAATCTGCCGTACCACCATAAAGCGTAGCAGCAATAAAACCATCGGGCATTTTGTATTTGTTTTCAGGCGAAGTTGAAGGGGAAGTTATCAAATTACCGCGACCATCATCAATGAGTATATCGGAGCAAAATTCAGCAGCACCGCGCATAATTTTATAGGCGTAATTTTTTAAGAAAGCCGTATCGTTCGTAAAAGCAAAATGCTCGAACAAATGCGTAGAAAGCCAAGCACCACCCATATTCCAATTCGCCCATTGCGTATATCCTCCTACCGGATTTGAACTCGCCCAAATATCGGAATTATGCGCTACACACCAACCTTTAGCAGCGTAAAAATTTTTAGCAGAAACAGCACCTGTGTGTGTGTAATTTTCTATGAGGCTTAAAAGAGGTTGGTGCATTTCGGAAAGATTGCACACTTCTGCCGCCCAATAATTCATTTCAGCATTGATGTTAGTGGTGTAATTGCTGCGCCAGGGTGGATAGAGATACGGATTCCATAACCCTTGCAAATTGGCTGGCACGCGCGGTGTGCGCGAACAACTAATCATTAAATACCGCCCGAAATTAAAATACAACACTTCTAAGTCTGGATCGCTCGCGCCGTCTTTATAATTTTTTAAACGTTGCTCGGTCGTTAATTCTGAATCTAACTTTATTTTTGAATCAGACATCAGGTGTGTTGCTGAATCCGAAATCGTTTTTGTTTTTGAAATCGAATTCAAATGCAACTCAACGCGATTAAAAAAAGATTGGTAATCTTTTACATGATTTTCTTTAAGCGCATCGAAATTTTTTTTACTGGCAGCATTTAATTTATCCGTTGCCAAGCGCGCCTCGTTTAAGCCCTCTGTGTTTGGGTTTTTATCGTACCCGTTAAAACTACTTGCGCACGAAATTAAAATTATGGCGTAACTGCCATTTTCAATGCCAATCGTCGAATCGGTTTGTACTAAATTTCCATCATTCTGAATAATTTTAACGATGTTCGTAAATCGCGTACCGCGACTCGAATCGAAAACATATTTTTCTTCCGTCAAACTTTTATAAACGGGTGCTGTTCCGTGCGATTCGAGTTGCGGCGCACTGCTATACACTGGCACTACCACTTCATTTTTAAAAGGCAACAAACTATTAAACCGCAATGCAAAACTTAATTTTTGTTTTCGGCTCGCCTTTAAACGAATCACCATTACCTTATCAGGTTGAGAAACGAAATATTCGCGCGTGAACTCAACGCCATTAATTGTATAAAATGTTGTTGCAACGGCATTATTCAAATTTAATCGCCTCACATAATTTGTAGCGGTGCTATCGTGTTTCATATCAATAAAAAGCGTACCGAGTGGCATATACGCTGCCACTTCTTTGCCTTGCATTTTTCGATTCAAACTATCGGCTAATTTATAATTTTCTGCTTTCAAAGCGGCGCGCACTAAAGGCAAAAACGTATGCGCCTCTGTATTAATTTTTTCGTTATCAACGGGTTCGCCTGCCCAAAGTGTTATATCATTTAAAAAAATTTTATCGGTTTGAATACCACCATGCACGGACGCACCCATTGTTCCATTTCCCAACGCCAAAGATTCTTCAAAAAATTGCGCTGGTTTGTCGTACATCAAAACTTTATCAGTTTGTGCGGAAAGTTTTATCGAAAAAAAACACAGGAGAATAAAAAAATTGGTTTGTTTCATTGCTTTTAATTTTAAAAATCATCCGACAGCGCAAAAGTATTTTTCTTATACATCCATTGACCACTGGTAAAATCTGGGAACTCGACGGTTTGATTACCGAGCGCAATAGATTGTTCGCTCAATGGCGAAATGGCACTCCAAGCAGCGGCATCATACACGTTAAGCGGTGTCTCAATTTTTCTTTTTGCGGCTTCAATAAATGCGTGAATCACAAAAAAATCCATGCCACCGTGTCCTGCACCTTCGGCTTCGTTATTGTATTTTTTCCAAAGTGGATGATCGTATTTATCGAGCCATGCTTTGGCATCTTCCCATTGGTGTTTTTTTGCCGTCTTGTTTTCGATATACAAGCTTTTGTTTACGTCCATCCATAAACCTTCTGTGCCTTGCACTCTGAAACCGAGCGAATACGGACGCGGTAAATTAGTATCGTGCTGGAGCAAAATAGTTTCGCCATTAGCGCAACTGATTGACGTTGTGACAACATCGCCGAGTTTAAAATTTACCTTAGCATTCGGGTGATCGTTTCCACCAACTTTCACGATATGGTTGTGCAATCCGCGGGCTTTAGTTGAAAACGAGCACAAGTTAGTAAATCGGTTTCCGCGATTAATGTTGACGTAATTCGCAATCGGTCCGATGCCATGCGTCGGATATAAGTCGCCATTTCTATACACCGAGTGATGCGTTCGCCAATGCGCTTCGGAATATCCTTTTTCGTCAAACTCAACACCACCGCCGTAACCTTGTTTGCCATCGTTAAATTTAACTTCGCGCAAATCGTGCTGATAACCCCCTTGCAAATGAATCAATTCGCCAAATAAACCTTGACGCACCATGTTTAAAACTGCCATTACATCGCGCCGATAGCATACATTTTCGAGCATCATCACGTGCGCGTCGTGCTTTTCGGCTGCTAAAACTACATCCCAATGGTCTTGCAAAGTAATACCCAGAATAACTTCGGTCGCCACATATTTTATGCCTGCTTCTAAAGCACCAATGACCATCGGTTTATGCCATTCCCAAGGCGTAGCAATTAAAACAGCATCTAAATTTTTAAGTTCGAGCATTTTTTTCCAGGCGTAAACATTGCCTGTAAAAATTTGAGGCACTTTCGCGCCGTTATCTGTCACAACTTTTTGCGCTGCGGCAATGCTGCGCGGTTCAATATCGCAAAACGCAACCACCTCCACATCTTTCCTTTTTAAAAGAAGTTCTAAATGATCCGTTCCGCGAAAACCTACACCAATAATAGCAATGCGCACCTTAGCTTCATCTTTAGAAGGGCTACTCGATAAAAATGATTGCGGTATCATACTAATAGATGCTGCTGCTAACGATGTATTTTTTATAAAGTCTTTTCTGCGCATAAGTTTATTAATGTTGAATTTTTAAGTTGATTTCTAAATTTTAATTTGGAGATTTACAAATAAGGGCATAAATTTAACTCATTTTAGGTTTCAGAACGAATTTTAATCAAAGTGATTTAGTAATTAAACCGATGATAATTTATTTATAAAATTTTACAAATGACTCATTACACGAAAAACGATATAGAAAAACCGTTAGGCGGTTTATTTTTAATGACAATCTTCACTTCAATCTGGGCAATTATCGCTGAAATAGCTTTAGCTAATAGAGATTACAGGCTGGTTGGTATTATGTTCTTAATCATTATTTTAGTTTTTATTTATTTTTATTTTGTCTTTTTATCTATCGAAAAAAAATTACCCGCTGCTATTGCGCCACCGGATGATGCGGCTGAAAAAAAACAAAATAAAGCATTTATAATCATTTTTGTTATTGAAGGTTTAGCAATTTTTATTGTCAAAAACATTTTAGTAAATCTGAATCACGACGAATTATTTGTTTCGTGTTTTGCATTGATTGTTGGTTTACATTTTTTTCCATTAGCATCCGTATTTAAACGAAAATTTGACTACTACTTAGCAACATGGACATCGGTTGTAGCCATAATTGGTATCCTTCTGACGCTCCAAAAAACTTTACCCGAAAATTTAACAACTGCTTTTGTAGCTTTAGGTTGTGCCGTAGCTACTTCCGTTTATGCTTTTAAAATGATTGCTAGTGGTTTGAAGATACCTAACGTTTTAATGTAAAATCCCTTTGTTCATTGCTTATTTAAATTGTTTGTTATCTAATAAACTAAAGTCCCCGTCTTCAACGCTTTGCAGATTGAACCTAACATTATTTTTTATTCAAACTAATGTACATTTACATTGTCAAACTAAATTGACATCAATCATAAATTTCATAAAATTATTCGCTATGAAAATTTTTAAGAAGTATATCTTACAATTATTGACACTACAAATTTTTGTATGGATAACCTTTTGCTTCGCTATACAGTGCGTCGCACAAACTACACCAAAGCGTACATTGCTTGCAATTTCTAAAACCAACCGAACAATGTTGGTGATTGAACCGTCGTCATTAAAAATTATAGCTACAATTCCAGTCGGTGAAGATCCGCATGAAGTGTGCGCTTCAACAGATGGATTGACGGCGTATGTTTGTATTTATGGTGGTGGTAGTTTGCACGAAATAAATATTATTGATTTAGCAACGCAAAAACCAAAATCTAATTTCGACACGCGACCGATGTTTGGTCCGCACGATGTTACTTTTGTGAATGGCAAAGTGTGGTTTACGGCTGAAGGCTCGAAAGCGATTGCGCGTTACGACCCTGCGACTGGCAAAATGGATTGGAGTATGGGAACTGGGCAAGATAGAACGCACATGATTTACGTTTCGAGTGATGCCAAAAAAATTTGCACCACCAATGTTTCTTCCGGAACAGTGAGTATTCTGACTGATACTTTAATTACGCCCTTTCCAGGTGCAAAGCCGCATTCCGATTGGTCTCAAACAATTATCCCGACGGCGCGTGGTTCGGAAGGATTTGACGTTTCGCCTGATGGTAGAGAACTTTGGACGGCATCGAGTGATGAGGGAACGATTGCAATTATTGATTTGGTAGCTAAAAAACAATTGGTAAAATTTGAAGCAATGGTAAATGGTGCTAATCGCGTTAAGTTTACGCCCGATGGTAAACAAGTTTTTATTTCAAGTTTAAGCACTGGCGAGTTAACTATTTTTGATGCTGCAATGCGCAAAGAAGTTAAACGCTTGAAACTCGGAAAAGGCGCAGCAGGTATTTTAATGGATGCCGTTGGTGCGCGCGCTTTTGTAGCGTGTTCGGCTGATAATAATATTGCTATCGTTGATTTGAAAACTTTGGAAGTTACGGGATATTTGGATGTAGGTGGAAATCCAGATGGTTTGGCGTGGGCTATTAAACAAGTTCCATAAATAAAAAATCCAAAACTAAATTTATGAAAGTCTATATCAACGGTCGAGTTTTTGACGGCGAAAAAATTTTAGAAAACAAAATTGTTTTAGTCGAGAAGGACAAAATTATAGCCGTCACTGAAAAAAAAAATCTTCCGAGAGATTGTGAAAAAATAGATCTTCAAGGTCATTTACTCGCACCGAGTTTTATTGATCTTCAAATTTATGGCGGTAACGGTTTTTTCTTCGGCGAGTTTCCGTCGGTTAAAGCACTTGAAGCAACTTATGCCTATTGTTTGGCTGGTGGTGCAGCGCACTTTATGCCAACGGTTGCTACGCACTCCGAAAAAATTAGGGAAGATGCCATTGAAGTTGTGCGCGCCTATTGGGCTAAAGGTGGCAAAGGTGTTTTAGGTTTGCATCTTGAAGGACCTTACATTAACGCTGCTAAACGCGGTGCGCATTTAATGGAGCATATCAAAAATAATCCAACGATTCAAGATATAAAAAAGTGGCTTACGCTGGGTAAAGGTATCGTAAAAATAATGACACTTGCTCCCGAAGTTTGCTCAACGGAAATTATTAATTTCCTACAAACGAATGGCGTTTTAGTTTCTGCTGGTCATTCGAATGCTACTTTTAACGAAGCGACAACAGCTTTTAACAACGGTATCCCATTAGCGACGCATTTGTTCAATGCCATGTCGCCGTTGCAACACCGCGAAGTGGGTATGGTCGGTGCTATTTTTGAACACCCAAAAGTAAATGTTAGTCTGGTTGCAGATGGTTATCACGTTGATTTCAATGCCATTCGGATTGCAAAAAAAATATTGGGTGCTCGTTTATTTCTCATCACCGATGCAGTCACTGAAAATATTCAACCGCAAAAAAATTCGGAAGGTGTATTAACTATGCCGCAATACACGCACCAATTGCAAGGCGAAAAATATGTGATAGCCGACGGCACTTTATCGGGTTCTGCGTTAACGATGGCACACGCAGTGAAAAATTGTGTGGAAAAAGCGCATATTCCTTTAGAAGAAGCGTTGCGTATGGCATCGCTTTATCCAGCAAAAATTATGGGTTTAGATAAACAATTAGGTAGAATCAAAAAAGGTTTCGCTGCCGATTTTGTTATAATGGACAATGAGTTATCAGTTATCAGCCGTCAGTTGTTAGCACCGCTCACGCATTGAGTTGAAGACGAAAGCTGAAAGCTGATAATAGCTCATCGCTGATGGCACTACACCAAGAATTGATTTTGAACCTAAACATATTCCGAATTTATCGGTAAAAGAATAAATTACTTGCTGAAGCTGTTAGATAAAAAACGGTAAAACTTTAAAAATCTTTTTGTCGTTTATTAATTTACGACTTCCGTCCCAACTTTTTCAAATCTGAATAATCTAAAAAATAAAGCACTTTAAGTGTAAAACTATTCGATTGCGGAATGTGGCGCACGAAGTCAACATTTTTTAAATACGCATCTTCTTTATTGAAGTCTGAACCGTAGTCGGAACGCGAAATATTATTTTTCCAAATTAAATTCAGGAAACTACCGGGTGCAAATTGCAGTGTGTAAACGGCATCAATGTTAAAATAATTGGAATTGATGTTTTCGTTGACGTTCCAAGTCGTTGGTTTTAAATAACCGTCGTCTTGTAACTGAAAATATTCTTTGTAAATAACTTTACTCCAATAGTGTCGGGCACGAAATGTAAAATTAGATTTTGTATTGAAATTAATATTGAGCGAAAAAGTATTATCGAGCGTCGAGCGGTCGCGCTGACCGAAAATAATATTTTCTACGCCACTGTCATCGGCGTAACCGCGCTGATTTTTTACAATTTGGTAGCGCGTTTGGAAACCTAAATTAAAGTAATTGTTCACTCTGTAAGTGGGATAAAGCGAAACCCTCCAACTGCTGTAATCGGGTAAATTCTCACGCTGATTATTAATGTTCAATCGCAAAATTAAATTTTTGCGCGAATCGGAATTTAAATTAAAATTAGAATTAAAAGTAGCGGATACTTTATAAATTTTACCGTCGTAACGCGGTTCAAAAATATCAAGCGTTTCGTTGGGTTGTGTGAAAAAATTGTAATTAAAACTCCACTGGTTTTTCAACTGAAAATAAAAACCACCGTTCACATTATCATCCTGAAAACGAAATGGTTTAAGAACGAAAGATTGATTGACATTAAACCAGTATTGCGATTGCAAAAAATATTTGTTGGGTTTATAATCCGAATATTGAATGCCTAAACCTGATCCGTAATAATTATTGCCCGTAAAAATGCCCAGATCGCTCGGATCGAATTTATTTGTGCTGAGCGATTGACCAATACTACCCGTCCAACTGCCGCTCACTTTTGAAATTCCCCAATCGGCGGTATAACCCGAAGCGAGTGTGTCACTTTCATAAATTTGACTTGTACGTGCTGAAAGCGCATATTCATACGTGTTCGATGAGTCGCGCAAACGAATTTTTGCGGCACTTACGTTTGCTTTTCGGTTGTCGCCTTCACGCCATGTATTGGCGTTTGTAAAATACCATTCTGAGTTTTTATTAAAAGTTTTATCCAAATTAAAAACATTGTAGTTCGTTAAAGGTGCAGTCTGAACGCGACGCTCCGCTTTTTTTTGGTCAGAAATAGTTGTGTCGCTTACAGTGGAATACATTGGCGCAGCTACCGCATTAAAAAATCCGATACCGAGATTGCTATTTGTTTTTCCTGAAATTTTTGTCGCGTTATACAATTGCGTTTCCGATGGATTATCGGTAATGACTTCATTCGGTTTTAAAAAATTGGAAACGTTGTAATAATCTATGGGTGTGCCACCTACACGGCGCGAATAAAAAATATCGCCTTTATTGAATAGTTCTGTTCCTTCGGTAAAAAAAGGTCGGCGTTCGTCGTAACGCACCTCGAAAGGCGAAAGATTGAGCACTTTATTATCGCTTTGCACTTGTCCGAAATTTGGGATGAGCGTGGCATCGAGTGTAAAACTTTCATTGATGCCGTATTTCAAATCCAATCCTCCAGAAATTGATTTAGAATTAGAATACGTTGCACCAATATCGGTACTGTTCGGAGCGTGCGCATAACTGGTTGCAAAATACGGCGAAAAAGAAAGGCGCAACGGCGGTTTTATGTTTTCAATGCCCTTTAAAATTCCCCAACCGTCAATTTGGTTATCTACTTTCGGGTCTTGAGGCGACCAACGAATTTTTTCATTGAAACGTTTTATATTTCTTTTAATTTGAAAATTCCACGTTTGAATGGGTTTTTTAGGAAAACGCAGTGCGGTGTAAGGCAGCCGCATTTCAACTATCCAACCGTTTTTGTTAAAACCTACGGCACTTTGCCAAACAGCATCCCAACTCACATCCGTATCATTATAACAACCGTCGCCACAACTAAAACGACCAACTTTCATATCTTCCTGAACACCCGCAGCCGTCACAAAAAATTGAAATCCGTTTTGTCCATCCTGAAAACAATCAATCGAAACGCCAAACACATCAACATTGTTATCGTTATCGCGCTGCGAAAGCTCTTTGCGAATCGAATCGGGATCGTCATACAGCATTGCACCGATGTAAATTGCATCGTCGTCGTAAATAATTTTGACTTCTGTATTGTGCGAAGGCTTACCAAACGGCACCGGCATAAACTGCACAAAATTGGTCGCTACCGGAATGTTGACCCAAGCCGAATCGTCGAGAATACCGTCAATTTTTATTTTTTTACTGGTGCGTTGTGTGCTATAAGTTTTTTTTGCCGTCGCGTCAATTTTGGTTTGAGAGATCACTTTTGACATCCCGAAAAAATAAAAAATAGTACAAAAAATAAAAAGGCGTGCTAACATGATGCGAGTTGTTTAAAATTTATCTCAAAAGTGAAAAATATTTTAAAGCAGTGACAATTAATTAGACAAACAGTTGCATTCTACCGACGAAATTTTTCGTAAATATTAATTTTAATGATTTTTTTTCTCGAAACTATAATCGCGTTCCACTAAACAAATGCGGAGTGTATAGTTTTCGTACCATAATTTTTTTCCAGTATCTTGGGCTACCAAATGATCGGTTTGCTGTTTCCAATTTGAAATTGCCGCAGCACTATCCCAATAAGACACCGTAATACCGATTTCATTTTTCGCCGATTCGCGACCTAAGTAGCCGGGCATAGTTTCGGCGAGTTCAATCATTTTTGTCAGCATTGAGCCGTAACCTTTATCGCCTTCGGTGCGAATAGAAGAAAAAATAACGGCGTAATACGGTGGCATCGGAGTTTTTGCGAGCATCATTATAATTTTAAGAATTACTATATTAATTTCACTCCAAAATTAAGCGTTCCCAACATTTTAAATATTAAAACACGTATGAAAAATTTATTTTGCCGCCTCTTTTTATTTTTTGGTTTGATTCTAAACGTCTCTGCTCAAAAAATTGTGACTGTTGCGCGTATTTCTGAAGCTGAAAAATTAGTAGATATAAATTTTATTCCAGCTAAACGCGATTCAATGCTCGGTAATTTGGAAGAATTTTTGCGCGTTTACAAATTAATGCACGGTGCTACATTGGAAAATAGTGATGTGAATATGTTAGGTTTTGATCCAACAGATGCTTTTAAAAGTTTTAAAGCTAAAACATCCATTGATAAAAATTTTTTAGGTATTCAACCTAAAATTTGCGAATTACCCAAAAATAAAGAGGCATTAGCTTTTTATTCTGTTCAAGAACTCAGTTATTTAATTAAAAACCAAAAAATTACATCGGTTGAATTAACACAGTTTTTTATTAATCGTCTCAAAAAGTTTGGCGATACGCTGCATTGTGTTATCAATCTAACGGAAAGTCGCGCATTAAAATCGGCTGCATTAGCAGATAAAGAAATTAAAGCTGGAAAATGGCGCGGTTTATTGCACGGTATTCCCTACGGCGCAAAAGATTTAATTGCTGTTCAAGGCGCACCAACAACTTGGGGTGCAAAACCATTCAAAAATCAAGCCTTTGAGATGGATGCGGGCATCATAAAAAAATTAAACGCAGCAGGGGCAGTTTTGATTGCGAAACTTTCGCTCGGTGCGCTTGCGATGGATGATTTTTGGTTTGGCGGATTAACGCGCAATCCTTGGCGTTTAAATACGGGTTCATCGGGATCATCTGCGGGTTCTGCATCGGCAACTTCTGCCGGCTTAGTGCCATTTGCGATTGGTTCTGAAACATACGGATCCATTGTTGCACCTTCAGGTGTTTGCGGAACAACGGGTTTGCGACCAACATTTGGAAGAGTTGGTCGCTCGGGCGCAATGACTTTATGTTGGTCGCTCGATAAATTAGGACCTATTACGCGCAATGCAACAGATGCTGCCATTGTTTTCAGTGTACTTAACGGTTTAGATGAAAATGATAAATCTGCAAAAGCATCATTTTTTTCTTATCCATCACAAAAACCTATCAATAAAATGCGTATTGGCATCATTAAAGAAATTTTTGATACGCTCAATCCGAAGCGCAATGAATGGCAGGTGATTAACACTTTAAAAAAACTGGGTGCTGAAATTGTAACGGCTTCTTTCAAAACGACTGTGCCAACCGAAATTACAGATATTATTTTAAACGCAGAATGTTCTGCTGCATTCGATGCTTTTACGAGAAACGGAATTGATGATGAAATGAATGGTCAAAAAAAAGGTGATTGGCCCAACACTTTTCGCGCCGGACGTTTTATTCCCGCTGTTGAATATATTAATGCCCAACGCCTTCGCAAAAAAATGATCCAACAAATTGATTCAATCATTCGTCCTTTCGATGCTATTATCAGTTCCAATTACGATGCTTTCACTTTAAATACTAATTTTGAGAACAGTCAATTGGGAATTACAAACGCCACAGGGCATCCAGCGATTGTAATTCCTTCTGGTTTTGAAAATGGCATTCCGACGAGTATTACTTTTATTGGAAATTATTTTGATGAAGCTATTTTGCTTTCAGTAGCTAATGCTTATCAAGAACAAACCAATAATCATTTAAAACATCCGGAAATGTTTAGTAAGAATTGATGTAAGCACTGAACTTGTTTAAACTTTTCTCTTTTAACACTAAAATAAAATTTTATGAAACAACAACTGAGTTTTTTAGTCTCTACTTTTTTGCTTTCGCTCAGTATTTTTGCGCAAAAAACGGTAACAGCACCACGCATTGCCGAAGCAGAAAAACTTATTGATTTAACCTACACCGATGCCGAGCGCGATTCGCTTCTGGGGAACGTAGAAGAATATTTGCGCACTATTAAATTAATGCACGGAAAAAATATTGAAAATAGCGACGCTCCGATGTTGGTTTTTCAGCCAACAGATGCTTTTAGTAATTTCGTAGCTAAAAATACAGAGCCTAATGCGCTCGATATTCAACCGAAAAAATGCGACGTTCCAAAAAATAAAGAAGACTTAGCGTATTATTCGATTGCAGAATTAAGCTATTTATTGAAAAATAAACGCATAACTTCTGTTGAACTTACACAATTTTTTATAGATCGCTTAACTAAATTCGGCGATACGCTGCACTGTGTTATTAATTTAACCACTGAGCGCGCTTTAGCACACGCTAAAATAGCAGATGCGGAAATCAGTGCTGGAAAATGGCGCGGATTATTGCATGGCATACCTTATGGTGCGAAAGATTTACTTTCCGTGCGCGGAACGCTTACAACGTGGGGTGCAAAACCGTATAAAAATCAAAGTTTTGATTACGATGCAACGGTTATAAAAAAATTAGACGCCGCCGGAGCTATATTAATTGCCAAACTTTCTCTCGGTGCGCTCGCTATGAACGATGGTTGGTTCGGTGGAAAAACGCGCAACCCTTGGGATTTAAATGCTGGTTCATCGGGTTCGTCTGCCGGTTCTGCATCGGCAACAGTTGCCGGATTAGTGCCGTTTGCTATCGGAACAGAAACTTTGGGTTCTATCGTTTCGCCTTCAACGGTTTGCGGTGCAACGGGTTTGCGACCAACTTTTGGTCGCGTGAGTCGTTACGGTGCGATGACGTTATGTTGGTCACTCGATAAACTCGGACCGATTACGCGCAGTGCAACCGATGCTGCTATTGTTTTTAATACTATTAAAGGTGTTGACGGAAACGATAAAACAACTTATGAATCAACGTATTCGTTTCCGACAAAAAAACCGATAAACAAAATGCGTATTGGTATTATAAAAGAAGTTTTTGACACGCTCAACCCTAACAGAAATGAATGGACTGCTGTGAATGCACTCAAAAAATTAGGTGCTGAAATTGTTCCGGTTTCTTTTAAATCAACAATTCCGACTGACATTGTATCTATAATTTTAGGCGGAGAATGTGCTGCTGCTTTCGATGCCTTTACGCGCAATAATATTGATGATGAACTGAACGGACAAACACGCCGCGACTGGCCTAATATTTTTCGTTCCGCACGTTTTATTTCTGCCGTGGATTATATTAATGCACAACGCCTGCGCAAAAAAATGATTCTCGAAATTGACTCCATCATTCGTCCGTTCGATGCCATTATCAGTTCAAATTTTGGTGCCGGTCAGTTACAAATTACTAATTTAACGGGTCATCCCGTTGTTGTTACGCCGTCGGGGTTTTTAAACGGAAGACCCACAAGCGTCAGTTTTATCGGTAATTATTTCGATGAAGCAACAATTTTAACGGTTGCCAATGCCTATCAAGAACAAACAGATAATCATTTAAAACATCCGAATATGTTTGTGAAACAATGAAGCGTTTTAGATTTTATCAAACGCTTAAAAGCACTTAATTCTATTTTAATTTGTAGATTTACCATCTCGTCTAAATCCTTATTTTTTTATGAAAAATATATTTGTTGCTTTTTTTTCGTTGCTTTTGTTTTTATCGCCAAAAATTATTGCTCAAAACCTTTTGAAAGGTAAAGGTTTGAAATCATGGGATACGTATTTAGGCGCGCAATTTCCGGAGAATAGTGAAAATAGAAATGGCATTCAGCCCGTCGGACTGAACATTGATCCGAAACATACTTTTAGTGTCATAACAGAAGATGGGGATAAAGTACTTCATATTACTGGCGAGCAATTTGGTGGAATTTCTACAAAAAAAGAATTTGAGAACTATCATTTACAATTGCAATTTAAGTGGGGAAATTTAAAATGGCATCCGAAAAAGAATGCTAAAATGGATAGCGGATTACTGTATCATGCCAATGGCGAACAAGGTGCGGATAATGGTTTTTGGATGCAGGCGCAAGAATTTCAGATTCAACAAGGCGATTGTGGCGATTATTGGGGCTGTGCAGGTGCATATTTTGATGCGCCGACCATAAAAGAAAAAGACAGCGTCTATGTTTACGATCCAAAAGGTGAAATGCGCACTTTTAAAGATAAAACCATAGAAGGTCGGCGCGTTTTTAAATCTTCCGATGCTGAAAATCCCACCGGGCAATGGAATACTTTAGATTTATATTGTTTTGGTGATACAGCGATTCATATAGTCAATGGAAAAACGGTGAATGTATTATATCACTCGAGCCATATCGTCAATGGAAAAATTGAATCACTCACTAAAGGTAAAATTCAATTACAATCGGAAGGTGCTGAAATTTATTTTAAGAACATAAAAATTTCAAGTATTTCTGCCATTCCGGTTGCGCTTTTAAAATCTTAAGTTATTTTTTTAATTTATGAATTCGAGTGTAGTATTTTGTATTGAATCAAATTTATTTCACATAATTCTTTAAATCTGGATAACGCTGCACAAACTTTTTGGCAGCATCACCTTGAATACGATAACCTTTGAGATATGGAATAATTGTTGCATCAGGTACGGTCGATTTAATTTTTTGTAAAGCGGCGTTGGCATCAGAAAACTTACGGTATAATCCAACGGTATATTGATAAAAACCTTCAATCCCAACCGATTCAACCATGGCACCACCAATTTTTTCTAAAACATCATTGTCGAAAAGGCGTTTCGAAGCATTGACTTGAATTTTATAAGAGAGCGAATCGGAATGTTTAAAAAATGTTTTTCCAATCGGGTTGACCATAAACTCTGATACGATAGGTTTTTCGATGGAAATTTTAATTCTGTTAGTATCGGTTCCAAAAAAACCAATATCAATGTGCTGATTTAATTTTT
Organism: Saprospiraceae bacterium; assembly: GCA_043758385.1. Classification (GTDB taxonomy): domain Bacteria; phylum Bacteroidota; class Bacteroidia; order Chitinophagales; family Saprospiraceae; genus JAAFJT01. Next base: position 15,221 of record JAYVNP010000028.1, read on the forward strand.
CACCTGAGGTATTCGGTTTGCCGTCGTCTAAAAATGTTTTAGCTAGTGGAAATTCGCTACCCACCGATTTCACGATAATATATTCAGATTTCACGCCGTTATCAATCAGAAATTTCGCAACTTTTTCAACTTTCTTGATTCCAAAATATAAATCGAGCGATGTTTTTTCGCCTTGCAAACCGTGCAAAGTTAAAATGACATGCGATGCGGGATCGTTTTTTGTAATCGAAAGGATATCGCGCAATTTGGTAATGTTGGTTGTGTTTAGCACTTCCTCATCGCCATTGTACATTAAACTTGTAAGCGTATAATTCAGAATTTTCGGCGTCGTATCTTCGAGTGCTAATTGTGAAGAATCGGTTTGCGTGAGTATTTCGTAAAAAGGTTTGTTCGTTAAGGCAGTAACTTCCGGAAGTAATTTTTTAAAAACGACGTTGTACAAATCAAACTCGCCGAAGCCTTCTTTTCTGTTCGATGCCAAATAACCTTTATAACCATCGGTTTGTAATTTAAAATACACATCATCGCCCGCAGAATTTATGGGTTTACCAACATTTTCGGGTGCAGACCATTTATGAAATTTTTCATTAAAAACAGATTTAAAAACATCGAAACCACCAATAGAGGCTGTTGAGTTGGATGAAAAATATAACGTTCGACCATCATTGCATAAAAAGGGTGTTGTTTCGTCGAACGGAGAATTTATTTCGCCACCCATATTGATTGGTTTCGACCAAATATTATTCGACCGAACAGCGTAATACAAATCGCGTCCGCCGAAACCTGAATCGTTGCGAGAAGCAAAAATGATGAGCGAATCATTAGCATAAAATAATGAATTATCACCCATTTCCGATTTTATGGGCGCATCAATGCGTGGCGGTAAACTGCGCATTTCGGTATCGTTTTTAAAAGAGTCCACTAAAAAATCGCCACTAAACATATTGAGCGACCTAAAAAAAATAAAATTTCGACCTTTACCAATAATGCTAATGGGCAATTCATTGCGCGCGGTGTTGATTAAATTATTTTCCAATTTAACAGGAATTGTATAATCCGAATTTTCAATAGCTGTGCTATAAATATCGTAAAAATAATGTCCTTCGTTTAAATCTTCAATACCTTCGTTATTTCGCAATCCGCCCGTAGAATTGAGTCTATCGGAGGCAAAATACATTTTATCTTCATCGGTTGGACTTTGCAACGGTGCCGTTTCATTGAAGTTGGAGTTGACTCTATCGCCAAAATTTTCAACCAATGCGCGTTCGGGCTGACGCTCTAAAATTAAACCATTGGCGCATCTTTTTATATCGTTAGCGATAGAAAAACGCACGTTATCGGGCTCTTTTGTAATTCTTAAATAGTTTTTATAAAATTTAATCGCATCTTTATAACGCGATTGCGCGTGTGCCAATCGCGCTGAAATTAAAATAGCGGAGGGATCAATATTTTTTTCAATCTCAAAATATTGCGCGAGCAGCGTGCGTGCAGGTTCTAATTTGCCTAATTCGTAATAACTTGTGAAAAGTGCTTTTATAATTTCAACATCGTTAGGCTTTTTTTCGTTGTATGTTTCTAAAAGAGAAGATGCAGCCATATATTTTTTACGCTCGAAGAGCCGCAAACCATCTTGCCGAAATTTTGAAATATCTTGTGCCGTTGAAGAATTAATTGCAAAAAAAAATAGCGCAAAAAAACAAAATGTAGATTTAATTTGCCGAAAATGATTTTTATAAAAATAGGATATGTTGCGAATCAAAATTTAAAGATTTGAGAATGCTAAGAGATTGAGATTTGAAAAATTGTTTTGCGCAAATTTCAATATAAAAATCTTCTTTTAATAATTTACTTTTAAAACGTTTTAAAAACGCGAAAATTTATTTTTTTATGTTGAATGAAAATCTTAAAAAATTTAAATACACATCAGCACTGCGCTTTTTACTCATTGCAAGTTTAATGGTTTTATTTTTCAGCGATTGTAAAAAAAAAGCGGCAGCCGATGCCAACCCTATTAACTGCGATACCCGTTGGGTAAAAATTTTTGCCGACATTCATTTAACAGAAGCGGCGTTAGAATCAGAAAAAAATAATGTGCGCGACAGCATGAGCCAAGTCTACACGCAACAAATTTTTTACAAAAATAACACCACACGCGCACAGTTTGATTCGGTTTACAAAAAACTTGTGGCTGAACCAGAAAAATTTTTAGAATTTTATAAATGCGTCAACGCCGAGTTAGAAAAATCGGCGACAAAAAATTAATGTTTACTTAATGTTCGATATGCAGCGTTGACTTGTATCAATCATAATTTTGTGAAAACTGAGCTTATGCAGAAAATTTTAATTGTTGATGATGAGTTAGACATACTTGAGTTTTTAACTTATAATCTGAAAAAAGAAGGTTACGAAGTGCACACAGCTTCAAATGGTCGCGAAGGTTTAGAATTAGCCCAAAAAATAATCCCACAACTCATCGTGCTTGATATTATGATGCCAGAAATGGATGGTGTGGAAGTTTGTAGAAGAATTAGAACAATTCCCGAACTTGATAAATCGGTTATCGCTTTCTTGACGGCTAAAAATGAAGATCTCTCTCAAATAAATGCTTTGGAAGTTGGTGGCGACGATTACATCACGAAACCTATTAAACCACAAGTTTTTGCGAGTCGCATCAAAGCTTTGTTGCGCAGAACAACCGTAGAAATAATTGAGAACGACCACATCATTAAAATTGCCGACATAGAAATTGATAAGCAACGCGTTTCGGTAACGCGCAACGGCATTTCTATTGATATGCCAAAAAAAGAATTTGAACTTTTGCTTTTGTTAGTTTCTAAACCCGGTAAAGTTTTTACGCGCGAAGAAATTTATAATAAAATTTGGGGTGATGATGTCATTGTTGGCGATAGAACAATTGATGTTCACATCCGAAAATTGCGCGAAAAATTAACCTCCGACCATATAAAAACGTTCAAAGGTATTGGCTATCGGTTCGATTATTAAAATCAGCGTTTAGGTATTACTTTTATTCTTTTTTTCAAACAACATGAAAGATATTTCGCCGAAACAAATTGCTATTTATACAGGTATACTCAGCTCACTGATTTGTTTTTGCGTCGTTTCATTTTCTATTTTTTTAGATAACGGTTTATACAAAGCGTTTAATCTAATTTTTTTACCGATCCTAATTTTTGCTGTCAGTTATTTCAGCATTGAAATTATGATTGAAAAATTTTTATCGCAACGCATAAAAGTTATTTACAAAAACATAACAGAGATACGCAGAACAGAAACAAAACCACTCGTTGATGACGATAAAAGTTTGAACGATGCCGAGCAAGACGTTCAGGAGTGGGCGAAAAATAAAGATAAAAAAATTGCCAGCCTACAAGAATTAGCCGATTACCGACGCAATTATATTGGCAACGTGTCGCACGAAATGAAAACGCCTATATTTAATGTGCAAGGATATATTCACACACTTTTAGATGGTGCTATCAACGATACCGACGTTAATATGTCTTTTCTGACAAAAGCATCGCGCAATGTGGAACGCTTGCAGCACATTGTTGAAGATTTAGAAACCATCGCCAAATTAGAAACGGGTAAAATGGTGCTCGATTTACAAACGTTCGATTTGCAACAATTAGCCACCGAAGTTTTTGAAGAGCTGGAAATAAAAGCATTGAACAAACAAGCAAAATTGGGTTTCAAAAACGACATGGCAAAAAGTTTTTTTGTCCGAGCGGATAAAGAATACATCAGACAAGTGCTCAATAATTTAATTAATAATTCCTTAAAATACGGTAAAATTGGCGGCAATACAAAAATCGGTTTTTACGATATGGATAAAGTTATTCTTACCGAAGTGAGCGATAACGGCATCGGTATTGCGGCGCAACATTTAAAACATTTATTCGACCGCTTTTACCGCGTTGATAGAAACCGCAGTCGCGATGTAGGTGGAACGGGTTTAGGGCTTTCGATTGTAAAGCATATTTTAGAGGCGCACAATCAATCGGTTCATGTGCGCAGCACGGAAAACATTGGTACAACTTTTAGTTTTACTTTAGAAAAAGCAGAAATACCGGTTGTAAAAAAACAATTTTAGATTTTTAAAAGTTGTTTTAGTTTTGCACTAAGTTTTTCAAAATTTAATCAACATTCCAAAAACCTTCACTCACAAATTGCGTTTTACCGCCAACATTAATAGCGTATTTATTTTCCGATACACTGCCGTTTAAATACAGAAAAGATTTTCGCCCCATCTGAAAACCTTGCTCAACGGTAGCAATAATATTTTGAGATTGATGCTTCATTAAGTACGCTAAAAAGCAACCGTTCGCACTTCCTGTTGCGGCATCTTCTGAAAGAATATTATTTTCGAGCAGTCGCATACGCACATTGAACTGATTTTTTTGGTCGTAAGTCTCCGAAGTAAAAAAAAACAAAGATGTGGAATGACCTGTGGTACTATTGGTTTTATACTTAAAACGCTTTTCTAAAAATTTTTGCACATCGGTATATTTAAATTTTAAATTTTCGATCGCTTTTAAATTTTTGAGTGGAACTATAATATACGGCAAACCCGTTGAAATTTCTTGAATCGGCAAACGCACTTCTATATCGCTCTTCGGAATTTTAAGTTCTTTGGCAATTTCAGTAGTTGTAAAAAATTCTCTAAATTCGGGTTGTGCTTGTTGCATAGAAATGATGCAGTCCGTTATATTTTTCGTGTCGGAAATAGATAGTGCTATGTCGGCGTGTTTTAATTCTAAAGTAAGTTGCGGCAATGCGTGTTTTAAAATAAATCTTGAAATGACGTACGCCGAACCGATTGAAGGATGACCCGCGAACGGCACTTCGTGTTCGGGTGTGAAAATGCGCACTACAAATCTGCCATTGCCATTATCCGTTTTAATAAAACTCGATTCCGCAAAATTAATTTCGCGCGTCATTGCCTGCATTTGAACGTCCGTTAATTTATTTTCCAAATCAATAAAAACGGCTAATTGGTTGCCGCCGTATTTAGTTTCTGCAAAAACATCCACTATGTA
>JAYVNP010000029.1:0-116164 GCA_043758385.1 Saprospiraceae bacterium
AAATTACCAAAACTTGTTGAACTATCTACCTACCTCCCAATAACGCAGTCGCTTGTTTCAGTTTTCAAACTGAGACCTACTAATTTACGGTCTCTGACCACTTTCTAAAACCGAGCCAGATTATATGTTTGAACTACAACCATAAGAAATGAGAAATTCAGACATTTTAACAACTCGCACTCAATGTTAAAGCATTTTGAAAAAAAATAAGTTCAAAAGTTATGAAAATACAATTTCTACTTAATTTTTAGGAATACTTAATAGAAATAACAAGTAGGCATCTCAGATGCCAAAATAATAGGATTCAGTTTGAAAACTGAATCAAGCGGCTGCGTTTTTGAAACAATTTATGCTCAATCAATTATTCAAACCAAGTATTTTAGTACATATTGTATACCAGCGGGTATTGGCAATTTCAAAACATCTTCGCTGAACATATCAGCACAACTATTTTTCCTAAGCTTTAAAAACTTTAAAGCACTTCGAAGCCTTGTTCTAATCTTTCTCCATCCACGTTAATTAAAGTAATAATGTGCTTCCCTTTTAGTGGCGATAGCGCGAATTGGTGAAAATTTTTAGTTGTACCCACATATCTATTGTCGAGATGCCAATAAATTTCTTTGCTGCTTTCGCGCGCAGCCACTCTGAAAGCAACACTGCCGCGTTTGCCATCAATATCAATCGGAATTTGGATGTGCGAGAAAAATTTGGGAAAAATAAATTGCATCGGAGCCTCGTTAGCTTGAGACTTTGAACAATCTTTACGGATAGGTGGTAAAGATAAATAACTCGGATTTTTTGGGCGATAGTAAAATTCTTCTAAAGCACTCAGTACAAACCAAGGTTTGTGTACCATGTCTTGGGGTAATTCGCAAGCACTCGTGACGCGAAATTTTTCTGATTTATCGAGATGAATGAGTTGATGATACGAACACATTTTTACTTGCGACGCATTTTTTGTACTCCACACAGTATCGCGCGGACAAATATCGCTGGCGCGATAACCACTCAGTTTACACACTTCAACTTGTTGCATATTATCGAACGGTGCATCGAACCAAGTCCCGTTTTGTGGCAATGCGTTAAAAATATCGAAAAGAATGGGTGCTGCTTTTTCAATACCAATTAATCCGGGTTGACCTTCGCCGTTTGCATTACCAACCCAAACACCGACAGCATATTGGGGTGTTACGCCAATCGCCCACGCGTCGCGAAAACCATAACTCGTTCCTGTTTTCCATGCAATATTTTTTGTGTTCGTAAATAATTCCCAATTTTCTTGTCCTTCGGGTCTATCTACTTCTTTCATCGCATCAAGTGTGAGATAACATGCAGATGCGCTTAAAACAGGGGAATTAGTGATGAGTGATGCGGATTGAGCGCCTAACACCTTACTTTTAATTCCTGTCGCCCGATAACTGCATGTATTCCAATCGGAAGCAGCGTATTTATTTTGAAACGTGTACCAATGTTTAGCTGTGCGCGCAATTCCAGCATATGCATTCGTTAAATCGAATAAAGAGCTCTCACCACCGCCGAGAATGAGCGTTAAACCATAATGATCGGGGGGTTCTCTAAAAGTTTTAATACCGAGTCGAGGTAATTGATGATAAAATTTTTCTACGCCGTATTGGTTCAGTAATCGCACAAACGGAATATTCAGCGAGCGCGCCAATGCACGTCGCGCCGGAACTAAGCCATCGTACGTTTCGTTAAAATTTTCGGGATGATAGCCGCCGATATCGGTCGGCAAATCGAGCAAAAGTGAATTGGGTAAAATTTCACCATCATTCAATGCCCACGCATACAAAAACGGTTTCATAATGCTACCTGTTGAGCGTTCAGCGCGAATAATATCAACATCTTCGCCATATTCTTTTCCTGCGCCAATATTACCGACATAACTCACTACTTCGTTGCGTTCAATATCAATCACAAAAGTAGCGGTGTTATGAATATTCGTTGCGAGTAATTGAGATTTATAACTTTCGAGAATGCGCGAAATATTTTTTTGCAAATTTCCATCGAGCGTTGTTTTAATGCGTGCATTTTCTATTTTATTTTTATTATTTTCTGCAGCAGCAAAATCTAATAAATGCGGCGCGCGTTGTGGTAGTGGTAAAGGTTTATCGGGCAGCGGTTCTTCGAGCGAGAGTTCTAAAGTGACGGCATCAATTTTTTTTTGATTAAAAAGTGTTTGTAATAATCTATTGCGTTTATTCAGCAGCGATTCGCGTCGTTTACTAAGCGTCATAGCACTCGGTGCATTCGGTAAAACTGCCAATGTTGCACATTCTGCCCATGACAGTTGCTTCGGAATTTTACCATAATAATGCCACGCCGCTGTTTCCAAACCTACAATATTTCCACCGAAAGGTGCGTGAGTAGCATAGAGCGAAAGAATATCGGATTTAGAATGCGTGAGTTCTAAGCGCATGGCGCGAAACGCCTCTAAAATTTTATTGAAAATATTGCGCTTTGCACCATTACCTGACAACCGAATGACTTGCATAGTAATGGTTGAACCGCCACTAACAATTTTTCGATTTTTAATATTTCTTGCACTCGCTCGCAGCAATGCCAAAGGATTGACACCAAAATGCCGAAAAAAATATTTATCTTCAAAAGTGGTTAAGCAGGTGATATATTTGGGCGGTAGTGTATCGAGTTTTGGAAATCGCCATTGACCATCGGTTGCAATGCGCGCACAAAGTAAATCGCCACTCGCATCTTCTAAAACTAAACTTGTGGGTGTGTTGAATAAAGGTGAAGGCAAACAAAATAACCACCACAGAAAAGATGTAGTGATGGCGCTGCGAATAAAAAACTTCCTGCGTTTGGGATAGTTTTTACTGAGCGGAGAATTTAATTTGTAGTAATTTTTTATTTTTTGAAAAAATGGATTCATTGGATAAAGCTAAGGAATTTTCGCACAAAGGCGAAAAGGAAAAACGCAAAGACGCAAAAAAATTAATCAAGTTTGTATTTTATTGGCATAGTGTACGTAACACAAACTGGCTTTCCTTGTTGCATACCAGACCGCCAATTTAGTTTGTTTTGAAGTTCAATAAGCTTTCAACCCTTTTAAATTCCAATATTCGTTCAACTCATTCCTTCAGACTGAGTTGAACGAATATTTTTTTTCCTTGGGTATCCACTACATAATTTGCTTTTGGAATTGTCATATTTTTTTGAAACAAAGTTAATTGTATTTTTAAACAAAACAAAAATAGTTGATAAGGAAAACAAGTGCTTAACCCTATCAACTATTTACTATTTTATAATGCACTATTCGTATTGCCGTCTCGTGTAAAAACCATTTTCCGCTAAAAGTTTTTCTCGTTTGAAAATTTCTAAATCGCTTTCAACCATTTCTTGTGCTAAGGTTTGTACGGTATATTTAGGTTTCCAACCAAGTTTTGTACGCGCTTTTGTTGCGTCACCAATGAGTAAATCAACTTCGGTAGGTCGGAAATAGCGTTTATCAATTCTGACAACTTCTTTACCAATCGGTAATTTATATTCACCGCTGCAATGGGTAACAATGGCGCGCTCATCAATCCCTTCACCTTGAAATTCTAATTCGATACCCGCTACGGCGAAAGCCATTTTTATAAAATCGCGCACAGGGGTAGTGACGCCTGTTGCAATTACAAAATCTTCAGCGAAATCTTGTTGTAACATCAACCACATAGCTTCAATATAATCTTTCGCATGACCCCAATCACGTTTTGAGTTCAAATTTCCCATCCATAATTTATCCTGCATGCCGTGTGCAATTTTGGCTACACCGCGCGTAATTTTACGCGTTACAAACGTTTCACCGCGCAAAGGCGATTCGTGATTAAACAAAATACCATTACAAGCATACATATTATATGCTTCGCGATAGTTCACAGTAATCCAAAACGCATACATTTTCGCAACCGCATACGGCGAACGCGGATAGAAAGGCGTGGTTTCTTTCTGCGGAATTTCTTGCACTTTACCGTATAACTCCGACGTTGACGCTTGATAGATGCGCGTTTTTTTCTCTAAACCTAAAATACGAATAGCCTCTAACAAACGAAGTGTACCAATACCGTCAGCATCGGCAGAATATTCCGGCACTTCAAAACTCACTTTCACATGACTCATGGCACCCAAATTATAAATTTCGTCGGGTTGTACTTCTTGAATGATGCGGATAAGATTGGTCGAATCGGTTAAATCGCCGTAATGCAAAACAAAATGGCGATTATCAATGTGCGGATCTTCGTAAATGTGATCAATTCTATCGGTGTTGAATAATGATGCGCGCCGTTTAATGCCGTGAACTGCATAACCTTTCCGCAATAAAAATTCGGCGAGATATGCGCCGTCTTGCCCTGTAATTCCTGTAACCAACGCTACTTTGCCTGAACTCATTTTAGTTTGTTTTTATGAAAAAAAAATTTGCTTGGGTTGATTGTTTAATTTCTGCAAAATTAACATTGTAAGCCTATTAATTTCAAAACATAGTAATTTTTCTTTTGTAAACACCTGCACAAGAATTTTTTTTTAAATTTGAGCCTATTTTCGCAAAAAAATTATTAGCATTGTAGCGATTTCAAAAATATTTCAAAAACTAAGTTCTAATACAAAATGTCTTTTAAAGGAAAAACAATTTTTATAACAGGTGCGAGTCGCGGTATTGGTTTAGCAATTGCATTACGCTTTGCTAAAGATGGTGCAAACATTGTTATTGCTGCAAAAACAGCGGAAGAAAATCCGAAATTACCGGGAACAATTTATTCAGCTGCCGAAGAAGTTAAAGCAGCCGGTGGAAATGCTTTGGCTGTTGTGTGCGACATTCGGTCTGAAGAAGCTGTGCGCGATGCCGTTCAAAAAGCGGTAGATAAATTTGGTGGCATTGATGTTTTAGTAAATAATGCGTCAGCTATCTCTCTCACGCCCACACTTCATACCGATATGAAACGCTACGATTTAATGCACTCTATTAATACGCGCGGCACATTTTTGGTTTCTAAAACGTGTTTACCACATTTACTCAAAGCCGAAAATCCGCACGTCATAAATATGTCACCGCCTTTGAGTATGAAAACGATTTGGTTCGAGCAGCATGTGGCTTACACGATGGCAAAATTTGGAATGAGTATGTGCGTACTCGGAATGGCAGGCGAATTTGCGGGCAAAGTAGCATTCAATGCTTTGTGGCCGCGTACAACTATTGCAACAGCCGCCGTCAAAAATTTATTAGGGGGTGATGAAATGATGAATCACAGTAGAACGCCAGAAATTTTAGCGGATGCAGCCTACATTATTGCTTACCAAGATTATAAAACATTCTCCGGTAATTTTTTAATTGATACCGAATTACTCAAAGCGGCACAGGTTAATGACTTTTCAAAATACGCCGTCACGCCTGGAATGTCCGACACGGATTTAATGCCCGATTTTTTTGTGGATTAAAAGAAAAAATGAAGGAAGGAAGGGATCAATATTTTTATTAATTCCTTAACTTTTCATTTTTTCATTTTTTACATCGCCCTTAACTCCACTGAAAAAGAAGTTACAACTTTAAGCGATATGGCTGGCGTTGCGGTATTTGTTTTAATGCGCAGAGCATACGTTATATTACCACCCGATTTAATTGCAGTTATATATGGTTTAAAATCGACGGTAGAAAAATCTATCGTAGCCGTAGAATCGGAAGTGACGTTGAGGAATTTTTTTTCAAAAACAGTAAGTGCAGGTAAATTTGGAGCCGTTAAAACGAGCGAAGCACTATCAACAACGCCAAACTTTACAGATGATGGCGAAAGAATAGTTAAATTAATTTGGTTCAATTTAATGTTCAATACATCATCTAATGTGTAAGTGGCGCCTGTTAAGTTTTTCGATTTCGCCATCAATGAATCGTTTAATGCCGAATAAGAAAGTGTATTAGTCGCAGTTTGCGAGCCGGCAGGTGCAGCAGCAATAGTATAATTAAATTTTGAGATGGAATTATTTTTATCCAAATTAATGACAACTGAGTCAATTATATCTTTTGTGCTACAAAGCGCAAAAGAAAATAAGTACAGCGTGATGCCGGCTAAAGCTAAATTTTTTAAGAAGATTTTCATAACTGAATTTAGGAATTAAATATTTGCAAAATTACAGTTTATGTCACTACATTAGCAACTTTAATTTTATTGTTAGATATTTTTGTTCAACTTTTTTAAATTTTAATGGACTATAAAAATAAAACAATACTTATCACGGGTGCGAGTTCAGGCATTGGTGAAGCACTTGCCTATAATTTTAGTGATAAAGGCGCGCACGTTATTATTTCTGGAAGAAATTTAAATGAATTAACGCGGGTTAAAAATGCTTGCGCGCAACCAACTTCTGTTGAAATATTAGTTTTGGATATTGCGAATTATCATTCAACGGCGGAAATAATTCAAAATTTTTTAGGTAAAAACAAAAAAATTGATGTACTCATCAATAATGCTGGTTTAAGTCAGCGGAGTTTAGCTTTAAATACAGATTTACGCGTTGATGCACAATTGATTGAAACAAATTTGTTAGGAACGATTGGTGTCACGAAAGCCATTTTACCATTCATGCTAAAAAATAATGAAAGTTACATTATAGTAATCAGTAGCCTTATGGGAAAATTTGGTGCGCCTTTGCGATCAAGTTATGCTGCTGCAAAACACGGATTACATGGATTTTTTGATACGTTGCGCGCTGAATTGAAAAATGAAAACGTAAAAATACTTTTAGTGTGTCCAGGGTTTGTGCGTACTAATATAAGTAAAAATGCTTTAGTTGCAGATGGAACGCATCAAGGAAAAATGGATGATGCCACGAATAAAGGGTTTTCACCTGATTACGTAGCGCGAAAAATTATGCGCGCTATCCAAAAAAATAAATCTGAGATTGTTATTGCTGGTGCGCGCGAAAAACTCGCTGTTTATCTTAAACGTTTTGTGCCAAGTTTGCTGCGAAGGATGGTTGAAAATGCTAAAACAACTTAAAGAATATTTTACCGACGTTTATCTGTAAAATTTTCTTTCCCATTCGTGTAATGTTCGTGTTGTTGCGAAAAGCGATTCTTCTTATTCACAAACTTATCAATTAAATCTAAAGCAGTGAGTTTAACAACTTCTGAATGTTTTGCAACGTAATTCGTCATTCCGAGCTGTAATAATGTTCCAAATAATTGTTTAAACGGATTTTTTGTATCACCAATCGCTAATTTCTTAGAAATATATCCCGCACTCAAGCTGAGCGTGGCATCAATTAAATCGCCTTTAAAATCTGGTTGAGACGTTAATTCTTTTACTGTGCTTTTTATAAAATTAATTGGTTTAACCGATTCGTACAAATTTGAAAATTGGGTTTGCATAGTTTCCCATTCTCGCAGCTTTTTATTTTCTAATTCTGCTATTCTCAGTTTCAGTTCTTTAGAAGTTGTGATTTTTCCGTTCATAATTATTTCAAACTTTTTTTGATGATTGTATTGTTAATGCTGGTTCTGATTAAACTATTTGAGAGGAATAACACAATTGCTAAAAAAGCATAAAAACCTGCAATGACTAAGAAACCCATCCATGGATTTTTTGCCACTTCACCCAAATAAATGCCCAGTGCGATATTTATATTAAGTGCAAAAAGTCCAATCACCACTGCAAAAATAAGAGTTGTAACTGTTTTGGAAGTAATTTCCGAAACTTGATCAATTACTTTAAGCTTGACAAGTTCGAGATTTGTTTTCGTGTAAGTTTCTATACCATCCAGTAACGGATTAATATTGTTAACTTTTTGTTCCGTTGAAGCGTTTTCGATTGTGTTTTGCATACTATTTTTTTAGTAATGTAAACCATCGGGATAAGTTTATCCCGATGGTTAAATCCGTGATTATTTACCTTCAAATGGGAAATTGGGTGTTTGACTAAATTCACAAGAGTCCATTACTGGATTTTTTGTAAATTAATGGTGGCGGTTATCCGCAATTTCTTTAACGCGATCTTTAACTATGTGTGCATCTTTTTTAACTTCGTGGGAAGCTGTATTATAAGCTGCTTTGCCATCTTGAGCTGCCTCATTGTACGCTGATTTTGCAGAGTCTGCAACTTCATTATAAATTGATTTAGCACCATCCGTTACTTTGTTAACTACTGAACGTGCGCCGTCAGCTACTTTGTTATAACCTTCGCTTGCATTGTTCATCAAATCTTCTCCTTTTGAAGAAAGTTTTTGACGTGTTTTAGAACCTTTATCAGGTGCATACAGAATACCAATTACAGTTCCGATGCCGATGCCTAATAAAATTGAACCTAATAAACTTCCAGAATTTGAATTTTGCATTTTTCTAAGATTAAAATTGTGAAAAAATGTTTGGCGCGTTAGAGCACCCGTCTTCCTTGAATTAAGCGAAGAATTATAGAAATAATTGCTAACACCAACAAAATATGAATGATGCCACCTAAATTATAACCTACAAAACCTACTAACCAACCGATGATTAAAATCACTGCTACTATATACAGTAAATTGCCCATAATGTTTTTTGTTAAAATTAGTTATTAAAATTTTTTTGAGATTTACAATAAAGCAAATAGAACTATGTGTTTGTTTTTTGATTTTTAAAGTCCGGCTACAATTTTATCCCATTCGTCTTTCGTCTTTCCCAATTTTGTCTGAATTTTCCCCATCATCTCATCTTTTTTTCCTTCCTCAAACATGAGGTCGTTATCGGTAAGGGTGGCAAATTTTTGTTTCAGTTTGCCTTTCATCTCGTTCCAATCGCCTTTTAAACCAATAGTATTCATTTCAATAGATTTAAATTATTAATAATTTTTGTGACACAAAGGTGCAGGTTTTCAATGCTGTTAAAGTTACAGAATTTAGTATAAGTGTTACATCATTCACACATATCGCATCAAAAAATCAAAACCAAACAAATTTTTATTTTTAAGCAGGTAGGAAAAAAGAAAAAATAGAACCTTCGCCGACTTTACCTTCGGCGGTAATTACGCCGGCGTGATTTTCTATAACTTTTTTACAAATCGAAAGACCAATGCCAGTGCCGGCATATTCTTCTTTATTTTGTAAACGTTGGAAGGGATTAAATATACTTTCGGCGTATTGTTGCTCGAAACCTAAACCATTATCGGTAATAGAAATTTTATAATAGGGAATATTGGCGTTTTTAACACGCAGTGTCGAAAAATCTTTACCATCTACTTTTTCGCAAGTAATTGCGATGCGCAACGGAACGTCTGGTTTGGCATATTTTAAAGCATTTCCAACAAGATTGCTAAACAACTGCTGAATTTGAAACGGAATAACATTTAAAGTCGGTAAAATATCTTGCTCAATAACAGCTTTTTTTTCTAAAATAGCCTCCGATAAATCGCGCAAAGCTTTTTCGAGAATAATGATTAGATCGGCAGTTTCAAAATCTTTTTCCGAACTGCTCGCACCCGAAAAAGCGAGTAAATCATCAATCAGTGCTCTCATGCGCGTTGCAGCACTTTCAATGCGCGTAAAATAAATTTCGCCCACACCTGTCAGATGTTCTACTTCTTTTATGCGCGAGATAAAAGTTTGAATTTTTCGCAACGGTTCTTGTAAATCGTGCGAAGCAACATGATTGAATGCTGAAAGTTCGGCATTGCTGCGCTCTAACTCAACGTTTCGGTTTTGCAATGCTAAATCACTCAAATGTTGCTCGGTAACATCCGTAATATAACCCGTGAGAAAAGATCCGTCTCTTGAATTTTTTGAATTTATACTAATAGATTTAAAATGACGAACAGCACCATCTTTGCGTATTATTCTATAAAAACTTGTTACGCCTTGATGCGTTTCTGCCATCTTTCTATTGGCTTCAATGGTAATGTGCCTATCGTCGGGGTGAACGAATTTTAAAAAATTTTTTAAATTCGATTCAAATGCTTGCGGTTCATGACATAATAAACGATAAAAATTATTGGAAAGTACAGAAGCGTTACTCTCAACATCCCAACGCCACGTGCTAAAATGTCCAATTTGTTCAGCATTTTCAAACATCTCATTAGTAAATGTTAATTCATAGTTTAATTTTTTAAGCACCGATAAATTTTTATTAATTTGGGTGTAGGCTATCGTAAACACTGTCAGACAAAATAAAAGCAACAACCAAATGTAAAACGGCGTAATGCCAAGTGTATCAAAATACGTTTTTTCGCGCGTTTGCAAAAGTGATTTTTCAATTTGAACCATCCTAAACGTCAAACCAACAATCTGCTCCATCAAATCTTTGCCATCCAAATAATTTTTATTTATTTCAGCACCATTGATTACATTTTTGGGTGCGAGGGCGTTAAACTTTTCAAAAAGCCCAAACCGCAACGATATTAAATTATTAAGTGTGTCTAAATTCTTTTGTTGAACGTCATTATCGTACGTCAACTTTCGTAATCTTTGATATGCTTCTTTAATTTTTTGTGATGAACTCTGAAACGGTTGAAGCAGTATTGAATCACCCGTTATTGTAAAATAACTTTTTCCGATTTCAGCATCTTTCAGGCAGGATACCAAATGCTCTAACTCCATGTTAACTTTGTAGGTGTGCACCACCCAATCAGTTGAGTCAGATAATTTTGAATATTGTTTGTATAAAACGGCTGAAAGAAAAACCAAACCAACCAAAGAGAGTATAAAAACAAAATTCTTTACAAACGATGAGAGAACTAAAAATTTAGGTTTCATGGCGTGCTATTTCTCTTACTCTAAATACTCAAAAAAAAGTTATCGCGATTTAAACCGGACGTTTGATATTGCCAATTGAGCGTAATGACTTGTTTTAAAATTTTTTTGAGCGCTCCGAAATCGCTCGGTTTTTTTATAAAAACGTTTGCACCATTAATAAACGTATCTTCAATATCTTTTTCGGCACCCGATGTTGAATAAATTGCAATCGCCATATCTTTTAATTTACTAATTTTCTTTATCTCAATGAGGCAATCTTTACCATTCATGCACGGCATATTCAAATCTAAAAAAAGGACGTTCGGCAAAACCACGCCTTCTTTATTCAAGTAGTTGAGCAATTCTTGACCATCATAAACCGTATTGACGAAAGTATTCATTTTAATTTCGTTTAAAGCATCGCTAAAAAGTAAGCAATCGTCCTTATCATCTTCGGCAAGTAGCACGTATATCGGTTCATTCGTCATAGTAAAATCAGATTTGGTAGTTTTAGATAATAGTTGAAGTCAGAAATCAAAGTTCAAAGCGCAAATTTAACCAAATAAATTAATACATCTAACCTAAAGAAATTTTTAAGAAATTTTCTTTAGATTTTCAAGAATTTTTTTTTTAGGGCAGTTTCTCTTTTTTTATTTACAATTCTATGAAAAGCCGTAGGCGTTAAACCGGTTAGGTTTTTAAATTGATTGCAAAAATGCGCGACACTGCTGTAATTAAGTCGGTAAGAAATTTCGGTAAAATTTAAATTTTCGATACTAATAAGCTGTTTAGCGCGCTCAATTTTTTGTAAAATTATAAAACTTTCGATAGAAGTGTAAGTCACTTCCGAAAAAATATTGGCAATGTAACCGTAACTTAATTCTAATTTTTCAGCAATGAACGCCGAGATTTTAATATTTGGCAAATCGCTTTCATTATAAACCATTTCGGTTACAACGTCTTTAACGCGCTGCACCAAAACACTTTTTTTATTTTCAACAATTTCAATACCATAATCTTTAAGGTTGCTACTCAACTTGGAAAGTTCTTCTGTACTCGGATTTTTCATAATTTCAACTTCGCCTAAACCCAAAACGACGTGTGCCAAACCTATATTTGTCAGTTGGTCATCCAAAATTTTTTTACAAACCAAATTCATATCGAACTTAAAATGTAGCTTCATCGTTTTTTATTTCTTTAGTTGTAATATGCAAAAGTAAAAAAGTTTTGAGAAGCAAAGAAACAAAATAATTTTTAAACAAAAAAAACCCCACACGTTAATGTGGAGTTTTAAACTCAGAAAATTATTTGCAGTATATTAAATGACTCAACTTAATTTAACTTAGAAATAAGTTTAAACAAATTCATTATCTCTTAATCTTGCAATTGTTTAGCTCTTGAATTACCATTTGAGCTACTGTTAGAACCTCAGTTTGATGAGCGACTTGAATTTTCATTCGCGCTGCTATCATTTTTAGAAGTAAACTGTGCGTTTTCATCGCGCGGATGTTGACCTGTGTTCGATGATTTACTTGAGCTGTTTGAAGAATCTGACTGCGAATAACGCTTGTCAATTTCGCCAGCTTTTGTTAAATGTTCATGTGCGCTCGCGTGACTTTGTGCAGCTTTTGAATGGTCGCCATTACGCGTGTGTGTTGCAGCATCTTTACGATGCTTCGATGCTTGCTCATAATGGTCAGCCGAAGTTGAATGATCGTTCGATTGTTTGTAACGTTGATCAATTTCGCCAGCTTTTGTCAAATGTTCGTTTGCTTTAGCGTGGCTTTCAGATGCTTTAGAATGATTACCCATTTGCGTGTGCATTACAGCTTCTTTGCGATGACCAGATGCTTTTGAGTAATGATCGGCAGAAGTTTCATGATCTTGCGCAGATTTGTAACGATGATCAATTTCGCCTGCTTTTGTGCGATGCGCTTCAGCTTGCTCTGCGCTGTCATTCGCTTTGTCCATATCACCAGAATCTACGTGTTTAGCAGCTTCATTGTGGTGTTTTGCAGCCGACTCGTGATGACTTGCTGCCATTTTGTGATCTGCTGAAGAATAGCTTTTTGATTTACTACCGCTTTTTGATCCTTCTGAAGAATTAGATTTAGAACCAGAATTCATTGTCTGTAAATTTAATGTTTGTAACAAAATTATTACGATACAAATTTGACATAATTTGGTTCTGAAAAATTTACACTATTTTTTTTTATAGTTACATGATTTACACATAATTGAAAATCGAATTAATATTTTGTAAAATCGAAAAAAATAGAATAAAAAAGCGGCTCTTTTACGATCCGCTTTTTTTTGTCTGACAATGCGCTGAGCGTGTTGTCTAAAATTGTGGTTAACAAATTCTTTATTACATAGCTTGACACATAGCATAAAGTTTGTCGTCGGTTTGCTGCTCTTCATCTAAATTAGATTGCAAAAGTTTAGCGGCTTTCTTTTCGCCCAATTTATTTGCAAACGCTACCAAAGTGCTATACGTTGCAATTTCGTAATGCTCTACTTTGCGCGCCGCAGAAAGAATGCCTGCATCTCGCACATCGCCCATTTCGGTTTCCGACATAATTTCTTCTGCTTCTTTTGTAATCCCCGCCATTGCCTCACATTTTTTAGCTTCTGCTTTTTCGCCTAAGCTCAAAAAAACATCCTCCAGACGTTTTATTTGATTTTGCGTCTCAGCTAAATGTTTTTCAAAACCTTTCACCATTTCAGGATTAGAAGCGTTGGAAATCATTTTAGGAATTGCTTTTGTGAGTGCGTTTTCTGCCCAGTAAATATCTTTTAATTCATCCACGAACAAGTCGCGTAAACTGTGCGCTGCATCCAACTTGGCTTTAATTGTACCAGCTTTGGAGTGTTGAGAAGTCTCAGTGTGTTCCACTATACTTTTTGAATTTGTCATAATCTCATTTTTTTAAAATTAATTGAAACTTTCGGTGCAAAGTTACTTGTATCAAAAAATGAATTTGTTGTATAATTTTTTATAATAGTTGCAAGATTTACGCGTTTTCATTAGGCTTTAAAATTTTACTAATGGGGTGCAATAAAAATTAAGCAAACAGAATAAATTAATTAATAGTAAAAGATTGTTATTTGTAGAAGGCACAATGCGCCTAAATATTTATAGTAACACCGCAAAAAAGTCGTACGAGGTGCAACGCACCTTAACTGCATTACCATTTATTGGTAAATAATTTCAAGCCATTCATTCCTCGTTGCGCATCGCTTTTAAAATATCTTCATCATTAACCAATGCTGGAAAATATTTAAAAAGAATTGATGGTTTTGTCTCTTCACTCTGTTCGACAAACTTTTTGAGCAATTTAAGTGCCGTTTTTTTTCGATTGAGTGTGTAATGAATTCCCAAATTTAAAATTTCGAGACGCGGCGTCAAAATATTGAGTAATGCTTCTTGCATTACACGCTCTGCTGTTCGCAATTGATTAGCCTCTAATAAAAAATCAATAAGTTCTACCCAAGTAGTTTCTAAATCGGGCGCAATATCTGTGGCAATGCGGTAAGTGCGCAAGGCTTCCGTTAGTTGATTATCGAATTTATAGGCGCGTGCTAAATCTAAATAAAAACTCTCGTCGCAATCCTCTAACGCAATAGCAGATTTGATAAATTCTATCGCTAATCGAAATTGTTTTTCAGCCAAAGCGCACACACCCATTCTATAAAAAGATATGGCATCGGAAGCATTTAAATTAATTGCCTTTAAATAATATTGGCAAGCCGTTTTGTATTGGCACATTCCTTCGAAACAAAAACCTAATTTACGCAAACCCATTGCACTCACGCCACATAAAGTTATTGCTTGTTTAAATACTATTATGGCACGCCTGAAATGCTTCTGAATAATCAGAATTTCACCCGTTTCCATGTAAGCATCATAATTTTTATCGTCAATAGCGTAAGCATAACCGAAGGCTTCCGCTGCGGCGTCATATTTTTCTAAAGCTGAACACGCATAACCTAAGTTCATCCAAGCTAAAGCATTGAACGGATTTATATCCAACAGAAAACTGTGAAATTCGATGCTGTCTTCATACGCGCCGGCGTATTCAACGGCGCAAAGCATTTGCTTGTAGCCGTCTTCGTAATCCGGACTTTGTAAAAGTGTAGTTTTAAGTGTTCCTAACATTTGTTTGTAATTTTCTTTTTAAAATAAATATTGCTTTCAATAAATACAATTCGATTTTTTTTTGAACTTACTTTAATTTTTTATAAAACGTGACATTAAAAAATTCTACATTTTTTTAATTCTAATTCAGCTATTCTCGGTTTAGAGAAAAAATATTTAAGTTTGAATAGTAACAGACAATTTCAAGTCTTTAGCAATGATTTTATAAATATCGTTCATTGACATTATGGGGACTAAATAAAATAAGTGATTTATTACTTTCCAAAAAACTTTTTTGGTTTTAAAAGTTGCCATAGCTTTATTGAAACTGAGATCAGCAGTTTGGGCAATTTGATCGACCATAAAAGCTAAAATCATGGTTAATGCAAATACAGTTGACAAGAATTTCTCACCATGTCCAAAATTATGCTCAAGTTTGTATCCTTGATTTTTGAGGGTGTTGAAAGTTTCATTTTCAATTTTCCATCTTGCTCTTGCTAACTGTGCTATGGCAGGTAATTCTTGTTCTTTGAGCGGCACATTGGTTATCCAAGCATTCTTATACACTATTTTATCCGTTTTTAAATCGCGTTGTTCGAGTTCAAAGTAATTGACAAGAATGTGCTGATGACTGCCATTTAGAACGAGTTGCGTAGTATAATGAACTGTGTAACGATGTGTTTTATCACTCCAAGTATGCGATTTAAGGTTTTGTTCCTTGCGCAAGTGTTCAACTTGAATGAGTACATAACCTTCTTTAATAGTCGTTATAAACTCCATTTTCTGTTCCGATATTAATGAAATGGTTACACCATCGGCATAGAGTGCGTCTAAAAGTAGAACAATTGGGTCATGATGTTGTAGCAGAATTTCTTCCAATGAAAATAGCAATCGTTTGAAAGCATTGCGCTCACAATTATTCTTTTGGTCACCATCCTTGTTCACTATTGCTTCTCCATAAATATGAAAAACCGTTGACTGTTCAGGATGTACAATAGCTGCAACAGACATTTGATGATGAAAAATTTGCTTGCCGTCTTTGTAATTTTTGACCGAACAATGAGAGCAGCAAGTAGCTGAGTTTTTTGTTAATAGGAGTAATAATTTAGTTTTATAAGAAGTGATATGAAACTAATTATTTTTGTTAATTTTTGGTCAAAAAAATTTATTATTTTCATTTTATTAGCATTTAAAATGAAAAAAGCCTGAACTTGGAGTCTTAAAACAATTATTCAATAAGTGTAACAAGTTCTATTCTATTTTTCTACAGAAATAAACAAAAACTACCAGTCGCTACTGGCACCGCCACCGCCAAAATCGCCGCCACCAAATCCACCAAATCCGCCACCGCCAGAATCATTTCCGCCACCGCCACTTCCCCAACCACTTCCCGATCCGCCACCACCAAACCAAAAGAAACCACCGTCGGAAAGCAATCTATTTTTTTGTCCGAATTGCGAATAACGTCGGCTATTAGCAACAAAAATAAAAAACACGACAATACAAACCAAAAAAATTAAAAAAATGGTGAAGCCTAAATCGCTGCCAGAACCAGTTTTAGGTTGATCGTTAACAAATTCGCCTTTAATTGTGCCGCGTATAGTTTCAACAGCCGATGCAAAACCCTGATAATAATTGCCTGTGCGAAAATTAGGCACCATTTTTTGCACTTCAATCCGTTTGCAAATTGCATCGGGTAAAGCACCTTCTAATCCATAGCCGGGTGAAATATTTATTTTGCGCGGATTTTTGGATGCTAAAATAACGACACCATTATTTTTTCCTTTCCTTCCAATTCCCCATTTTCTACCAAATTCTAACGCCCAATCTTCAATAGCGTAATCGCCTAAATCGTTAACTGTTATAATTGTTACTTGCGAAGAACTTGAATCGTTGTAAGCAACGAGTGTATTTTCTAATTGTGCCGCTTCTGCGGGTGAAAGAAATCCTGCAAAATCGTTTACCAATCGCGGTGGATTGGGTTTGGCTGGAACGGGTGGCTGCGCGAATAAAAATATCGGCAAACAAACGCAGCAAATGATTACGAAAAGTTTTGAAAGCAATGTTCTATTTTTAAATATCTGCATTTTTTGTTTTAATCGTAAAATTATTTTCCGTAGGCAATATTATTCGGCAACTCATTTGTTTTTTTTCCAGAGTGCGGAAAATATGTCGTTAAATTTTCACCCAGATTATTGATGACGTTTACGATGCCCTCCACTTTTTCATTTTGTTCAAAAAAATCTTTTAAATACTTGGCTTGTTTTTCCCAAAAACCAAAACCGAGGTGTTGATGAATGCCCGCATCGCCAAATACGGCAAATTGCCGACTATCTATAGCAATATAAAGCAACACACCATTTCTATCGGTGGTGTTGTGCATTTTTAAAAGTTTAAAAAGTTCAAGCGTTCGTATATGCGCTTTTGTGGCGCAGGTGCTTTCAACAAACACCCGTATCTCGCCGGTAGTTGTTGTTTCAGCGTTCTCAATAGCTTTTTCGATACGCAATTCTTCTTCAGAAGAAAAAAATTTACTTCCTTTACTACGTCGTAACATGAAAAGAATTTAAGAAAACTAAGTCGTATGCGTTGTTAGTGGCTCGTTGTTCATTTGAGAATACATTTAAACTAACAACGAACAACGAACACAACTTAGTTTGCATGAATAAATTATTGACCGGCGGGCTTGCTAAAATCGAAAGAACCTTTCAAGCTCGGTGCTTTTTCTGCGCCTTTGTCGGCTTCAAAATAGGCTTTGTCTTTAAAACCAAATATTCCTGCAAAAATATTGCTCGGAAAAGTTTTGATAGAAACATCATAATCTTTAACAGCCGCGTTGTAATCGTTACGTGCTACTTTAATTCTGTTTTCTGTGCCAGAAAGTTCAGCGCGTAACTCACCAAATGCCGCGTTCGATTTTAAAGTTGGATATTGTTCAGAAATACTCAAAAAACGACCTAACGCTACACTCAATTGCCCTTGCGACTCTTGAAACGCTTTAAGTTTTTCAGGTGTGAGCGAAGACGCATCAACTTTCATTTGCGTTGCACTCGCGCGCGCATTTATAACGCCTTCTAAAACGCTTTTTTCAAAATTAGCTTCGCCTTTAACACTTTCAACTAAATTCGGAATTAAATCTGAGCGACGTTGGTATTCGCTTTGCACGTTTGCCCATTTAACACCGACGTTTTGGTCTGTACCAACCATACCGTTGTATTTACAACCGCCGTAAAAAAATAAAAGAACAGCCAACCCAATCAAAACAAGTGTTGATTGTTTCATAAAATGATGTAGTTTGATTTAAAAAAAAATTTGACTAACAAAATTAGTAAATAATTACGATAAAAAAACTTTTAGTAAATAATCTGTTCTTTTTTCGAAACGCTTTTGTGATAATTGCTCAATAACTTTGCCTTAAATTAGTAAAAATCTTTAAAGTTTTAAATTATGATAACTGCTTTCTTGCTTTTCCTAAGTTCTTTTTTGGGTTCTAAAATCCAAAGAGTGGCATCAGTTAATAGTCCTACGCAAACTATACAGCAAAATAAAGTTATAAGTAGCGATAAAAACGTTGTACTTCTCGAACTTTTTACTTCAGAAGGTTGCTCAAGTTGTCCTGCTGCCGACGAAGCATTGCTCGATTTAGCCCAACAACCGAATGTTTTTGTTTTAGGTTATCATGTGTCGTATTGGAATCGTTTGGGTTGGACGGATGCGTACAGCAAAAAAAGTTTCGACGAACGCCAATATCAATACGGCGATAGATTTAAAAATGAAGGTGTTTACACGCCCCAAGTTATTATAAATGGTAACGACGCAACGGTGGGTTCGCGCAAAGCGTATATTCAAGAAAAAATAAACGCGGAGCAAAATAAAAAGGTTGACGCATCAATAACTATAAATAAAAATTTACAGAATGGAACAGATTTAACGGTTGATTGGTCAGTTTCGGGTAAAACAAAAAATAGCGTCATCAATGTTGCGCTTGTTGAATCGAATATTGCGACAAAAGTAAAACGCGGCGAAAATAGCGGACGAACATTGAGGCATATTAATGTAGTGCGCGACATCGTAACTCAAAACATTTTTGATAACGCAAGTGGTGAAACTAAATTAGTTTTACAGAAGGATTGGAATGTGAATAATTTAAAACTCATTGCTTTCACTCAAGAAAATGGTTTGGGTAAAATAACTGGCGCAACAAGTGTAAATTTGCAATAAGATTCGTTGATAGTTGTTCGTTGCTCGTCGTAAATAATTCTGGAACACTCTCAAACGAACAACTATCAACGAAAAATGAAGATATTACACACATCCGATTGGCATCTCGGAAAAAAATTAGATAGCTTTGACAGAATGCCAGAATACGCGGAAGTTTTTGACGAGATCTATAATATCGTAGAATCCGAAAAAATTGATATTATTCTCATCGCTGGCGATTTGTTCGATACTTTTAATCCATCGAACGAAAGCATGGAAACGCTGTACACTTTTTGTATGCGTTTGACGCACAACGCACAACGCCTCGTTATAGCTATTGCCGGCAATCACGATTCGCCGGAGCGCGTAGAACTACCCGATATTTTTTCGCGTTCGCGCGGCATTATTTTTTACGGCTCACCCAATACAACCATTCCAAATTTTACAACCGAATCTGGTTTTGAAATTAAAAATTCTGAACCGTTGTTTATTGAATTAAACGCGTCGCATTTTGAAAAACCGCTTCAACTTTTTTTACTACCCTATTTGAATGAACAACGCCTTTTAACTTTTTTGGGCGAGAGCGAAACAGAAAAAAATATTCGCTCTTTACTTTCAGAAAGACTTAACGATATTTCTGAACGAAATAAAAAAGATGCTTATACAATAGGCGTTGCGCATTTATTAGTTAAAAGTAAAGAGGGTGAATTACCGAAAGAATCGGACGATGAAAAACCGATACGCATTGGCGGCGCGGATGCTTTTATAGCGAGCGATTTTCCGGAAAATTGGGATTACTTCGCACTCGGGCATATTCATAAACGCATGACGATTCAGAAAAAACCCTACCCAATTGTTTATTGCGGCAGCCCAATAGCTTTAAGTTTTTCGGAAACGGATCAGGAAAAGTTTGTCGAGATTATAGAATTTAAGAATGGAAAAATAAAAACGGAACATCGCGCGTTGCAATCGGCGCGAAAAATTACGCAAAAACAATTTGACAGCTTAGAAGCCGTTGAACTCTGGTGTGTAGAAAATCCTAAAACTTTATTGCGCGCCGATGTTTTAACAAAAACTTTTTTAATACCGTCAGAAACGAAATATCTGCTTGAAAAATTTCCTAATATAGTTCCACCGCTCAAACCCATTTTAATAAAAACCGATGCGGCAGAAATTAAAATGGATGCACAAACTCTGATGACCAGCGATATTCGCGACCTATTCAAAAAGTATTACGCCGAAAAAAATAACGGTATTGCACCGAACACAGATATTTTAAATCTTTTTGAAGAAGTTTTAGCGACCGATTAAGCGTAGTCGCGCAAAATTTATAATTTAGTTACTTTCTCTATCCACCAAATTTTTGAGAATAATTTTTTATAAGTTGGTAATTACACATTCTTACTTTAATTTTGCACCCCGTCAGGCGACCAGCTCCTGTTGAACCTCCTCAGGGTGGAAACACAGCAAGGATAAGATGGACGTAGCGGTGTGCCTGGCGTTTTTTTTTGACACACTCTGCAAAATATAAATCACCTCAATATGCGCTATTTTATTGATACGGCTAATATAGACCAAATTAAAGAAGCAAAAGAACTTGGAATATTAGACGGTGTAACAACTAACCCGACTTTGATGGCAAAAGAAGGCATCACGGGTTTAGATAATATTTTGCGCCACTACAAAAAAATCTGTGATATTGTTGGCGATGGTGATGTAAGTGCCGAAGTTATTTCAACCAGTTTTGCCGGAATGATTAATGAAGGTCAACGTTTAGCGGATTTAGCATCTAACATTGTTGTTAAAGTACCCATTATTCGCGAAGGTATTAAAGCCATTAGTTGGTTTACAGAACGCGAAATCAAAACAAATTGCACATTGGTTTTTTCTCCTGGTCAAGCGATGTTAGCAGCGCGCGCAGGTGCATCTTATATCTCACCGTTTGTTGGTCGTGTTGACGACATCACTTGGGATGGTATTGCGCTGATAAAAGAAATTTCTGAAATTTTCAATAATATTTTCGCTGAAACTGAAATTTTAGCAGCCAGTATTCGCTCACCGTTGCACATTGTACAAGCTGCAAAAGCGGGTGCAGATATTGTAACGTGTCCGTTAAGTGCTATTTATGGTATGCTTAATCATCCGTTGACAGACTCGGGCTTGAAAAAATTTATTGAAGATTTCGAGAAAGCGCAAGCTTCTGCTAAAGCATAAAGTTAAAAGAACAAGCTTTCAAAATGGCTTTAGATTCAAAAAAGATACAGCACATAGCTGTTGCAGGAAATATCGGTGCTGGCAAAACAGTGCTTACGAAAATTTTAGCGAAGCATTTTAATTGGCAACCTCAGTACGAAGAGGTTGAACATAACCCGTATCTTTCCGATTTTTATGACGATATGCAACGTTGGTCGTTCAATTTGCAAATATTTTTCTTAAATAGTCGCTATCGTCAAATCGTCAATATTCGCAAAGGTACAAAAACCATTATTCAAGATAGAACAATTCATGAAGACGCGCACATTTTTGCGCCTAATTTATACGAAATGGGCTTAATGTCGCAACGCGATTACGAAAACTATTTCTCCCTTTTTGAATTGATGATTAAACAAGTTAGTCCACCCGATTTACTCATTTATCTGAAAGCAGATATTTCTACATTGGTTTCTCATATCGAAAAACGCGGTAGAGAGTACGAAGGTACTATTTCGATTGATTATTTAAAACGACTCAATGAGCGATACGACAGTTGGATAAATAATTACAGAGAAGGTAAACTTTTAATCATTCCATCCGATAAATTAGATTTTACTGAAAATAAGGACGACTTGAGTTTTGTACTCGACAAAGTCACGGCAGAAATTAATGGACTGTTTTAGTTGTTCGTTGACAGTTGACAGTTAATCGTCTAAACTTACTTACGAACGAACAACTATCAACGAATTTTGAAACTTTAGAATCAACTAATCGTAATTTAGAATACACTTAAATTAAAAATGGCAAAGCAAGTAGTAGCGCGAAAAGCAACAAAGGAAGACGTTTTAATTGATGTCGCAAAAGTATCGCAAGAAACCACGCATTGGTTCGAGGTTTATAAAAAACCATTACTGTATGCAGCAATTGGCTTAGGTGCCATTATTTTAGGCACAATTGCATGGAATTATATTCAAGAAGGCAATCAAAAAAAAGCGATTGCAGGTATGTGGCGCGCAGAACGGATGTTCGAGCAAGATTCCTTCAATTTAGCATTAACAAATCCAGGTGGTGGTTACGATGGTTTTTTAGATATTGCGCGTAAATACGGTAGCACATCGGCGGGTAATTTAGCACACTATTATGCAGGTGTTTGTTATTTACAAACGGGTAAATTCGATGAAGCGATTAAAGAATTAGAATCGTATTCGCCTAAAGGCGATTTACTGAGCGCTACAAAAGCTGGCGCACTCGGCGATGCGTATTCGGAGAAAAAAGATTTTTCTAAAGCTTTGAGTTACTATAAGCAAGCGGGTTCAAATGGTGTGAGCGAGGATATTAAATCTATGTATTTGAAACGCTACGGCATGTTGTGCCAAATACAGAATAAAAATTCAGAGGCGTTAGCAGCATTCAAAGAAATTAAAGAAAAGTATCCTTTAACACTTGAAGGCAGAGAAATTGAAAAATATATTGCAGCAGCAGAGTTAAAAAAGTAAACCCGATTTGAAAATTTTAAAAAATTAATCACGTTAGTCTTTTAAATTTATTAAAATCTTGTCAGTGTTTGGAAATTAAATATTTTTGCTGCTACTTTGCAGCGATTTAAAAAAACAGTAAAAAATGCGTACACAATTATCTTGGCGTTGGTGGAATCATAAATTACGATGGTGATACGCGTGCAGGAAAGCAATGTCTAAAATAATAACTTATTTATACAAAGCGGCTTGTCAGTTTCATCTGATAAGCCGCTTTTCTTTTTTCAATTTAAAAATATAATTTCCGTGAGTTCCATAATTTATACTTTACCCAAAATTCATACAAAAATTAGTCAGCACTTAGCCGATATAAATACCCCTGTTAGCATTTATTTAAAAGTGCGCGACAAATACCGCGAATCCATCTTATTGGAATCAACAGATTCGCGTAGTGTTGAAAACTGTTTTTCTTTTATTGCCTTAGATCCTTTAGTGCGATTCAGAGCGCAAAATGGCGAAGTCATCGTAAATAATTATATGACCGATGAACACCAAACGGTAAAAGTTGACAACACAAAAGTTTTAGATCATCTGAAAAAATTTGTTGCAAATTTTAAAGTTGCAGACACAAAAGAATCTATGAACGGCGTTTTTGGTCATACTTCGTTTGAAGCGGTGCAATATTTCGATACCATACATTTTCCTTCAGAAAAAAGAAAAACCGATTTACCCGACATTCATTACGTTTTTTATCGCTTCATCATTTCCATCAATCATTTTAAAGATGAATTAACTATTTTGGAAAATATTCCGGAAGGTGAAAAATCGAGAATGGAATCGTTAGAAAATTATTTGAACGCACAAAACATAACGGTTTTTAAATTTGAAACAGTTGGCGAAGAAACATCGAATTTAACGGACGATGTGTATTTAGAACATATTGCTCAGTGTAAGCACTATTGTCAAATTGGCGATGTGTTTCAAATTGTACCGTCGCGTCGTTACTACCAAACGTTTGAAGGCGATGATTTTCAAGTCTATCGTGCGCTGCGCAATATCAATCCTTCGCCTTATTTATTTTATTTCGATTACGGCTCGTATAAAATTTTTGGTTCTTCGCCCGAACAACAACTCGTTGCAAAAAATGGTAAAGTTACCGTTAACCCCATTGCAGGAACGTATAAACGTACAGGCGATGACGCGCAAGATGCGCAACTCGCTATTGATTTAGCGCAAGACCCGAAAGAAAATGCAGAACATATTATGCTCGTTGATTTAGCGCGCAACGATTTGAGCAAACATTGTGACGACGTTAAAGTCAAAGTCTTGAAAGAAATTCAATATTTTAGTCACGTTATTCATATCGTATCGAAAGTTGAAGGCACACTGAAACACGGCACCAATGTACTCGATATTTATGCCGATACTTTCCCGGCAGGAACTTTGAGTGGTGCGCCAAAATATAAAGCCATAGAATTAATTAGAGATTTAGAACCTGAGAATCGTCATTTTTACGGCGGTGGTATTGGTTTTATTTCTTTTAAAAACGATATTACACACGCCATAGTCATTCGTTCTTTTTTAAGTAAAGATAATATCTTGATTCGTCAAGCCGGTTGCGGCGTTGTTGTCAGTAGCGACGATGCTTCCGAATTGCAAGAAGTGCACAATAAATTGGGTGCTTTGAAAAAAGCATTGGTAAAAGCTGTGAGCTATTAGTTGTGAGCTATGAGCTATTTTCTAATTTTAATTCTTAGTTGATTTATGAAAATTTTAATTCTCGATAATTACGATAGTTTTACGTACAACTTAGTGCAATACGTTAAAGAAATTACTGGTACGCGACCGGATGTAGTGCGCAACGATAAAATTTCTTTGAATGCAGTAGATGCTTACGATTTTATCATTCTTTCGCCTGGTCCGGGTTTACCGCATGAAGCAGGTATTATGATTGATTTAATAAAACGCTATGCGCCAACAAAAAAAATATTCGGCGTTTGTCTCGGTCATCAAGCAATTGCTGAAGCGTTCGGCGCTGAATTATTTAATTTACCCAAAGTGTATCACGGCGTGGCAACACCTGTAAAAATTACGGATAGCAGCGATTTGGTTTTTAAAAGCTGTCCGCATGAAGTTTTGGTCGGTCGGTATCATTCGTGGGCAGTTGTCAAAGAAAATTTACCGAGCGAATTAAAAATTACGGCTGTTGATGAACAGGGCGTAATTATGGCACTTTCGCATAAAACTTTTGACGTTAAAGGCGTTCAATTTCATCCTGAAAGTATTATGACAGCGTATGGTAAACAAATGCTGCAAAATTTTATTGTGCGGGAGGTTAACTCAGTAAAATCGAACGCTATTGAGTATATTTACTAAGGGTTAATGAGTAATGGTTAATGGTTAATTTTTGTGATTGCCCATTAATCATTAACCATTAATAATTTACCATTTTTTTTATGAAACTAATTTTAGAAAAATTATTCGAGCATCAAACGCTCACTAAAACGGAAGCGCATACTATTTTAACGCGCATTGCAAATGCTGAGTTTAACGATGCGCACATTGCTTCGTTTATGACTATATTTTTAATGCGCAATATTACTTTGAATGAACTTCAAGGGTTTAGAGAAGCATTAATGGATTTGTGCATTAAAGTTGATTTGCAGGGCGTTGAAACGATTGATGTTTGCGGAACGGGTGGCGATGGAAAAAATACGTTTAATGTATCAACACTAACAGCTTTTGTTTTAGCAGGTGCAGGTTATAAAGTATCGAAACATGGCAATTATGGTGTGTCTTCAGTCAGTGGGTCGTCGGATGTTTTAAATTTTTTAGGTTACAACTTTACGACGGATAACGATATTTTGAATCGGCAACTCGATGCCGCCAATATTTGTTTTTTACACGCACCGTTGTTTCATCCGTCATTAAAAAATGTTGGACCCATACGCAGACAATTGAAACTGAAAACATTTTTTAATATGCTGGGTCCGTTAGTCAATCCGGCGCAACCGAAATATCAATTGGCAGGCGTTTTTAATTTGGAATTAGCGCGTTTGTATAAATATGTTTTTCAAAAAATGACTAGTAAACGTTTTGCTATCGTGTATTCTTTAGACGGTTTCGATGAAGTGTCGCTGACTTCCGATTTTATTTTAATGATGAACGAAATGCAAGCCACTTTAACACCCGAACAACTCGGCGCAAAACGTTTAACACTAATTGATCTTTATGGCGGTGAAACTGTTTTAGAAGCAGCGCAAATTTTTACAACCATTTTAGATGGTAAAGGAACGACGGCACAAAATTCTGTCGTCACTGCCAATGCAGGCGTTGCAATTCATTGCATTCACCCTGAATGGACGTTACAAAAATGTATTGAACAAGCGGAAGAATCGTTAAAATCGGGAGCTGCAAAAAGTAAATTACAAAAATTATTATCAATTTAGTGGGGGGAAAATGGATATTTTAGAGCGAATCGTCGCGCACAAGAAAAAAGAAGTCGAAGAAAATAAATTGCGCGTTAAAATCACTGATTTTACACAATCACCTATGTTTAAAGAAGCGACATATTCTTTAAAAAAATCGCTGAATGCTACGAACTCTTCTGGCATCATTGCCGAGCATAAACGCAAATCGCCTTCTCTCGGTTTTATAAATCAACACACCGTTGCAGCAGAAATTTGCGAAGGTTATCAGTCAGCGGGTGCCGCGTGTGTTTCTATTTTAACCGATAATTATTTTTTTGGCGGCACCAATTATGATGTCACGAGTGCGCGCAAAAAATTACACATTCCTATTTTGCGCAAAGATTTTATCGTTGACGAATACCAAATTTTTGAAACTAAAGCACTCGGCGCCGATGTGATTTTACTCATTGCGGAATGTTTAACCAAAAAAGAAATTCTCAGTTTTGCTTCTACTGCTTATAATTTAGGGCTTGAAATTTTGTTAGAAATTCACACAGCAGAACAACTCGAAAAAGTAAATGATTATATTACGTGTGTTGGTATCAATAACCGCAACTTAAAAACTTTTGTTACCGATTTCGATGCTTCGATGCGATTAGCAGAACAATTACCCAATGAGTTTACAAAAATTTCTGAATCGGGTTTATCGAAAGTGGAAACAATTATTTCTTTAAGACAAGCGGGCTTCAAAGGTTTTTTAATGGGTGAAGCGTTTATGAAAACGGAAAATCCTGCGGAAGCGTTGAAGCGATTTACAGAAAGTGTTAATCAAAAATCAGACCTAACAGGTTTTGAAAACCTTTTAGGTCTAAAAACAAAAATATGAAATTTTATAATCATCCTAAACTCATTAAAGTTTGCGGAATGCGCGATGCCGCCAATATTGCTGATATTGCGCTATTACCAATTGACTACATGGGTTTTATACTGTACCCAAAATCGCCGCGATTTATTTTTAAAATTCAAAATGCCATTCGTTCAGTTTTGTCTGAAAGAATAAAAAAAACAGCAGTGAGCGTTAATTTAAGTCAACAACTTTTATTGGATGTAGTAAATGAATTTAATTTTTCAGCAGTGCAGGTTCATGGAAAAGAAAGCCCTGAATATTGTAATTTTTTAAAAAAAGAAAAACCAGAATTAACTATTTTTAAAGCCGTCGGCGTGGATGCGCATTTTGATTTTAATTCTTTAACAGATTACCGAAACGAAATTGATTTTTTCTTGTTTGATACAAAATCGGAAGCGCACGGCGGAACAGGTAAAAAATTTTCTTGGCACGTTCTCGATAGTTACAAGTTAGAAAAACCTTTTTTTCTCAGCGGCGGTATTAGTTTAGACGACGTAGAAACTTTGAAACTTTTCAATCATCCACAATGCGTGGGTTACGATATTAATTCGCGCTTCGAGCGTGCACCCGCTTTAAAAAATGTAGAGTTAGTTGCACAATTTATTAATAATGTAGTTAATTCTTGATCCATAATAAATATTTATTACCATCAACTATCAACAATTTTACCATGAGTACAAAAATATTAGAGAAGCCTATCGCACAACAACAAAGCGATGTATCAACTTCACCGAATGCGGAAGGGTTTTACGGTGCGTTTGGTGGAGCCTATATTCCAGAAATGTTGTGGTTCAATGTAGAAACTTTGCGCCAGAATTATTTAAAAATTATCTATTCGCGCAGTTTTCAAAAAGAATTTAAACAACTTCTGCACGATTACGTCGGTCGTCCTACCCCACTCTTTTTTGCCAAACGCCTTTCGGAAACTTACGGCTGCAAAATTTATTTAAAGCGCGAGGACTTGTGTCATACAGGCGCACACAAAATAAATAATACCATCGGACAAATTTTATTAGCTAAACGATTGGGTAAAACGCGCATCATTGCAGAAACAGGTGCCGGTCAACACGGTGTAGCTACGGCAACCGTTTGTGCGCTCATGAATTTTCCGTGTGTTGTTTATATGGGTGCCGTAGATATTAAACGCCAAGCACCCAATGTGGCGCGTATGAAAATGCTCGGTGCAGAAGTGCGTCCTGCTATTTCAGGTAGTCAGACTTTAAAAGATGCCACCAACGAAGCGATTCGCGATTGGATAAATAATCCTGAAGACACACATTACATCATTGGTTCTGTGGTCGGTCCGCATCCTTATCCCGATATGGTGGCGCGCTTTCAATCTGTCATCAGTGAAGAAATAAAAAAGCAATTGCTTAAAGTGGAAGGTCGCTCAACACCCGATTATGTTATTGCTTGTGTAGGCGGCGGAAGTAATGCTGCGGGTGCATTCTATCATTTCATTGAAGATAAAAGCGTAAAACTTATTGCCGTTGAAGCAGCAGGTAAAGGCGTACATTCCGGATTTTCGGCGGCAACGTCTATTCTCGGTACGGAAGGCGTTATTCACGGCAGTAAAACTTTGCTGATGCAAACGGCAGATGGACAAATTGTAGAGCCGCATTCTATTTCGGCTGGATTAGACTATCCGGGCATTGGTCCGTTACACGCGCATCTTATTCAATCGAAACGCGCAATTGCTATTCCGATTACGGATGAAGATGCACTTGCAGCTGCCTTAAATATTTCACGCACCGAAGGTATTATACCCGCTTTAGAAACAGCACACGCTTTTGCTGCACTCGATGTGATGACTTTCAAACCCGATGATGTGGTTGTTATCAATCTTTCTGGCAGAGGCGATAAAGATTTGGATACGTACATGCGCGAGTTAATTCACTAATAAAATTTTAACAAACCTAACAGGTTTTGAAAACTTTAAAGTTCCAAGTATGAACCGTTTGAAAGCGCTCTTTCAATCCAGCAAAAAAGACATTCTCAATATTTATTTTACGGCAGGATTTCCGGAGCGCGACGCGACGCTTCCGATTTTAAAATCTTTACACGATGCCAAAGTAGATATTATTGAAATTGGCATACCGTACAGCGATCCACTCGCTGACGGACCAACGATTCAAAATTCAGGCATGAAGGCGTTGCAAAACGGCATGGATTTGAATTTGCTTTTCGAGCAAATAAAATCAGCGCGCGCAGAAGGCGTTGACACGCCGTTTGTGTTAATGGGTTATTACAACCAAATTGTGCAAATGGGTGAAAAGAAATTTTTTGACAATTGCGTCGCCTCCCAAGTGGATGGTTTAATTATTCCCGATTTGCCGCTTGCTGTATATCAACGCGATTACCAAAAAACTTTTGAAGATTTAGGAATCGCAATCAGTTTTCTCATCACGCCACAAACACCTGTTGCGCGCATAAAATTAATTAATAAACTCACAACAGGATTTATTTACGTTGTTTCGAGCTACGCTATAACAGGTGCAACTTCCGGCATTACAGAAAACCAAATAGATTATTTTGAACGCATCGAAAAAATGAATCTCTCTAATCCTCGATTGATTGGCTTTGGTATTTCTAACAAAAAAACTTTCGATATAGCTTGCGAACACGCGCGTGGTGCTATTATTGGTTCAGCGTTTATTAAAAATTTAGAAATTGAGCGGAATAAAGGAAAAGAGTACGGCAAAATTGTTGAAGAGTTTGTAAAAAGTGTGCGAAATTAAAATTTAATTTTTCCATCAAATATAACTACTTTGTTGGTGTTTAAATTTTTCAATTGAATTATTTAAACATAACGACTTTAGTGCTGTTTGAATCCTTGGTTTGAATTACTTTTTTTAAGTATTTTATTTCTAAAATTTTGGCTCTCTGATTCAATCAATGAAATTGGTTTCAAATAGCCAATACACGACTTTGCAGTTCTCAAATTCTAATGATTCGATTGAATGTACTTGAAAATCACTTTCTTTTATACCAAACTCAATTTTTCCAAAAATTCATTAGAAATGTTAATTTTTTCAGTAATAAAATTTTCACGTCTTGAAACTGAATCTTTTGAAAAATTAAATGCAAATCATAAAAAACTTTTTCAAAATATTCTTTTGTTTTGTTTGGAGTTTCAATCGCGTTATTGTAAATTTGTATATCAAACAATTTAACCAATTGCTACTAATTCAAAACCTCTAAAGCTTTTACCAATGTCAAACACTTACACTCGCATCGCATCGCATCGTATTTAATCGGACTACGATTTTTCGCCTTTTTTGTTTTTGTTTTTTTAGAAAACAAACTTTACCCTTTGTACGATTTATAATTTCCAAAAGTTGTTCCGCATTATTACACGCAAAAAACTACCACGCCTCTTAAAACTCGACAACCTTGTATAGATAAAGCGCTATTTTATGGAGATTGCAAGCATCCACAGTATTATTTCCGATTTAAACAAACTTGCTACTATTTTTTTAGCGTTTAAAATAATTCGTTTAACAGCTTAATCTAATCTAAATTATGCCAAAACTTAAAAGACTACGCGACATCGCGGAAGAGTACTATTGTTGCACTAAAACGTTGATTAAAAAATTAAAAGCAGTATTTGCAGAAGAAGAAATTGAAAGGTTTAAAGGCTTACTTTTTCCCGAAGATCAGAAAAAAATTTATATTGCTTTGGGCTGGCCCGATGGAATTAATAAACTTGATTATTCCTGATTTTAATTCATGGATAGGTAAAGTATTTGTAAATTCTATTTGATTCCAGACTATTCCTAACTACTCCAATTAATTCTATTTTATGACTTGTTTTCGAGTTTAAAGCAATCGTAACTTTGCATAGTAATTATCGGCGCCGATTTACATTTTGATAAACATTTTTCAATAAAATTCAATGCTTATGAAAGGTAAATCTTTTATTCCTATTTTCGTTTTGAGTTTTTTAATGCTTCATGTTTTAGAGGCGCAAAAACTCAAATACACCGTTTCGTTCACCAAGAATGGAATTAATTATACACTCCCTGCTAAAGGTGAAGAAAAACTAATGGATCAATTTGATAAAGTTAGTATTGCTCGCATTATTAACAAACGAGAGGAACACGCAATTAAAGTTTACGACAACGGAGATCACGAAACTACTATTAGCCACCTAAGTACAAATGAGTTCCCGAACTATATTACCAAACCTGCAAAAACTGTAATTGATAAAAATGGAGTTCGCTCTTATGATGTTAGTGGCAAAATTATTGTAGACATTAAACATAGTGAAATTTCTGCGAATGCCTACAATAGTATTAAACAGTCCTATTTAGATAAAGATTATGGTAACGAGGAAGTTAAAAAATTTGAAGATTATCAAGTAACGGATATAGAAAAAAGTGGCGCAAAAGTAAAGAGGTCTGGAACTTCCTTACTTCATGTACGGTCAGGCAATCGAGAGTATTTGCAAGATCACGAAAAACAAGCAATTGAAGAAAGAGAATTTGAAGGTTCTAATTTGAAATTCAGTTTGCACCGAAAATTTCTGAAAGATATTTCGGGAACAGTTTTTGTCGCTCAGAAGAATGAGATTAATATGGTGCGCAACAATTCTGGCCGACGATTTTGGAATCATAATGATGAAGCGATTTCAAACCACAAAGTTGTTTATGCAGCAGGTTTCAGAAGTTCTGATGCTTCTGATTTACTCTCAAGTGAGGATATTTTGACGGTCTATCCGAATCCTACGACTCTTACAATTTGGATTAAAGTGCCTGCTAATTATTTCAACAATGAAGCAACACTTAATGTCAAAGACGTACTCGGAAGAAATATTACATCACGTCAATGTACTTCCAAATTAGAGTCGGTTGATGTCACCAACTATTCTATGGGTGTATATTTTGTGGAGTTAATAAATTCTAAAGGCGAAAAAACGTCCAAAATTTTTACAAAACAATAATTTTTTAAATTTTTTAATTCATAATAATGAAAAATATTCTTCTCATACTTGTATTATTTGAATCAATTTTTGCAACAACCTTTGCGCAAAACCCTGATGTCCATAGGACAATGTACACTTTACATGGTCTTGGCGGAAGTGTTGCGACATGGCAAAGAGCTAGCACTGCTGTATGTAGCGGGCTTGATGGGCAAGGAAATACGATACCTAACTGGTCAAAAATTAACGCAATTAATTTTTTTCCGTTGCAATATGAAAAAATAAGTAGTACAATAGATGATGCATCTTCAAATATTGTTCATCAATTCCAACTTGGGGATCAAGCTTGGGGTCCAAGTTCAAATTTTCAAGGTGTAAGAGCTAATAGCTTTGTTATATCTCACAGTTTAGGTGGATTAGTGGCTAGGGCTTACGACCGTAATAAAAATATTAACAATAATTTTATGAGCGGATATTTTGGCGGCATAGTAACTGTCGCTTCACCTCACGCAGGTTCGCCTTTAATAAATAACCATGATCAATACGGTCCTTTTATCAGTAGTGCTTGCACGGCACTAAGTACAGGGCCTGTTGATGAACTAATAAGTGATAAATGGTATTTAAGGTTATTAGGTGTAGATAGAATAGCGATAGAAGCTGTAAATTTAATTTGCTCTTTTACTCCGAATATAGCTCTATTAACTGTATTCAAAGATCAAAGCGCGAATATAGCAAATGACTTCAAAGTTGGTGCTACTGCATTGCAAAATTTAACAAACTTTGACAATTCAAGAGTAACTGGAAACGGTACGAATCAATATCCTCCTTTGGTAAAAGTTCAGTGTTATGGTACAATAGATAATAATACATCACTTTGGAACTTACTCGAATCGACAGCAATTAGTGACCCCTCTAATGCTCTAGCATTTCAAGCTAATACCCATGGAGAACAGGTAATAAAAGATATTGGCGACATTACAAACAACTATCAAGCTAAAGCAAATCAATTTTCAAGTTATGCCCGAGCAGTAACTAATGCAGGCTTTAGTAGTTATTGTAACTGGGGTCAATGGATTTTTCAATATCAATATTGTATCTTAAATGATCAAAAAATAAATGATAGAAGTAGATATGAGAGGTATGCAAGAGATTATCAAGCTGGAGCTAACTGGTTAAACACTGCGAATGAACAATATAATACTATTACAGGCGCTGTAAGTTTTCAGTATATTGACGTACCAGCAAATACTTGTACTTGTTACCGGCTTGATTACTTTGGCAATTTAATTCAAGACGGATCATATGATGTACAAGTTTCAGGTAATGATCCTTATCCTTGCGATGCTTTGTCATCACTTTTTCAAACTTGTAATCAAACAGGTACTAATACTGGCACCATTACAAGTTTACAAAGAGTAGAAAAAGCATCCGATGGTGCAGTTCTCGCAGAATCAGCTACAGCTTATCCAGGGTGTTCTCTTGTAAATACTATACAAATGGTGAACAGTAATCATTCACAGATTACTAATGACGCAAATACAAAAGCTGTATTGCTTAAAATGTTTAATGACACTAAATTCGCAAATGGATTTTTTAACGCAAGATAGAGATTTATCAAGGGTGCAGTTTTATGGCTGCACCTAATTTATTTAAATTACTATGAAAAGAATTATGTTGGTTTTATCCTTTTTTTTTAGCTTATTAGTTTCTTGTCAGAAAACATATCCTTATGATCCTTATGTAATTCCACCAACGCCAAAATGTTATTTTGGCTGCGACACATCCAAATTAGATGTAGTTTGGCAAACTCCGTTAGGCAAAGATACATTTAATAGCAGCCAATCTTGTTTGCCGATTCTAAATAATGGTACAGTCATATTTTGTCGGTCAAATTATGGAGGAGGAAATGATACCGTTTTGATGCTGGATAAATTAACAGGTAGAATATTAAAAACTTGGAACAGTTTTTTGACAAATTCTTCCATTGATGGTCCTGATATATTTCTCAGTAATGGTCGCTTATTTTTTCAATCATTTAATGATGTAAATGCTATTGATGCTACATCTTTTAATACAATTTGGCAATCAACTTTTACAGGGGGTAATTCAAGCGACTATTTTTTTAAAGTTACGAATGGATATGCTTATCAAGAAAGGCACCCAAACTCAAATTTAACAACTTATAATTCGTGTTTGGTGCGAAGTAAAATTGATAAACCTCAGTGGGATACTATTTTTATTGAACCTACAATGGCTGGGTATAGACCAGCAATTGGAACGCCTGCGATTTGGTTTTCTCCAAATGGTGATGAAATTGCAATATTCCAAATTGGTTATGCCAATTTTGATGGACACACCGCCAATTATGCAAAGCATGATTTAGTAGCCTACAATATTACTAAAAAATCAGAATATTTTAGATTTAGCAATATTGATAGTTTTTATCAAGGTTCAGGTCAAACACCTGTAATAGTTGGCAATAAAGCTTTTGTTGCTTACAATGATAGAAATACTTCTGGATATGATTTAATTGCCAAAAAGACACTTTGGACTACAGCTGTCAAAACAGGTGGATTTAATTTTGGACAAGCACTCTACTATGTCAATAACAAAGTATATGTTAAACCCGGTTTAGAAAATTTGTACGAGCTAAATGCTGATACGGGAGATATTACTTGGCAGGACGCAGATTGTGGCGCAGATCTCGGCATTAATTATGTTTATTACAATGGTATATTATACTTTACTGCAAGTGATAAACTTATTGCTTATGATTTAGCTACGCACAAAAAATTGATTAAAGAGGTTTCTCCTAATCGCTACCCAAACAAATATATTGGTAATAGAACGCTACATGATGCTAATATTGGTTTTGGTGGTGTTACAATTGATACAACAACAGGTTATTTATATACTTCCGACGGATATTTTGCCATGTGCATTAGGTTGCCGAAGTAGAGCGCAGTAAAATATTTTTAATGATGGTGAATTGCTTATAATTTATAATATTTCAACTTTCTGCGAAGAAGTAAGTTAAGATAAGTAACTCACCTTAATTTTCAGATTAAAAGTTGCACCTTAATTTAAAATCTAGGTAAAAACAAAGAAATCTAACAGGTTTTAAAAAACTGTTAGATTTCAAACTTAATCCTATTGTCGCAAAACAATTATCATTACGATTTTATAAACTTCAATGACACGGAATTCATACAGTAACGCAAACCTGTGGGTTTCGGACCGTCATCGAAAACGTGGCCTAAATGACCGTTGCAACGCGCGCATCCTACTTCTTTGCGCTCCATACCGAACGAATTATCGCCCGAAAACTCAATATGATTTTTTGCAATGGGTTGATAAAAGCTGGGCCAACCCGTACCTGACTCGAACTTAGTATCGGATGAAAATAATGGCAAACCACAC
Source organism: Saprospiraceae bacterium (assembly GCA_043758385.1). GTDB lineage: Bacteria > Bacteroidota > Bacteroidia > Chitinophagales > Saprospiraceae > JAAFJT01. The sequence goes on from JAYVNP010000029.1 coordinate 35,372, forward strand.
GCTGCACAAACGTATGTTCCCTTTTCGTGGTTGTCGGCATACTCGCCGGTAAAAGCGCGTTCTGTTCCTTGTTCGCGCAAAACATTATAAGCCGAAGGACTTAAAAGTTTTTTCCATTCCTCTGGTGTTTTTGTAATTTTTTTAATAGTATCCGTTGGAGCGGTCGTCTCAACTTTTGTTTCAGTAACAGATGCCATGGCATTGTTTACAGATTTTGCTGCTGAATTTGTGTTACTCGGCTGACAAGCCGTTGTAATTGCCACTAATGCGAAAATTAATAATTTCATGTTTTTAAATTTTATACAAAGTAAGACGCTCAAGTTCACAAAATAGTCACGGTTAATGCAATGTACGATCTATTTCTTCTGTCGGTTTTGCCAATTGTTATCTTCCTCTTGCGCCATAGAAACAACTTTGCGCATGGCGCGCATGAGCGAAAGAAAAAGTAAATAGGCAAATGTGAGAATAAAAAAAATCCATTTAAAAGTACCCGCTTCATCAATACTCATACCTGAAAGAAATTGCGAAGCCAGCCAAGTTATACCGAGCAAAGCAGCATACGCTGCAAAAGATTTATACCAATACACATTCATATCGCCATCCTGTAAACTAATGACGCTATTAAAAATGCCAAAAAAAAGTAAGCCCGCACCACCAATTACCCAATAGACGCTCGAATTTATTTCGGTTGTGTGAGAAACGTTGAGCAATTTTAACACAATCATTGAAAAAACAACCAAGCAAACTACAAAACCCGATTGATAAAACGGATTATAAATGCGCGAAAAAAAATCTGGTTTGGTATCAGCCATAAAATTTTTATTTGTTGTTAAACAAAAATAGAACTGTTTAGTTTTTAGGATGTAATATTAAACAAGCATAGATTGCCTATGGATTTTAAATCGCGCATTTTTTTAAAAATTAATAAAAAAATTCAGATTAATATTTACCTTAGCCTTACTTTTATAAGTCATTAATTCTTTAATTTTTTAAAATGAAAAAACATTTACTGATACTTCTTGCTTTGGTGCTGGCTTTAAATTTTCAAAGCACAGCGCAAACCAACGTTTCTAAAACGGTGGATAAAAAATTATTAACCTCGCTCAAGTGGCGTTCAATTGGTCCGTATCGCGGTGGAAGAAGTATAGCAGTAGCTGGACATACTGATCAACCGCTGACATATTATTTTGGTGCAACAGGTGGTGGCGTTTGGAAAACAATTAATGGCGGCGAAGATTGGACCTCAATCTCCGATTCAACTTTTACATCGAGTTCTGTCGGTGCTATTTGCGTTGCGCCTTCCGATCCAAATACGATTTACGTTGGCATGGGTGAGCCAGAAATTCGCGGTAATATTTCTTTTGGTGATGGTGTTTATAAATCAACGGATGCTGGTAAAACATGGCGACATATTGGTTTAGCAAAATCGTTCGCGATTGGCAAAATTGTAGTGCATCCGAAAGATGCTAATATTGTGTATGTTGCTGCATTAGGTAAAGTTTTCGGAAAAAATGAAGAGCGCGGTGTGTACAGAAGCAAAGATGGTGGTGAAAATTGGGAATTGGTTTTAAAAAAAGATAATCAAACAGGTGCTTGCGATATTACAATTGATCCAACCAACGCAAATGTACTGTATGCTTCGCTCTGGCAATGTTACCGCAATAATTTTGAAATGAGTAGCGGTGGTGAAGGCTCCGGCATGTATAAATCGGTAGATGGTGGTACAACTTGGAAAAATATTTCAAAGAACCCAGGTTTACCGGTGGGTTTACTCGGTAAAATTGGGTTGACCGTTGCTTATCAGAATGGTAATCGCGTTTGGGCAATTGTAGAAAATAAAAATGGCGGTATTTACCGTTCAGAAGATGCTGGTGAAACGTGGGCACAAGTCAATACAGATAAAAATTTACGTCAACGACCGTGGTATTACAGCGTTATTGCTGCTGACCCTGGCAATTACGATGGTTTATATGTTTGTAATGTAGGTTTTTGGAAAACAGCAGATGGTGGAAAAACGTCAACACAATTTATAGTACCCCACGGCGATACGCACGATGTTTGGATTGATCCGAAAAACCCTTCGCGCATGATTTTAGCCGATGATGGCAGCGCATCGGTTTCGGTGGATGCCGGAAAAACTTGGTCGGATGTGGATGTTCCGACGGCGCAGATGTATCACGTCAGTGTTGATAACGATTTTCCATATCATATTTACGGTGCGCAACAAGATAACTCTGCGTTGAGAATAAAAAGTAGAAATCCTGACGGCGGTTCTATCACAAAAAAAGATTGGGATGTTGTTGCAGGTGGTGAAAGCGGATATATCGTAAGCGATCCAACCAATTCGGATATTGTTTACGGCGGTAGTTACATGGGTTATCTCGCCAAAATGAACATGAAAACAGGCGAAGACCAAAATATTTCGCCCAATCCGATAACATATTTGGGTGCAGGTTCAGAAGATATGAAGTTTCGGTTTCAATGGACGTACCCGATTGTTTTTTCGCCGCACAATCCTAAAACCATGTACATTACGTCTCAGTATGTACACAAAACGATGGATGCGGGACAAAGTTGGGAAGTTATTTCGCCAATATTAACCCGCAACGACACGAACACTTTAAAATCGAGTGGTGGACCAATTACTAAGGATAATACTGGTGCGGAAACGTTTAGCGATATTTTCACTTTTGCAGAATCACCTGTACAAGCGGGCGTTTTTTATGCAGGTTCGGATGATGGTTGGTTGCACGTAAGTAAAGATAATGGTAAAAATTGGACGAAATTAAATGTTCAAGGTTTGGGCGATTGGGCGTTAATGAGCCTTATTGAGCCTTCGCATTACGAAGCAGGAACAGCCTATTTGGCAGCTAACCGTTACAAACTCGACGATACAAAACCGTATTTATTCAAAACTTCCGATTTTGGTAAAACTTGGAAACTCATAACGGAAGGTTTACCTGCAGCAGCTTATTGTCGCGCTATTCGCGAAGATCCGAACAGAAAAGGTTTGTTGTATGCCGGTACGGAAATCGGAATTTTTGTTTCGTTCAACGATGGCGAAAATTGGCAGCCTTTGCAACAAAATTTACCACTCACACCTATTCACGATATTGCCATACAAAAACGTGATCACGATTTAGTAGTTGCCACACATGGCAGATCTTTTTGGGTGATGGATAATTTAGATCCGCTGTATCAAATAATGGATAATAAAGATTTGGCTTCTAAAAAATCATTTCTTTTTACGCCCGAACCAACCTATCGCACACATTCGCACCAAGAACGCGGCGTACCTGAAGGACAAAATGCGCCAGCGGGAGTACTCGTCAATTATTTTTTAAAAGATAAACCAACAAGCGAAGCTAATTTGGTTTTCTTGAACGAAAAGCGCGACACCGTTATAAAATATTCCTCGACGAAAGATAAAAAAGGTAAAGCACTCGAAATTAATAAGAGTTTTTACCAAAAAGAAAAAATAGAACGACCAGGAATAATTTCTGCGGAAGCTGGTTTAAATACTTTTGAATGGGATATGCGCTACGCTGATGCTACGGATGTAGACGGTGGTGCTTTAATGTGGAGTGGTTCTATTGCCGGACCGAAAGTTGCACCCGGTAAATATATCGTGCAATTACTTCTGAAAGATTCGTTCATTATGGAGCAACCTTTTGAAATTAAAAAAGATCCGCGCATTGCTGGAACAAACGAGGACATTGCAGAATCCGTTAAATTACAACTCAAGGTGCGCGATAAACTTTCCGAAACGCATCAAAGCATCAATGATTTGCGTTCGGTGCGAAAACAGGTAACAGAATATGTGGCATCGGTTAAAGATAGTGTTTTTAAAAAAGAATTAGAAAAAATATCTAAACCTATGGTGGATTCTATGAAATTGGTTGAAGATAAATTGATTCAAAGCGATGCCAAAGCTTTCCAAGATTTATTGGCGTTACCTGTCCGATTGAACGACCAACTCGCAGGCATTGCTTCGGTTGCTGCTTCGGCAGATACCAAACCAACTTCGCAAACCTACCAAGTGTACGACGAAATTGCCCCGCAAATTGATGCTAATATAAAAAAATTGGATAAAATTATTACTTCGCAGGTTTATGAATTTAATAAATTAGTAGATAGTAAACGTACGCCAGCTATTAAATTAGAGACTAAGCCATTGAAACCTTAATTTAGTTGTTCGTTGATAGTTGATAGTTATTCGTTTAAACAAAAGTCGAGCGATAAAAACTATCAACTATCAATGAGCAACTAAAATATCAACTAACAACTATCAACAATAAACTAATAATTGTTTCTTTCGCCGTTCCTTACCCTGCCGATTACGGCGGTGTGATTGATGTTTTTTATAAAATAAAAGCCTTGCACGCACTCGGCGTTGAAATTACATTACATTGTTTTGAATACGGTGATCGAACACAACAACAAGACCTCGAAAAATATTGCAAAAATGTTTTCTACTACCCACGCACGCGAAATTTTTTACAGCAATTTACTTTAACGCCTTTTATTGTTTCTACAAGAAAAAATCATTTGCTTTTACAGAATTTATTGATAAATGATGCACCCATACTTTTTGAAGGTTTGCACACCTGCGGTTTCATAAATGCTGTGGAACTAAAATCGAGAAAAAAGTTTGTGCGCATGCACAACATAGAATGGCAATATTATTGGAGTTTAGCGACAAGCGAAAAAAATATTTTTAAAAAAATATTTTTTTTTATTGAAAATGCGCGATTAAAAATTTTTGAAAAACAAATAATTCCATTCGTTGAAAAAATATTTTTCATTTCACCAGATGATGAAAAATATTTTTTTGAAAAATTTAAAATTCAAAATTCAAAATCAGAAATTATTTTCCCTTTCCATCCATACGCACTCAAATTTTCGGATTGTAAAAACTCAAAAAAATATTTTCTCTTTCATGGAAATTTAAGCGTTCCTGAAAACGAAAATGCGGTGCGCGCGTTGATAGAAAATATTTTTAGCGGAAAATTTTTTATCCAAAATATTTCTTTAATCGTTGCTGGGAAGTCGCCAAGAGAAAGTTTTAAGTTTTATTTGAAAAATTTTAAAAATGTAACGTTGGCAGAAAATCCTTCAGACGATTATTTGGAAGCGCTTTCTCAACAAGCGACTGCGCATATTCTTTATGTTGAAAAATCGGCGGGCGTGAAACTTAAACTCATTCGGGCTTTGGCAGAAAATTCCAATGTTTTTGCGCATCAAAATATGTTGCCCAATAAATCGTGGGAAGAATATTGCATTGTTTTCAATTCGTGGCGCGACTTACGACAAAAACTTTTTCAGTTCCATTCTGAAAACGATAATTCTGAAATATTTGCGTTGCGTAAAAAACTTTTTGATACTGTTTTAAACAATGAACGCAACGCCCAAAAAATGATTGACGCTATTTTTAATTGAAACCGAATTGGAGAAGGATCGGCGACTCGATTTGTAGAAAAAAAAGTATGAAAACTAAAAATTTTTATCAATTTACTTCATGTTTACCCTATCCAACGGTAATAAATTCATCGGATTTCTGCTCAGACCTTTTATGTTTGTAGTGGCGAATCGCGCACTTTCGTCGTAAAATAAAAAAATAACAGGTGCTTCTTCGATAATAATTTTTTCAATGTTGTCATAAATTTTGTATCGCAGCGAATCGTTATTTTCTTTCAGTGCAGCCTCGTATAAATTATCGAATAGCGTATTGCTAAAGCGCGTGTAATTCGGCGGCGCAGGATTTTTAGAATAAAAAACGGTATAAAAACTTTCTGCGTCCGGATAATCGGCAATCCATGAACCGCGAAAAAAAGGTACTGTGCCGCTCGTCATTTTTTCTGCCAAAGTTGCCGATTCAATGACTTCTACTTTAGTTTTCACGCCCAAACTTTCCCATTGCTTTGCAATAAATGTGCAAATGTCGAGATAATCTTTAATGACAAAAATTTTAATTTCAGGCATATTTTTTCCATCCGGAAATCCCGCTTCGCTTAATAGTGTGCGCGCTTTTTCTGGATTGTAGTTGTAACCGATAATTTTTTCGTTAAACGACGGTAATCCACGCGGTGCAAAACCCAAAGTTGCGGGTTTTCCCATCGAATTACGGAGTGTACGCAACATTAAATCGCGATCGAAACCGTAATTGAGTGCTTGTCGTACTTTTTTTATCAGCAACGCATTATCCTTTTGAGTGCCAAATTTTAAATTAATGCCGAGATATTCTGTGTTTAAGTAAGGCGTTTTTATGAGCTGAAGATTTACATTTTGTTTGGGTTGCAAATCGCCGTCGGCAGTCAGCAATTCATTAATAATTGAACTTTCCACGCCTACAGTATAGTCAACGCGGTGTTTCATCATTTCCAAATACGCCATTTTTCTATCGGGCATAAAATAGACACGCACACCATCCAAATAGGGTAAAGTCTTACCAAAACTATCCCGTTTCCAATAATGCGTATTTTTTTTCAGAAACAACCCTTGATTTTCAATCCAACGCTTCATCGCAAATGCACCTGTTCCAACGGGATGCGCGCGAAAATCTTTTTTGTACATTTCAATCGCTTCGTGCGGAACAATGCCGCAATATTGCATAGTTAAAATACCAAGCAACGGCCGAAAAGGTGTAATTAAATTAATGCGAAATGTTGAATCGTTCAGGGCAATAAACGGATTTTGCGTTGTGACGTGTCCATTAAAAATCCAGGAACCTGGTGAATTAGTCACAGAATCCGTAAAACGATTAAAACTATAAACAACATCGCTCGCTATAAATTTTCGTCCTTTTGCATCCGGGAAACACGCATCGTCTTGGAAAAAAACATCGGTACGCAGCATAAAATCGTACGCTAAACCATCCGAAGAAACGCGCCACGATTTTGCTAATTGCGAAATGATGTGCAACGAATCGTCGAGACCCACTAAATTATCGAAAATAGATTGTACCGCCCACATATTCGATTGCTGACGCGCAAATGCAGGATCGAGAGATGTGATAGATTTAATTTGATTGTAGCGAAAAACTTTTTTGGTTTCATCGGTTTCGTTTTTTTTATAACAAGACATCAGAAAAATAAAAGCAAAGCAACAAAATAACATCCATTTTTTTTTACAAAATAAATTTCTCCATCGCGCGCTCAAATTTTTATTTTTCATTAACTACTAATTCTAAAATTACGGTTTTAATTATTGCTTGCTTCCGACATTACTTAAGACTCAAATTTAGAAAAATTTTTGAAAAATTTTTGAAACAAGTCTAACTTTGTTGAACTTGTGTGTAATTAAATTTTCGAGTGATGTAAGCAGCATATTAAACGTTTAAAACGTTAGAAGACTAACGACCTATAAAACCAGTTTATGGATTTTACTTTAACGCTTGCGCACGATGAGCGCAGTTTCGTCGAGGCTTGTATTAATAACGAACGTTGGGCGCAAAAGCGTTTATACGAAGAATATTACAGCTCGATGATGTCGGTGTGTATGCGCTATGCGAATAGCGAATACGACGCTATTGACATTATGCACGAGGGTTTTATCAAGGTTTACAAATACATTGCTACTTACGATATTGGTACGTCTCTCGGTGCTTGGATGCGCCGAATAATGGTAAACACTGCCATAGATTATTACCGCAAATCGGTGAAACGCAGAACGGAAGACATAGAAACGGCTTACGATTTGAAAAGTTATGATGCCGATGCCATCAGTAAATGTTCGGAAAAAGATATTTTAGAAGCTATTCAAAATTTATCGCAGTCTTACAGAACCGTGTTTAACTTATATGTTGTTGAGGGTTATTCGCACAAAGAAATTGGCGAACAATTAAATATTTCTGAGAGTACTTCACGCTCCAATTTGGTTAAAGCACGACTAAAGTTGCAAGAACACTTAACTCCTAAAATTAAACATACACATGGATAACACTACCGATAAAGATTTCAAAGATTTTGACGACATTATTAAAACGCGCTTAGAAAACTTAGCGACTCTAAATTTTATACCGTCTGCTGAGAGTTGGAATGAATTAGAAGCCAAAATTTCTGCTTCAGAAAGCGAAGAAGCTCAATTAGACAAAACTTTTTTGGCGCGTTTAGATACTCTAAAATTCGAGTCAATAGTCGAAAACTGGCAGACTCTTGAAAAAGATTTAGAAAATATTGACGATGCGAATAATTCTTTCGATGCTTTGTTTTCGCAAAAATTAAAATCTATTCCGACTGAATTTAATCCCGAACATTGGAAAGCCTTTGTACCACGTATAAATTTCTTTTTGCGTTGGCATTTGCGCTTAAAAAAATACCGCGTCCTCGAAGCTGCTATATTTGTTTTAACCATTTTTCCGGTACTTAAACTTTACGACGAAGCGCGCAAAGTTTCTGAAAATCAAAATGCTGTTGTTTTAAATTCAGAAGCAAAACAAAATAATTCTGGATCAAAAAATATTAGTACAAAACAACTTTCTACGATTACATCTAAAAAAAATCAATCAACAATTTGGAATGGCATTACCGAATCAATTTCGCATTTTCTAAATAATACAGAGCGTTCAAAATTTGCGATAGCAGAAACGAAACTCGAACACGACGCTTTCGCTACTTTTTCACCTTTAAATCTTTTAGGATTAAATCGTAAATCGGTTAATACGGATGCTAATATAAAAAATAAAACAGAAGAGAAAAACGATGTAGCGAATGCCTCGGCTGATGAAGTTACAACAAACGCTTTGAATGAAATTGAAAATAAAATTTGGTTGAACCGCAACACGCAATTGTTAAAAGCGTTGCCTACTCCGAATTTAAAAACACCAAAAATTTCGTTTGAAGGTTTGTATAAAATTAAGAAAAATATTTGGCGCGCCGGAATCGTTACGGCGTACAATCAGGATTTTATAACAACAAAATATATTTTAGAAGGCAACACAAAATCGGAATTTATTTCACAACCTTCTTGGTCAATCGGCTCAACAATTTCAATGCAACACGGAAACACTGAATTTGAGTCGGGTATTATTTATTCCGAAAAAACGTACCAACCTGCACAAGCCGAAAAAATTGTTGGTTCATTAGCCTCAGGTTATTCCGTAGAACAAAATAAAAATATCAGTGCGCACATTATAAGTTTACCGCTTAATGTGAAGCAAAACATTCTGCACGGCAAAAAATTGCGTGTTTACGCTTTGGGTGGCGCAACGTTGAGCACAATTTTTGCCATTGATGAGAACAAAAACGAGAGCGTTCAATCTCTTAATTCTGGAAATTCAAGTTTTACAACACCTGCATCGCGATTATCCTTACCGTCTTATAGTAGTTCTACTTCTAATAAACTATTGCTTTCTTTAAATGTTGGTGCGGGCGTTGAATATAAGATGGCTAAAAAAATATCCATTTTTGCGCAACCCGTTTTAAAATATCAAGTATCAACAAATGGTGTGGGCTCATTGAACGATAAAGTGCATTCGCTTTCAATAGAGGTTGGTGTTAAAACTACATTGTAAATAAAAGGCAATTTGCCTTTTATTAATCGCCTTTTTCTTTTTGAATTTTGCTTTTTGACTTTTAGTTATTCTTTGTTAAATACTTATAAGTTATTGCCGCTAAAATTGAACCAATTACAGGCGCAAAAATATAAATCCACAGACTTCCAATATTACCAGAAATTAATGCCGGTCCAATACTGCGCGCAGGATTCATGGATGCGCCACAAATTGGTCCGGCAAACGCAGCTTCTAAAAACACGGTTAAGCCTATTACAAAACCCGCCGAATTTTGCGTCTCTTTTTTTCCTTGCGACGTAAAAATGACGACGAAAAATAGAAAAAACGTCAAAATAATTTCCAAAACAAACGATTGTAAATCACTCCCTGAAGGAAGCGTTCCGCCTAAACCTTTATTATTATTTGGAAATAAAAGATGTAAAGTTTCCGAAGCAGCTATTGCACCAACAATTTGACTGATTGCATAAGGTAAAATTTCATTTTTAGGAAAAAGTTTTAAAAACCCAAAACCAATTGTCATCGCCGGATTAATATGACATCCTGAAACATCGCTGAGTGTGTAAATTAAAACACTCACAATGGCACCAAAAGTTAAAGCAATTCCTAAATGTGTGATAGCACCGCCACTTTCTTGGTTCACAACAACTGCGCCTGTTCCACATAAAACGAGGAAAAAAGTTCCTAAGAACTCTGAAAAGTAATTTTTCATTCAATTGTGTATTTCCTGAAAAGTTGGTTTATAAAGTGTAAATATACTTATTCATCGGAAGTAATTTTACAAAAAATTATTTAGCTTTAAATGCTTCAGTATAAAGATTCCAAATAATTTTTTTTACTTGTATTATCTGGTTTGGCTATAAACGTTAATCATAAAATAAAAAAGACTGTCTTAACGACAGTCTTTTTAAAAATATTTTTACAGCTCTAACCTTATAGCATTTTTTTAATTTTTGCTTTTGCCCCCTACCTTTTTATTCAGGTTCAAAACCTAAAATAATGCTAAACACGCCGTAACCTGTTAAACTGGTTGTAGCAGAAGGTAAGTTGGGTTTATCGAAACCAATACCGTAATCGAAACCAAGTGTTCCGAACATGGGTAAGAAAACGCGCAAACCCGCACCGACGGTACGACGCACATCGAACGGACGGAAATCGCTTAAAGATTGCCACGTATTACCACCATCCGCAAAAGCTAAAACGTAAATAGTTGACGATGGATTGAGTGATACAGGATAACGCAATTCTGTGGAATATTTTACAAAAGCAATACCACCTGTTGAATTACCTGTTTTTGGATCAATGTTTCCGGGTAAATCCGCCGTTTCATAACCCCGCAACGATACAATTTCGTTACCCGTTAAACCTACTTGCCTATTTGCTAAACCATTTCCGCCAACCACGTAATGACCGAACGGCGAATAACCGACATGACTGTTGTAATAACCGAGTGAACCAAATTTTGCCGCCGTTTTTAACACAAACTTACCGAACAGACCAGTGTACCATTCGGCATTGAAACGCCATTTAAAAAATTCCACCCAATGAAATTTTTCTGCATTGGTTAAATCGTCGTATTGTTTACCATTAAACAACGAATAGGGCGGTGAAGCCTGTGCAATTAAAGTAAATTTAGAACCCGCCTTAGGAAACAATGGATCAGCAATAGAACTTCGAGATATTGTTTGTGAAATACTAACGCTGTTATAATCGCCGTTACCGGTGTTAAAAGTAACTAAAGCACTACCCGTTCCTGTTCCTGTGCCGAGCGAATAATTTTGATATTCTAAAGATGTACTCGAAATAAAGTTATCGTCAGGCCATTTTAAACGGCGACCGAGTGAAACCGACGCTTGCGCAATGCCAATAGCCGTACCATAATTGTAATGCGAATACGCTGCAGCAATAGTTAATGAGTTTGGTTTTTTTCCACCGAGCCAAGGTTCTGTGAACGAGGCGTTGTAAGATTGAAAATATTGTCCACTCGATTGCGCACGAATAGAAACGCGTTGTCCGTCGCCTTTTGGCAGTGGTGCCCACGCTTCTTTATTGAATACATTACTCATCGAAAAGTTATTGAACGATACACCGAGTGTACCAACAACACCAAATCCGCCGTAGCCTGCCGAAAGTTCTAATTGATCGGAAGGTTTTTCTTCTACTTTATATTCAATGTCAACTGTTCCGCGCGATTGATTAACAGGTGTATTAATGCCGAGTGCTTCTTGGTTAAAATAACCCAAATTTATAATTTCGCGTTGCGAGCGTATGATATCGGAACGGCTGAATTTTTGACCGGGTAGTGTGCGTAATTCGCGACGAATAACATGATCGTGCGTGATGTCGTTGCCTTTAATAATTACTTTATCTATACTCGCCTGCGGTCCTTCAAAAATACGCATTTCCAAATCAATTGAATCGTTCTGAATAGATGTTTCAGTGGGCTCGACATTGAAAAATAAATAACCATTATCCATGTACAACGAAGATACATCGCGTCCGTCTTGACTGAATCGCAAACGGTTTTCGAGTAATTCCTGATTGTAAATATCACCTTTCTGAATGCCGAGAACTTGTGTCAATACTTTTGGGTCGTAAATAGAATTTCCCTTCCAAGTAATATCGCGAAAATAATACCGTTTACCTTCGTCAATGCGCATCAAAATTTCGAGATTACCGCTGCTTTTATCGCGATAAATAGAATCGGAAACAACTTTCGCATCTCTAAAACCTATAGTTGCGTAATATTTCTGAATTTTCTTTTTATCGTCTGCGTAGTCTTCGGCAAGTAATTTAGACGATGCAAACAAATTTAAACGCGGCAATTTCCAACGTTGGTGCGTTTTTTCCATTTTTTTGCGCAATTTCTTATCGCTCGCGTTAGCATTACCCACAAATTTAATGTCCTCAATTTTTACTTTCCTGTTTTTTTCAACGTCAATCACCAATTTAGTACCATTAGTGCGCTTATCGTCTTTAACTTCTTTGATTTTAACTTCAGCATCTAAAAATCCTTTTTCTTTGAAATAATTTTCAATGCCGTTGATAACATTCTGTTTGTTATTTTCAGTAATAATAGTGCCTTTCGGTATAAACCTGTTAACAATGGCATTCAAATCGTCGTGCTGACTTTTTTTTGTACCGTTGTAACTATACACCGTTAAGTGCGGACGCTCTTTAACTTGAATTTCTAAATTAATAACATCACCAATTTGGCTCGTTTTTATAATTCTAACATCGTCGAACAAACGCAATTTCCAAAGTGCTTTCATGGCTTTAGGTACATCCGTACCCGGAAATTTAATTTTTTTACCCGTTTGCAAACCACTTACACCGCGTAGTGCGCTCGCATCTGTATAAACGGAGCCGGTCACTTTCACTTCCCCTAATTCGTAATCTTTAGGTGCTGTGTAAGTCATTAAAGGTAATGCTGTTGAATCGGGTGCAATTTGCGCAACGATGGCATTAAACAGACTTGATGACAGTAAAATTAAGGCGGAAAAGAATATCTTCGTCATTGAACTATTGTGTTACTACTAAAACTTTGTAGTATATGAACGTATCGAAAGCCGAATTTGCTGTTCGGTGCAGAAGTTTTAAATAAAAACTGTTTAAAAACGTGCAAATGTAATTCTTAATTGTGAATCCGCCTACATTATTGCGCATCATTTGGCACTTTATCGCCGCGTAAAATACGGAAGCGTCGGCGCGCTTCAACGGTGAGCGTACTGCCCGAATAATCGGTAAAAAGTTTTTCGTAGAGTTCTTTGGCTTTATCTTTATTATTTAAACGCAACTCATACATCTGCGCCATTTCAAAAAGGGCATTATCGGCGCGAATAGATTCTTTATATTTTTCGACAATTGAAGAATATGCCGCCAACGCTTCAGGATATTGGCGTTTATTTTTAAACATCTGCGCGCGCAAATAGAGAACGTCGTCTTCAATCGGGTGCGTAGGGAATTGCGCATTTATGGAATCGAGAATTACAAAAGCAGAATCGTATTTATTCTGAAAAACGCATAGTTCGGCGCGCGCATACATTTCTAAAGCTGTTGTTGATGAATCGGCATCGAGGTTTTCTTGTAAGAAAACACTCATCTCAATCGCATCGTTCGATATAAGTTTAGATGTAGCCGATTTAAGAATATCGAATTGCGCTTTTGCCCAATCAAAATCGTTGAAATAATAGGATAGCTTCGCATTTTTAAAGCGCGCTTCGTTTCCTAAAATATCGTCTTTGTGTTGTTTATCTACCTGCGAATATAAAAGCGTCGCCTCCCAACGTTCGCCTTTTACGATATAAAAATCGCCCAGACTTAATTTAGAGCGATCTAAAACTTCGGGTTCGAGCATCGGTAAATGAATAACTTCCTCTAAAAGCGTAATCGCTTTATCCACATCTTTGATGTAAAATGCTTCTAAATCTGCTAACTCTGTCATGATTGAAGCGGTGCGATTATTTCTGCCGACTTCATTTAAAAATGAATTATACTCGGTTTCGAGTGCGCGCAATTCAGGCTCAGCATATGTAAATCCTTCCACTAATTTACTGCGTTTACACACCAATTGCTGATTCTTGGCATCAATATAAAATGGACTTAACCGACCTTTTTCATTTATGATGTACGTGTAGCCTTCAATTGCGGCATCGTATTCTTTATCGTTTTGCGCAATGGTTGCTAAATTAAAAATACGATTACCGTCCTCTGCATTCATTCTATCAACGGCTTTAAGTTGGCGAAAAGCATTTTTATAATCTTTCTTTAACATAAAAAACCACGAGAGCAATTCTGGAAAAGAAACATTTTTAGGTTCTTCTTGAATTTTTGCGTACAGTGCTGCGAGAAAATCTTTTTGCGCATCCGAAGTTGTGACGTATCGCATTGCGCGGGCTTTTATGGATGGAATAACCGCCGCGTTATCGGAAAGCGCATTTAAGTAAGCAGCCATCATGTGAGGCGTATCATCCATTTTTTGGTAGGCTTCCGCCATGCCCAGACCAAAAATATTTTTATTTTTAAGAAGAACGCCACCACGTTCATACGTTTTAAGTGCTAACTCAAATTTGGAATTTGTTTCAAATTGGCTCGCTAAATCGGCAACAGCAGAAAAATCGGTGGGTAGTTTATCAATCGCTTTGTTATATTGCTCGGTAGCCAGTTCGGGTTTATTATTCAGTTCAAACATTCTGCCGTAAGAATAATATAATCCGACGCGATTCGGTTCTTTTTTAATTTGCTTAGTAATGAGTTTTTCGGCATCATCAAATTTGCGCAAACTGAACAAACAGTTGAGATATTTATCGAAATAATAATCGCCCCCTTTTTCTTTATATAGCGTTTCAAATAGGCTACTCGCTTTTTCATACTCGCCGTTTTCGTAATAATTTTCAGCTAATGCGGCTGGTTGTGCAATTGCATTAAAAGAAAAAGCTAAAAAAACAATTACAACACTAATTATAGGTCGAAAAAAGTATGGAAAGATTTTATTTTTGGACATGGTGACGCGTTTAAGTGCGCACAACATAAACGCAAAAAAAAGCGTTCGTGTTGCTTTTCATTAAAATTACTAGAAGTTTTCATTTCTAAATAATGCAAGGGATAACAAAATTTTTCTCAATTTTATTCCGATTGTTCATTCAAATAACTCACAGCTAACCACGCCATCATACCTATACTAATTTCGAGGGCACTTTCATCAATATTAAACGTATCGGTGTGTAAATTGCTGGTTATACCCATTGCTTTATTCCCCGTTCCGAGACGATAAAAACACGCAGGGATACGCTGCGAATAATAAGCAAAATCTTCCGATGTCATGCGCAACGGTAAATCCACAACGTTATCGTTACCAATATAATTTTGCATAAGCTTTTTTACGCGCGCAGTGAGTTTATCATCATTCACTAAAAACGGATAGCCGTGCTCAATTCTAAATTCACAACTTCCACCCATAGCAGTAGCAATACTTTCAGCCATGTTGCGCATAATAATTTTAGCTTCGGCGCGCCATTTTTCGTTTAAAGTTCTGAACGTTCCTTCAATATCAACGGCACCAGGAATAACGTTTGTGGCACCACCGCGCGAATTTATTTTACCGAGTGTTAAAACCGTTGGCATCGTCGGGTCGGAACGGCGACTCACAATTTGTTGCAGAGCAACTATGATATGCGACGCAATCAGAATGGGATCAATACATTCATTCGGCGTTGCGCCATGACCGCCTTTACCGTGAATGGTTAAAAAAAGCTCATCACTCGAAGCCATATACACGCCACTTTTCAGTCCAACTTTTCCAGCTTCTAAAGGCGGGTGAACGTGTTGACCAATAATTATTTCGGGTGAAGGATTTTCTAAAACGCCTTCGGCAATCATAATACTTGCACCACCGGGTGTGCGCTCTTCGGCTGGTTGAAAAATAAGTTTTATAGTTCCTTCAAATGCGTCGCGCATCTCGAATAAAATTTCGGCAGCACCGAGTAAACTCGCCGTGTGCGCATCATGTCCGCAAGCGTGCATCACGCCGTTGTTCAACGATTTATATTCAATGTCATTTTTTTCAGTAATTGGTAGTGCATCGAAATCGGCGCGCAGTGCAATCGTTTTCTTCTTTGGGTTTTTACCTTCAATTATAGCGACCACACCATTTTCGGCAATGCCATGTGTATATGGAATACCCAATTTATTTAATGCTGCTGCAATAAATTTACCAGTTTCAACTTCGTGATAACTCAATTCTGGGTGTTGATGCAAGTATCTTCGCGTAGCAACTACAGACGCAAATTTTGCTCTCGCTTTTTTTTGGATGATTTCTTTTATCATAAAAATTTTTCTATAAACATTTAAACCCTTTGGGTTTAACCTGATGATATACTTTCAATGTGTAGTAGCCTAATAGCGTTAACTCTTTCATCAACTTTGGGTTTAACCTAATGATATGTAGATTATAACTTGCGCAAAGGTAAAATGTTTTCAATCTTAAAAATGCAGTATTAATATTTTTATGAAAAAAGCATTGTAATTTTGATGTGACATTTAATTCCGACAATTTTACAAAAATATTTTGGATGAAGCACGAAAAAATTCTGATTTTTGTTTTTACACTCAGTGTTTTCGCTGCTTGTAACACATCGAATAATACAAAACAAGCGACGCTTGTAGTTTTAAACGCCCACATCTGGACTGGTAATACAACACAACCTTATGCCGAAGCACTCGCTGTAAATAACGATACAATTATTTTTGTTGGCGATAGCATGGGCGCAAAAAAGTTTATTTCACCTTCAACTCAAATTATTGATGCGAACAGTGCCACTGTAACACCGGGTTTTATTGATGCGCATGTACATTTTATTGATGCCGGATTAAATTTAGCATCGGTGCAATTGCGCGATGCCAATACGAAAAATCTTTTTTTGCAACGTATAAAAGACTTTGCAAAAACTATTCCTGCCGGTGTTTGGATTTTAGGTGGCGATTGGGATCAGACTTTATGGGGTGGTGAAATGCCCGATAAAACTTGGCTCGATTCAATCACACCGAACAATCCTGTTTTTATAAATCGTTTAGATGGGCACATGTTTTTCGCCAACTCGTTAGCTTTGAAAGCAGCGAATATAAACGCATTCACTAAAGAAATTGCTGGTGGTGAAATTACGCGCAATAGTAAGGGCGAGCCGACTGGAATTTTAAAAGATAATGCGCAAGATTTAGTTTATAAAGTTATTCCGCCGACGCCCGATAATATTTTGGATAACGCACTCGATACTGCGATGAATTATATTACATCGAAAGGTGTGACGAGTGTTCATTCGATGGGAACATGGAACGATGTAGCGACGTATAAACGCGCCCAAAAAAATAATCGCTTAAAAACACGTGTTTACGCCAATGTACCACTGCGCACTTGGCAACAATTGCGCGATGAAGTTGCCAAAAATGGACGCGGCGACGCTTGGTTGCATATCGGTGGATTAAAAGGTTTTGTGGATGGTGCACTTGGTTCGCACACGGCTATGATGATGCAACCACTTTTAGACAACCCAAATCTCAAAGGTTTATACATTACGCCACTCGATTCGCTGTATTATTTTACATTGAATGCCGATAAAGCAGGTTTACAAGTTATGGTACACGCCATTGGCGATGAAGCCATTCATCAACAATTGAATATTTACGAACGCGTTGAAAAAGAAAACGGCGCGCGCGATAGACGTTTCCGTATTGAACACGCGCAACATATTGCGCCGAACGATATTGCACGTTTTGCTTTGCTCAATACTATTGCAAGCATGCAACCGTATCAAATTATTGACGATGGACGTTGGGCAGAAAAACTTTTAGGTCACAAGCGCAGTGAAACAACGTATGCTTTCAGAAGTTTGCTCGATACCAAAGCAATAATTGCTGGCGGCAGCGATTGGCCTGTTTCGCCACCAACGCCCTTAGAAGGCATTTATGGCGCAGTAACGCGCCGAACACTCGATGAAAAACAACCCAACGGTTGGATTCCGGAACAAAAAATTTCTGTTGAGGAAGCACTCAGATGTTATACCTACAATGCTGCATTTGCCGAATTTGAAGAAAAGCGAAAAGGCACTTTAGAAGTTGGAAAATTAGCTGACATCACGATTTTAGATGCAGATATTTTTAAAGTTGCACCCGAAAAAATTCGCGATTTGAATATTGTAAAAACTATTGTGGGTGGTAAAATTGTTTTCAGCAAAAATTAGGTAGAGTTCTAAAAAAATTTGCAACGGTATTTAATTGAAATACTAAAGTTGAGTATGTTAATCAATGTATCTATTATTTCCTCGAGGAAATAATAAGTTTCTTGTAAAAACGAAATTGCATAATCGTTTGCTCTATAGTTTTAGCCTATAATTTTTAATTAACAAATTAATGAAGTTACTTACTCAAACCTTATTTCTACTATTATTTTCTTTTTCTGCGTCGGCGCAATTGTCTGGAAAAATTTCGGATGCTAAAGGAGATGCAATTCCATTTGCGAATGTAATTATTCAAGGTACAACCAAAGGCACAACAGCAAATGAAGATGGTTTTTATAGTTTAGAACTTATTACGGGCACAAATTCGGTGAGTTTTCAAAGTATTGGTTATCAAAAAACAACGCGCATCGTTGTAAATAATGGAACTCCGAAAACAATCAATATAATTTTACAACCAGCCTCCATTCAGCTTTCCGAGTTTGTAGTGCATGCGAATGCTGAAGATCCTGCTTATGCCATCATGCGCGAAGCAATAAAGAAAAGAAAATATTATCGCGACCAAGTAAAAGCGTATTCGAGCGATGTGTATATTAAAGGTGTTCAAAAAATAGTTTCAGCACCCAAAAAAATATTTGGTCGTGAAATTGGAACGATGGGTGGTTCGCTCGATAGTAATGGTCAAGGCATAATATATCTTTCGGAAACTGCATCAAAATATTATGTCTCACTACCAAATAAAAAAAAGGAAGAACTATTGCTTTCAAAAGTGAGCGGTAACGACAATGGTTTTGGGTTCAATCGCGCAGAAATATTCGATTTTACTTTTTATGATGCGCACATAGACATAACGCGACAAACCCTTTCGCCGCTTGCAGGCGATGCGATGTTGTATTATAAATTTAAACTCATTGGCACAATTCGCGATTCGGCAGGTTATACTATCAACAAAATTCAAGTTATTCCTAAAAGAAAAGAAGACCCGACTTGGGGTGGATTTATTTACATCGTGGATAACCAATGGAATATTGCTGCCATTGATTTATTTCTGACAGGTACTTCGCTTCAGCAACCTGTTTTAGATACACTTTTTTTACGACAAACGCACGTACTTGTTGAAGCACCCGATGTTTGGCGACCTACTTCACAAACAATTGATTTCAAAATTAAAATTTTTGGCTTAAAAATTAAAGGCAACTTCTCCGGCGTATTTTCAAACTACAATATTCATCCCAATTTCGCAAAAGATTTTTTTGGTGCCGAAGTGTACTCTGCTAAAAACGACATCAGAGCTAAAGATGATTCTGTTTTCAATACAATTCGACCAATTCCGTTAACTGTTGAAGAAAAAAAAGATTACATCAAGAAAGACAGCATAAAATTGGTGCGCGAAACGCCCGCTTATAAAGATTCAGTAGATCGAGTAAGAAATAAATTTACATTTGGAAATTTAATTTTTGGTTACACACATCGAAATTCACAAAAAGGATTGAGTTGGGGAATTACATCGCCTATAACCGCTTTAGAGCTAAATCCAGTGCAAGGTTACGTCATCAATCTACCCATTAATTTTACGAAGCGACTCGATAAAGATGGTTATAAATTTTTTACCGTTGAGCCTAACTTAAATTATGGTTTCTCCGAAAAAACTTTACGCGCTAGTATTTCATCAAGTTACAGGTTAAACGGATTTAATCGCACTACTTTTTCTTTTTCAGGCGGAAAAATATTAGAGCAATTTAATGAAATCAAACCTATAACTGACCTGATAAATGAAATAGAAATGTCTTTTTACGGGAAAAGTTATGTGCGATTGTACGATAAAGTGTATGCCAACGTCGGCTATAAACAAGAACTTTTGAACGGACTTTACCTCAACGCCAACGTTGAAGTAGCACAAAGAAATAATGTTTCTGTTAATTACCAAAAATCCAATGTTGGAGCAGATGAATTATACTCTAATACGCCCGAAAATGTAAACCCCATTGCAAATTTGAACTCCTCGAACATTTTAAAATCGGAAATTAAACTGACATATCAATTCAACCAAAAATATGCATCTTATCCAAACCATAAACAAATTGAAAGCGACGCTAATTCTCCAATAGTTTCAGTAACTTATCAAAAAGCTTATGCTTTGCAAAACGATTGGGCAGATTACGATAAAATAAAATTGCGCATTGAGCAGCGCGCAATTAATTTTGGTCTCATTGGTGTTTCAGAAATTAACGCTACTTTCGGTACATTCTTAAATTCTAAATCCGTTACTTTTGCCGATTACCAACATTTTAATGGCAATCAAACTATTTTTGGCAAAGCGAACAATTATATGAATTCGTTTTTTTTATTACCATACTACCAATTTAGTACAACAGGTTCGTATTTAGAAGTGCACTATCAGCATTTATTTAACGGATTTATTTTCGATAAACTACCGCTGCTTAAAAAATTAGGTGCCACCGAAATTATAAAAGTAAGTTACCTTAACACGCCCGATTTAAAAAATTATACCGAGTATTCGTTTGGTCTTGGCAGATTAGGCTTCGGTGTATTTAAAATTTTCAGGATTGATGTGGCCACAAGTTTAATGGATGGTAAGTTTTCAAAACCTAATTTTATTATTGGTATTGGATTATAAGTATTGATTTACCTTCTAAATTTAATTTAAAAGATTAAATTCGCAGTACATTCAAACCTATTTATTTAGTTGTAAAATAGGTTTGAATAAAAATATTTGCAGGCGTTTTTAGTGGAAATTATTTCGAAATGCGTTAGATCAGGAAGGAGTATTCAATAAAGAATACACACCTCAAAAAATTGCCTAACCGCGTTTTAAAACAGTTTTATTATAATTGATCTTTTCCCGCTTTTGGATGCGCTTGCTGATATACTTTTTTCAATTTATCGGCAGTGTTGTGCAAATACACTTGCGTAGCGGCTAAATTGGCGTGTCCGAGCAAATCTTTGATGGCATTAATTTCGGCGCCGTTTTCGGAGAGGTGCGTTGCAAATGAGTGGCGCAAAACGTGCGGACTGCGCTTAGTTTGCGTAGTAATTAATCCTAAATATTTTTTTGTTATGGCATATACTTGACCGTCTGAAATTTGTAAATTTTTTTCTGTTATGAAAAGAAAATCGGATGGAATAGAAATAGTTTTTCCCCGCAGCGCAATAAAGGCAGTAAGTGTTGTATCGAGTGTTTTTGCAAAAGGTATAATGCGTTGCTTGTTGCGTTTACCCGTTACTTTCAAATAATTTTGACCAAAATCAATATCATTTATTTTTAAATTCACCAATTCGCTACGGCGTAAACCAGTTGAATATAAAAGTTCGAGTACCGTTTTTTCTAAAATATCGGTGTAAGTATTTCCGAAATCGTAATCGTTTAGTAAAAACTGCAATTTATCAATCGGCACAACAACGGGTAATCGCTCTTTGAGTTTTGGGCGATTTATTTTAGCAACGGGATTTATTTCGAGTTTTCCCTCTTTTTGTAGAAACCTGAAATAAGCTTTTATGGAAGATAATTTGCGCCGAACGGTACGCACTTCTTTTTTTTCATTCGTGAGTGTAGCTTGCCACGCTCTAACGTGTCTAAGCCCCACATCTTCGTAAGTTGTGAGGCTTAAAGTATTTTCGCAAAAATGAATAAATTCCGAAACATCGCAAGAGTAAGCGAGAATTGTGTGCGCCGATAGTTTTTTTTCAAACTTGATGTAATTCAAAAATCCTTCGGTAGGAAAATTCACTGATGTTAATTTATGTAAAGCAGATTACGCTATGACGTCATTGCCATATTTATCCTGCTTGTAAACAGCTTTCAAAACTTCTGCACGACGCTTTATGCTGGGCTTCGTAAAATTTTTTCTGGCACGCAAATCTTTCAACGTTCTTGATTTCTCAAATTTACGCTTGTATTTTTTGAGTGCTTTGTCAATATTGTTTTCGTTCTTATCAACTTCGATAATGAGCATACGTAACCCTTTTTTTAAAATTTATTGTGTATAAAAAATTAGACCGCAAAATTAAGTAAATGCACCCAATTTACCAATTAAATTAAATAAATACGCGTAATAATTTTACTTTTGTTCAGCATCTTTTAAAAAATTATGAAACGAACAGAATTTTTAACCGCTTTAGGCGCCTCAATGATAATGAATGCGCCAACAATAAATGCAAAGCCCAACAATGCAAAAATGATTAAAACAAAATTGATAAAACCGACGCGATTAAAAGCGGGTAGTTTAGTCACGCTTACAACACCTTCGAGTTCTGTCAGCGATGCGATTATTCAGCGCGCCGTTAATAATATTGAAAGTTTGGGTTTCAGAACCAAACTCGGAAAATATGTACGCGAAGCTCATGGTTATTTAGCGGGTTCTGAAAAAAACCGTCTCGAAGATTTGCACAATGCTTTTAATGATAAAGAAACTTCGGCAGTTTGGTGTATTCGTGGTGGTTATGGCGCGGCACGTTTATTGCCGAATTTGGATTTCAAGCTCATAAAAAATAATCCTAAAATATTTATTGGTTACAGCGATATTACAGCTTTGCATTTAGCGATTCATCAGAATTGTAATATTGTAACGTTTCATGGTCCGGTGGGCAATTCCGATTTTAACGATTTTACGAAAGAAAATGTGTGCGCTGTTTTAACAGGTGATGCGCCTAAAATTAAATTTATACTGTCGGAAGATCAACTTAAAAAAGAATCTATACTGTATAAACCCGAAGTAATTAACGAAGGTATTTGCAAGGGCGAATTAATTGGCGGCAATTTAAGTTTAGTTTCAGCCGCCGCAGGAACACCCTATGGCATCAAAACTTTGAAAAACAAATTACTTTTTTTAGAAGATATTGAAGAACGACCATACCGTATTGATAGAATGTTGGTGCAGGTGTTGCAAAGTTTAAATTTTTCGGAGTGCAACGGCATAGCGATGGGAATTTTTGAAGGCTGCACGGCGAACGAAAACGAAAAATCGCTCACATTGATGGAATGTTTTAAAGAATTGTACGCACCTTTGAAACAACCCATTATTTATGGTTTATCTTTCGGTCATGTGTCTCAGCAAATAACTTTGCCGTATGGCATCGAAGCGGAACTAAATACTTTCGATAAAACCGTTACGTTGTTGGAATCAGCCGTCTCATAACTCAATATAAAACTTTATGTCTTTACTTTTAAGTCCGAAACTACAAACGTTACGCACGCGATTAGAAACAACTTTAAAAGATTTAGGTGTGCTCGCTTCTGAAATTAATCACGAAAAACTTTCGGGAAGCGTAAACGATGTGCAATCGCATCTATACGATCCGTTTACGTTTGTCATTGTTGGCGAAGTGAAAGCCGGAAAAAGCAGTTTTGTAAATGCGCTGCTTTCGCAAAATGAAGAAATTTGTAAAGTTGCACCACAACCGATGACAGATACAATTCAGCAGATTTTATACGGTACGGAATCGCACACCGATCAAATTAATCCTTACCTTAAGAAAATTTATTTACCCGTCGAAATTTTAAAAGAAATTTCAATAGTTGATACACCTGGCACAAATACTATCGTTGAGCATCATCAAGAAATTACAGAACAATTTATTCCATCGAGCGATCTGATTGTGTTCGTTTTTGAATCTAAAAATCCATATCGTCAATCGGCGTGGGATTTTTTTAAATTCATTCATGCAGAATGGCAGCGCAAAATAATTTTTGTACTTCAACAAAAAGATTTAATAAACGCTACTGATTTAGAAACGAATCGGCTCGGCGTTGTAGCACAAGCAGAAAAATTAGGCGTTGTAAATCCTCAAGTTTTTTGTGTTTCTGCGAAACAAGAACAAGAAGAAAAGTTTGACGAATCTGGATTTTCAGCTATTAGAGATTACATCCGATCGAATATAACTGGCGGAAAAGCCGTACAACTAAAACTCAGTTCTACTATTGATACCGCTAAAAATATCACATCGCGCATCGAGAAAGGATTGAGTGATCGCGCGCAACAATTAGAATCGGATACGCTTTTCAGAAAAGATATTAAGCAAACACTCGACGCGCAAGAAACAAAATCGCACGGGTATGTGAAAATGTTGATTGAAAATATTTCGGCTGCTTACGATAAAACAACCCAAAAAACGGAAGATGAATTGGGTGTTGAGCTGTCGTTTGTTGGTTTAATTAAACGCTCGTTCATGGGTATTTTTGGTTCGACCGATAATATTTCGGATAGACTGAACGCGATAAAGAAAAATTTTGAGAACGATTTAAATACTTCGTTGAAAGAAAAACTTTTCACGGGTGTTACCGATTTAGCCGATTCGATACAGAATATGGCTAAAATGGTGGACTTGAAAATTAAAACCAGCCAAACAATTTTAAAACACGATCACGATATTTTCAGCGATATTGCTGATAGGCGCGCCAATATTTTAAAAGACTTACAAGAAACGTTCGCGCAATTTTTAAAAGACAGCAATAATTTTTATGATAGCAATTTGTTTGAAGCGCGCAGCAGTATTGCGCCTAATATTGCAGCGGGTAGCGGCATTGCTATTGTCGGACTTATTTTAGCAGCAGTTACAAATACCGCCGTTTTCGATATTACCGGTGGTTTACTTACAGCTGTCGGAGTTTTATTTGCATCGGGTACGGCGATAGTGAAAAAACAGCAAATTATTGCTGCATTCAGAAAAGAAGTGGCGACAGGAAGAGAAAATTTAAACTTACAACTCACTGAGCGGCTGCATAATTATATCAACGCTTTAAAAAAGAAAATCGAATTGAATTTTAATCCGTTCGATGCACAATTAAAAAACGAATCGGAAGCCATTCAAACTTTAAATGCTAAAACCGAAAAAATAAATTATGCACTAAAATCGCTTAGTAACGATTTGGCATAAAACTTTTAAAAAACAAGTGTATCACCCTATAACTTTTTCCTGTTATTAAAATTTTAAAAAAAAAGTGTCCAAAAATTTTTTTATAAAAAATTAAATTCTTAGCTTTAGCCTTATAACCGTTTTGAATTATCGGAATCTAATACTTCAGAGAATAAACTACACATCATTTGCTTATTTTGAGTTCAAATATTTTTTTTAACCTAAATTTTTTGCACATGAATATTACTTTTGAAGAATTGCGACGCATTAAACACAGTTTGCCGCACGGCAGTATACGTCGCATTGCAGGTGAATTAAACAGAGACGAACAAGATGTTCGAAGTTTTTTTGGAACCGGTAAACAAAACCGAACGCCAGCCGATTGGCATTACGAACCAGGTGCAGAAGGTGGTATTATTTCGATGCGCGACACATCCATTTTAGATTCCGCCAAACGCATTTTAAGTGAGCCACATTACCAATGATGTAAAATTTTAATTAAAAAAATAAAAAAGCAACCAAATATTTGGTTGCTTTTTTATTTTTGCCTTACTTTATCGCTGTAAATAAAAAAACGATAAATTTAATTTTAAAACGCCAGAATGAAAGTATTACACGTCAGTGCAGAATGTTATCCAGCGGCAAAATCGGGCGGTTTAGGTGATGTTGCGGGTGCCCTTCCAAAATATTTATGCCAAAGCGGCGTAGATACCAACGTTATAATGCCGAAGTACAATTTGAAATGGCTCAATAACCAACAATATCAAACTATTTATAAAAGTAGCGTCAGTTTGGGTGATTACCCGATTGATTTTACAGTTGAAGTTTGCGCCAATTCGACTTTAGGGTTTACGCTTTTAGTAGTTAATTGTCCCTCTTTTTTTTCAAAAGGAAATGTTTATGTTGACGACAATGGCAATGGTTTCCCAGATGAAGTGCAACGTTGGTTGACTTTTCAGCGTGCGGTTTTACAATTTGTGATGGCTTTAAAAGAAAGCGAAAGACCTCGAATTTTGCATTGTCATGATCATCATACAGGATTAATTCCGTTTATGGTTCAAAATTGCAATCAGTTTGACGCTATAAAAAATATTCCCACCGTTTTTACTATTCACAATGGCTTGTATCAAGGTATTTTTAGTTGGAATAAAAAACATTTTATTCCAGAATGTCGTTGGGGCTCATTGAATTTATTGGATTGGAACGAACAAATTAATCCGATGGCGAGTGCTTTAAAATGCGCTTGGCGCGTTACGACAGTTTCGACCGGATATTTAAACGAATTGCGCACGGCGTTCAATGGATTAGAAAATTTATTGAGGGAAGAATGGCATAAATCTTTTGGCATCTTGAACGGCATAGATAATAAAGTTTGGAATCCGTCAACGGATGATATGCTTCAAACAAAATTGAACGGCGACGTAGCAGCTTACAAAGCAGCGAATAAAAAACATCTAACTGATTTATTCGCCATCCGAAACGATGTGCCGCTTTTTGTATTTATCGGTCGGTTGGTGCCAGAAAAAGGTGCAGAGATTATTCCGCAACTGATAGGTCGCGTTTTGTCGCAAGGTGCAGCAGCCAGTTTTGTTGTTTTAGGCACTGGTGAAAAATATATCGAAGATGATTTTAAGAATGTAGCGCATTATTTTAAAAATAATGTTGGTGCAGCCATAACGTATAATGAAGCACTTTCGCATCAAATTTATGCAGGTGCCGATTTTATTTTAATGCCCAGTCGCGTTGAACCTTGTGGATTAAACCAAATGTATTCTATGCGGTATGGTACTATTCCGATTGTGCGCAAAACGGGAGGTTTGAGCGACACTGTAACTGATTTTGCTTCGCCGCAAGGTGGAACAGGCATAAATTTTTTACATTTCGACATTAATGATGCGGAGTTAGCCTTCAATCGTGCTTCTCAATTGTACTGGGATTTCCCGGAGCGATTCGAAAGTTTGCGCAAACACATCATGCAAGTTGATCATTCTTGGGAAAATTCTACATCACTTTATATTCAAATATACAGACAAATTGCTAACGTTTAAAAAAAATAAAAATCATGGATAAAGGACACAAAGTTGTTAGTTTGATTTTAGGCGGCGGACAAGGTTCGCGTTTGTTTCCGCTCACAAAAGATCGTTCAAAACCTGCTGTACCCATTGCTGGTAAATACCGTTTAATTGATATTCCGATTTCAAACTGTATCAATTCAAATTTGCGTCAAATTTTTGTGCTCACGCAGTTTAATTCTGCCTCATTAAACAAGCACATTAAAAACACGTATCACTTCGATAATTTTAATGGCGGTTTCGTTGATATACTTGCTGCCGAGCAAACTATTGATAATCCGGATTGGTTTCAAGGCACCGCCGATGCTGTGCGTCAATCATTACATCATGTTTTAAATTATGGCGCAGAGTACATCATGATTCTTTCGGGTGATCAGCTGTATCAGATGGATTTAGATGCCATGATGAATGAGCACATTGCTAAAAAAGCAGAATTAACCATTGCAACAATTCCAGTTAATGCTAAAGATGCGACAGGGTTTGGGATTATGAAAGTGAATGCGGCAGGAATGATTGATAGTTTTATTGAAAAACCCAAAGCCGATTTATTGCCGCAATGGATTTCGCCTGTTCCGAAAGAAGATAAAAAGAAAGGCAAAAATTATTTAGCGAGCATGGGTATTTACGTTTTTAACGTAAAAACAATGGTTGATTTGTTAGCCGCTAATCCTGAAGCTGTTGACTTTGGTAAGGAAATTATTCCGGCAGCTATAACCGGTGGAAGACCCGTCGCAAGTTATTTGTACAATGGTTACTGGACGGATATTGGAACCATAGAATCTTTTTTTGAAGCGAATTTAGAACTCGCCCAACCGATTCCTAAATTCGATTTATACAACGTTGATAAACTCATTTTTACGCGCGCACGGATGTTACCGCCGACAAAGTTTTTCGGTACCACTCTCAAAAAAGCAGTTGTAGCCGATGGTGTAATATTAATGGCGAAAAGTCTTGAAAATTGTCTCATCGGCATTCGGAGTCGTGTTGGAGAAAAAACGACAATGAAGAATACGATAATGATGGGTGCCGATTTTTATGAACATCTGGATGAAATTTTAGATAAAGCAACCGTCAACATCGGCGTTGGTAAAAATTGTAAAATCGAACGCGCTATATTAGACAAAAATTGCCGCATCGGTGATAATGTAGTAATTAAAGGTGCCGTCGGTTTTCCACGCGAAGAACACGAATCGTATTCAATAGTTGATGGAATTGTAGTTGTAAAAAAAGGCGCAACTATTCCGGATGGTTCGCGAATCGGCGCAGTTTAATTAATAGTTGTTCGTTGTTAGTCTGAGAACGTTCTTAAACGAACAACGAATAACAAACAACAAAAATGATAGAAAATTACTCCCAAAAACACATTGGAGAGTTTGAAAAAATTTGGGTAGATTGGTTGCGTAACACCATGGGAATTGAACCGCAAGAACGCGATGTTCAAGAAGTGCGCAATCCAGTTGAATCGTATATTGTGAACGGTGGTATGGCATTTTACGCTATCAACAATGGTGTATGCTTAGGTGTAGTAGCTGTAAAAAAACTCAATGCAACCGACTACGAATTTTGCAAATTGGTAGTGAGCGAACAAGCGCGTAAAATGGGTTTGGGTAAAAAATTAGTCGAAAGGTGTATCGCATTCGCTCGAGAAGAAGGCGGTGTGAATATGTATCTTCAAAGTTTTTACAAATTAGAAATTGCGCTAAATATGTATCGTGCCATGGGCTTTGTTGAATCGTCTGCGCCTGATGGTATGTTTGTTGTAAAACGGACGGAAATTATTATGAAATTGAAATTGTAAAATGAAATTTTTTTAGGAATATTTTACTTTTGAGGACAGGGCTTTACCTTGTAATTATTTTTTCACAAAGAACTAAATCTAAAAATTTTAGAGGGAAAGCATGCTTTATAAAATGAGATGAAAATTTCTTACGCTTTTATCTTTTAGAAAGTATTTAAGATCCTCGAAACTAAATTTAAGTTTTCTTGTTGGAATCAGGCGTTCAACATCGAACAATGCCACAAGTGAGTAAATAAAAAAACTACGCGCTCACAAAATCTTAAAAATTAAATTTCAATGCGACTATCTGTAACACGCAAAGCGCACTTCAACGCTGCGCACCGATTAAACAACCCAAATTGGAGTGAAGAAAAAAACAAACAAGTATTCGGATTGTGTAATAGCCCGAATTACCATGGTCATAATTACGATTTAGAAATAACCATTACAGGCCTGGTGGATGAGCAAACTGGTTATGTGTACGATCTTGGTCATTTGGCGCATCTCATTAAAATTCATGTTGAAGCCGCTTTCGATCATAAAAATTTAAACCTCGACACAGAAGAATTTAAATCTACAATTCCCTCTGCAGAAAATATTGCCGTCGTTATTCATAAAAAATTACGTGCTCATATTGAATCTGATTACGATATTCATGTCCGTTTGTACGAGACGGCGCGTAATTTTGTAGATTATCCTGCATTATTTTAATTTCGTCTTTTTCCTTTCACCCTTTAATCAATCTAAAATTATGGCTAAAGAAATTCGCTACATCAAACGTCAAAGGATTGAACAGGAAAAAGAATTAGGTTTTGGAACACTATTAAACGAAAAACAAAACCGTTTAATTAATAAAGATGGTACCTATAATTATGTTCGAAGAGGCTTACCTTTAAACCAGACGTTTAATATTTATCATAAATTAGTTGAAACTTCGACTTGGCGTCTATTCCTTTATATTTTTATTTGGTATAGTGTTATCAATATAATCTTCGTTGGATTGTATTATGCTGTTGGTATTGAAGGTATTGACGGCATGAAGCACACAACAAAATTGACCGAATTTTGGGAAGTTTATTTCTTTTCGGCACAAACATTTACTACCGTTGGCTACGGCAGAGTAAATCCGATTGGTGCATTGGTGGGGGCAATTGCTTCATTCGAAGCACTCTCAGGCTTAATGAGTTTTGCGCTCATCACGGGCTTACTTTTTGCTCGATTTTCCAAAGCACCTAAAATGATTTTATTTAGCGATAAAGCACTCATTGCGCCATTTATTTGGAATGAAAAAGAAGTCCCTGCGTTTATGTTCAGGTCTGCGAACAGACTCAATACAAACTTAATGAACATGAAAGCACAAGTATCGCTGCGTATTTTAGAAAATAGCGAATCAGGAGAAATAAAAACAAAATTTTACACTTTAAATTTAGAACGCGAAACAATAACTTTTTTTCCAAGTAACTGGACAATAGTTCATCCAATTGACGAAAACAGTCCATTGTTTGGACTTTCTAAAGATGAAATTGAAACAGCGCAACCCGAATTTTTAGTTATTTTAAATGGTTTTGACGAAACTTTTGATCAAAATATATTTGAACGCACATCTTATAGTCATAAAGATTTAGTGTGGGGTGCTAAATTTGTAAAAATATTTGACTTTAACGAAACAGGACAAGGTATAGTAGATTTAGGGAAAATTAGTATTTACGAAGCCAAAGAAGTTGAACATTTAATTTCTAAACAGTTTGCAGAATCATAAAAACAAATGCCGCTCTCTGTTAGAAGAGCCGGCATCCGAAATAAACGCTAACCTGAACAAGCTGTAAGGGTAGGATTCGAACCTACACGAAGAAGTTAGCTGAGTGACAAATTTGCGCGCTTGGTGGTCAACCCCAATGTATCACCCGTTTATCCTTTTATCTTCACCCCCGAGACAAGAGGGTATGTCTGCCAATTTCATCACCTCACAATGATAATTTTTTAATTGTGTTACAAATTTAATTGATTCTGTTGTTTAAATACAAATAATTTAAAAAATATTTAGTGCCATTATTAATTATTTATGAAATTTGCAAAAAAAACTGGTTAAATTAATAAATTTAGAACCTTAAATACGAATTTTTTTTTAATTACATTTAAATTAATATCGTACCACTAAATAGGTAATAATTATGCCAGTTTTTAAAATAAATTCGTAAATAAAAATTAAATTATATTTTGCTTAAAAATTCTAAAATTGAAATATTCCCAGTGTTATCAAAGCACTTTTTAATTCATAATTATTGCGCCATTTCGTTTGAAAATATCCCATTGGATTTAAAGCATTTTGATTTGAAAACGTTTTCAGGATTAGAAAATTATGTTTTGGAAACTTTACAAAAAAATTCTGCCATTGTTGCTGAAGGCGGTTATGGCGAAGAACGAAATTTGTATAACAGTAGCGAACATTTCAACCAAAGCAATGAAGAACCACGAACTATTCATCTCGGCATTGACTTATGGACGAAAGCAGGCACACCCGTTTTTGCGCCGTTGGATGGTAAAATTCACAGTCAACAATATAACGGAAATCATTTAGACTATGGCGCAACAATAATTACTGAACACTTTATTGAAGATGAGAAATTTTATATTTTGTTTGGGCATCTGTCATTAGCGTCACTTCAAATCAGAAAAGTTGGCGAAAAGTTTAAATTGAGTGAACACTTAGCAGATTTAGGTATTCCGTCTGAAAATGGTGGTTGGAGTCCGCATTTGCATCTTCAAATAATAAAAGAAATAGGCGAATGGGTAGGCGATTACCCGGGTGTCGCAAAAAAAAGTGAAGCTGAATTTTATTTAAAAAATGCGCCCAATCCATTTTTATTAATTCACCCCGAAACACGCGAGAATTAAGGATTAATACTTTAGATTAATAATTAACTCTTTCTGCGCCATTAATTCTATATTCTTAATTCTTAATTCCTAATTCCTCATCACAAATGCCCTATTGTATGTACTTTTGTTCGAATTCTAATGTTTGTTATGGAATCGGAAATCATTTACACATCGCTGCTTCAGTCCAAAAAAGATAAGATAAAAAATTTAGCCGTTCTTATAGACCCGGATAGAATGCGCCTGGATAGATTAGAGCGTGTGATAGAAAATGCTGTGATTGCCAACGCGGATTATTTTTTTTTAGGCGGCAGTTTAATAATTGATAACAGAATGGAGTTTTGCATTGAAGCAATACGTACAGCCACAAAAAAACCAATTATTTTGTTTCCGAGTAGCCCGACGCAAATACATTCTAAAGCAGATGCCATTTTGTTTTTGTCGCTCATTTCGGGTCGAAATCCAGATTATCTCATCAGTCAACACGTTATAGCGGCACCAATGCTGCGCAAAACTAATTTAGAAGTTTTACCAACCGGTTATATGCTCATTGACGGTGGCACACAAACAACGGCATCTTACATTAGCAATACAACACCTTTACCGACGCATAAAGATGAAATTGCACTTTGCACAGCCATGGCGGGCGAGTATTTGGGGTTAAAACTTTTGTATCTCGATGCAGGCAGTGGCGCAAAAAATGCAGTTCCAACTTCTATGATTGAAATGATTCATCTCCATGTTAAAATTCCAATAATTGTTGGTGGTGGCATCAGAACGCCCGAACAAGCGCGCGAGCGTGCTGAAGCGGGTGCAGATGTAATCGTCGTCGGGAACGTTTTTGAAAAAAATCCGGAACTTGTTGTTGAAATGATTGATGCAGTGCATAGTTTTAACAAACTGACGATTAGTTGATCGTTTTTTGATGTTTGTTGTACGTTGATAAAATTATTTTTCATTTTTCATTTCTTTATTTCTTTATTCCTTCATTCAAATAAGTGAGTACACCACGAACAGTTGCGTTTCATACACTCGGTTGTAAATTAAATTATTCTGAAACCTCGTCTATTCAAAATTTATTTGAAAAGCGTGGATTTGGTGTGACTGATTTTGAAAACGCTGCCGATGTATATGTCATCAATACGTGTTCTGTTACAGAATTTGCAGACCAAAAATGCCGACAATTGGTGCGCCGCGTGTTGCGTCAATCGCCGAACGGATTAATAATTGTTGTCGGTTGTTATGCGCAACTCAAACCCGATGAAATTGCCAATATAGAAGGCGTTGATTTGGTTTTGGGTGCTAAAGAAAAATTCCAAATTGTTGATTACGTTGAAACGCTGAGTAAAAGTTCTGGCAAAGGTTGGGTGCAAGCGGGTGATATAAAAAACGCAAATGTTTTTCATTCTGCGTTTTCTTTTGGCGATAGAACGCGCACGTTTTTAAAAATTCAGGATGGATGCGATTATAAATGCAGTTTTTGCACCATTCCGTTGGCGCGTGGTGCAAGTCGAAGCGATACCGTCGAAAATATTGTCGCCAATGCGTATAAAATTGCAGAACTGGGCGTAAAAGAAATTGTCCTCACAGGTGTAAACTCGGGTGATTACGGCAACGGTACAGAAGTGATTGAGGGCACAAAAATTAAAAAACAAGCCCTGTTTATTGATTTAATTCAAGCCCTCGATAAAATAGAAAGTATTCCGCGATTTCGCGTTTCGAGCATCGAACCGAATTTGCTGACCGATGAAATTATTGCATTCATAGCGCAAAGCGAGCGATTTGTCCCGCATTTTCATATTCCGTTACAATCGGGTAACGACAAACAATTGGCGCAGATGCGTCGCCGTTACAAACGCGATTTGTACGCGCAAAAAGTAGAAACGATAAAAAAATATATGCCGCACGCTTGCATCGGCGCAGATATTATTGTTGGATTTCCGAACGAGACCGATGAAGACTTTAATGAATCGTATAGTTTTATCGAAAGCCTCGACGTGAGTTATTTACATCCGTTCACTTTTTCGGAACGCGCGAATACTTTGGCACTTGAAATAACGAATTCTGTGCCAATGAATAAGCGACGTATCAGGAACGAACGGTTACAATTTCTGTCGTCGGAAAAGAAAAAATTATTTTACGGAGCACACATTGGTGAATCGCGGTTAGTGCTTTTAGAAAAAAGTAAAGATGAAAATTTTCTGACAGGTTTTACAGACAATTATATTAAAGTGAGCGTAGCAAGAGAAAATCACGAAGTAAATACTATCGAGTCGGTTAAACTGTCTAAATTAAATGACGCGTTAGAAATGGTAGGATCGGTAATTGGATCAATTCGGTAAAACGCGCGTGATATTGCTAAAGGTAGAAAGTTCTTTTTTCCCTTTCATGTAAATTTCGACATACGTTACTTTATGCTGACTGAGCTCGCCGTTCGCACGTTCGTATTGCGACGATATATTTTCGACGCGCCAAACCCATGTTTCATTTTTGCGAAGCATTTTAGGTAGCGCATCGTTTTTAAGTAAAACGCGTTGCTTGTTATCCTTAAAAATTAAATAAACTGAATCAATAGTACATTTCGATTTTGCTTTAAATTCAAATTCTAAATACTCAACACCCGAATTAGATTTATTCATGTCTTCAGGCATTAGTCTGCCTCTAAAACCTGTGTTACCGCTCATTATACTTTCAACACTGATAATATTATGAGGCATTTTCTTAGAAGTTTGTGCAGAACACGAACTGAAACAAGAATAAATTATACAAAAGAGCGTTAAATTTAAACTTTTAACATTTAATTGACTTCTCAGCATAAACGAATGAGTAAGTTAGAGGGTCTAAAGTAATATCGGACAAAATTAAAAGATTTGACTCGTTTTATAACACTTTATTTAAAATTGTGTATGTAAAATTTTACAATGTTAGAAATTCACCCAACTTATGTCCCAATTTATTAAATTTTTAAACTCTTATGGACTAACGACATTTGTTGTTTTAATATTTTGTTATGGCGCAACGGCTCAAAGCGCATACAAACAGAATACAGTTAACGTTCTGCCCGCTTTAAGTTACGCACAAGAAACAGGGTTTAGGTTTGGTGCAAATTTAATAATTTTCAGAAATTTATCGGGCGAGGATACAACATCGCGGATGAGCAAGTTTTTAATTTCTGCTTTTGGAACTACAAAAGATCAATATTTTACTAATAATACGTGGCAAATTTTCACCAACAAAGAAAAATGGTTGAGTAACGGTTCTATTCAATCGGGTTATTGGAACGATAGACTGTATAACACCACGCCCGAACTT
Organism: Saprospiraceae bacterium; assembly: GCA_043758385.1. Taxonomy (GTDB): domain Bacteria; phylum Bacteroidota; class Bacteroidia; order Chitinophagales; family Saprospiraceae; genus JAAFJT01. Next base: position 70,517 of record JAYVNP010000029.1, read on the forward strand.
TCAAAAAGCCCCAGTGAAATTGTCGGTAATTCAATTTTTCCAAACTATACAGAATTTAATTATTTCTATGCTAATCTTAATTTTACAATTGAGCGAAAAATTGCCAAACACACCTATTTGGGCTTGAGCTATGAATTTGATTATGCCGCAAATACAGAATACGCTTCTGAAGATTCAATCAATATTCCATTAACGCCCGAACTGCAAAATAATAACTCGCGTCGTTCTGGTATCGGTTTGGTTTTTACGTTCGACACACGCGACAATGCCGATAATCCAACACACGGTTCTGTTGTTCAGTTGAATGCAGCTACTTACAAAAAATTCTTAGGAAGTACTATTAATTACGATATCGTCACTTTAGAAATAGATAAATACCTCGCCTTTAAAAACCGACAGGTATTAGCACTTCGTATAGTTAACGAGTATAGAAATCCGGAAGCAGGTTATGTAATTCCGTTTCGCGGACTTTCGTATAACGGAGGCATCACGAGTTTGCGGGGTTATTTTGCCGGTACTTTAAGGTCGAATAATTTATTGGCTTTTGAAACAGAATACCGTTTGCCTTTTTTTAATTATGTAGATGGTAATGAAAGTTTACTTAAATTTTGGAAACGAATGGGCGTTGTAGCTTTTTTGAGCGGCGTTAAAACATCGGATAATTTAGCATCGCTCTACAACACCGATTCAAAATGGTTTTTTGCAGGCGGTGCAGGTATCCGTTATATGCTCGATACAAAACAACGCGTGAATATTTGTTTCGATTATGCCATCGGTTTCACAAAACTTGCAGGCGATGCAAATAATAATACAGGACTTTATATTGGTCTTTCAGAAGCTTTCTAAAATTATTTTAAGAAATTATAACCAAAGGAACTTTTTTAGCACGCTTTTGGTTTATGTATTAAGATAAGTTTTTTCATACATTCTTGTTGTGAGGAGGGATACATTTGTGTTCCTCTTTTTTTTTAAATAAGTTCCATTATAATTCGAAATATTCCACATCATTTTTTGCTATTGTCCTTATTTTAAAACTATTGTGATACATCTATAACAATTTATTCTTAATTTAGCTCAAAATTTAAATTTAAATAGTATGAAAACTATTGAAAAGAAACATCCACTAGCTATTCGCTGGTTTCATTGGCTCAATTTTCCAATCATTACACTCATGATTTGGAGCGGACTGATGATTTATTGGGCGAACGACGTGTATCGGTTGGGTTGGGGGAATACGACAATCATTAAATTTTTTCCAGAATCTTTTTACGAAGCGTTCAGCTTAAAAGCACAACTCGCTAACGGCATGGCGATTCATTTCGTCATGATGTGGTTTTTCTTTTTAAACGGATTTCTCTATGTAACTTACACCGTCGTTTCAGGTGAATGGCGTTATTTACTACCCAATCGTCATTCTTTCAAAGAAGCTTGGCAAGTATTACTGCACGATTTATACCTCAGCAAAAAACAACCACCACCGCGCAAATTTAACGGTGCTCAGCAAATCGCCTACACCTCTATCGTCATCATGGGTTTGGGTTCTTTGCTAACGGGACTTGCTATCTACAAACCTATTCAGTTTTCCGGTTTAGCTTGGTTGTTTGGCGGTTATGGTTTTGCGCGAATTATTCATTTTGCGCTTACAGTAGGTTATGTTTTATTTTTTATGATTCACATTTCACAAGTTATTCGCGCAGGGTGGAATAATTTTCAATCTATGGTGACGGGTTTTGAAATAAAAAAAGATATTTCAGAAACAAACTAAGGCAATCACTTTCATTCAATTTTAAAAAATAGACAATGAATAAGCAAGACTATAACTCAGAAAATAATTTAGAAAACTGGTCAGAAGCTAAAGTAAAACGTCGTACACTCATTGCATTTGGTGTTTACGCTGCCGCTGGCGCAACGGGTATTGCGGGTTGGAAATATTTCAGAGCTTTACCTGCAACGGATAACGGACTGTCGTCCACGGCACGCAGTGTTTTAAATTTCGATGAAAAAGCGAACAATCTCATTTTTGGTCCGCACAGGCTTGCACCAACTTATCCGAAATCAATGGCAGTAAAAGAGCCGCGCATGAACGGATATGTCGGTATCGAAGATGATATTGACGAAGCCGCATGGCGACTCGAAGTTGTTAATCCATCAACGAATCAAACTTTGTCGCTAACGCTCGATGATTTAAAAGACTTGCCGAAACAAGAAATAGTTTTCGATTTTAAATGCGTTGAAGGTTGGAACGAAATTGTACATTACGGCGGCGTAAAACTTTCGGATTTGATGCAGAAATATAATCTCGGCATGAAACCCGGCACAAACGAGTGGTACAAATATGTTGGTATGGAAACTCCAAACGAAGAATATTATGTCGGCCTGGACATGAAAAGCGCAATACATCCGCAAACGCTTTTGTGTTTTGAAATGAACGGCGAAAAACTAATGGTCGGTCATGGCGCACCGTTGCGATTAATTATTCCACTCAAATACGGCGTGAAAAATTTGAAATGTATTGGTAAAATATTTTTAGCCGACGCACCACCGCGCGACTATTGGCACGAACAAGGCTATGTGTATGATGTAGCTTTATAGATTTAAACAATCCATCAATTTTTTACCAGCTTCTTCTAATGTGGTTTTGTTTTCGATGATGCAGTAATGCGTTTACGTTTTCAAAAGTATTTGCGTTTCTCAAGTTCTTGCAAGGTCTTCAAACTTACAAGAGCGTTACAGGCTACATTTTTTTGAAGATGAGTGGCGAGCGAGATACATAGCGAATTGCATTAACAAATAAAAGCCATACTAAAGTTGGTATTGTAAATTAATTTACATACATTTATGAGGATTTCTAACTTGAATTTTCAATATTATTGAACTTAAAATTATGGTTGTTATGAAAAACACTAAGATATGGATTATATCCTTACTTGCAATATCTTCTTTTTTGGTTATTGCTTATGGGAAAGGTAATAACAACAGTGGAAATACTGGCGGAAATACTACCCCTGCTTTAAGAATGGTAACAGTTCATTGCAATCTATCAACTTGTGGTCTCAAAACACCTGCTGTAAGACTGGGAAATTCTGGACAATGTTGTCCTTTTACTGGAAATGTCAACTCAAGTTCTAATGTACTTAGTTTGGTACAATTAGCTAGAAATACTGATGGGCAATGTTTTTATGATAGGTTAGCTTATCCCAATAGTTATAATAAAAAATGTTGGTTTGGTTCAATTAATGTTTCTGGACTTAATTATTATAAATCCTATGATGCATCAGAAGTTGGCAAAAATCCTGACTTAGTCATTTTGGGAAATGATTATGACTTTACAATTCCGATACCAGCAACAGATGCTTACAATATTAATATTTCCTTAACTGAGCCTTGTCTCCCATTTTCTTGTATAGTATATACTGATATTCCAAGAGTTTATTGGTCAGCCTTTACTAATCAAATTGATGACAATCAGTTTTACATTGATTTAGAATTGTATGAAAGTACTAGATACACAAGTGGATTATGTAACTAAAAATTTTGATAATATGAAAAAGTTGATAATTTATTCTTTAAGTATTCTTACACTTTTTTTTTCATCATGTACAAACAAATCTGATTCATCCGGAACTGATTTATTATCATTTAATTCAGATTCAAATTTCAGTGGGAATATTAAGATTTTAGAAGGGCTAAAAAATTTCTATGCAGATTCAAAAAGTTCTTATAATATTGGACATTTAAGTATTGCGAAAACCAATGGATCTTCGGATGGTAATTTTACTCAAACAATGAGTGGCAATAGTTTTATAAATTTTAAAGGAGATATATCGATTTTTGATGAAAAAAATAACTTAATCCCAATTGATAATGAAAGAAAGAGACTTCAACCTAAATTTAGTGAGCTTTCAAAATTATTCGGAACTAGTATCAGTTTAGAACTGCATTCGAATCCAAGCTCGAGTAGCGGTACAAATTTTAGGTCTGACACTTCTCTAATTTGGAAAAATGTTTTGTATATTCCAAAGTCTTTAGTTGTTACAGATTTTGGTGACGTTGAGCAAAAAACTGGTTCGCTCCAAATTGTCTCAAAGAAAAATGGAAAAAAATTGACATGGATACCAGATAAAGATTCAAGGAATGATAAAGGAGTAGTAATACAATTAGGTTATAGACCTGAATATGAGAAACAATTTCCAAATAGAAGTAATTATCCAAGCAAATCTGTTGATAAATATATCACTACTGAAGACAGTGGGAGCTATCAATTGAGTGAAAAAGATTTGAAAGAATTTCCTTCTCCATTGAATGGTTTAGAGATTACGATTTATAGAGGTAATTATCTGTCATCACAAACAAAAGACCATAAAATAATTTCAGTGATTTCTTATGACTGCTACAGAACTAATATTAGGATCTCTGAATAATATAATAATCAGAGTTACTCACAGTTTGCAAATTGCTCTTATTAAAACTTAATTCTTTAGTTTAATTAAGAGCAATTTGTTATTTTTTATTTAAAAAAATGAGGAACTATATTATTTCAAGTTTAGTTTTAGGGCTTTGTTTTAGATTTGATTTTTTATTTCCATTTATTTTTATTTCATTAGTGCCTTTGCTTTATTATCATTTTTTAGATAGTGAAAAAACGAATAAATTTAACATAAAAAAAAGCTTTATTTTTTCTTTGATATTTAATTTAATCGCTTTAATTTGGGTTTTTAAAGGTGATTTAAAATTTGGTATTTCAATTATTGTTTTCAACACAATTATCACAACATTTCCTTTGTTCTTTTTCCAAATTTTAAGTAGGAAGGACGATAATTATTTCTTATTTTCCTTAAAATTTATTGTTTCGTGGTTATGTTATGAATTATTAATTTTGAATTGGGATTTCAACTTCCCTTGGCTTTTATTGGGCAATATTTTCTCTTCTTCTTATAAAATAGTTCAATGGTATGATTTGACTGGAGTTTTAGGTGGCACTCTTTGGGTATTAATCGTAAATATTTTGATTGTCAGAGTAATCTTATCTAAAAATAATATTAGGTTACCAGTATTAACTATTTTTATTCCAATTACAGCTTCGCTTTTAACTTATTACGTTAACATCTTTGAGTCTACAAGTCATTCAAACGTGCTTATCGTTCAACCTTTTATAAGTCCAAATAAAAACACTATTCCAATTTCCCTACAAGTAAATAAAATTGCAGATTTGGTCTCTCATGGTATTGATTCGACTGTTAATCATGTCCTAATTCCTGAAACAGCATTTAACAACATCAATCTAAATGATCTCATACAAAATAAAAAAACTGATTTTTTTTATCCCAATTCACATTATCTTGATAATTTAAATCTAACTTTTTTTGTTGGAGCAAATGCTCACGAAAATGATTTTAAAATTCAAAGAAAAATTTTTTTTAACGTCGTAATCCAAAGTAAAAATAATGAATTGCAATCAATCTATAGCAAACAAAAATTTACTCCATTTTCTGAATCTTTTCCTTATAAAAAATATTTTGGTGAAAACTCACGACTAGTTAGTCAAATTAACCAAATTGCGGAAAGTGGGAATTATTCAACTAAAACCTTCAATAACTATAGCACAGATGAAAAAGGTAATCGAATTACTTCAATTATTTGTTTTGAACTTTTTTGTGGTGAATATTGCTCTAAACTCGTGAATAATTATAAGACCAATGCAATTTATTTTTTTGCTAATGAAGGTAGTTGGGGGAATAGTTCATTTAATTCGAAATTTCTAAATTTAACAAGGCTTAGAGCTATCGAATCAAGGAAATGGATTGCGAAATCATCGAATACAGGAATTTCCGCGATTATAAATGAAAAAGGAGACATTATTAAAAGCCTTGAATATGGACATGCTGGAACTTTAAAAGATGAAATTAAATTTAATTCGATTAGAACATTTTATTCAAACTACGGTGATTGGATTGGTTATTTTTCAATTCTAATATACTTTTTTCTTTTAATAATTTCACCAATTACAAATCTCGCTAGCACACCAAGTTAAAGAACGTAATATATAAATTACGGCGAAATTTAGATAAAGAAATTTTAATGGCGCGTGAAGCAATTGAATTGTGCATTGAAGATTTAAAAGATCGCTGAAAAGAAATCTCGCTGGCACGCCATATTGTAATTGCACTCGCTCTTGCAACACATCGCTGTCACACCTTAATAAAAATCGCACGCGCAATTGAAATGATTCAGACTTGCAAATAGTATCGGTGCGTCTTCGGACGCACACTCAAATAAATTCTATGGAGTTTTCAAAAGCGTTTGCGTTTTACTTTTAAATCAATACCACGCGTCATTTGAAAACATATCAACGAGACCTTGCAGTAGTACGCCTTCGGAAGTTAAATTAAATTCTGCATCGAAACCCACTAAACCAATTTTTTCAATACACCAATCGCGCAAAGCGCGCGCAATGTCGGGTTCAAAAAAAACTTCTACGTTTTGTCCGCGATCTGTTTTTTCGAGTTCGTTGTATAAATCGGGTCTTTCGCGTTTCAATCCGTGATTTAAAAACTCGAACTGTTTTTTATTTAATTTTACTTCTGGCATTCGTTTAAAATTTTTATATTATTAGGCGCATGATGTTGCGCGTTTCCGAAGAATCTCAAAATTACTATCTTTTACTTATCTTTGCAAAAACTATTTAAAATGTCAAACATAAATGTTGCAACGCCTGCCACTGGAATAATTTTAAATGATGCTCAGCAAAAACGTTTAAGCGATTTGCGCAACGCCACGAAAGTGAGTTTATGGATGTTTAAAGCATTACCCGCAGCGTGGTTTATGGGTGTACGTATAAAAAATATTTCGCCAGAGCGCAGCGAAATTAAATTGCCTTATGGTTGGCGCAGCCAAAATCCGTTTCAATCAATTTATTTTGCGGCGCAATGTGCGGCAGGAGAATTTGCTACTGGTATGTTAGCAACATTGGCTTTAGAAGGGCGTGAAAAAGTTTCGATGCTTGTCACGCACGTCGAAGCCGATTTTTTCAAAAAAGCTAATTCTGAAACAATTTTTTCTTGCGATGAAGGTTTAATAGCTTTCCAAACAATTGATCGCGCTATTGAAACCAACCAAGCGCAAACTTTAATTATGACTTCGCGCGGCATTCAGAAAAATGGCGAAGTTGTGAGTGAAGTGCGCATAACGTGGTCATTTAAAAAAAAATAAAATAGTTGTTCGTTATTCGTTAGTGAACTAACTAAAACGAGCGACTTACAACCCACAACTATCAACTAAATTATGCTTTCTATTTATAAAAAAGAAGTTAATCAGTTTTTTACATCGCCGACAGGTTATGTTGTTTTGGGCGTTTTTTTTGTGGTGATAGGTTTAATGCTTTGGTTTTTTCCGGATACTAACTTACTCAATCAAAATTTTGCGTCGTTGGATATTTTCTTTTCACTCGCACCTATCATTTTTGTTTTTTTGATACCGGCTATAATGATGCGCACATTTTCGGAAGAACTGCAATTAGGTACTATCGAATTTTTATTTACAGCACCACTTAAATTGGCTGATATTATTTTGGGTAAATTTTTGGCGGGCATTACACTTTTGCTCATCGCTACCCTACCCTTGATTATCTATTATTTTACGCTTTATACATTGGGTTCGCCAATCGGAAACATTGATAGCGGTGGAACATTAGGCAGTTATATTGGTTTGTTATTATTAGGCGCGACGTTCGCAGCTATAAGTTTGTTCACGTCTGCTTTGCAATCGAACCAAATGGTAAGTTTTTTAATTGGTGTTTTTATTTGCTCTGCATTGCTCTGGGGATTTGATTATACGGCAAAACTGCCCATTTTTTTTGGCAGAACGGATGATTTGGTGCAGCAATGCGGAATGAGTTATCATTATAATGCGCTTTCGCGTGGACTTTTGACGCTAACCGATTTGACGTACTTTGTTTCGTTGATTGCTTTGTTTTTGTTTTTAACGTATCTCATTCTGAACAAAAAGAAAAGCTAAATTTTAAATTGTTAAATGGTCATTTCTGAAAAAAATAAAAAAATTATTGCTACTGCTTCCTTGGCGGGTGTAGTTATTTTAGGTACTATTTTATTTTTTACGACACGAAAATCAATATACGAACGCGGTTTAACCGGACGCTGGTATGCTGCAAAATTAACCGAATGCGATAAAGAAATTGCTATAAATAGTTCGGCAATTAACTTAGAATTTAAAAGCAATGGCACTTACATTTTCAATTCAACGCTTAATATACATGAAGAAGGTGTTTTTAAAGTGAAAGGAAAAATTATTACGCTGCAAGATAAAATTAGAACCAAAGCACCGATACGCAACTTATTGATTTCAATTTTACAAAAAGATTCTTTATTGCTCGGAATGAATAATAAAGGACTCGACCAATCTTTGCTTTTAATACGCGATTTCAGAAAATTGAAATCCGAAACTGACAGCACTTCCGTCTCTGTTCTGAATAAATAGTAGTAAACTAATCTATTCCGTTGCAAAACTCCAATTATTTTTTTCTTTAATTTGGCTATTTTTAGTTAAAGTTTCGGATAAGTTTCTTGAACACTTTCAAGGGTATAATTAATTTTCTACCTTAGCCATTAAAGAACATAAAATGCCTTACTTGATACTTCTATCAAGCCTGATTTTATTTTTTCGAACACCAACTATTGCTAAAAATTTTAAAACAAATTACAGATTTTCGGACACAACAATTATTGAACCACGCACACTGAGTAGAAAGATCAATACGAAAGAAGTGGCGGAAAATGGCAGTCTGAATGCCTCTAATAAAATTAATAAAGGAGTAAAAGCAATACTTTCCGGCGATGCGAAAAATGCACTCAAGCAATTGCACAAAGTTTCCAAAAATTGCGACGATTATTGGAAAGTTTTGAACGCACGCGGTGTTTTATTAATGGAAAAAAACCAACCTAAAACCGCACTTGTTTTATTCTATGAAGCACTAAAGTTAGCACCTACCGACAATCATTTGCTATACAATATCGCTTTAGCCAATTTAGCACTCGGCAATTATCAAGCTGCTGCCGATACTTTAAAATTAGTGAGTTCCGATAATTCTGTGAATTATCAACAAGCATTAGCACTAACGTACTATAAAAGTGATCAGTACGAAAACGCCAAAAAACTTTTAGAGGAAGAATTAGAAAAACCGAACATCAACGACGAAAATTATAACAACACGTTACTCAACCACGCACACGTTTCGCTCAAACAAGGCGATACAGAAGCTGCATTGTCTTCGCTCAATAAAATAAATTCGAAACACGATCCGATTGTTGCGCTCGCTTATGGCATTTGTTACGAAAAACGCGGTGAATGGGAGAATGCTTTGGAAAATTATAGCAAAGCACAAGAAAAAATGCCGCGCAATAAATCTGTAATTTTAGGTTTAGCACATGCTTACAAAGGTCTTGGCGATAGTTTAAAAGCAAATTTACAAATTAGAAAACTCAACGCTATTTATCCCGATGCCGTAGAATCGCAAATAGAAAGTTTTAGTCAACAGAATTTTTCGGATGTAGATAAACATAAAACGATTTCTTTTTACAAACAAATTTTAGCTAAGAACCCCGATAATTTACAAGCTCTCAACAGTTTGGGAATGCTTTACACGGAATACGGAAATTATACGGCTGCAAAAATTCATTTTTCGCAGGTTTTAAGTTTTCAACCTGAAAATGTTTTAGCACTTTACGGGCAAGGTATTTGCGAATTTTACACCGAAGATTTTAACGCTTCTACTGAGCATTTGCTCTCTGCGCTACAACACGCACCAAATTTTGAAAAACATGGATCAGCCCAATTTGTTCTCGGTTTAGATTACGATGCACTTAAAAAATATGAGCTTTCGGTGAATTTATTAAAAAAAGCGGGCGTTCAAACCAACTCCGTCAATGAACTCACGCGTTTAATCAAACTCGGTTTATTTTATTTGCGTATCAAAAAATTTAAGGAAGCGGTTACTTATTTTCAAAATGCAGCCACGATTGATTCTAAAAATGTATCTAATTTGGTTAATCGCGGGAGCTGTTATTTTTGGCTCGGTGATTTCAATAATGCTAAAAAAGATTTTGAACAAGCCATCAAACTTGATCCGAAATGCCATGAAGCATGGAGTAATTTAGGTTTGTTAAACTGCCAACTCAAAAATAATACTTTAGCTATTGAAGAATTAAAAAAAGCGATTAGTATTGATACCAACAACGTACTATACTACAACAGTTTAGCGCGTGCTTACAGTGCGCTTTTGAGCGATTATCGCGACTTAAATCCAACAGATTCGTTATCGCATTTTTTTAAATTGGCACTTAAAACTATTGATAAGGTTTTACAAAAAGATCCCACGAATGCCAATTTCATAAATAATAAAGGCGTAGTCTACAAAGATAACTTGCAATACGATACTGCCATCGCTTATTACCGAAAATCGGAAACGCAAGCGGGTATAAATAATATCGGCATCATTAAAGCCTTACAGTACGACACTTTTCAATCTAAAAGTTATTTCGATAGAGCTATTGCTGCCGACGCAAATTTTTCTATTCCGAGGCACAACAAGGCTTTGATGAAAGATTTTTTAAAAGATGCCATGACCGCTCAAACTGAAAGTGCAAGCGCAGAAAAGTTAAAAACAAAAGAAGCACTCACCAAAAATTTCAAAGAAAACTTCATCACCATTTATTACGTCGAAACGGTTGACAAAAACCAATCGGGTTGCAATTTTGAAGCTGTTATGCCAACGGTCGAGCCTGAATCAATGACAAAACCACTGATAGCAAACTATTATGTGCACGGTTCTTACATCGTTTGCGACGAAGTTAAAGATTATAAAACGCCTAAATGGCATGCACTCACCAAACCCAGCAAGCGCACTTACTTTCAGTTTATGAGCGGTAAATGCCCAAAGTTTTAGAGTATGTTTTAATTGTTTTACACTAATTTCGCTAAAGCACTCGCAATGCGTGCAATCGCCTCGCGAAGTTGTGCTTCGGAAGCTGCGTAACTGAGACGAAAACAATCTGGATCGCCGAATGCTCCGCCACTCACTAAACCGACATAAACAGTTTGCATGATATAATCGCACAAATCATCGGCGTTTTTAATAACTGTTTCACCAAAAGATTTTCCAAAATAATGACTGCAATCGGGAAATAAATAAAACGCACCTTGTGGTTGATTGACGCGCAAACCTGGAATGGCACTCAATAAATCTATGACTATGTCGCGACGGCGTTTAAATTCGTCGCGCATTTTATACGTTTCATCCAAAGGTGCATTCAAAGCAAATGCAGCACCTTTCTGACTAAACGAATTTGCACCACTCGTTATCTGACTTTGAATTTTGCTGCACGCATCGGCAATCCATTTCGGTGCACCAATGTAACCTAAACGCCAACCCGTCATTGCGTAACCTTTTGCAAATCCGTTAACGGTAATCGTTCTATCTTTAACTTCTTCAAAAGCACCCATGCTATAATGATGACCTGTAAAATTTATATACTCGTAAATTTCGTCGCTACAAATAAAAATATCCGGATACGGCGCTAATACTTCGGCAATTTCGCGCAATTCACTTTTAGTAAATACCGAACCCGTCGGATTAACAGGCGAACTAAACAAAACCATTTTAGTGCGCTCGGTAATGGCAGCTTTAACTTGCTCACCCGTAACTTTAAAATCTTGATCAACACCCGCTTTAACTATTACAGGCGTTGCACCCGTCATACGCACAATTTCTAAATAACTCACCCAATACGGTGCAAAAACAATGCATTCGTCGCCCTCTTCTAATAAAGCTAATGCCACATTAGCGATGCTTTGCTTTGCGCCGTTCGACACCACAATTTGTTGTGGCGTAAAATCGAGTTGATTATCGCGTTTAAATTTTTTACAAATGGCTTCAAGCAAATCGGCATTGCCCGAAACGGCGGTATATTTTGTAAATCCATCGGCAAGTGCTTTGACAGCTGCCATTTTTATATGATCCGGCGTATCAAAATCGGGCTCACCCAAACTCAAACTAATCACATCGTGACCTTGCGCTTTTAAATTACGCGCCATTTGTGCCATTTTAATTGTCTCACTTTCTGCCATGTTGCGCACCATGTGCGACAATTTATGTTTTACTGCTGTAGCCATATCTTAGATTTTTAAAGATGCCATTATAGCATCTCGGTATCAACTTTTCTATTGAAACGCAAAGAAAATAAAAAAGCTACAATTAGACCAACTTTGGTTTGAATTTATAAGTTTTTTTTAGGATGGCGAAAGGTAAAAATTGAAAAGCAAGGGTGAGAACAGACTTTGGCAAATTTGAAAATTTAAGTTCTTTGGTGTACATTTTGGGTCTACTCAGTTTTTGATTTTCAAGGAATTAATCAATTCGTACTTCTACCATTCAAAAATAAAAAAAGCTACAATCAAACAGCCGATGATATTTTATTTCAGGAAAAACTTTTGCATGTGTGTAGCGAATTAACAGGAATTAAGTTTCCAGATAAGTGAAGATTTGCAATATGCGCAAAACGTAGTTTGTGGCATTTAGAGAAAATTTTGATAAATACGCTTACATTTGGGTGGATTGGAAAAAGTTTTTAGTTTGAAGTTTCGCAAATTCAAAAGAAAGCAGTAATGGTACGAAACCGCTGGTACTCGTTATGTTTACTAAAACACTTGGTTTGAAAAATTGATTGAGCAGAAATTGTTTCAATAACGCAGCCGCTTGATTCAGTTTTCAAACTGAATCTTATTATTTTAGCGTCTCCGACGCCTACTTGTTAGTTCTATGAAATAATCCTAAAAGTTAAGTAGAAATTGTATTTTCTCAACGTTTGAACTTATTTTTTTTCAAAGTACTTTGACATTAAGGGCGTATTGATAAAATGTCTGAATTTCTTATTTCTTATGGTTGTAGATCAAACATATAATCTGGCTCAGTTTTAGAAAGCAGTCAGAGACAGAAAAATAGTAGATTTCAGTTTGAAAACTGAAACAAGCGTCTGCATTATTGGAAGATGGGTAAATAGTTTAACAAGCTTTGGTAATTTTCGTAAGACTTGTAGCGAGCGGTACAAAATATAGAAAACAAGATGGTGATCATTAGTTAAATTTCTTGTAAGTACGAATAAAACTTATTTTTGTCTAAAATTTAAAAAATATGCCTAAAATTGAACGCGATGGTTTTGAATTCTATACAGGTTTAAATAATTATGAAACCTTTAGTCTTAGAGATAACTATTTAGAGTCGGCCCTTAACTATATTAAAAACCATAAAATACTATCTATTTCTCTTGGTTTAACTAACTCAATAGAAAATTTATCTTTCTTAAAGAAAATTGATTTTATTGAGGAAATATTTATAAGTGACCTTGGATTGGATGACTATTCGGGAATTTATTATCTGGAAAATTTGAAAAAACTACACGTCAATCTTAATAAAAATTTGCCGCATTTAGAATATTCAAAATTTAAAAATTTAGAATTCTTATCAATTGATTGGCATTTAAAGTTTCCAGATTTATCGGTCAATAGTAAACTTAAAGAACTTGAAATTTGGAAATTTAAACCAAAATCAAAATCCTTCAAAGAAATAAAATTGCCAGAGTCTTTAGAAAGTTTAGAAATTACTGAGTCAAATATATTGGATTTAGAGGGTTTATCGCTACCAAATCTTAAAGTATTTGAGGGTTATTATTGTAGTACATTGAAAAGTCTAAATGGTATTCAGAATTTTAGTTCATCCCTCACTAACTTTGCTCTTGAAAATAGTAGAAAAGTAAGTGATTATGAATATTTGCAAAAATGCAAGAATCTAACAAAATTGAGATTAAGTAGTTGCGGTGATATTGACAATTTAAGATGGTTGAATAAACTCAAAGCTTTAAGATTTTTTTCTTTTGTTGGCACTAAATTAATTGACGGAGACACGAGCCCTTGTATTGGGATAGATTATGTTGCTTTTAACAACCAGAGACACTTTAATCATAAATTTGAAGAATTTAAAACTACAAATAAAAAGATAACGTACATTTAGCGTTTTATTTCAGCATGATTACCTCGCTATCACACCATGTTAAAAATCGCTCTCGCTCTTGCAAGTCTAAATATTTGCAAGAGCGTAATGGGTTACGTTTTTTTGAAAATGAATGGCAAGGGTAAATAGTTTAACAAGCTTTGGTAATTTTCGTAAGGCTTGAAGCGAGCGGTTACGAAATTAAACAAAAAAAGCTACAACCTAAGTTATAGCTTTCAAAATTTGTACCCGGGAAGGGACTTGAACCCTTACGAGCGTTGCTTCTCACAGGATTTTAAGTCCTGCGTGTCTACCGATTCCACCACCTGGGCAGTACAAAATTTTATTTTAGAATAAAAAACCACCTCTCGGTGGTTTTTTATTTCTGAGCAGAAGACGAGACTCGAACTCGCGACCCCGACCTTGGCAAGGTCGTGCTCTACCAACTGAGCTACTTCTGCATTGGTAATTTCAAAATGCGGTGCAAATATAGCATTGCAATTTTTATAATTCCAAATAGCGCCTCTAAAAAAGCGTAAAAACCTTAAATATTTTTTTCATCGTCCGTCATTTTATTTTTTGAGGCGTGTAACTGCACTTTTTCGATAAAATCAATAAACGCCTGAGCTATATTATTGTACAGATTTTCACTAAAAGGAAATTTACCGTAAAAATAGAATTCAAATTCGCGCGTCAATATTTTAAAAGATGATTGAAACTCGGGCATTATTGAGAGCTCGCGCACATAATTTCCATTTGTTTTATCGCGCTTCCAGCGTATTAATTCGGCATCTTCCAAACTTTTGAGTGCATATAAATAATTTAAACGCAAAGCCATCAGAAAGTTTTTATCGCTCAATGCTGCTTGTATCAGCTTTGGAAAATCGTTATTCGTAATTTCTTCTTCGTCAATCGCGTGGTAATCCACAATTTGTTCGGTGCTATTAATTCTATTATTTTTACTGAACAAATTATTAAATCCGCCGCGACTTATGACCAACCAAACCAACGCTGCTAACCCGGATATTAAAGCCAACCACATAAAAAGTCGGATCAAAGTTTTAAATTCTTCCGAAAACGAAAACGGTTTATACTTTTTAGGTGCTTCAATTTTTTTTTGCTTCGATTCTTTATAGTCTAAATTTTTTGTCAGCTTGCGCCATTCCGATGTGTCGAAACGTCGCACTACTATTTTTGATGCAGCATAATCCTTCGAGTAATACACGGTGGGATCAAAATCTTCGACGTTTTCACCTTGCGAGTACGTAGTATCTAATTGGTTTCCGAGCGAATCAATCGGAAGAAGTGTACTATCTGTTTGAGCGAAAACAGTATGCACCACAGCAACAAAAAAAAACATTAAGCAGACTATATTTTTCAGCATTATTTTTTCTCTTTTAAAAGAAATTTTAGGTGTAAAGTTCCATTTATTTTCAATAAAAATCAAAATAAATGATTTGTATCAAGATTATAAAATACACTTAAAATAACTGTAACTACTCAGGTACTCATATTTTCTTTTGAAAAATCATTTTTTATTCCACTTTTTTTCTGGCAAAAAAAAGTTCGCAAAAAAGTTGCCGCAAAAAGCCCGCGTAAATTTGCAGTAAACCCAAAAAAGGCGGTTGCGCTCCTATCGTCGCTCAGCGTCCCGCCTTTTTTGGGGGTTTACTTGCAAATTTCGCTATACTTTTAAAAGTTTATCATTAGTTATTGTTCGACTGACGGTTCGAGAGCCTCGCCGAACGACTCGAACCGTCCATTTTACGACACAAATAAATTGTACCTGAGTAGTTACAAATAACTAAGTGTAAGAAAATTAGTTAACATTTTAATTTTAATCAAATACTTATCAGCGCGACGTCGGAAACAATAATTTTCATCTTTTACTTTTAAAGTTTTAATTCGCCCCACCCTTTTCTATAATCCCGTTTTATAAATTGATTTGCCGGTTCAAAGTTTGTCACTTTCATGTTCGCGCCATCCCATTGCAGGGCTTTATATCTTCCAGAAAATTTAAAACCTTCTTGCGCACCATACACCGGATCAATACGTTTTATTTTTTCTTGAACGTTAAAGCTGCGCAAAAGTAAATTACCGAGCAAAACAGTTTCAGTTAACGGTCCGGCATAACCTTCAAACGGCGAATCAACATCCATTTTTCCGTAACCCGCAATGCACGCATCCACCCATTGCCACCAATGACCATCCATACCGCCTTGCACACGCGGATATTTTTCTGCAATACTTTTAGCTTCCTCTTTAAGCAATTTAGTAAAAACACGCGGATGAGAACCACCCCAACCGCACGAAATTTTTCCTTTAGTGCCAAAAAACATCGTTGCGCCTTCAAAATCATTTTCGGAAGAAATATCGCCAAGCGCATCGTTTGAATTAACATCTGGATCTAATTCGGTTAAACGTTCGGGTATAATGCCGCCGTCCATCCAAAATAAATCAATATTTTTTCCATTTTTTAAAGTAAATTTAAATTTGAGGGAACTGGAAACGGGTCCGCTTTCAGGATAAATGCCTTCTTTAAAAATACCGCTGTACACTGTACTCGCACTTCCTGAAATTTCTGTCGGATAACCTAATTCAAGAAGTTTAAACGGTGGTCCCATAATATGACAACCCATATCGCCGAGTGCGCCCGTACCAAATTGCCACCAACCGCGCCAATTAAACGGCACCAAATTTTCGATATAATTTGTTTCTTGTGCTGTTCCGAGCCATAAATCCCATTTTAGTTCTTTCGGAATCGGTGGTTTTGCTTTCGACCACGTAGTACCTTGAGGCCAGACAGGTCTATCCGTCCAGCAATAAATTTTTTCAATATCGCCAATTAATCCAGCTTCAAACCATTCGCGCAAAGTGCGCATACCATCGCACGATGCCCCTTGATCACCCATTTGTGTAACCACTTTATATTTCTTAGAGGCTTCGGTTAATATGCGCGCTTCATAAATATCGTGCGTTAACGGTTTTTGCAAATACAAATGTTTGTTCAGTTGCATTGCTGCTAAACCCACTGTCGCATGGTTATGATCGGGAATTGCTACAGTCACCGCATCAAAATTTTTTGATTCTTTGTCGAACATTTCGCGCCAATCGTGGTAATACTTAGCGTTCGGAAACTCTTTTCTGCGTGGTGCAGCTTGTCTATCATCCACATCGCATAAAAAAGAAATTTGTGCATTCTTTTTAGGTGCCGTTACAAAATGATGAATATCGTTTTCTCCTTCACCACCGCAACCGATAGCAGCGATATAAATTTTATCGCTCGGCGCAACAAAATTTTTTCCGCCTAAAACCCAACGCGGCAAAATAGTCAAACCCGTCATAGCAATTGCAGAATTTTTGATAAATGCTTTGCGCGGTATGGAATTTTCTAATAGTTCTTTTTTCATGAAATTGGTTTTAACTTTTATTTTTTCACGCTCTCATTCCTTCATTTTCATTCTTTCATTTTTTTTATAGCGACTTCTTTAAAATATACAATATCATCTGCGCCATGATTTTGCAAGCCAAAGTAGCCTGCGTTGGGTCGTTTACCTTTAAAAGGTTCAAAATCAAATTTTCTTTCTGGCGTTGGATCGCCCTCTTTGTAATCTGTAACTTTTTCGCCGTTCAAATAAACGATAGTGCGCGCACCATCTAAAGTAATTTCCATCGTGTTCCATTCATCTGGTCCGGGTTTACCTGGTTTTGAAAGCGGTTTTGTAAGTGAATATAAAGTGCCCGAAATATGATAATCATCTTCGTTTGAGGTTTCCGGATGATTATCAATTTGCACTTCGTAACCATAATAAACGGGCATCCAAGGTTCTTTAGGCTCAATCGGGATGCGAATAAAAATACCCGAATTAGAATTAAACTTTTGCATTTTGTAAACCACTTTAATAGTGCAATGACTTAGTTTACCGCCCGTCCAATACAATAAGCCCATGCCACCTTTGCTGGCTATTAACCCGTTTTCAATAAAATGTTCGCCTGGCCCGACGTGTTGCCAACCCGTTAAATCTTTTCTGTTAAATAATTGCCGCCATTCAGTGGATTTTGTTTTAACAGTTTGCGATTGCGCATTTATTGGTAAATTGCAAAGTAAAGAAAAAAAGAAAAGACATAAAAAAACTTGCCGAATTTTTGATGTTGCCATAATAACTTTTGTGTTTAGAAATAGTGTGTAAATTAAATAATAAATCACTTAATGCTAAAATTTGTAAATATTTTTCTAAAGTATTTATTTTGTAGAAAAGAAATACTTGTCAGAGTGTAAAGTGTTTTAATCTTACAGTAACAATTAGATTAACAACTATGAATAAATAAAATAGAAAGCGAAAACGAAGAGTTTGAAAGGTTAAACAGGTAATTTATAAAGGCTTTTATTCCGATTCAGAACAATGGTAAAAAACTCGAAAGAAACTGATATTATGCTGGATTGGATTAATGAAATTCGGAAAAGAATGATTGATTTGGAAAATCAAATTAATGAAGAGGATAATGACGCTTAAAATAAATTAAAATAAATGACACTAACTACTGTAAAGGATTATTGTTTAGAACGCGGCGTTTCACGCCAATTTGTTCATGAATACGTCCGCAAAGGTAAGTTTACTATTATTGAACTTCCCTATTTTGTTGAATTAAATGGTAAAAAGCACAATATTGGGAAACAAAAATTTTTAGAAATACCAGATAATTTTTCCGTTGAGCAAAAACCGTATTGGTCTGGAGATATTTCAGATAACGATTACGCCGAGCAATTGGCTTCTGATGCTACGGAAGATTTTGAATTGAGAAAATTTCTGACGCAATTATTAAAAATTGAAGATGAAGATACACGTTTTAAATCACACCTTATGAATAATATTTTTCCGATTGGAAATCCAAAAAGAAATGAACTTGAGATAGCATTTCAAAATTGTACAAATTTAATGAAAGCTGAATTAATGGATATTGCGGAACAAGTAAACCGTTTAAAAACAAAAGTGAACAACAAAAATTTAAAATTAAATTAAATTTTCACTGTTCACTCTTAATTTATTGTCAACCCGAGTGGATTCGAACCACTGACCCCTACCATGTCAAGGTAATACTCTAACCAACTGAGCTACGGATTGTTTGAGGTGCGAAATTACGTCAATAATTTATAATTCCAAATTATTTTACAAACGGCGGTTTAATGATGGTTGCTTCTAATTTTTTTGCACCGAAATCAATAAAAATGGATGCGCCAAGTTTTGCGTTTTCTGTGGCTACATAACCCATTCCGATGGGAATATCCAACGTTGGCGAAGAAGTACCCGAAGTCACGACACCGATATTTTTTCCGTCTGCATCTAAAATAGTATAACCGTGTCGCGGCACACGGCGTTCATTTAAAGTAAAACCTACTAATTTGCGCGCTACTCCAGTCGTTTTTAATTGTTCGATAATATTTTTTGCGACAAAATTTTCTTTATTTAGTTTTGTCACCCAACCTAATCCCGCTTCAATCGGATTCGTAGTATCGTCAATATCGTTGCCATACAAATTAAAACCCTTTTCAAGTCGCAACGTATCGCGCGCACCCAAACCAATTGGTAAAATTCCAAAGGCGGCACCAGCTTCAAACAGTGCATTCCAAAGTTTAACGGTTTCTTTTTCGTGTACATAAAGCTCAAATCCACCCGAACCTGTATAACCTGTATTTGAAATAATCACGTTCGATATGCCAGCAACCACACCGCGCGAAGAATGATAATAAGCAATTTCTTTTAAATCAATATCGGTAAGTTTTTGCAAAACGGCGTGCGCTTTAGGTCCTTGCACTGCGAGCAAACCTGTTTGATCACTAATGTTTAAAAAAGTTACTAATTTACCTGCGGCATATTTAGCAATGTGCGCAAAATCTTTATCAATATTCGACGCATTAACTACCAACATAAACGCATTTTCGCCAGCGGCACAAAAATTTTCTGTGAGTCTATACGCCAAAAAATCATCCACAATGCCACCCTGCTCATTCGGCAAACAAGCGTATTGCGCTTGATTAATTTCTAATTTCGACGCATCGTTTGAGCTCACCATTTGTAAAACTGCGAGCGCATCTTTACCGCGCAAAATAAACTCGCCCATATGACTGACATCGAAAACACCCACAGCTTCGCGCACACATTTATGTTCTTCTTTTATGCTCGAGTACGAAATTGGCATATTATAGCCTGCGAACGCCGCCATTTTTGCACCGAGTGCAATGTGTATTTCGGTGAGTGGCGTGGTTAATATTTCGGTCGTTTGAATTTCTGACATGGTAAATTTTTGTGCGAAAATAACACAATTGGTTGAATTTTATTTCATAGAAACAAATAGCATTAAATCTAAACAATAAAAACCACTCTATGTTATAGAGTCACATTAATTTATTATGAACGGAAAGAATTTTTTAGTTGTCGGTGCGAGTTCAGGGATTGGTAAACGAACAGCCGAAATATTAATAGAACAAGGCGCGCAAGTGTATTCAGCACAACGCAAAGAACCCGATTTTGTAGTGCAACAGCATTTTAGTTTCGATGCGCAAAACCCTAATGCCACCGAGTGGTCAGGTTTGCCGGATATTTTAGACGGTGTAGTGTATGCGCCAGGTACGATAAATCTAAAACCATTTCATCGTTTTTCACTCGAGGATTTCAAACGTGATTTTGATATTCATGTATTGGGTGCGGTTGCCGTTTTACAAGCAACTTTATCCAAATTAAAAAAATCGGAAACAGCATCCGTTGTTTTGTTTTCAACGGTGGCAGTGCAAACAGGCATGGGATTCCACGCATCTGTCGCAGCGTCGAAAGGTGCGATTGAAGGTTTAACACGGTCACTGGCAGCGGAATGGGCGATGCAAAAAATTCGCGTGAATGCTATTGCGCCAGCATTAACGGATACGCCGTTGGCAGCAAATTTATTGAGCACCGATGAAAAACGCGAAGCGAGCAATAAACGCCATCCACTCGGTCGTTTCGGCACGTCGGATGATATTGCAGAAGCCACTGTTTTTTTATTGAGTCCTAAAAGTTCTTGGATGACGGGTCAAATAATTGGTATTGATGGTGGATTGGGAAAATTAAAAGTGTAGCCGTCCGATACTCATTTGAATGCAAATTTGATAGGCAACACGTAAGCGCAGCGCACTTTCTGTCCGTTGTTGCTACCCGCAATCCAATTATTACCCAGTAATTTTACAACGCGCATCGCTTCGCTATCTAATGATTTATTAACGCTGCGTTTAATTTTAAAATTTGTCATTGATCCATTTCTCTCTATTGTAAAACCCACATAAACTGTTCCTTCAACACCTGCATTTTTTGCCGAACCGGGATATTTAATATTTTCAGAAAGAATTTTTACGACGTTCTGGTAACCACCTTCATATTCTGGTTGCTTTTCAGGAAGTACAAAAATAGGATCATCGCTATCAGATTCTTCGGTTTCGCTAAAAGTAGGTGGAAAAAAAGTGTAACCAAAATTCACGTCGTTAGAAGCTTCTCTTGTCGGTTCAATAATTTTGAGGGGTAAGCCTAAAAAGCAATTAAATTTATTTTGGTTAGTTACACCTTTAATATTTTCAATTCGATCTGTCGTTTTATTCAGACTTGTTCTGAAAGTATCTTTATCAATATGAAAGGTGAAGCTGGAATAAGTTTTATTGGTTGATTTTGCTTCATTGATGGAAGTACAATTAGAAAAATTTTTTTCAAAGATTGTCTTAAATTTTTTAAGAAATTCTAATTGAGCCGTATAAATAAATGTGCTCGGTTGTTCAGTTGACCAAACTCTTGTTTCTGATTCAGAATAATAAATAATTTTACCAATTCCAATAATGGCAATTTTTGCGTTTTCTTTTGAATAATCGGTAAAAACGGCGTGCCAATGCAACAACGAATCCATTTCGAACAAAATTGTTAGATGATCGTTCGGTGATTGCAGCGTAATACGCACCGATTTACCATCTTTGAAGACTTCAGAAATTTTTTTGGGGAGTTCAACACAGTCTGTTTGATTTTGAGCCTTGAGCAATGGACTCAGTGCAAAAAGTAAACAATAACATGTAATCGTACTCAAAAAGATAATTTTCTTCATTGTCAATTGTTTGTAAAATGACAGCAAAAATAAACCAAATCTTAAAGTTAAATCTACGCAAAGTAATTAATAGAAATTAAAGTTACTAATTAAATGGTTTTCAGCCGTCAGCTATCAGCATACAGCATCCAGCATTTAGCATTTAGCTACTCAAAAACGGTGCTATTATTCGAGTAGCACAGTTTTTGATTAGCTTATAAATCGAGCAATCCATCTGGTAAATTGAGAATAATAATTTTTTGGACGTTATCAACTTTTTTTACATAAGCGGGATTCAGCGGGATTAGTTTTGGGCTAGGAACTGAGTTGGAAGCTGAAGGCTGATTACTGATAACTGATCGCTGATAGTTAATAACCGCCATAAGTTGTTGCGGAAACTCTTCGAGCGATTCGATGATGCCTAATACATCATCGTTATTATAAATAGTGTAACCAACGGTGTGACGATATGGATAAAAATCATCTTCGGTGTGGTTTTCCGCTGAAATATCGGAAGCGCGCAAAAAAATGGCGCAATGATTGAGTTGCGCTGCTGCTTCAGGCGTGTCAACATCTTCGAGTTTAACGATGGTATTGTTTCCGGCGCGAATATCCTCGATGAAGTAAGGTTTTTTTTTGTTGTTCACTTCAATTAAAACCACGTCAGCATCCATAAAATCATCGAAAAAAGCGTCTTCAACATGAAATTTTATTTCACCTTTTAATCCATGGTTTTTGCGCGTGTAACCGATTTGAATCATAATAATTGAAACTAAAATTTAGGACACGATGTGTTTACCTTTTCTTTTTCTGGTGCCACAAAGATAAGAGAAAGTTCCCAAGCGCCACGACCATTCGTGGGTGAAACAATACTCGACGTGTGAATATCGTAACTTAAACCGAATATAAATCGAGATTTTTCAAACATCATGGAAACTATCAGCGCATCCAGAATTAAATTACTACTACCTGGAGTGTTGGTCGGATCGTAAACAAAACCATTCACAACGCGAAAACCGCCACCGGCACGAATGGCTAATTCGTTCCAATCGTTATTGGTATATCTAAAACTGGTTTGGACGGTAGAGTACATGGATGGACCTTGCAGTGTTATTAAAACGGATGGTAAAACAGTCAGTTCATCGCGCAAAGGGAATTGTCCGCCGCCGTGAAAAACTAAACGTGGGCGCAATACTTCTTTGGTATTCCCCAAAAATGAAACTTTGGGTTGATTAATGTGATCAACAGCGGCACCAAAATAAATACTATGATTTCCCTCCAGGACGTTGTAGTACATCAAACCTAAATTAAAATCGGTGTAGTTATTCGATTGTGGCAAAAACTCACCGCTCGAAAGCGACGTATTAACGGTGTAAGTGGTGGGATCGAATTGTCTATCGTACCACAAATTATTAGTAATTTTTTTCTGCGCAATGCCTACTTGCAAACCCGCCACTAAATACTGGCTCGATGTGCTGTATCTATCGCCGCCGAGTTGTTTCAAATAAGACGCCGCAAAGGCACCCGAATGGGTTTGCAAATCGGAGTAACCGCCCGCATTATCGGAAATGCCCGATAAACCTATCGCAATATAATCGTCAGAAATGCCATGAAAGCGATAATCTGCACCTGCCGAAGCTGTACGAATAGAAACATCTGAGAAAACACCCGACCATTGTTGACGGTAATTTACGTTTGCGCGCACACTGCCTTGAAAAATTCCTGTCATAGCAGGATTTAAAAGTTGTGGCGCATTGTAAAATTGCGAATAGATGGGATCTTGCGCATTGAGGGCAAATTGCCCGATGAGCATACTACTTAAAAACAGTGCTAATCGCCTGATGCGCGCAGTATTATTCAAATACTGTGCTAATTGTATGCTGTATTTCATTATGTAATTTTAAATGATTTTAGTTTAACTGCTATTCTTATGGTCCTCTAATTGTACGTATAGCGGACCATAAGAATGTTTTATGCTATCCAATGTTTATGCTAATTGTCTGATTAGCGGACAATATGAATAGGAAAAAATGTCTCCTTAACGAATTAAAGTTGTATTGCCTTTATCAATTTCGGTTGTTCCGTCCGGATAAAGTGCTTCGGCGTACCAAACATACGTACCAGCGCCCATAATTTGTCCTTTAAAGCTACCATCCCAACCAAAATTTTCATCATTCACGCTAAAATTATCCGATTGATACAGCAATTCACCCCACCGATCGTAAATTCTAAACGTTTTTATTTTCGTGCCCGGTTTACCGTGTACGCGCAAAACGTCGTTGACGTTATCACCATTGGGCGTAAAACCGGTGGGCACAAGAATGCCACGCTGTTTATAAACGGTTACTTTTTCGGATGCCGTTGCGCGACAACCCACGCTATCGGTTACTACTACTACATAATCTATGGAAAACGGTGGCTTTGCTATCGGACTTATACATTTCAGACACGAGAGCGTTCCGTCGTAACTCGGTAGCCATTGATAGGTTACATCTCCTTGATTATTTATAACGGTTGGCGTTAAGGTCAAAGAATCTCCCAAATTAATAGAAACGCTATCCATTAATGCAATAATAAATTGGGGCGGTGATTTTACAGTGGCTTTATCGAACCACAAACAGCCGTTGGCGTCGCGCGCAAAAACGTTGTAATCGTTGGGTTTTATACCAACAAATCGGTTGGAGCTGACGAAGTTTTTTCCATCAATACTAAATAGGTATGGCGGTGTACCATTAAAAGCATTAATCATAATGGCGCCTTCCGATGAACCGTAACACAGTGCATTGCTGATACTTACATCGGCATCTAAAGCGGTGGGTGAAGTGATGTGCGCTGTATCAGTAATGGTGCAACCGTTATTATCAACAACGGTTAAAATGTAAATTCCAGATTTCAGACTGTTTATCTGAAAGGTATTTTGATTATTCGACCAGAGAATTTTGTACGGCGAAGCACCGCCTAATGCTGAAACACTGGCGCTCCCTGTTGTATCGCCGACGCATTTATTATTAATAATAATTTTTGAGCTCAGGGTTAATTTATTCGGTTGAGCCACGGGGACAGTTGTATTAATTTTACAACCCGTTGAATCTGTTACTGTCACGCTGTAACTACCGGCTGCTAAATTTGTAGCGCGCTGCGTTGTTTGGTTATTGGCTTGGGGTGACCATTTGTAAGTGAAAACATTGATGGTACTTTGCGGATTTATTTGTGCTTCGCCGTCAGAACCCTTGTAACATTTTACAGATTGCGTCGCCGTGGTAAAAGTAATGGGGCCGGGTTGAGGCAAATAAATATAACCTGTATTTTGGCAACCTACGGAATCCGTAACCCGCAAACTATACGTTTTATCGCCTTTAATTTTTTGCGCACTGACGGTTGTTTGAATCGGTGTAGAATTCCATTGCAGCGTATAATTTTTTAAATTATTGTTGCCGGCACCACCCAAAATACTGCTGACACTCACAGAACCGTCTGTAAAACTATTACACGTCGACGGTGTGGCTGTCAGTTTCATACTGATGGAATCATAAGATGTAATATCTATGGAGTCGTTGGCAAAACAACCATTATAATCTTTTAAAACCACGAAGTAACGACCTTTAGAAACATTCGTTACGGTTTGCGTATTTTGCAAATTGCTCCATAAATAAATATACGTACCTGTTCCACCGACACCGATCGCTTTCATTTCGCCATTATTTTGCCCGAAGCAGGCTAATCGCGTTTGTGTAGCGCGTACCGTTACTAAAGCGGTCGGTTCGTCTATAATGGCTGTTGCTATATCCGTACAACCGTTTGAATCGGTAACAGTAGCGGTATAAGTACCTTTTGCAAGTTTAAACGCGGTGGAAGTTTCTTGCATCAACGGATCGCTCCATTTGTACAGATATTCTATTTGCGGCGCAGAATAAGGCGATCCACCTTTAGCAACAACCGTTGCAGTTCCGTCCGAGCCGTTTTTGCATTTAGCGTTGGTAAAATTATTAATACCCGCAATTAATTTGGGTGGTTCAACTAAGGATGTATCGCGCTGAAAAACGCAACCATTGGCATCAGTGATGGTGATTGTATATTTTCCTGTCGGAATTTTACTGATGGCACTACTCGTTTGTTTTGGCGTAGTGCTCCAAACATAATTTAAATTACCTGTGCCCCCTGTGGCACTCACTTTTAAACTACCCGTTGAAGTTCCGTTGCACGTTATGGGCGTTGCTGTAAAATAAGCAGAGATACTATCAGGACTTTTTATAAACGCTGTATCTCTGGCAGAGCAAGCGTGCGCATCCAAGACAGTGATAGAAACTTTTCCCGAACTTAAATTTGTGATAGCAGGCGTTACGGCATTATTAGACCATTTGTACGTGTAGTTTTTAGTTCCGCCACTCACAAAAACTTTTGCTTGACCATTATCTACATTGTAACACGTTTTAGGCGTGGCTACAACGGAATCTATTTTTAAAAGTGTTGGTTGAAAAACGGGTACAGAAAGCGCGCTCGAACAACCTGAACCATCGGTAATATGCACGGCATAAATACCGGCCGAAACATTATTTATAAAAGAATCTAAAGCATTATTTGCCCACCGATAATTATACGGTGCTTGTCCGCCACTGGCAGACACGCGCGCAGTGCCGTTTGAGCCGCCGAAACATTTAACCGAATCCTGTTGCGCTATCAGAGCGATTTGCGTATTTTGCGCTAAAGTAGCAGTGTCTTTTTTTAGGCAACCGTTAGCATCGGTAACAATGACGGAATACTGCTGCGCTTTTAAATTACTAATAGTAGCAGTTGTGGCGCCATTCGACCAATTATAAGTATAGGGTAAAATGCCACCCGTTGTCGTTACCGCAATTTTCCCGGTGCTGTCGCCGAAACAATGTACATCAATAGCTGATAACTGCGTATTTAATTTTTGGGGCGATAAAACAGAAATAGAATCGCTTTGCGTACAATTGTTAGCATCGCGCACACTCAGTTTATACGCTTTGGTGGAGAGTCCTGTAAAAACATTCGCATTGCCGAATGTGCTATTGTTGATGCTGTATGTGTAGGGTGCTATACCACCTGTCGGATTTAAAGTTATTTTTCCGTCTGTGTTTCCAAAACATTTAACCGAATCGGGCAGCGCATTTATTTTAATCGAATCGGGTTGACCCAAACTAAAATTGAGCGTATCGGAACAACCCGTACCATCTATAAAAACGGCGCGGTGCGTACCCGCCCGAATTTTATTCACAAACACACCGTCTCCACTTTGTTGAAACGAATCAATGATGAAAGTATAGGGTACAAAACCTGTTTCGTATTTAAAATTAACGGATGGGCTTCTGCCATTATAACATTTTATGGAATCAATAATTAATTTTCTGTTCGCACCTGTTCCAATACTCGCTTGGCACGCCAAAGTTTTTGCCACCAATGCCGAGGGTTGAATACCGCAACTGCCGTCACCATCTTTTGCGCGCACGGCAAAATTAACACTTTGTCCACTCGGTAAATTTTTGGCGGTATGTTGTAAAACACCATTCGCTAATTGCCAAGCACTACCGTTAACGCTGACTTCATAGAGCGTAACACCTGCTGTAGCTGACCATGTAAAAATGACATCGTGATAATTTATTTTCATTGCCGCAGCGTTTAATACGCGCAGTGAATCTTTCACTTGAATTTTGACGGAATCGCGATAACTGCATTGCAAACTATCGGTAATACTGACCCAGTATTGGGCAGATCCAATAATTTGAACAACAGGCGTCGGACAATTCCCGCACGAAATAGATTTTACGGGTGTCCATGAATATTTTAAATCGTTCCCTCCCTTAAAACATAAAAACCAAGAATTAACAGTATCAACGGTAAGTTTGCGCGCTTCGGATATTAAAAGTTGCCAATTACCGTTCAGTGTCGCGCTGTTCAGTGAATCCCATGCTAATTTTCCGCCTTCCGGTTGATACAAACCTGTGAAAGGTGCCGTCGCAGAACTAATATTTTGTGTAGCGCTCGGCGAAAAACACATTTTATGCCCTTGGTTTGCGCCCATGTTTGCGCCTACTGTACCACGCTTATCAAATAATCTGAGTTTCTGTCCGGAAGGTGCTTGCAAATCAATCATCATATTGTTCGCGTTTTGCGTATTAATGTCAACGCATACCGAATCCAATGTCTGTAAAGTAGTAAGTATTTTTTGCGGGAAAATATAATTAACGGGTAAAATAGAAACGAAAGGCGTAGTTGCATTGGCAGCGCTACTATCTAATGTAGTTTGTGGAAACGATTCAAATTTAATGCGTTCATTCACGGTTTTTAATGCCGATTTATCTAAATTAATGGGTACGCCTGTGTAACACGTCGCGGTATCGCGCAGCGATTTAAATGTTTGATCGCACATTTTACAATTGGGCGCATATTTTGGCAAAACAGAAACAGCAATAGTGGTGTCGAAAGTGCAACCAAAATCGTCCGTCGTCACATATTTATACGTCGCTATACCGGCGCTTGCCGGTCGCGCAAACACAGAATCCGAATTATACGTTATAATCGTCGGATTCATCTGCCAACTGTGCGTCGTAATTTTTGTATTAAAAGTTTCTGACACCGGATAAAGCGATTTATTAAAATCAATGCCCCAATAAAAAATCCAACCGTTATCGTAATTAAAAAGATCGCGCACTTGTAATTTCCATTCACCGTTCAAGGGGCAACCGATTAAATTTGTAAACGCTTCTTCGGGTTTGTAATCGCCTGCGGGTAAAAATATTTCGCCTGGTGAAGGCCTCGTAAAAGAGCGCCAAGTGCGTGTACCCGCATTTGTCCAACCATACGTGTAACCAAAACCTGGTGGATTTTTTGTAGAATCCAATAAATCAGCCAGACTACCCCGCGCATCCATTAAATTAGGTAATCCGATTTTAATTTTATTCGTAAAACGCGTCGGATAATCGTATTTATGAACAATAGACGATTGACCATTCGGGCAAATGAGTTTAATTTCTAAGTCCCGCGCAAACGAGTGTTCCATATTTACAAACAATCGCGATAAATCGCTAGCCTGTGTAAAAACTTGACCCGGACTAAAATCGGAAAAATTTATACTCGTCTGATACACTTTAGAAGAATCATCCGGAATAAATAATCGCCCGGAACGAATACCTTGTAAAGAAAAGATACCCGTGTTCGGTTGTGCCGATACCGAAAATGATTTATCCAATTTATCAACCCGACTATTGAGTTGCACACTCGTACCCACACAAATATTATTCGGTATGGTACCCACGTTAAACGCAGGCTTCGGCGAAACGCGCACGCGCTGACTGATATAATTAATGTTTTTACAACCGACAGTATCCGTAATCGTTAATCGCACTTTATAACCACCCGATTGCGTGAACACATGCCATACGTTTGTTCCGTACGCCACCGAAGAGCCATCTTCAAAATTCCATTCAAATTTAGAAAGCGAATCAGATTGTGCATACGCGTAATGATTAAGCGGATAAATACCATGCGCTTTAAAATTAACCATCGTCACGTTCGGACATACATCAATATATCCCGTATCTTTTGGTTGAACAATCGGTGTTGTAGCATCAATGACAGCTTTCACCGTTTGGCACGAAGGAACGCACGTTATAAACATTGCCCAACCACCGCCTTGATTTGTGGCATCCGACCTAAATCGCGCAGTGATACAACCCGAAGCATTTTTGGATGTCGTTTCAACAATCGAATTAGAATTATTCACTAAATCGGAAGCACAAGCCAGTAACGAATCCGACGGTAATTTACCATCAAAAAAACAAAGGTCATCACCAGGTCTAATATCCAAATAATTAAAACCCAGACTGATGTGATTATTTTTAGGATCATTCGAGCAAATCGTAAATGTATAATTCTCGTTCGCTTTATAACCAGCATTTGGTCCGCCCGAATCGTAAAATAAACCACCGCACGCTGCCGTTGATCCATTTTTCATAATGATTTGCGCATTTGTCGAAACTGCAAAAAGCAAAAAAACAATTGACAATTGACAATTGACAATTGACAATTTAAAATTGACAATTGCATTTTGCGTTTTGTCCTTTGCCTTATACTTAGACTTGTATATTTTCTTCATGCTTTAATTTTAAGTTTTAGCCTAATAGCGATGATTCGTCTTTTAAAAACAAAAGTAAACATCACAAGACTCATCGCTAATTGCTTTGAGCTAATTTTAAAAATCGGTTAAAATTTTCGATGTAATCGTGGGTGGGATAATAGACTAAATACAAATTTGGATATTCGACAATTTTATAAACAGTGTAGGTGTAATAGTCGCGTTTAATTTTTTGGTCGCGCTCGAATAAGTAAATATTAAAGTTGGCAGTATCTTTTAAATGCACTAAAGGAATATTAGCAACATCTTGCTCTTTCACATTCGGCGTTCCCCAAAAAAAAGCGGCATGATTCAGATAAAAATTGCTTTTTAAGAGCCAAAAGGAATCATTGGCTGCAATATCTTCAACAAATTTTTTATCGAATGCGTCGAACAATCGAATATCGGGTTGAATCCGAACTTGATTGGATTGAGCAAAAGCTGAGACGTTCGTAAAAAATAAAATAGTTGCGTAAGTAAAGGTTTTGCGCATCTTTAGTATGGATGTTTAGGAGCGTAATAAATCGGTTGAATAAATGTAAGAAGTGTTGGCGTTAAAAAAAATCATTTATTAGTTTTTAACATTTCATTACAACTAACGTTATTCTATTCCTAAAAATTATAGGGCGAGCGTTAAATCTTACGCCGATTTAATTCCTTTCTTACCAAAGTAAGTTCTCTTCCTGCATCGCCTGTAACAGAAGTATTTTCTTGTGCGCGACGCATTAAATACGGCACAACATCGTGAACAGAACCATAGACTACATATTTTGCCACGTTATAACCCGCATTTGCTAAATTAAAAGTCAAGTTATCGCTCATGCCATACAGTTGGCAAAAATAAAAATGCGGATGATTTTTTGGGATTCCCATTTCTTCTATCACATCAACCAATAAGCGCGTACTTTGCGCATTGTGCGTCGCGTTCATGCAAGCAATACGTTCGTAATGCGTGACACAAAACAATAAGGCATCGTTGAATAAACTATCGGTTGTAATTTTATCGGGATTAATAGGCGTTTTGTAATTCATTTTTTCGGCACGCGTACGTTCTTTTTCCATGTAAGCACCGCGAACAAGTTTTGCGCCTAAGAAATAATTTTTTTCGGAAGCCGCTTCAAACGATTTTTTCAAAAAATCTAATCTATCATGTCTGTAAAACTGAAAAGTATTATACACGACCGCAGAATCTTTATTGTAGCGCGCCATCATCATGTTCGCAATCCTATCAATTGCGTCTTGAATCCATGATTCTTCGGCATCAATTAAAATTTTTATTTTCTTTTCTCTCGCATGATTGCAAATAGCATCAATCCGTTTTGAACCATTAAAATACGTTGCATTCTCGTCATTTGTCAGTGGCGCATTCGTTTGTATTTTTTCCAATAACTGAAAAGGCAATAAACCCGTAATTTTTACAACCACAAAAGGCACATTCCCAATTTGACACGCAAAATCTATAGCGCGCATATTTTCAACCATGCAGCGATTAAAATCTTCTTCCGAATCTTTCGCTTCCACACCGTAATCGAGAACAGTTTGAACTTTTTTTTCAGAAAGTGCTTTCAAACTTTTAGACGTTTCGAGCAGTGTTATACCGCCACAAAATTGCTTAAAAATTGTACTTTTTATAACCGATTGCGCAAATGGTAAATTCCATTCAATGGCTTTTATAGCTAAAGAATTACCTAATTTAACTATTTTCGGATTCTGCATCATCGAAAAAAGCCACTCTGTTTTCTTTAATTCTTTATCCGTTTTGTAGGCAAACGCTACAGAAGTATCTTGAAAATCAATACTCGAAGTATTTATATCTGTCTTGTTGGGCGTAGATGTCATTGGAAAGCGCAGAAAATTGTAAGAAGAAACTAATTGAACACAAATAACGCTATTTTATTTGTTTTGGTTTTTATTAATTGCGGGGTTACTAAAAAAACTTTATGGTGCAGAGAATTTTCAACGAAAATTTCTTTGCCTGCAAGTTCTTTTTCAAGCGATTATTTAAAATTAAATTATTCTGATTTTACAAACTTGACGGAAAGGTAATTATTATCGGCCGTGAGTGCTTTCAAAACATAAAAACCATTTGGTAATTGCGCTACATTAATATCTGTGTTTGAATAATTTTGGATTGAAATAAATTCGCGCCCAACTAAATCAAAAATTTTGATGAATTTTATTGAGCTATCAAAATGGTTTTCGATATGCAAAGTAGAATTTACCGGATTAGGCGAAATACGAAAATTTTGCTCAGTCAATTTTAAATCGGAATTGCTCGTAATGAGTCCGCGACAATCAGTGTATCCACTAATACTTATGTAACCTCTCAGATTGTCTGAATAACAAAATAGTTCAGTAGGAACACCTAAAAACTGATCAATTCCAGAACACTTTTGATTCGTTATCGGAATTAGCGGCGCGTGAATAGCTCCAATATTTTTTATGAATGCTCCTAAAATCCAATAATTTTGCCCTGAAGTTTGATAAAAATTAAATTTTTTGCCTGAAAAATCATTTTTAAGGATACCTGTTACTGTTAATCTGTTCGAATCGATGTTAAAACTATCAATACACTTAGATTGATTAGCAGAATAATCAACAAAATTGTTCTTGGGAACTTTCCACGAATTTCCAACTTGGGCATTAAAAACGTAGAGTAAATCAAATTGAGTTTTATTAAACCAAAAAACGGAATCATTTGATTCATAAAAGAAATAATCTTTAACAAAACTCTCTTTAGTACGCAGTGATAAATCTAGTGTCGGTTTCAAAATTTCAAATTCAAAATTCGATATTTTTTTTACTTTTTTGTTTAAAATCGTAGTATCTGAAGTGTAAACAAATTTATCGTACACTTCACCACCAAAAAAACTGCCATAATATAACCAAGTTGCGCCTTTTGGTGCCCAAGGTAAAGTATCTAAAACTTGTGCTTGCGCTTTGTAAGAAAATAGAAATAAGAAACTCAGTAAAATATTTTTCATCGCGTTAAAATTTAATGATTATTAATACTTTACAATAATAAACCCATTTATTTGCAATTGCAAAATTTTTATCCAAAACGCATATTAAGTTTTTAATTTAAACAGAAACTCAAAATTCGGCATAACCGTTTCGGCATGTATTTTTTCGTTAAAATTAAAAACTTTTTTCGACTGATTCTGAGAAAAAACGGTAACAGTTTGTGCGGTTTCATCTAAAAACCAAATTAACTGCACGCCGTTGATGATATAATTTTGCGCGCGTTGCGCAATAAGTTCCATCGAATCATCTTCTGTAATACATTCAAAAACAAAATCCGGTGCAATTTCTAACAGATGTTCTATGTAGTTTTCTTTTTTAAAACTTCTCAACCACGTTTGTATCGGGTGGCGAATAGTACCGTTGCGCAAAACAAAACCTGTATTTTCGTCTGGTAAAAAACCTAAATTATTTTCTGATTGCCATACTTTGAGCGCGTTTATAAAATAGTTGATGCGCGATTTTTTTCGCGATTTTTCGCGTTCCATCAACGTTATTGAACCATTGACATTGAGTTCGCAGAGCAAAGGTTGGTTGAGTTTAGCAAATGCCAATAAGTCTTCGGGCGACATTCGCTCCAAAGTTTTTATAATAATCCTATTCATGCGTAACTTTACGACTTAATTCTAAAACTTAAAAGTGAAACTCGAATTTTTATCGTATCCGATTCAACTTAAACATACTTTCAGAATCGCTAATAATGCCAGAAACGAAACACCTTGCGTTTTTATAAAACTTCGTTATAATGGTTTTACAAGTTTTGGCGAAGCTGCACTTCCACCGTATTTAAAAGAAACGCCTGAAACCTGCGAAAAATATTTTAAAGCCGTTAACCAACTCAAATATTTCAATAATCTGAGTTTAGAAATCGGCGTATTTAATCTTTCACCCATTAAAGAACTTATTGGAATAAATACGCCAGCGTTGGCTGCTATCGAAACTGCTTTGTACGACATTATTGGAAAAATTTACAATAAACCTGTTTGGGAAATTGTGGGTTCTGAGCCAGAGAAAATGCCTGTTACTTCGTGCACTATTGGTATTGATTCGGAAGAAATTATTAAACTTAAAATAGAGGAAGCAAAGGATTTTAAGATTTTAAAAATTAAGCTCGGCACAAAAAATGATAAAAACCTGATTGAAATTATTAGACGCCATACCGATAAACCGCTGTATGTTGATGCGAATCAAGGATGGAGCGATAAACACAAGGCGATTGATTTTATTCATTGGCTAAAATCGCAAAATGTGTTACTCATTGAGCAACCGATGAATAAATCGAATTTAGAGGGTAATGCTTTTGTGACTGAAAATTCGCCGTTGCCCGTAATTGCCGATGAATCGTGCCAAAATTTGGACGATGTTTATAATTTGCGTGGCGCGTTTCATGGCATAAATATAAAGTTGATGAAGTGTGGCGGCTTAAATGAAGCTCAAAAAATGATTGCATTGGCGCGAAAACAAAAAATGCAAGTTATGATGGGTTGCATGACGGAAAGTAGTTGTGCTATTAACGCTGCTAGTGATTTGGCACCTCAATGCGATTTCGTAGATTTAGACGGGGCTTGGCTCATTACTAATAATCCGTTTGAGTTGCCGCAACTGAATGATGGAAAAATTGTACTAAAAAATGAATCAGGTTTTGGATTAGTTCCAAAACCTGATTCAGATATTTTTTTTAGTTTGTAAACTAGGCAATCTTAAAATCAATAGATACTGTTCTGCCATTATTCTGGAAGCGACAACTGCTGCTTAATTGACGCATCAAATAAACACCTCTACCACCGCATTCGCATAAACGTTCAAAAGAAGTTGGATCAGGTATATTATTATAATCGAAACCTTTGCCTTGGTCAGAAATTGTAAAACTCAATAAATTTCCTTTTGTCACTGCGTGAATCTCAACTACCTTTTTTTCGTCGCAACGGTTGCCATGTAAAATTGCGTTATTAACTGCTTCGGTTACACTCACAAGAACATCGGAGTGTTTATCGCTTTGCAACTTATTGGCTGTTGCTATTTTTTCTAAATATGGGATAACTTTATTTACATTACAAGGTTTAGAGGCAAATCTTAAAACTGTACAATTTAATTTCATGTTATGCAATGCTGTAACGGATGCTCACCGTAGTTAATGAATAAAAAACTAAAATACAATTAAAATCGGTTGAACATGAGAGTGATTGAGAGCCTTGGTTCAGAGGGTTGCAAAAAGATTACAACTTAAAGTGAGCGTTCATGGAAGAGAGATTAAAACAATCTCAGTAAATTTGAATTATGCCGCAAATTATTCCTTTTTGTGATGTGTGTCAATACCTATTCCTAAAAAAGTTTAAATTTATTGAAAATAAATCAATTTTTCGCGTAAAAATGTGCTTAATCTGTAAAAAAATAAAAAACTATCACAAATTAAAATCCAAAACGGATTTTTTTTCGTAACAAACGCGACTTGAAATTAATAAAGAATTGGTAAAACTGTATAAATAGATGGGGATGATGACAAAATATTACTGGGCAATTTTTTGATAAAACGTATAAACATAGCAACCTGCACAAAAACCAAAAACAGATTCTAAGAATGCAAATAAGATGAGCACTGACACTAAAGAAAAACTCAAAGTAGTATAACCAATTACCAAGCTCAATAAAATAAGCGTAGAAAATAAGAGACCTACTTGTGCAGCAAAAACTTTAGGTGCTTGCGCTACTGGTTTATTTTTGATTTCAAACGCACTGATAAATAAATCGCTGAGTTTGTGTAGCAAACTGTATTTGCCTAAATCGAAAGCGCGCAATGTAAAATCAAAAATCAGAAATGCTGGAATGAACCAAAGTTTAGTTGTGGCGAATATAATACCTAAAATTAAAACTCCTGCTGCGGTCAATCGCACTTTATTTTCATTAACTTTTTTAAAATCTACGGGGCAGCTTAATTCAAAAGGCATATCAAATTTTTTTATAAATGTTGCAAACATCAATTTATATTTTTGCAAAACAACGCTCAAATTTTCTCTTTTCCAAAATTATTGATGTTTACAACATAAATTACTTTATTGCGCTTCAATTTTAATGAACTATTAAAAACGGTGCAAAATGCTGTAAACCCCTGTACGCAAAACTAATAATTCGCAATTATTTTAAAATTTCAAGCGTGATGCGTGTTTTTATAGTTTAAAATTCATTTAATTGTTACTAAGCCTTACTTTTATGTCTTAAAATAAAAATACACAACTTTATGGATTTAATGGATATTATCAAGCAGCAGCTTACGCCCGATGTGATTGGTCAAATCAGTCAAAATTCTGGTGCAACCGTAGAGCAATCTGCAGCAGCATCGGAAGGTGCAGCGCACGCAATTTTAGCCGCGTTAAACAATCAGGCACAAACACCTGAAGGCGCGCAAGCTTTACACACTACACTCGAAAATCACGATGGGAGTGTTTTAGATAATGTAATGGGCTTATTTGGTGGTGCAGGTGCAGGTCAGCAGCAACAAGGCGGTGGCGGAATTGGCGATATTCTCGGTAGTGTACTCGGCGGCGGCGGCGGTTTAGGTAACGTACTCGGTAGTGTACTTGGCGGCGGCGGTCAGCAACAACAGCAACAGCAACCACAACAAGGTGGTGGCGGAATTGGTGATGTACTTGGCGGTTTGTTTGGTGGTAATTTAGGAAACGTTGCTTCATCTATTTCGCACATGAGCGGTATGAATACGAGTGCCGTAATGCAGTTACTCATGCAATTTGCGCCAATGATCCTCGGAATTCTTGGACAACAAAAAGCACAACAAAATTTAGCACCGAGCGGTTTAGCAAATATTCTTGGCGCAAGCGTCAATAACCAACAAGGCAATCCTATTATGCAATTAATGTCGCACGTTTTAGGCGGTGGCAACACACAACAAGGCGGTGGCGGATTAATGGATTCGTTGATGTCAAATGTAGGTTCACATCTAATGGGTGGTTTATTCGGAAAATAAATTTCGCTTTAAAGAATAAAAAAAGGGAGCAGCGCGTGTTGTCTCCCTTTTTTTTATTCTTCCATGACATAAATAGCATGGTTATAAATTTGTCACTCCAAAGGAGTTTACAATCCTTCATTTTGGCGCAAAAAAAAACGCTTGGCAAGCAAGCGTTCAAACAACAAATTATAATCCCATGAACATATTTATCTTGATTCGAGGGTTAGAAAAATCGGTTAGTCGCCCTAAATTTTCGTTAGAGCGACTCTCCAACATAAACTATAATCCCATGAACATATTTATCTTTATTCGAGGGTTAGAAAAATCGGTTAGTCGCTCTAAATTTTCGTTAGAGCGACTCTCCAACATAAACTATAATCCCATGAACATATTTCTTTTTAGTGTGTAATTAGCTCTTTTGCTTATTACTTTCTTTCTATGGTACAAATGTGCGTACTTAATTTTCAACTGACAAGAACATTATAAGGCTATTGTTACAAATAATTTTGAAAAAAATAATTGCAATCTATTCATTTTAAATTTTTTACAATAATTTTTGTTTCTTTTTTCTATTTATAAAAAAATTTTTTTACTGAAATTAATCTGGTTAAGCCATGCAAATAATTTTAAAAAGCCTGTTTTTTTGAATTTAGCGCGCTTTTTTAAAAAATTTTTTTTTCAGTTCAATAGAATTAATTACCTTTCTTGCCTTATTCTAAATAAATCAACCAACGTATGTCGTTTCAGAAGCCGCGGCTTAGTTTTATGCAAATTATAAATATGAATGTCGGATTTTTTGGCATTCAATACAGCTTTGGTTTGCAACAGAGTGCTGTGAATCCCATCTACGATTTTTTGGGAGCAAGCCCTGATCAAATTCCGATTTTAAACTTAGCGGGTCCGATGACGGGTTTACTCATTCAACCCATTATCGGTGCTTTGAGCGATAAAACCTGGCATCCGCGTTGGGGAAGACGCAAACCCTATTTTTTTATTGGTGCTGTATGTTGTAGTCTGACTTTATTTTTATTTCCATTTAGTAGCAGCCTATGGATGGCAGCTGGTTTGTTATGGATTTTAGATGCCGGCAATAATACTGCGATGGAGCCTTACCGCGCTTTTGTTGCCGATAAATTACCGCAAGAACAACACCCGGTCGGATTTTTATCGCAAAGTTTTTTTACGGGTTTAGGTATTACGCTGGCGAACCTTTCACTTTTTGTATTTCAAGAATATTTTCCGCAAGGAACAGGTAAAATTCCACTTTGGGTTTATGGTTCTTTTTTTTTAGGTTCGTTCTGTTCTATTGCATCTGTTTTGTGGTCAATGAGTACTACGCCCGAAATTCCACCGACTGCTGAAGAACTTGTTGCATTGCAAGCGCACAAAAAAGGTTTTGCCGAGCCATTTTTAGAAATTATGACTGCTATAAAAGAGATGCCGACCGTGATGTGGCAATTAGCATTAGTGTATTTGTTTCAATGGTATGCTTTGTTTTGTTATTGGCAAAATGCCTCTAAAAGTATTGCGCAATCTGTTTGGCACACAACAGTTGGCGAAAATAAAGAACTTTACGAAAAAGCAGTAGGTTGGACGGGTTTGGTGAACGGCTGGTATAATATAGTAACTTTTCTTTCGGCTTTTGGTTTGGTGTGGGCAGCTAATAAATTTACGCCTAAATGGGTGCATTTCGGCTGCTTGGTGATGGCGGGAATTGGTTTACTTATTTTTCCAACCATTGAAAACAAATATTTGCTCTTTGCACCGATGACAGGTTTTGGTATCGCTTGGGCGAGCATGATGGGTATTCCTTACTTAATGGTTGTAGGAAGTATTCCAAAAGAAAAATACGGAGTGTATATGGGCATTCTGAACATGATGATTGTTATCCCGATGCTTTTTCAGAACATTACTTTCGGTTTTATTTTAAAACATTTTCTCAATAATAATTCTGGAGCGGCAATTAGTTTTGCTGGCATTTTATTATTGATTGCCGCTTGTGCTACTGCGCTAATAAAACCTGCGCCTGTAACTACTGATGAAAAATCAATGCCGATGCCGTCAGGACATTAAACGCTGTGTTGCAAAAGTTTATTTTTAAAATCGTTAACAGTACGAACAGCAATTTAAAATTTTTTGAATCGTTTAAGACTTTTCTCTATTTTTAAATAATTAAATTTTTTTCAATGAAAAGATTGACATTGCTGGCTTTAGCCACCGTTTTTGCAGGTGCTTCTTTTGCACAAACAGTTTTGAGCTCTGATAAAGCACACTCAAAATTGGGTTTTACAGTAACGCACTTAGGTATTTCTGAAGTGGACGGTACATTCACAAATTTTGACGCAAAACTTACGTCTTCAAAAGACGATTATTCGGATGCTATTTTTGAATTAACAGCCGACATGACAGGTGTAACAACAGGAAACGAAATGCGTGACGGACACTTGAAAAAGCCTGATATGTTTGATGTTGAAAAATTTCCAAAATTGACGTTTAAAAGCACAAGCATTACTAAAACAGCAGATAAAAAATTTACTTTAACGGGTGATTTAACTCTGAAAGGCGTTACTAAACCTATTACTTTAGATTTAACACTGCTCGGCACTACAACTAGTCGCGACGGTAAAAAAATTGCAGGATTTAAAGCTTCGGGTACAATTAAACGCACCGATTTTGGTGTTGGCACAATGCCTTCATTGGTGGTTAGCGAAAACGTAGATTTGAGAGCGAGTGGAGAGTTTAAATAAATTATCCCCTTGAAGTAAAAACTAATAAAAATCCCGAATTCTTCGAATCTGAGTTTTCGGGATTTTTTATGCTTTGGTTAAACTGTAATCCGGAAAATTAATTTGTATCAACCAAAAAATGAAACGCTTATTATGCTTAAAAATAAAACAAAATAAGGCTTTTAGATATTTATTATAAATAAAGTTCTAAATTCCGACTTTTTATTGATGCAAGTTACTGATTACGATTATACAATTATCGGTGCAGGTTGTTCAGGGTGGCAATTAGCACACGCAATGATGCAGCATGATAGTCTGAAATTTAAAAAAATTGCGATTTGCGATTTAGGAATAAAATTGCACCGCTCTTGGTGTTTTTGGTCGGAGGATAATTCTATTTTTCCAAATTTAGTCGAAAAATCTTGGTCGAGTTTATATTTTGCAGCACCCAATTTTGAAACAACACAACACTTAAATAATTACTCCTACAACTATATTTCTGGAGATGCTTTTTTTAATTATTTTAATATTGACTTTCTAAAAAACAACACCAATATTAGTTTGTTAAAAGCAGAAGTCAAAACAATTGATAAACTCGACGACAAGTTTAAAATCATTTTTTCAGATGGTAAAGCCATTACCTCCAATTTTGTTTTTGACAGCCGATGCACAAAAAAATCAGATACTGACGATTCGATACACTTGTGGCAGCATTTTAGGGGTTGGTTTATTGAAACCACAACAGATAGTTTCGATGACAATATTGTTTCGCTCATGGATTTTACTATTGCGCAAGGCAAAGAGGTTCGATTTATGTACGTGCTTCCTTTTTCAAAACGCAAAGCCTTAGTTGAATTTACGGTGTTTTCCGATGCCGTTTTTGATAATAAAATTTACGATGACGGTATAAAATTATATCTCAAGGAAAAATTAAAGATTGACAATTACAAAATTATTGAATCGGAAAATGGCGCAATACCGATGACGAATTTTAAATTTGCTAAATCGGTAGAACCAAATTTTATAAACATAGGTACAAATTCAGGTGCTGTAAAACCATCAACAGGTTATGCTTTTAAACGCATTTACGCCGATTCTAAACTCATAGCGCAATCGCTTGCGCAGTCTCAAAAAATAAAACGCTTTGAAACACCCAAAAAATTTATTTTTTATGATACTATTTTGCTCCGCATTCTAAATAAAGAACCGTACAGAGGTGCTGAAATATTTAAAGTGCTCTTTAAAAAAAATACTATTGGCGCAATTATTCGATTTTTAGATGAAAAAACAAGTTTACTCCAAGATATTCCTATTCTAAGTTCATTGCCTTGGTATCCTTTTTTAAAA
Source organism: Saprospiraceae bacterium (assembly GCA_043758385.1). GTDB lineage: Bacteria > Bacteroidota > Bacteroidia > Chitinophagales > Saprospiraceae > JAAFJT01. The sequence continues at coordinate 111,856 of JAYVNP010000029.1, forward strand.
CATTTAAAACGATAACCCATGAAGAAAACGCTACAATTTAAATCCATTTTAACCGCATTGATTCTGGCAGTGTCTGTTTTATTTCAATTATTTTCACCCATAAGTTTTCAAAATCAATTACTGATTTTAGTAGTAGCCTTAATATTTACAGGCATTCCGCACGGTGCTATTGATCATTTGGTTGAAGAAAAAAATGCGAACTTCCAGAAGAAAAAATTTAGATTATCGGGCTTTATTGCGCGCTACGTTATAACCATTCTTACTTATGCACTTTTTTGGTTTTTTGTGCCCGAAATAAGTTTAATTATTTTTTTAGGAATTTCAGCGTGGCATTTCGGTGAAACAGATATTGCGTTAAACAAAGGAAATATTTACTCCATTAGTTTAATGCGATTTATTTGGGGTAATGTAGTTTTAGCTTTTCTACTTTTAAATAATATCGGCGAAGTTCAAAATATTCTTACCAAAATAATTCCCCATCAAAGTTTAACACTGTTTGCATTTTCATATTTAACAGGACACAAAAATTTATTTTTAGGTCTATTAATTCTAAGTTTTTCTATTTTATTTGTCAGAAGTCAGAAACCTCAATCGTTTTACAATTGGTATCTTATTTTGTTACCGCTGTTGGTTCTAATAATCGTATCGCGTTTGCCTATACTTTTAGGTTTTACGCTGTACTTCGCTTTTTGGCACAGTATCATTGCTTTTAAAACCATATCAAGTTACATACTGCCTCAATTAAATTTTAAAGACGCATTTTTACAAACTTGGATAAGAACACTTCCGTTTACTTTTCTTGCATTCTTTTTTCTCATTGTGAGCTACATTTTTTGGCAAAATAAATTTTTTCAGTCCGACCCAACCATGTTGATTTTTATTTTTATTTCAACCATTACACTGCCACATTTATTAGTGATGCATAATATGTATTCTGGTGAAATAACTTAAATATAAAAGTTTTTTTGTTTAACGTAACTGAACAGTATTGAAATTATAGTTTGTAAAAAATTAAATTCAAAAATAATTATTTGCAAATGAACAATTTTATTCCAGCGATGTTCTGATTTATAACGTTTACCAATTTGTTTAATTTTTAATCTTACTCTCTATGCAAAAGTTTTTCCTAGATGTCATGATTATCCCAAAGGATGATCCAGTCGCTTTCACTTTCTTCATCGGCTATATGGCGATGTTGGCTTCATCTGTTTTCTTTTTTGTTGAACGCAATTCTGTGGATGTTAAATGGCGCTTGTCGTTACTCGTTTCAGGATTAATTACCGGCATTGCCGCAGTGCATTATTACTACATGCGTGATTATTACGTATCTACCCACACGACACCAACTGCTTTGCGTTACATTGACTGGACTTTAACTGTGCCTTTAATGTGTGTTGAATTTTACTTATTGCTTCGCCCAGCGGGTGCTGGCAAAGATTTTATGTGGAAACTCATTGGCGCAGCTGTATTAATGTTAGTAGCAGGTTACATCGGCGAAGCTTTCGTTGATAAAGCACCTAACAAAATGGCGCACTCAGTAATGTACGGTGCTATTTCATCAGTCGGTTATGTGTACATTTTGTACTCTGCTTGGTATGGTGAAGCAGCGAAATTAGCAGCAGCGTCAAACAATCCGGCTGTTAAAAAAGCAATTAGCTCATTAGGTTGGTTCGTGTTAGTAGGTTGGGCGATTTACCCAATTGGCTACATGGCTATGCCTGGTGGTTGGTTAGGACCAGACGGAGCACGCCTTTTTGCTTCAAGTAGCTCTTTAGATTTAGTGTATAACGTAGGTGATGCTATCAACAAAATCGGATTCGGTTTTGTAGTTTACGCATTAGCGAAATCAGAAAGTGCAAAAAATCCAATGTACGCAGGTGCATAATTTTTGCAGATGAAAAAAAAGAGGCTTCTCAATCAGAGAAGTCTCTTTTTTTTTATTGCGTTTGTATTCTGTATTTAAGGTAGCCAATAATTCTATCGTATCGCGCACCAAACGGACGAAAATAAACAATGACCGTGTAGTCGTTTTGCGCGCCATACCAATCGCCTTCTAAAGTAGAAATATCGTAAGCTTTATCAGTGCCATGTGTAGTTGCATAAAAATAATTATAAAAACCCTGTTTCATTAAAACCGATTTTGTATAAATATTTTTATCCTCGTTAAATTCTAATTTAAATCTGTCATCAATTTTCCAATCGGTAAAACTACCGAACAAATAAACTTCTGTGTCGGGTATTTTTTCTTTTTTAGATAGAAAAAAATTGACGTTTACGTAATCAGAAATAATTTCTTGCGGCAACGTCGAGTTGTTATAGTCTGTGGTATTTACAAAAAACTTTCCAGAAATATCGGGATAATAAATATAGACTTGATGCGACCTATCAACGTCGGCGAATAACGTATAATTCCAAGTTTCTTCGCCTTTATTTAAAGTTTGGACGCGCTCCGAACGAAAGCGTGTGCTACGTAAATCTAAATAACGCCATTCTTTACCCGCGTTGAAAGCAAAAGTATCAGCGTAATCGTACATGATAGATTCGCCTTGAATATATTGTGGTGCGCGCGTATATTTCGCATTATCCCATCTATCGTTTTGCAAAACAGTTGCACGAATTTCATTTGTTGGATTAGAAATTTTAAAATTTTTATAATCAATCTGAAAATGAACTTCGTGGTGCGTATTGTAAATTAAAGCATTCGGAAACCCTTGCAAAGGCGAAACAGTTACAAGCGGTTCAATAACAATGAAACGTCGCGTAATAATTGTAGTTTTATTATCATCGTCTAAAAAAACGCGCAGCAAATAATTTCCCGATTTAGAAATACGCATATTTTCATTAGGCACAGAAACCTGATAATGCACAAACGGAATATTTGTAGCTTGCGCATTCTGAAAAGTTATAATTTTATCTTCTAAATAACCTTGTAGGTATTCTGCTTTTTCTAATCGCGAAGGTTTCCAATCTCGATCATACTGTTCGATGGTGTAATTAAAGTTTTTTAAAGATGTGTTTAAATCGTCAAAGTGAAGCGTCAACGTTCCACCTTCAGTTAAACTAATAACTGTTGAACCGGTGCCGTCAAAAACATTTGAAAACTGAACTGTATGAATATCCAGATCTTCGGCTTTATAAACCGAATCAACGGCTTGCGCATGGAGGTGTGACGTTAAAATTACTGCAAAAAGAATTCGAAGGAAGTTCATGTATAGGTCTGAAAAATTGATAAATACGCTGCAAGAGTTACGATTGAATGGTAACGAATTATTTTGGAATGTAGTTTACTACCCCAATTTTTAATTCTTAATGGCATCCATCACCAAAAGCGAGCGCAATTCTTTAGAATCTTCAGGTTTCATTTTTCCGGAAAGAATCAGGCGCAATTCGCGCCGTTGATCGGCTTCTTGATATTGTTTTAACTCTTCACCCGATAGCGCAATGACGGGAATAGCCGCTTTAGGTTTAAACGTATCGTCTTCGAGAGCAACAAAAGTGAGATAAGCTTGGTTACAACGTCTCGGATTTTCACCTTTCATGTTGCTGGCAAAAACTTCAACGCGCACCTCCACGGATGTATTAAACGCACGCGTTACGCGTGCTTCTAAAGTAACAATATCGCCTTGTTTTATGGGTTTATGAAACGAAACTTGATCAACGGAAACCGTAACAACTTGCGCTTCGCAATGTTTACCGGCACAAATTGCCGACACAATATCCATCCATTTAAGCATATTGCCACCCATCAAATTTCCCATCGGATTTGTGTCGTTCGGCATAACCATTTCGGTCATTATTGTAGCAGACTCGTTTACTTTTTTTCCTTGCATAGTTATTTTATGAACAGATTAAAATCCGTTGTTAAAAATTAGTGAATTCGACGGGCTTATCAGTCATTATTTAATTAAAACGCCGCGTTTTTCTAAAAATGGAATTTTTGTAAAATTAGCCACATCAATACTACCAACGACAAAAACATATTTTTTATCGAAAAGATAACCGTTTTGCGTGTAAGTAATGAGATATTCGTTCGTAAAATTAAATAATTCGGTTGGAATAAGCTCGACGAGTTGTACAGAATGTGGTTCAATTCTATCAAAAAAATGGCGCAGCGTTGTCGTTTTCCGATCAAATCCATCCGCATCAGTTCCATATCCTCTCGAAACAATCAACACATTCGTAATGGGTTTATCTTGCTGATTAATAATATAACTATCCCAAAGTTCCTCTGTAGCAATCGCTTTTTCATCGCGCGGCATAATGCACAAACCAATGTTTTCTACTTTTAAAAATTCAATATCTTTTTTCA
>JAYVNP010000030.1:0-2140 GCA_043758385.1 Saprospiraceae bacterium
AAGTTGAAGAAATTAAAAAATCGCCAATCAGTTTTTCGCCAATTTGTTTTGTAAATCCATACGGACTTTCGGCTATACCGAAAGGTGCATTTTCTGTAACGGGCAACTCTTTTGAGTTACCATACACAGAACAAGACGACGAAAATATAAAATGTGGTACTTTAAAATCGTTCACACATTGAAGCACGTTTATCAAACTCCCCAAATTATTTTTGTAGTATAGCAACGGTTTTTCCACCGATTCACCAACGGCTTTGTGCGCTGCAAAATGAATGACACCAATGAAATCGGGATGAGTTTCAAAAATTTTGCGCGTTGCTGTGGCATCGCATAAATCTACGTTGTAGTTATGTACTTTAACGCCGGTTATGTGTTCTATTTGCGCAATTGATTCTGGTTCAGAATTACTAAAATTATCAACTGAAACTACCTCAAATCCGTTCTGAATGAGATCAACAATTGTATGACTACCAATATAACCTGCTCCGCCTGTTACTAAAATTTTCTTCATGGTTTTATTTTAATTTTTATGATGCTCGTAAAACGCACACGAAGCACACTAAGGAAACCACAAAGGTTATACTTTTTTAAAGTAAAATAAATTTTTTCCTTTTTTATTAATCACACTTTGCGATTAATAATTCGCTTAAAACCAATTTTTATAAATCAAACATTAAAATTTAAGGATAATCTTAATTTGCAGTTTGCTAAATTAAAGTCTGCACAAGGCGTAATGCGTTAAAAAACTAAATTATTTAGTGTGCGATGTACTCAACTGAACGAAACGGAACTTAATTTTATGCCATCAAATAATTTTGTAAAGAACCCAAAAAAATTTGCTAATTTTTTCAATATTTTAAATGAATTGGAAGCGCAAGTTTTTTAAAAAGCAGTACATCTTGTTTGAAAATAACCAACCCATCGGCAGTATTCGACGCAAGTTTTTAGCATCCGATTCAGCGTGTCAACTGCACGATAATACTTTTAATTTTAAACGCGTCGGGTTTGTGAAGCATAAGTTCACTGTTTCTTCGGAAAAAGAAAACCATATTGCCGAAATAACTTTTGCCCGATTATGGACGCGCGCCACCATAAAATTTAAGAATGGGAATTTATATCATTGGCAGGTGAATAAACTTTGGGGTCATTTTTGGAGTATTGAACACCCAACGAAAACGCAAACCACTTTTGTCGAAACTTTTTTGCGCGGTACTGTTGTAGGCGATGTGAGCAACGACGTATTGATTTTGGCGGGATTAATGATTAAACTTTACTTTAAACGTGCCGTTATTTTTTCAACCTTAGGTATAATTATATTTTTGAGTTTGTTGAGTTCTCGTTAATTGCTTCATAAAAACGTGTGAATTGTGTAACTCTTAATTAAAATTTTGTAACATAATTGAATAGAAAAAAACCACCTTTGCAAGGTGTGAAGTGTTTCACAATTCAATCAGCAGTCCGATGTATTATACAAAAATTTTGAAAGATAGTAAAGCTGGCACTCGTTCAAAATCTCATAACGCTGTTAACTAAAGAGAAATTTGAAAATATACATTAAATACATGGTCAGCACTCGTTGCAAAATGATTGTGAAAGAAGAATTGAAAAAACTTGATCTGCACTTTATCCTTGTAAACTTAGGCGAAGCTGAAATCATGGAAAACATTGACGCTGCCCAACGCGAAGAACTTAAAACAGCATTATTAAAATGGGGATTTGAATTAATGGATGATAAAAAATCTATTCTGATTGAAAAAATTAAAAATGTTATCGTCGAAATGGTGCATTATGCCGACGAGCTTCCTCGCACTAATTTTTCTGATTTTTTAAGCACTAAACTTGATTACGATTATACTTACCTCTCCAATCTTTTTAAAGAAGTAGAAGGAACTACAATTGAGCATTATATTATTGCGCACAAAGTTGAGCGCATTAAAGAACTCATTATGTACGACGAGCTTAATATTACTGAAATTGCTTGGAAAATGAATTATAGTAGTGTTGCGCACTTATCGAATCAATTTAAAAAAGTGACAGGGCTTTCACCGACGCACTTTAAACAACTAAAAGATAAAAGACGTGGTGCGATTGAAGAAGTTTAATTTCTGAAAATAAAAGCCTTTAAGGCGAGTAACGAGTA
>JAYVNP010000031.1:0-6810 GCA_043758385.1 Saprospiraceae bacterium
GTAACGTCTGCGCCGCTGTTACTGAATGGATAATTCGCTACCAATGTACCACTGTAAGTTGCTGAAGCACTTTGAGTACCGTATAAAGTTGTAACCTCAGTGGCGGATAAAGCTTTGCGGTAAATTAAAATATCATCTAAATCGCCATTAAAATTACCACCACCGTCAATCGGGTTATAACCGATACCGAACGGATACTTTGTTTTATTGAGCGGTCCACCCGCCGCTATACTTTTTTTCAAAACCCCATTGATGTATATTTTGTTATTCACCGTGTCATGTGTCATCACAACGTGTCGCCATGCACCCACGGGTAGCGGCACAGAATCCGTATCCATATCTTTGATGCCGCCGGTACTATTGGTTGTAAAAACAGGTTTGCCATGCGATGGCAACGATATTTTAAAACGCTCTTGATAACCCCCGTTAGACAGCAAAAAGACTTCGCCTTGCGCCGGTAAAGATTTTACGCGCACCCAAAAACTCACTGTCATGCTGTCTGTTTGAAGCGCGATGGAATTTGGTGCGACCAACGAATCCGCGCCTGAAAAAGTCAACGCATTTCCGCCCAATGCGAAACGATTTATTGTGCCGGTAGCTCTACCACTCGCATTGTTTCCATATTGCGAATAATCTGTACCATCGCCATTCAATCTGTAATCAGCAACAATATCGGTGATGGTGCCTGGAAATTTTGCTTGTGCTGCATACAACGCTGTAACATCCGTTTCTGCTAAGGCATAATTATAAATCTGAACTTCATCCAAAGAACCGTTGAAATAACTATTATTACCAATCGGGTCAAAGCCCATACCCAGCGGTAAAACAGTGCTATTCAAAGCACCGACAACCACTTTTTCCGCTTTTTTAACCCCGTCAATAAAAATTTTGTCTTTTAAAGCATCGTGCGTCATGACGACGTGTTTCCAAATGCCGACGGGTAGCGCATTGCCATCGCCAGCATCCATATCTGAAATACCCGTCGCATAATTGGTGGTAAAAACGGGCTTGCCATGACTCGGTAAAGAAATTTTAAACCGCTCCTGATATCCCCCCAACGAAAGCAAAAACGCTTCACCTTGTGCAGGTAGCGCATTAACTTTCACCCAAAAACTAATAGTTGTTGTTGGCGAGTTAAGTTGTGCTGAATTAGAAGCTTTTATATTAGAACTCGTTCCGTTAAACGCGTAAGCACTTGCACCATAACCGAATCTATCGGTTGTTGGTTTAACATTTGTAAGTGTGGCGTGATTACCAAACGCGGTTGAGTCAAAACCTGAACCGTTAAACGAATAGGAAGCTACTTTAGCATTTGCAAAAACGGGTGCAACACTTTGCGCCGTATAAAGGGCAGTGATTTGCACATCGGTTAAAGCACTATTAAAAATTGTAACCTCGTCGAGAGAACCATTAAAATAATTCGCGGTATCTATCGGATTCCAACCAATACCTAAAGGTTTAGTCGTATTATTTAGATCACCGACTACGGCTACGGATTTTTTCAATACGCCATTCACGTAAATTTTATCGTTTGCACCATCGTGTACCATTACCAGATGTCGCCACGCGCCAACGGGTAATGACACTGAATCGGTGTCCATGTCTTTAATACCTGCTGCACTATTGGTTGTAAAAACAGGTCTGCCATGCGAAGGTAAAGAAATTTTCCAACGTTCTTGCCAGCCACCGTTAGACAGCAAATACACTTCGCCTTGTCCAGGTAATTTATTTACTTTCACCCAAAAACTGATGGTGGTTTTGCCGGAATTTAGTTGTGCTGCATTTTTTGCAGTAATCGTGCTCTGCACACCATCGAAAGCGAAGGCACTATTCGCAATGCCGAATCTATCCTGCGTGGGAATGGCACCGTTTATGGTGGCATTATTCCCAAAAGTAGATAGGTCATTCGCGTTTCCTGTGAATGAATATTGCGCTACCGGGGTTTGCGCGCGCAAACCCAAAGGGGAAAAACCATAAGCCAAAAGGCAAAGGGCAAAATGGGACAAATAGTAATACCTTTTCATAATAGAATGGTTTAAATGATACAATAAAAATCTTCTGTCTATACACAGCTTAAAGACGAAATCGAAATCTATCTATTCGATAACTGTGCAAATCGGTTATTCGATATGCACAGTTTTTGAATAGGGCGTTTAACGTTTGCAGGGATTCAAAATAAAAACCCCCTACAAACGAATTACTACCAACTAATTAATTTTTACAAATCGCGTTGAGGAAATTTGATTTCCTACTTGTACTGATAAAATATAAAACCCCATTTGTAATGCACTAATATCTAAGTTTTTATCAATGGTGGCGTTTGAAACTCCTTTTTCAAAAACCACTTTCCCTGTTAAATCTGTAATGCGCAAAGCTCCATTGAGCGAATTCAAATTTGAATCTTTACTATTGCCTATCTTGATTCGTAATTGATTATCGGAAATAAGATTGGGCGTAATTTGTAATTCGTAATTTGCAATAGCATTCACCGCTGTTAAACTTTGTTGGTAAAATGCTTTTGCTGTTGTTGGCGTAAGCGCATAATCGTAAATTTTGACTTCATCAATCACACCTTTAAAATTGTAATCAGTAACATCAGGAAGCATTTGTCCCATCATAAAAGCGATAGTGGTTGTGCGTACATTGCCCGTTAAATTTTTATAGGCTGCCAAATTTCCATTTAAGTATATCGCCATTGTTGCGCCGTCGTAAGTAGTTGTTACTTGATAAGTGCTATCCGTAGTTATTATATTGGGTGCGTCGAGATCGGCAATTGTATTGAGCGTATTTACTGTCCAACGTAAAGTTTTGTCCGGTGTGAAAGATATTTTCCAACGGTTTTGCCAACTCCCGTGCGAGAGTAAAAATGTTTCTTTGTCTGGCAATGAAGCAGCATTAAACCAACAACTTACTGTAATAGCATTCTGAAAATTTAGAATGGGCGCGTTATTTACTTTTACATTTTGCGCACCGCCATTAAAATAACAAGCCTTCAGTGGAGTACCATTTCTATCCGGCACATATACAACACCCGATGCTTGTCCATTCAAAGCATTGCCGCTCACATCATCGGCATTATTTGAAAAGGGATAATATGCAATGAGATTCCCTTGAACATTATTGAAATTTTTGACAAGAATGTTTGTTGTCGCTTGCGTCGAAAGACCACCATTGTCGGAGGCAACAACGTTTATTGTGTAAATACCCTCCGTAGTGGGCGATAACCACGAAACCGTTTTATTGGAATTGATGGTAAAACTGCCACCATCAGAAGACCATAAATAAGTAATAGGATCAGCATTCGGATCGGTTGCATTGCAAGTAAATTGCACAACGCCGTTCGTATTTATGTAAGCTACGCTTTTCTGAATACTGCTAATGCTCGGTGCTTGATTAATTTTTATTACAACTGTAATATCAACCGAAGCGGTATCGCTGTTGCCTTTAGTATCGGTAACAATCAGTTGAATGGTTGAAACGCCAACAGTTTGAGGTGCTTTGAAAATTACCGTGCTACCATTTCCAGAAATTATACCCGTTGTTGCGCGCCATTTGTAAATAATATTACCATTATCAGGATCAACTGCTGTAGCATAAACGGTTGTGGAGTCACCAATCTGAATTATTTTTTTTGAAGAAGCTAAGGCTTTGATCCGCACGGATTTGGTGTAAATATTTTTAGATTGTCGGTAATCAACCACAATATTATTCACCAACATTTTATTTCTATCGTAAGAAATTTTTCCTCCTGCTGGTGTTATTGTTACTAAAATGGCTTGATTAGCTGGAATGGTTACATTAATAACACCCGAAATATTTCTGGAAATAAAAGTTTCAGAGAGTGCTTCGTAGATATCTGAATTGGCGGTGCCTGCATCGAATGCAACAGATTTTGTTGTGCTGTTCGGATTAAATAAAAGATACGTCGGATAGGATGCACTTCGATAAAAATCTGTCTTTGTTACATCTAATTTCAATATTTTTTCTACAGTTGTTTCATCCAGAAGCGAACCCAAGTAACCAATAGAAGAACTGCCGTACAAAGCTAAATTAGTTCCTGCCCAACCGTTTTTAAGTGCATCACCCGTTGAAAAGGGCGATTGTCCTTGTAAAACTTGTCGTAAGGCTTCATAACCAATAACGTGATTCGGATCATTGGCATTCGACCAAGAAGCAGCATCTTGTAAATTATCGGGTAAAAAACCAGGGTAATATAAGCGCGTGGCATTCGATAGATTTAAAATCCATTTTCCAATGGCGCGCGCAAAACGTTTATCGTAGCGTACCATAGGCACAAGTGCTGCTGCTTGCTGCACGCCATTAAGTTGAAAAGCATAGTCATTACCTGCATCGTTTGCCTCACCGACCAAACCCGAAACATCAAATCCGCCCCAAGTACCTACAATCGTTCCCCACCCGCGAATTTCGCCGCGATTAAATGACCAATTGACCATTTTTTCTGTATCGTAAGTGGTGCCGAGTTCTGCATTCATTTTTGCAGCCGTATATGATGCGTATGGCAATTGTAATTCGTATGATGGGTTTGTTTGCCAATTGTCTAAAAATTCCATTGCCCACTGCGCACCCTCCAAATAATTCTTGTTACCTGTTTTTTTCCAAGCATTGTATAAAATCCAAGCGTAAACACCCGCACCTTCCGGTTCTTTTACGCCGCTTGCATTACCTTGCATGGTTTTAAATTTCCAGGCGCGATAATTCATGTTTGGCACATTCCAAGGCGTATCGTTACCACCCATAGCGCGAACTGCTTCTAAGAATTTATCTGAAATACTTGTAAATTGAAAACTTGCATCGCCACCAATATTGGGATTTAAGTCCAAAAGTTGGTAGAAAAAAACATTGGGCATTACATCATACCAACCATCACCGCCACTACTTGCGCCGGCGTTATTTAAATAAATGTTTTCACCATTGGCTTTATTGAAAAAATCCTGCGACATTAATAACCAATTCTGACCAAACTGATTACTTTTATCTATACCCACTAAACTCGCACCCACAAGCGATGGCATAATATTTATCGCCTCACTACCGGAAGGACTTCCCACATAGCTTGCTAATTTTATTGTTTTATTCTGAGGATAATCTAAACCAGCACCACCGATAGAAACAAGCGGTAAATATTGCCCTGTTTTTGTAATATCATAGACGAATGAATCGTACTGGCGCGCGACTTGTTTCCAATTTCTCAAATTATAGGGCGCAGGCAAATTCGGCATTTTTTCAATGCGTGGAATAGCAATTTGTCCCGATTGACCCAGCGCACTCGTGAGGAATAAGGAATTGGTAAAAAGAAATCGTAAGATTCCTCTAAATAATTTTATCTTTTTCAATGTCATAATTTTGTAGTTGTTGATAGTTGTTCGTTTGAGAGCGCTCGTAACCGAACAACTATCAACACGCGATAAAATTAGTAGTTTGGATTTTGCACCAAACTCGGATTCAAATCAATTTCAATTTGCGGTATCGGAAACACCTCGTGTTTGCCTACAATAAATTCTGGAATGTACTTCGAGGCGACTGCCCAACGCACCAAATCAAAAAAACGATGACATTCAAACCCTAATTCTACTTGGCGTTCATGTCGTACCGCATCACGCATAGTTTGCTGATCGGTTGTTGTTATTTTTGGAAGCGTGGGCGTTTTCGATTGTAAGCGCACCCTATTGCGTACCAATTCAAGCGACACTTGTGCTTCATTCACGCGATTTAACTCAGTCAATGCTTCAGCTTCAAATAATAAAATTTCATCGTATCGAATGGCCGTGTAATTGATATCACCGTCCGCTTTTTGTGTAACGGTGCTATCGGGTTGCAAAAATTTTCTGGGACTGAAATGCGTAGATGAAAAAGAATTTTTATAAACCACGCCAAAATAATCGTCGTTATTCATAGCCACCGTAAATTTTAAGCGCGGATCATCCGTTTCAAAAGCGTTTACAAAATTTTGTGTTACCTCTGCAAACCCATAACCTCCCACTATTTTTTTTGAATACCACCACTGATTGAGCGAATTACCTATGTTTAAACCCAGATTGGTGTGTTGAATTTCCCAAACTGATTCCGTATTATTTTGTGTTGTTTTTCTAAAATTATCTTGATAGTCGGGCATTAAAGCATAAATATTGAGTGCTTTTATTTTAGACGTATAGTCAATCACTTTCAACCAATTTTTTTGATAGATACAAATTTTGGCAGCCAAACCTAGTGCTGCGCCCTTTGTTGCTCTTCCCACATCCGTTGAAGTATAAGTGCTTGGCAGCAACGAAGCAGCGAGATCACAATCCGATAAAATTTGGGCATAAATATCTGCTTTGGGTGTGCGCGGTGTTTTAAGTTTTTCGGGCGCGACAATAGTGGTAAACAAAGGCACATCACCGAAAACTTGTGTGAGTAAAAAATAATAATACGCGCGTAAAAAAAGTGCTTCACCCGTTACGCGGTTCTGAACAGCCAGGTCGAATGTTATAGTTTTTATTTTATCGAGCACTAAATTGCATTGCGTAATGCCGTTGTAATTCAATTTCCAAAAACTATTAATTTCATCGGTGCGCGGTGTATGTGTAAAAGCATCTAAATCTGTTAAACCTTGCCGCGAACCATCGCCACCTGTAATAGCTTCATCACTCGCAAGCGTACCGAACGCCCAATAAAAATTGTTATTGGTGTTGCTAAATGTCAGATATTTATACCCTGCATTCACCGCTTGAATAGCATCGTCTTGTGTCTGAAAAAACGAACCCGCATCTAAAGTTGCGATGGGTTGTTTATCCAAAAATTTAGAACAAG
>JAYVNP010000032.1:0-6751 GCA_043758385.1 Saprospiraceae bacterium
TTTTTGAATTTGTTGGAGCAAAAAATCTTTTCGCCACAATGTAATTTGATGCGACATGAGATAACCCGACGATTTTTTATCTATTACAGCCAAATTTAAACCTTCTATAAAGTCATCCGTTGGCGATGTTTTGTATTCATTCGATGTATGGAGTTTCACTTGCTGCCAATCATTTTGTTGGACAGCATCGAAAAGATTTTTAAAAAATGAAGCCGATACAGCATCTTTCAGCCACATATCTTCCTGAAAATAAATAATGTAATCGGCGGAAATTTTATTGTCTAACAAAAAAGCCAATCGCGTTGTCCATTCGCCTTTACCAGATTGAATGTTTTCAAAACCTTCAATGTTTACTTTTAATTCTTCTGTAGCAAAAAAATAATCGCAAGCAATATCGAAATCCCAATACTTCTGAAAAAAATATTCAAAACCTTGATATAATAATTCATATCTATCGCAGGTGTGAACAAGAACGGCAAAAGTTTTTTTGGAGGAATTATTCATTATAAAAAAAATAAGTTTCTAACCGCAATGCTTCACCGCGTTCAGAAACTTAAAGGTAAAATCTTTTTCCGAATCTATTAACTATTTTACTTTTTAAACAAATTCTCTATCTAATCCAAACGCCTGTTGTCCAACCATAACCTCTGCGCGATTGTGCCCAATAACCAGGTTTGTATCTATAACTCGGCCGTGGTGCTGCCCAATAACCGGGGTGCCAAGCATAAGCATTACCCGCCCAAACCCAATCGCCTTCAACCCAAATATGATTGGGATATGGGCGTGGTGGCGGTGCAACATAAACAGGATTCGGACGAACCTTGACATAATAACCTGGTTGCGCGTAAACGGCGCAGGCTGTTTCAGTTAAAACTACATAAGCCATGAAAAACAAAAACACTAACTTTTTCATAATTAGATTAATTTATGGATTGTACTTTTTAAAACTATCTAAAAATTTAGACTTCAAAATACGCAAAGGTTTAGTATTGATTGGTTAATTTTTCGCTAAAACATATACAACTATTGTTATTTTTTATTGATAGAACTAAATTTTTGTTAAAACTTTACGGAAGATTGATTGATAGACTGTAATTTGCACAATGCAACAAGTCGTATCAATGATTTTGTTTTTTTGGTGCATCAGTACAAGTTTTTTGACTGCACAAACCGAGGCGTCAATGCTGGTTGTTGACAGCATTAAAATTCATGGTTACGACCGAACGAAGTTGCGCATCATTAAACGCGAGATGAATTTGAGAATCGGGGATTCGCTCAATTTAACAGATCTGAATTCAAAATTACTTTTTAATAGAAACCGACTATTCAATACCAATTTATTCAGTTATTGCGACTTAAAGTTTAAGTGCGACTCTACTCAGCAACACGGAACGGTTGATGTAGGTTTAACCGAAAAATGGGCAATTTACCCTGGCATAATTTTAAAACCCGCCGATAGAAATATCAATGTTTGGCTCAAAGATTTCGGCGCCGGTTTAGATAGATTAAATTATGGCATTTCGCTTTCGCATGTCAATACTTCGGGCAATCGAGATCCACTCGTTTTAACTATGCAGTTGGGTTACACACCCAAAATTGCTTTGGCTTACGATTTTCCTTACATTGATAAAAAACAACAATGGCTCGTCAGCTTCGATATCGGTTATTCGAATAATCATGAGGTTTTTTACAATACAGTGAATAATAAATGGATTCCTTACAACGATACGCTCAAAAATATTAATAAATCGTTTGTTACTGAATGGGGTTTGATTAAACAACCTGAATTATTCACGCAACATTATTTTGCGCTCGGTTACGCTTTCAATCATGTGGATCAGATTATTGGTACCGATTTAAACCCAAATTATTTTGGCGATGGCGCAACACGGCAGCAATATCTGTACGCTTATTATTCTTATATTCACGATACGCGCGATTTAGGTCCGTATCCTTTGTCGGGTCATCTTATTTCGGCAACGCTGGTTAAGTATGGATTGACACCTTCGGACGATGTTAATTTATTGAATCTGCAACTTAAAGTGTCGCAAGCATTTAAACTTTCTAAAAAATGGAGCGCAAGTACGGTTTGGAAAGTTAAAACGTCGCTTATCAGAGATAACGTGCCCTATAATTTTTCGCATGCTTTTGGTTTTGGTAGCGATTATATTCGCGGTTACGAATTATATGTGGTGGATGGTTTAGATTTTGGTTATTCTAAAAATACGCTCCATTACGAAATTTACAACCGCGACATCAAACTTGATAGATACATAAAACCCAATTGGCTGAAAGGGTTTCGCAACGTTCCTTTCCGTTGTTATCTTTCAGCACATTTCGATGCGGGAATTTCTAATGGCGGAAGCACTGAAACGAGTAATAGTTTTTACGGACAAGTGCAATACGGTTATGGTTTAGGATTTGATGCTGTCGTATATCATAATTCTGTTTTTGCAATACAATACAGTATTAACCGAATCGGCGAAAAAGGATTTTTTATTCATCAAAGTATTGCTTTTTAATTCTGATTAGGTGCTTATTTTTGAGGTTCAGGCGGTGCATTGTATATCGTCGAATTTGAATCGTAGGCCGGTTTTTTACTCGCGCTACTCATATCATCCATTGCGCGACCAACTTCTTTAAAAAAATCGATTGCAAAAGGTTTTAATCCACCAATAGTTGCTAAAGTGTTCGTTCTTATAGGTTCTAAATATTGGAAAGTGCGCGATGTAGCTTTTGTTTCGTTGTCAATAATTTGCACGCTATCAGCAAACGAAACAAAAACGCTAAAAACAAAAACGAAAAAAAAGCCTAAAAGTCCGCCGCCCAGCATTTGATTTATCATATTAACGTGCGATACTTGCATTAGACCTGTGAGTGCTTCTGCAGCAGTGCCAATAATCCAACGCGAAATAAAAAAAGTTATCAATGCACCAGCAATAAACATAAGTGGCGAATAAGCACCCAAACTTGTTTCTAAAACGCGCGTTACGGAAGGCGAAAATTTAAAAGCTGCCAGTATTGCAATAAAAAAAGAGAGCACACTTAAAACAGTATTGATTATGCCTTGCCTAAAACCTGCCAAGAAACCAAAACCCAAAGCACCGATAAATAATAAATCAATGGTCATAGTATTTTTAAAGTTTTGAAATTTGTAATTCGATAAACAAAAATAATTCTTTTTTTTGAGACGAAATAAGTTTTTAGAAGTAACGTCGGTTTTATTCGACTAAACTCAATAATTGTTAGAACCAAAAATGTTTTTGAGATGTTTTTGTGCTATAACTTTACAAATTTTTTTTTATGACTTGGTCGAACTATTTTTTTTTATTTGGTATCATTGGTTCGCGTTATTTTTTGGTAGCAACCTTAGCATTTACAATAATGTATATCATTCGTAAAAAAACAGTCGCGCAAAAAAAAATTCAATCTAAATTTCCCAAACTAAGCGATTACCAACGCGAAATTTTATACTCTATCAGTTCGCTGTGTATCATGTCGGTTATACCAGCGTTTATTTTATTTAGCCCGGCAGCAAAACCATTTTCGCGCATTTATACCAACGTTTCCGATTACGGTGTGCCGTATTTGTTCCTATCTTTTGCATTGATGTATTTTATACATGATGCTTATTTTTATTGGGCGCACCGATTGATGCACCATCCCAAACTCTTCAAGTATTTTCATTTGGTACATCATAAATCCACTAATCCATCGCCGTGGGCAGCGTATGCTTTTCATCCGTTAGAAGCAGTAGTAGAAGGAGGGATTTTTGCACTTTTAGCTTTCGCGATTCCAATTTATAAATTTAATTTCGCGTTGTTTTTCTTATTTCAAATTATTTATAATGTTTATGGTCATTTAGGTTTCGAGTTGTATCCGAAAAATTTCAATAAGCATTGGCTCGGCAAATGGTTAAATACATCGGTGGCGCACAATCAACACCACGAACATTTTAATGGTAACTACGGTCTGTACACACTTATTTGGGATAGAATGTTCGGTACACTCCGCCCTGATTACGATGAGCGGTTTAGCGAGGTTGATAAACGCCGATAATATTTCTTATCAATAATGCTCAAACCCAAAATTATTCCTTAATTCTTCAGGAATAATTTTAAATTGCAGCGCAATGATTTATTTTTGCGGATTGCATACATTCCTTAACTCCTTCCATTAATTATGCCCGATACAGAAATAGAAAATTTGATGCACGTTTTTGCTGATGAAGACGTTGTGATTGACGACGCGACGCTGCGAAGCCATATTTTTATAAAAGGTGCGCGCAGTAATAATTTAAAAAATGTGGATGTACTCATTCCGAAAAATAAATTAGTAGTAGTTACAGGCGTAAGTGGATCAGGAAAATCGTCTATCACGATGGACACGCTTTTTGCCGAAGGTCAACGCCGATACGTCGAGAGCCTTTCAAGTTATGCGCGGCAGTTTTTGATGCGGATGAAAAAGCCGGACGTAGATTACATCAAAGGTGTTTGCCCTGCCATTGCGATTGAACAAAAAATTTCTTCTGGTAATAACCGTTCTACGGTGGGTTCGATGACAGAAGTGAATGATTTTTTACACCTCATGTATGCGCGCATCGGCAGAACGATTTCACCCATCTCTGGTCAGATTGTAAAGAAGCAGCAAGTTGAAGACGTTGTAGATATTATTTTGCGCGAATCGGAAGGCGCGCGTTTGCAATTGTTTATTCCGTTGCCGAAACAATACGCCGAGCGCTCTTTGAAAACGGAACTCGATGTTTTATTGCAAAAAGGTTTTACGCGCATTTGGTTTAACGGCGCGCTACTCAATATTCAAGACGTTTTGGAAGGTACTGAATTATTGAAAGAATCAGTTTTAAATGTAGAAAATCTCGAAAAAAATATTGGTGCTTTCGCCGAAGAAGATATTCGCATTCTTATTGACCGTTTTGTTATTAAACACGACGACTTAACGAACACGCAACGGATTGCTGACTCGGTGCAAATGGCATTTTACGAAAGCTATGGCGAAGCGATTGTAGAAATTATCGGTGGTGCGACGTATCGTTTTAACAATCGGTTCGAACTTGACGGCATTACTTTTATTGAGCCGACACCGCAATTATTTAACTATAATAATTCGCTCGGTGCTTGCCCGGTGTGCGAAGGTTACGGAAAAACGATTGGCATTGATGCAGATAAAGTGATTCCGAATAAAGCACTTTCGGTGTATGATGGGGCGGTTTTATGTTGGAAAGGCGAAAAATCGAGTGAGTATCAAGATAATTTTTTGATGCAAGCACGCGCTAATAATTTTCCTATGCAAACCGCTTATCAAGATTTAACACGCGAACAAAGAGAACTGCTTTGGAAAGGAAATAAAAAAACGGCTGGAATTGACGCGTATTTTAAAGAAATTGAAGAGCATACCTATAAAATTCAGAATCGCGTGATTCTCGCGCGTTTTCGCGGCAGAACAACTTGCCCAAGTTGCAACGGTAAACGACTGCGCATTGAAGCACAATATGTAAAAGTTGGCGGACTTGATATTGCTGATTTAATGGAAATGCCGATAGATGAATTACAAATATTTTTTGATAAACTCGAACTGAACGAAAACGAAACGATAATTACAAATCGGTTGCTTTTAGAAATTAAAAACCGATTGCGTTTTATGATGCGTGTGGGTCTTGGATATTTAACACTCAGTCGCGTATCGAACACATTGAGCGGTGGTGAAACGCAGCGCATAAATTTAACGCGTACACTTGGGTCAAATTTAACGGGTTCTCTCTATATCCTCGATGAACCCAGTGTTGGGTTGCACCCGCGCGACACGGCGAATTTAGTGACTGTCTTAAAAAATTTGCGCGATCTGGGCAATACCGTCGTCGTCGTTGAGCACGAAGAAGAAGTTATTCGCAATGCCGATTACCTCATTGACATGGGACCTGAAGCAGGAATCAATGGTGGTCATGTTGTTTTTGCCGGAAATTATACTGATATTGGTTCGGCTGCGCCAGAAAGTTTAACGACAAAATATATGTCGGGTGTGATGAAAATACCTGTGCCGTTGCAACGCCGAAAAGGTAAAAATTTTTTAACGTTCAAAGGTTGTCGCCAACATAATTTGAAAGATATTACAGTGAATGTACCAATTGCGGCATTAACCGTCATAACGGGCGTTTCGGGTTCAGGCAAAACAACGCTCGTCAAACAAATTATTTATCCCGCATTGCTTCAAAAAGTGATGTCCGGCACGAGCGATTTGCCGGGTCATTTCGGTGGATTTAATGAAGAAGCTGCTAAAACTTTTACTGCGGTTGAGTTTATTAATCAATCGCCTATCGGAAAATCTTCGCGCTCTAATCCTGCAACGTATGTAAAAGCCTACGACGATATTCGCGATTTATTCTCAAAGCAAACGCTCTCAAAAATGCGTAATTACAAACCAGGTCAGTTTTCGTTTAATACCGACGGCGGACGTTGCGACACTTGCAAAGGCGAAGGCGAAACTGTTGTTGAAATGCAATTTTTAGCCGACGTGCATTTAACGTGTGAAGAATGCGATGGCAAACGGTTTAAATTTGAAACGCTGGAAGTGACATTTAACGGTAAAAATATTTGGGAGATTTTAGAGATGGATATCAACGAAGCGCTCGATTTTTTCAAACACGAAAAAAATATTTACCAAAAAATTAAACCGCTTGCCGATGTGGGTTTGGGTTATGTAAAACTCGGACAAGCGAGTGGTTCGCTTTCAGGTG
>JAYVNP010000033.1:0-6703 GCA_043758385.1 Saprospiraceae bacterium
GTGTTGGCATTAATCCAATCGCCGAAAGTATGAATAAATCTGAGTGCCGATTTTGAGCCCACATTGTCTCTAAAACCAGCATCAACCAATTCAATTGCAGGGTCGGTAGGTAATTGTATATTGGGCAAAATAAACGGAAACGTAGCATTTGCACGCAATGCCGTAGAAAATCTTAAATCGCCTGCACGTTGTTGTTTAAACATAGTGCCAAAATCAACGGCGTCAGGAAAATCTGCTTCCAACATATTTTCACCCACATTTTCACCCATCATATACGATACAGGTTGTGGCGAAATGATCATCAGTCTGCCATCATTTAATATAGAAGGCGTAATGAATAACATCGGTATTTGCGCAGCACGTTCGGGTGCAGCGTAATCTGAAAGCGGTTTATCTAATTGATAGTGTGTATTTTCATGGAACTGACGCTCGAAAGCAAATCCGCGATCTTTTCGATAACGTAGCTCACCCATAGCATAATTAGAGCGCGGTAAAAATAAATCGTTGGTAAGTACGCTGAAAGAAACCGCGTTTAATAAATCTTTTGAAACATCATTTATCGGCTGCGTTCCGTACAAATCAATTTTCTCGCCTTGTTTTTTTCGCAAAAATAATTCGCGATAATACGCTGCTCCCAACATTCCGCCCGATGCGCCCGTTATCAATGCTGTATGTTCGCTAAATTTTCCACCCGTTAAACTATCTGCTTTTTGCAAAACACGCATCGCCCAAGCGGTTGCTTTTAATCCGCCACCACTGACACAAACGACAAAAAGATGCGGCTTTTTTGAGCTATGAACTATTAGCTTTGAGCTGTGCGCTTCTGCATTCGATTTATTACTATTTGAAAACTCATTGTTCAAAGCTAATAACTCAAAGCTATTTTTTTCGCGCCATTTTTCTAAAATATTTTTTGTAATGGCTTTATCTTTAGCAACGTTTACCTCGCTACACATAGCGCGTAAGCTATCAACGCGATATTTTGCAGGCATGATTCTGAAATCTAAACCATAAGCCTTACTTGTTTCGTTATAATAATCTAATTTTGTGATGATGTTTACGATGAGCAGCACACCAATAATGACTACAAATTGCCAACGGTCAAACCAAAAAGAAATAGCACCGAGCGCGGAAATGACGATTGAAAACAACAAAAAAATATTAGCAGCAGCCGGCAAACTGAATGATGAGACCTTAAACTTAATACCAAGCACCAAAAATATTAAAACAATACTGACTTGCAAGAGCAACGCATTGTAGTGGTTTTGCTGAAGGAGCATTTTTCTTAAAATTCGATTAGAATCCACTAAATCGTTAACATACCTAAACCTAAAATTTTCATTAAGGAATGAATCAATACGCCAATTTCTGATATACTCTTGGTCTTTCCAGTTTTTTTCATCGGCTACTTCTATAAGTTTTTGAATATTATTGCGCCGATTGAGGAAAAAATTATTGATTACGCGATTGGTAAACATAAAATGAAAACTCAAAACAAACAAAACTAAAACTACGCCCGAAGCAAACCCGATAACCGTATCCCAATATTCATTAACGGTTTTCATCTCAAAATAAGTTCCAAACTTAATTTGCTGACTCACGTAAAGGATGAAAAAAATGAGCGGAAGAATTGAATTATTGATACAGAAAACTAAGAACGGACGTTTCAATCGCGCTAAAAAATAAAAACGCGCCGAATAAAGTAAGTAAACCGTCAGATGCCAGCACATTACAAAAACGCCATAACCCAGACCGACTAAAAAAAAACTGACCACGTCCACTTCGCCGCGATATTCGGGCGAGATAAATAAATAATTTATTCCTAAACTCACACCCAAGTTACCCGTTATACCAAATGCTAAAAAAACCCAAATCAATAGCATGAGCAGATTCTTCCGAAAATGGAGGAGTAATAATTGTATCGGGAAACTATAAAAAAATTGGCGCAAATAATTTTTCATTTGTACGCTGAGCTAAAATGATTTGTAATTTCTTATCTACTTATTTGTTTTCAAAATCCATTTTATACAATTATCGAACCAATCTACATTGCTCGTAGTGTTGTGCATTCCATAGCCATGACCGCCTTTGGCATAAAAAAAAGATTCAACAGGAACTTTATTTTTTTGCAGGGCAGCTATAAATAGTAGTGAATTTTGAACTGGCACAACATTATCGTCAATAGCATGACTGATAAAAGTGGAAGGCGTATTCGGTGTAATGTGTAATTCGTTTGAGTATTCTTTAATTTTTTCGTCAAATATTTTTATCGTACCATCTAATTGTTTTTCGCCAATTAAATTTTCTCTCGAACCTTTGTGCGTTAAACTATCGGCAAAAGTTATAACTGGATAATTCAAAACCATAAAATCAGGTCTCAAATTTATTTTGTTTGGATTGACAATTTTTTCGTTTAAAAAATGTGTACCTACTGTTGATACCAAATGACCACCAGCGGAACTACCTAAAATTCCCACCTTATGCACATTGATTCGCCATTTTTTGGAATTCATTCTGACCAATTGAATAGCGCGTTGTGCATCTTGAAGCGGTACAATTTCTTTATTATCTACCAATTCAGCATTGGGTAAACGATATTTTAAAACAATACCAGCAATGCCATGTGCTGCAAACTTTTTAGCCATGTCGTAACCTTCATGATTCATGGCTAAACCTGAATAACCTCCACCAGGACAAACAATAACTGCAATACCGCTATTTTTATTTTTTTCAGGAAGATAAACGGTTAAATCTGGTGTCGTAACTATCATTACAAAATTATCTTTCCACTTTTTTGGTGCAACAGAATTATTTTTATCCTTTGATTCAGGAATAGGTTTAGAATTAGGTGCTAACCCATTGTACAGTGGAATAATTGTTTGAGCAAAAAGTAATTGATTTATCATTACAATTAATGAAACAAGAAAAAGTCTATATACGATCATAATTCTGTAAATGTCTAATAGGAATTTTGAATACTCTCAGTGTGTGCTTTAAAAAACATAAAAACGAATTTATTTTCTTTTATAAATCTTTGTCCTTCCGAATGCTTACGTTAAATCCGCGTTTCTGATGATAATCATTTTGTTTAGTACTTAATAATTCAAAAAAATGTTTGTAAACTTATAGTATTTGAATCAAATTTTTGTGCTTTTTGCAAAACGGAACTTCAAATAAAATATTTTACGGAAGAATAACTTCACGCGTTTGTAGAATCGCCGTTGAATGGAAGTGTAAAAGTTTAAATAAGTTCAACATTTTCAATTGTATTTTTTCTGAATTTGCTGTCTATTGAGGATTCGGATACGAATTATCTTTTAGCGCATTTTTAAATACAAAATGAATTGTACTGGTACTTGATATCGGAAAAAAAGAGGGACTACCAATAACTCTGTAGGTATTGTCGTTCTAAGAAAGTATCTTTTTAAAAAATTTGCGTCAGAATGTACGTCTTAATTTTAGCATCCAATAGATTGCTATTCCTGAACATATTTATTGTTTTACTTTTTGTCAATCGTGTAACTGCGCAAGAGCAACCGGGCTACGTTATTGATAGAACTGACGGTAGTTACATGATGACGGCGCACATAAGCCCGAGCGGAGATACAGTTATTGATGTATTGATGCGCGAAGTTTTAATTGTCGCCCCCCGACAATTTGCCGACGCAAACGCTTACAAAAAATGGGAACGCTACAAATATTATGCGCCTACTGTTGTTGGTTATGCTGCCGAAGCCGTCAAAACTTTTCGCGAATTAGAATCTACCACGCGCGACAAAAGTAAATCGGAGCGCAAAACCTATATTAAAATGTTGGAAGACAAACTCGAATCGAAAATGCGCGTACAAATGAAAAGCCTCACGCGTACACAAGGTTTACTACTTACAAAAATGATAGAGCGCGAATTGCACATGCCCTTCTTCGATTTAGTTAAAGATTTGCGCGGCGGTTTCCAGGCGTTTTACTGGAATGAATTTGGTAAAATCTATGGCTATAATTTAAAAGAAGGTTATATTCGCGGTAACGATCCGTTGCTCGATAATATTTTAGATCAATACGACCTTTCGTATTACACGCACTAATTAGAATCCTAAAAATTGATACATTTTTTACAAGCATTAAAACTCAGAAACGAAACGCTTTACTATTTTGGATTAGTTTGCTTTGTTGGAGCATTCCTTTTTCTGATACTGACAAAGTTTACACAAACAAAAATTTTAGGCGCAAACGCTTGGATAAAACCCTTTAAATTTTCTGCATCAACTATGCTTTACGCTTGGGCAATGGCTTGGTTTTGCCATTACTTACCCGATTTCAATATCCCAGTTTTTAATTGGTCTATCATAATTTTATTGGGTTTTGAAATTGTGTATATTGCCATTCAAGCAATGCGAGGTCAACTTTCTCATTTTAATCAGAGTACGCCATTTTATATTTTAATGTATTCATTAATGGGATTAGCAGCGACTGCGGTTACGCTTTACACTGCTTTTGTGGGTGTGCTTTTTTGCATTACTTCTTTTCCGAACTTACCCGATTATTATGTTTGGAGTATGCGTTTTGGTATTCTAATTTTTGTTGCGTTTGCATTCGAGGGTTTTATTATGGGTGGGCGATTAACACACACTATTGGCGGCGAAATGGGTGGCGAAGGTATTCCGATTTTAAATTGGAGCACAAAATTTGGCGATCCGCGTGTGGCACATTTTATTGGTATGCACGCGCTGCAAGTACTTCCGTTACTTTCCTTTTTCATTTTTAAAAATACATCTTTCGTTTTTGTTATCTCCATTTTATATTTCGCTTTAGCGTATTTTACACTTCGGCAAGCCTTGCGCGGTAAACCTTTTTATAAATTTTTAACATAAAAAATTAAAGACGTCACGCATTCTCATTATTTCCATTCATAACATTTATTTAATGCAAAGAAAAAGTAAATTTTAGCAACATGAAATAATTTTGTTGAAATTTTAATAAAATTATTTCTATGAAAAATGTTTGCTTTTTACTTTTTTTGAGTTGCTTTTCTGTGCTGCACGCGCAGCAAACTGAAAATGTAATTATTATCACGACGGACGGTTTTCGCTGGCAAGAAGTTTTTAAAGGGATGGATAAAGCGATTGCCGATAATCCAAAATTTAATCAGAACGAAAAGAAAAAACTAACTGAAAAATATGGAGCGGACGATTCCTTAGCGCGTCGAAAAAAACTAATGCCTTTTTTATGGAGCACTATTGCTGCGCAAGGGCAAATATATGGCAATCGGGCGCTCGGAAATTTTGTCAATAATGCTAATCCTTACAAGTTTTCTTACCCAGGTTACAGCGAAATTTTTTGTGGATATGTAGATACTGCCATCAACTCAAATGAGTATAAACCTAATCCGAACACAACAGTTCTCGAATTTTTAAATAAACAAAGCACGTTGAAAGGTAAAATTGCTGCTTTTGGTTCTTGGGGTGCTTTCGATAGAATTTTAAACGAGCAGCGCAGCGGAATTTCAGTTGTTTCTGCGTTCGATAAAACGGGTGGAGACAATCCAAATGCCAACGAGCAATTAATTAATACGATGTTAGAAAATTCGCACCACGAATGGGACGAGGAATGTATGGATGTTTTTACGCACTACGAAGCGATGGAGCATCTGAAAACTAAAAAACCACGCGTTTTGTACATCAGTTACGGCGAAACAGATGAATGGGCGCACGACGGAAAATATGTTTACTACCTCAATGCAGCGCATCAAGTTGATGCTTGGATAAAAGAAGTTTGGGATTTTGTACAATCCGAAGCGCAATATAAAAACAAAACGACAATTTTAATTACAACAGATCATGGTCGCGGAGACATAAAAAAAGAAAATTGGACAACTCACGGTAAACAAATTGAAGATGCTGGTCAGATTTGGTTTGCCATTTTAGGTCCGAACACACCCGCAACGGGCGAACAAACAGCGTCGCAATAACTTTATCAGAAACAATTTGCACAAACTTTAACTAAAACACTCGGATTAACTTTCACCGCCGAACACACAGTGGCTGAAGAAATCGGTACGGCTTTAAAAAAATAAAATTAGATTACTGCTGTGTTTGCCAATTCCCCTCATAAATTAATAAATTTTTGAAGGAAATTTGTTTAGGCTTTCTTAAATTGCTTTCACGCTCTTTCAAGTTTGAATATTTGCAAGAACGTTACAGATTTCATTTTTTTGAAGAAAGGTGGCGAGTGAGTTGTTTAAGCAGTCTATTAAAAACTTTAACTGGACACAATACGCAACAGCACATTCATGAAAAACTGATTGAAAAAGCAAAAGAAAAATTAACTTGCACACCTCTTTCAGTCAGTGAAATTGCTTATGAATTAGGTTTTGAACATTTGCAATCGTTCAGCAAGGTCTTTAAGTTAAAAACTAAATTATCGCCGTCTGAATTTAGGCATTCGTTTAACTGATAAGTATAAAAAACAATTTTTACAAAAAAAAACGCCACACATTTCTGCGTGGCGTTTTTTTATTTTAGTTCAACTAAAATTATTCGAACTTCACATCAAGTGCTAAGCCACGTAATTCGTGCACTAATACGTTGAATGATTCTGGAATATTTGGCTCCGGTAAATTATCGCCTTTAACAATGGCTTCATAAGCTTTTGCACGACCGATAATATCATCCGATTTAATCGTCAATAATTCTTGCAAAATGTTGGA
>JAYVNP010000034.1:0-2078 GCA_043758385.1 Saprospiraceae bacterium
GTGTAAACCGAACTTCATCACTGAATTTAGTGATGTTCATGTCGAATATTTTATCGAAGCCGGATTTTGTGTGGTCGCTCGCTTCTAAATTTTTTCCGACCAGATCGTATTGCGCGGAGGGTTTGAAAGTAAACGCGGTCGGAAGCGGTCCGTCGCCTTTTATAAATTGCGAGTAGGTGTACCACCCTTTATCCAATTTGGCTGTAGCTGTAAGGTCGAACTCGGTATCATTAATTTTTTTTGCATCGAATGTCCAATGCACCGGTTTAAAAATTTGAGCGGAAAGAAAGGTAATCGTATAAAATAAAGCAAAAAATAAAGTGATGACTTGTTTCATTGAAATTCTTATTAATTTTTACTGCAAAGTTGTCTTATAAAATGTAACAATTTTGTTCCATAAATAAATTAAACGTCAAAAATACCGGTCGGTTGTAAATAAATGTCTTTTTGTCGAAAATTAATATACCCTACCAATCAACGGATGATCTACAATCCGTTTTTTCATTTCTGTTGCATTGATTCGACCTTGAGTTCGGTAAATAATTTTCCCGCCCGGTTCTATTAAAAGTGTGTATGGTAACGCACCTTGCCAAGAAGGGTCAATAAGTTCAATGAGTTTATAAATGTCGTCCTTGTTAAAAATATAATTTTTGGCGGAAACTTGCAAACTTGTTAAGGTTTGTAGGGCTTTATCTTTTTTATTCGGTCTATCCGCACTTATTGTAATAAATTCAAAATCGCGTCGGCGGTACATTCTATGGATGGTCATAAAATCCGGTAATTCACCCACGCATGGACCGCACCATGTTGCCCACAAGTTTATTAAGCGCAATTTTCCGGTTTCGTTTTTTAATAAAGTTTTTAAACCCATTTCTCCGACGGTATCCAAACTTACCGGTTCTTTTGTCCATTCTTCTTTTTCGCTTATCACGGAGGCTTGTTTTTCAATCCATTTAACGGAACAGCCGAAAGTTTTTGTTTTTTCTACGCGTACCGGCTTATCCGCCAATAAATCTTCGATGGCATTGCGAGTATCAAAATTTTTCGGTGTGCCTTTCGGATTTTCTTCATCATCTATTCTACCGTTGAAGCGCAATATGCGTGTTTTATCAAAAATGAATATATGCGGTGTAGCGGAAGGACCATATTTGTTAGACGTTTCCTGTGTATCGCCATCATAAAGATACAGAAAATTAAAAGATTTGTCTTTAGCACGCAGCACCATTTCATCATAAGAATCCCCGTATTCAGTGTAACCCCATTCGTCTAAACGAGAACTTTTCGGATCATTCGGAGAAATGGCGACGACTTGAACACTTTTATCCATATAATCGGCTGTCAATTTTTTTATGCGTTCTTCATAAGCTTGTGCTGTCGGGCAATGGTTGCAAGTAAAAATAATTACCAACACTTTTGATTTTGTAAAAGCAGCCAAATTATACATTTTACCGTCCACGCCTTTCAAATTAAAATCAGGTGCAACCGCACCGATAGCAAGCGTTTTGCGTTCATCGCCGATTTTGAAACTTAAAAATAAAATAGCCGTAATACAAATAAGGAAGTTTTTCATAAATAAGCAATAATAATTTTGGATGTTAAAGAAAATACATCCTAATCCTTCGTCAAAAAATATTTTCACAAAATTAATAAAATTCAGACGAAAAATATAATATCTAATTCGAATTTTATTCAAAATTTATCTTAGTCGGCACAGGTTCGCGTTGCGGTAAATCTTTAAAGTACACATACCAACTGTCGGCAATATTTGCAAAAAGCTTTTTAATAAAAAACAAGAAAAATTTTAAAGGAAAGTTTACCGATAATATTATTAAGCTAAAACAATTACCGTGCTGTCTGTCTTCATAAAGCCAGCTTTCACCGATTTTAACTCAAGAATTACACCGATTTATGCACAGCTAAAAATATTTTTAAACAAAAATTTGTAGATTATATTTTTTTAGTATAACTTTGATATTACCCACGAACATTGAGAAACGTAATCAAAAAACTACGTCTCTATAAATTAAAGCATTCGATAAAATGACAGCTACCCTCACTACAGCATACAACGAGACGGA
>JAYVNP010000035.1:0-2063 GCA_043758385.1 Saprospiraceae bacterium
AATTATAATCCCATGAACATATTAATTCTTTAATCAAAAAATATTTTACTTTTAAAAAAGTATTTAGATTTTGATTTTTATATTTTTTAAAAATCCTTAACGGACTTTATTAATCTAAGTAAAAAACATACATGCAAGCCGTTGTGTTGCGAAAAAATTCGCAAAATCCTTAATTTCAGTCCTTTCAATAAAAAAAGTCACAGTGTTAGTTTATTATAGTTTCCTACAGTTATCTCATCTTATATTGAAAACTACGTTTGTTTTGTAAAAGTGAATATACTTAACCTGAAATAAAAGAACAACGGCTTGCTATATGCTGCAAAAGTTATAATCCCATGAACATATTCTTAACGATACAAAGGTGCAGTAACATTTCAACAGAAACAAAAACAATTAAAACGCAATGTTACAATTTATTTTTTATTATTTGTTAATGATAAAAATTAATAAATTGAATTACAGTTACTTGCAAGAAAAATAAAAAAAATTGTGAAAAAAAACTATTTTATTTTAAAAGAAAAATAAAAATTATCTTGATTTTATTTTATCCAAAAGAAGAAAATCGAAGATAAAAAAAGTATTTTATTATTATTTTCCCTAAAAAAAAGATATTTTAATAGATATTTTTACGTTCTATGGAAAACGAAAGTACTTACTCAATAAATTATTTGATGAAAAATATTATTTTATTTGACCCGGATCAACGCGACCAACTTTTACCTTTCACCTATACCCGACCGGTTTGCGAAATAAGAATAGGAATTGATACCATACGCGAAAAATGGGAACGCGCTTTGAACGGACGTGCATCGTACATTACGCAAGATTATTTGTGTGAAAAGTATCCGATTCATATCAGTGCCGATAATTTCATTATTAACGGTGCCGTTATGCCGAATAAGATAATTTGCGATTTAATTGAAAAACTTAACAACAATGAAGCCCTTTTAAAAGACGGGGATTTGGTGGCAGCGCGCGTGGACAGTCAGCAATTTTATCATTTAATGACCGATAATGACATCAACGAACTTATCGGTTTTGATCTTGAAGATAAAACTTTTCACGAAATTCGACACGTCTGGGATATTTTTCAACTGAATAATGTTGTTTTGCGCGAAGATTTTACCCAACTCACGGAAGGACGCACTTCTCAACCTTTAAGCGATACGAATACGATTATCGGAGACATATCTCTAATTTTTTTGGAAGCAGGTGCAATTGTAGAAGGTAGCATCTTAAATACAAAAACGGGACCCATATATATCGGCAAAAATGCTGAAATAATGGAAGGTTGTATTGTGCGAGGTCCTTTGGCTTTGTGCGAACATTCGATACTGAAAATGGGTGCGAAAATCTATGGAGCTACTACCATAGGTCCGTATTCCAAATTCGGTGGCGAAGTAAATAATTGTGTGGTGTTCGGTTACAGTAATAAAGCTCACGACGGTTTCGTTGGCAATTCCGTTATCGGCGAGTGGTGTAATTTGGGTGCCGACTCCAATACATCAAACTTGAAAAATACTTACGACGACATTAAACTATGGGATTACACCGCTAAAGGTTTCCGCAAAACCGGTTTACAATTTCTCGGTTTAATGTTCGGCGACCACTCCAAGTGCGGCATCAACACTATGTTTAATACCGGAACTGTGGTCGGCGTTTGTGCCAGTGTTTTCGGTGCCGGTTATCCGCGTAATTTTATACCGTCGTTTGCGTGGGGTGGTGCGGGCGGTTTTCTTACTTACGATTTTAAAAAAGCATGCGACACTATTGAACGTGTTATGCAACGCCGCGAACAACCGTTTACAAAAATAGACAAAGACATAATGGAATATATATTCGAGTTCTCGCATCAATTCCGAACATGGGAAAAAGAAAAAGACGGTTTGCAAATCCTTTCAAAAAATACGGATTGAAAATGTCAAAAAAAACAATTGCCGGATTTATTTTCCTATCAATTTTTGCGCTGCATTGCAAAAATGACGATATAATTCTCACAAAAGATGAACGCACCATTATAGATACAACTTCATCCGGTCAAATTTTAAAATTGAGTAAAGATC
>JAYVNP010000036.1:0-19179 GCA_043758385.1 Saprospiraceae bacterium
GAACAACAAAAGGTTCAATGGTTAATGATTAATGATGTAATGATTGATTTCTTTCATAAAAAAAATAATAACTAACGAGGGTACAAATGTTTACCCTTACCAACTCGTAACTCTAATGATTTACCTAATTATTCTCGCCTTAATTATTATTATTCCACTTTTCTATTTTATGTATAAAGGCATTTCGGTGTCACCTAAAAAGGAGACTGAATCTAATAAAATTCTTACCCAAGCATCAGTTATACCGCAATATATTTCACCCGATTGGGTGCGTGATGCAGTTATTTATCAAATTAATACGCGTGTTTTCTCGCACGAAGGTACTTTTAAAGCTATTGAATCGCACTTGCAAAGAATTAAAGATTTAGGCGTTGATGTGCTTTGGCTTATGCCTATTTTTCCCATTTCAGAAAAAAATAGAAAAACCGAACCAGAAAATCCGCGTGAAGCTTTCGGTTCGCCGTATGCTGCTTCCGATTTTTTAAAAATACATCCTGCTTTTGGTGACGAAAACGATTTGCACCACCTCATAAAATCAATTCATAATTTGGGCATGAAGGTTGTTTTAGATTTTGTGCCGAATCATACAGGTTGGGACGGTGATTGGATCGAAAATCATCCCGATTGGTATTTGCAAAAAGAAGGTGTCATTCAACCCGTAACTTCCGACCAAGGTGAAATTTGGGCTGATATTGCGCAACTCGACTTGACAAATACTGAAATGCGCGAAGCATGGATGCAAGTGCATGAATATTGGTTGCGCGAATTTCATTTCGATGGCTTTAGAGAAGATTGTGCTTGGGGAATTCCGACGGATTATTGGAAAGAATTACGCGAACGGCTTGATAAAATAAAACCAGTTTTTATGCTAGCAGAAGATGAAATACATGGTAAAGAACAATTTGAAGTCTGTTTTGAATCGAATTACGGTTGGGGTACGCACCATTTTATGAAAAAAATTGCGGAAGGTGCTGCCGCATCAACTTTATACACGCACACCGAAGATATTAAAGTACGGCTCGGAACGCATGGTTGGCAAATGAATTTTACTCAAAACCACGACGAAAATACTTGGAACGGCACCGAGACTGAATTATTTGGTGATGGAGCGGATTGTTTTACAGCGCTCACTTTTGTTATTGAAGGTATGCCTCTCATTTATAACGGACAAGAAGTTTCGCTAAGTAAGCGATTAAATTTTTTCCATGACGATGAAATTGATTGGTCAGGCGTTTCGCGTGCCGATTTTTTTAAAAAACTCATATCTCTAAAACATAACGAGCGCGCACTTTGGAATGGAGAATATGGTGCGCCGATTGAAAAAATCGAAAATTCAAATGAGACACAAGTCTATTCTTTTCGGCGCAGATATTATAAAGCTGGTTTTCATTCTAACGTAGTTTGTATTTTCAATCTTTCCAATAAACCTGCACATACTAATTTAGCAATAGGAAATAGAAAAGAATTACTGACCGATTATTTTACAAACCAAGAAATAATGATTTACAGTAAAGAAACGATTCATCTCGGAGCGTTCGAGTATAAAATTTTGTTGGGTTAATGGTTCATAAAACTTTGCAAATTTTAAAATCTTTGACGCATTATTATTACATTACATTTTTATTGGTTTTACGCCAATCTGAATTAATAACAATAAAGTTGCAAATCGAATTTGAGCGTATAGTTGATACTTTTATTGAAAAAAAAGTCGGTATTTCAGAAAATTTTTTGACTACTGCATTAGCGAATCATTTAAAAGAAAATTTGCAAGCACTTTATAAATCTGAAAAATTAATATTGGCAGGAACTGGCAATAATTTAGTGCTTAAATTTGACAGTGCCATAAGAAGTGATAAAGTGTTTTGGCTCGATCGTTCGCATAATAATTTACACGAAAATGATTTTTTTGATTTGATAGACGCTTTTGTAGAATATTTGAACGCAACTTGTTACACGGGTATTACTAATTACGAATTTCATTACGCGTTGTATGAAAAAGGGAGTTTTTATAAAAAACACCTCGACCAATTTAAAAGTAGTACTTCGCGCGCTTTTTCAATGATAATGTACCTAAACGATAATTGGCAAGACGAAGATGGTGGCGAATTGTGTATTTACCATACTAATAATGTTCAAACAGTAACGCCTACAAACAGTAAATGTATTTTTTTTAGAAGCTCTGAATTAGAGCATGAAGTTTTAATTACTCATAAACCGCGTATGAGCATTACTGGTTGGTTGAAAACGAATGCAGTGTAGTTTATTTTTGTTTGTTTAAGTTGGAAAATAACCCAGACTTGAAATATTGAAAAATAATAACTAATTTTGATGAAAATTTAAGAATGGTAATTGCTAATCCAATTTACGATGTGGTTTTTAAACGCTTAATGGAAAATGAGCGTGTTGCAAAATTTTTCATCGGAACACTTTTGAACGAGACAATAGAAACTGTTGAAATAAAGCCGCAAGAATTTACTTATGTTGATGGGCTGTCGGCATTAGCTGTTTTTCGTCTCGATTTTTTCGCCACTATTAAAACGCAAAATGGTGAACTGCGTAAAGTGCTCATCGAAATTCAAAAAGCGCAAAATAAAGTTGATTTAATGCGTTTTAGAAATTATTTAGGAGAACAATACAAAAAAGAAGACATTGTAAAAGAAAAGAAAATTGCTTTACCGCTTACAACAATTTACATTTTAGGATTCAAATTGCCAGAAATTCTAACACCTTGTTTGAAAGTTGAGCGTAATTACAAGGATTTAATCAATAAAACTACCCTTACAATTAAAAGTGATTTTGTAGAAAAACTAACGCACGACAGTTATATCGTTCAGGTTAACAGAATTACAGACAGATATCAAACGCGGTTAGATAAACTTCTAAGCATTTTTGAACAAACTAATTTTGTTGACGATAATAAAATAGTTAAAGAATTTAAGCACAAAGTAGATTTAGAAGAAGTAAAATTAGCGACAGATATTTTACATTACTCGGGAACGAATTTTGAAGAAAAAAAGAAAATTGAAATTGAACAAGAGGCTTGGAGAACAGTAAATGCTATGGTTGAAGATCAACGAGATGAACTATTAAAAACGCTTGAAGAAAAAGAGCAAGCGATGATTATAATAGAGCAAGCCTTGATTGAAAAAGAGCAAGCCTTGATTGAAAAAGAGCAAGCCTTGATTATAAAAGATCAAGCATTGATTGAAAAAGATCAATTTATTGCTCAACTCCTAAAACAAATTAAAGAAGAAAAATAATTTTTATGCGATGGGTTGGTGAGTATAAAACTTGCTATTTACCTATCTTTTTTAACTTTAATAAAATATTATCATGAGACTAATTCCTGTTTTTTTATTCGCACTCTCAATCAATAATTTCGCTCAAAATTCATCAAAGCAGATTGATGATTTAAAAAATGAAACGGCAACAAACATTCAGTCCAATTACGACGCTTATAAAAAAATTGAATTAACCATTTGGAATTATGCAGAAGTAGGCTACAAAGAAGTTAAAAGTTCAATCCTTTTACAAAACACACTCAAAGAAAACGGTTTTAATGTTGAAGCCGGAGTGGCAGGAATACCAACTGCTTTTGTTGCTACTTATGGCTCTGGTTCGCCCGTAATTGGAATTTTGGGTGAATTTGACGCATTACCTGGCTTATCGCAAGATTCTTCTGCTGTAAAAACACCCGTTGTTAATAAAAGCAGTGCGCATGGTTGTGGGCATCATTTGTTCGGAACAGGATCGGTTGCTTCAGGGATTGCTATTAAAAAATTAATTGAACAAGGTAAAATTAAAGGAACGATAAAAGTATTCGGCTGTCCGGCTGAAGAAGGCGGTTCGGGAAAAGTTTATATGGTGCGCGAGGGTTTATTTAACGGTGTTGATGTAGTGATTCATTGGCATCCAAGTAATAATAACGCTATTACTTACACGAGTGCTTTGGCTAATAAATCAGCTAAATTTAGATTTTATGGCATTGCATCCCACGCTTCGGCTTCACCTGAAAAAGGACGTTCAGCATTAGATGCTGTCGAATCTATGGATTATATGGTAAACATGATGCGCGAACACATTCCGCAAGAAACGCGGATTCATTATGTCATCACTAATGGCGGTAAAGCACCAAACGTTGTTCCTGAGTTCGCTGAAGTTTATTATTATGTACGTCATCCGAACAGAGCCGACGTTATGAGTATTTTTAATAGGGTTGAAAAAGCAGCGCAAGGTGCTGCGTTAGGAACGGAAACGCGGATGGATTACGAAATTATTGGTGGCACGCACGATTTACTGATTAACAAAACTCTCGCCGACGCTATGCAAATAAATTTAGAAAAGGTTGGTGGAGTAAATTACACGCCCGATGAAATTATTTTTGCAAAAACACTGCAAACATCTTTTACTGGTAAAATCCCTAACATCGAAGAAGCAGCAACCGTAAAGCCTATGAGTTTAGAAAAAAGCGGTGGTGGATCAACTGATGTGGGCGATGTAAGTTACACTCTGCCTACGGTAGGGTGCGAAACTGCTACTTGGGTGCCGGGCACATCTGCACACAGTTGGCAAGCAGTGGCATGTGGCAGTAACGATATTGGCGCAAAAGGAATGATTGTTGCAGCAAAAACGATGGCTTTTACTGCCATTGATTTATTTTTAAAACCTGAACTTGTTAAAAAAGCAAAAGAAGAATTTATTTCTACTAAAGGCGACTACCAATATAAAGCACTTTTGGGAGATAGAAAACCTGCTTTGAATTATAGAGATTGATTAAAATTAGAAAATTATTTGTGTCGAAATTTCATTAATAACAGCCATTGAAATAATAATTTTTGAAAAGTCGAAATTCTTGTTTTATTTTGTTTGAACTTTAAAAAACAATTGAACAACTTCATAACCATAAAAACTGCGCGTATGCCGTCTCGAATTTCGCAAACCCAAATTAAAGTTGGCGACCTTTTGGTTGCTGAACCTTTTTTAAATGATCCTAATTTTAAACGGTCTGTTATTTTATTATGTCATCACGATAAAGAAGGCTCGCTCGGATTTGTTCTTAATCATAAAATGAGAGTCAAATTCAATGAATTGATAAATAATTTTCCAAAATTTGATGCCGATGTTTTCGCAGGAGGACCCGTTCAGACAGATACTTTACATTTTATACACAATGTCGGCGACTTATTAGAAGGCAGTGTCAGAATTAGTTCGGGCGTTTATTTTGGTGGCGGTTTAGAAAATCTACGCTTTTTAATTGAAGCTAAATTGATTGAACCAAAGCATATTCGTTTTTATCTCGGCTATACAGGCTGGGAAGAAATGCAATTGCAGCAAGAATTTAAAGAGGGTACATGGATTCCAGCAAATATGCACGCCAATTATATTTTTAAATCAGACCCGAATGTACTTTGGCAAAATGTTTTAGAACAAAAAAACGGTAACTTCGCAGTAATTTCACGCATGAATGATTGCGAATACGAGAATTAATTTAAACAATCAAAGTTCCTAATTAAATTATTTTTTGTACTTTCGAGCTTAAATTTATTGTACATGAAAAAAATAATTTTACTCTTTTGCATTACAACTTTTTCAGCATTTTCAGTTTTCGCTCAAAGAAAACCTATTGGTAACCTTCTCACAGAAAACATTCCTGATATTTCGCCAAGTTTAATGGAGCGCTGGGATCAATACCAAAATATACGCTCGGCAAGTTTTGCGGATTGGGATTCAAAAGGTGCAATATACATCGTCACTCGATTCGCTGATGTATCGCAAATTCACCACGTTAATAGTGCAGGAGCGTATCGCGAGCAAGTTACTTTTTCAAAAGAACCTATAACAGGTGCTAAAGTTTCGCCGAACGCAATGAATGATGGTTTTTTATTTTCTAAAGATAAAGGCGGCGATGAGAATTTTCAGATTTATTTTTTTGATCGAAAGTCGGGAAAGAATAAACTTATGACTGATGGCAAAAGCAGAAACAGCAATGCGATTTGGAATCATAACGGCGATAAAATTGCTTTCAGTTCCAATAAACGCGATGGTAAAAATATTGATTTCTATATTGCTGATTTTAAAAATCCTGATGCTGCGCAATTGCTTTTGCAAAATATAGGCGGCGGTTGGAATATGATGGATTGGAGTGACGACGATAGCAAAATGATTATTCGAAATAGTATTTCTGCCAATGAATCGAAGTTATTTGTGTTCGATTTGTCAACTAAAAAGTTAGAAGAAATTTATCCGAGCTTAAAACAAATTGCATACAGAGATGCCGCGTTTGCCGATAACAACCGTGATATATGGTTCGTTAACGATGAAGCTGGCGAATTTAATGCGCTTTATTATTATTCAAACACTTTGAAGTCTGCTACAAAAATTTTATCACCCGAAGGTGAAATAGAATCGCTTGTCTTTTCGCATAATAGAAAACAATTTGTGTATGTCGTAAATGAAAAAGGTTACTCGACGGCTTATCTGTACGATACGCAAAACGTAAATTCAACTAAATTACAAACACCACAAGGAGTTATTGGTAATTTAAATTTTGATATGAAAGATGAGCGTATTGCAATTTCGATTACAACACCTACTTCAACGAGCGATGTTTATGTTTACGATATAAAAAATAAAACATCAGAACGATGGACTTTTTCTGAAACGGGTGGATTAAATTCCGGTAATTTTGTAACCTGCAGTCTTATTGACTTCCAAACTTTCGATACCGATGAGGCGACACGCAAAACGCGCATCATACCATCGTTTATGTTTAAACCCAAAAACACAACTTTAGGCAAATTGCCAGTCATTATTGATATTCACGGCGGACCCGAAGGTCAATCATTACCCAATTTTTCAAATGCGCGTCAATTTTGGGCGAATGAATTAGGTTGTGTTGTTTTAGTGCCGAACGTTCGCGGTTCAACGGGATATGGCAAAACTTATTTAAAACTTGATAATGGTGCTTTGCGCGAAAATTCAGTAAAAGATATTGGTGCTTTGCTTGATTGGGTTGCTACTCAACCCGATTTAGACGCGTCGCGCGTAGCAGTTTTTGGGGGAAGTTACGGCGGTTATATGTCGTTGGCGTGTATGACAAATTTTAACGCGCGCCTCAAGTGTGGTGTTGATTTGTTCGGTATTTCAAATTTTGTTACGTTTCTTAAAAATACATCAAGTTATCGCGCCGATTTACGTCGCGTAGAATATGGCGACGAGCGCGACCCTGCAATGGCACAAATTTTAGAAAAAATTTCGCCACTCACCAACATCAAAAATATTACCAAACCGATGTTTATTTTTCAGGGCGAAAACGATCCACGTGTACCCTTAAATGAATCGGAACAAATGTTGGCGTCTTTAAAAACAAATGGTGTAACAACGTGGTATGTTCGCGCGAAGGATGAAGGGCATGGCATTGCAAAAAAAGCCAATCGCGATTATACTTATGCAGCTATTGCAGCTTTTTTGCAAAAATTTTTGGTTGATAAATAATATCCAAAACTACTAATTTAAGACACTGTAAAACTTTTAAAGCTAAAAACTAAATATTCTTACTTATGAAACAAATTTTAATACTTCTATTGTTACCATTTTTTGAAATAATTGCTTCTGATGCACAAAGTTTAACGACTGATAGTACAAAGATTCCAGCAGAAGTGAAATCTCTAACAAAACACACTATAACACTTAATGGTAAAGTAGTTAATTATACAGCAACTGCTGGTGCGCTCATTCTTAAAAACGAAAAGGATGAATCAGTTGCACTCTATGGATATACGGCTTACACAAAAGACGGTGAAAACGACGCTACAAAAAGACCTATTACTTTTAGTTACAACGGCGGACCAGGTTCATCGTCTATGTGGTTACATATTGGCGTAATGGGACCGCGAAGGGTAGTAGTAAACGATCCAGAAAATGCACCACAACCGCCGTATAAAATGGAAGATAATCCGTTTACTTTACTCGATGTGTCGGATATAGTTATGATTGATCCTGTCGGAACGGGTTTAAGTCATGCCATAGCTAAAGCAAAAAATAAAGATTTTTGGGGTGTTGAACAAGATATTAAATCTGTCAGTTGGTTTATTAAGCAGTATATTAACACAAATGATAGATGGAATTCGCCAAAATTTTTATTAGGCGAAAGTTACGGAACGATGCGTAGCGCAGGTGTAGTGAATTATTTGCAAGAAAATTTAGGTATTTCAATTAACGGAGTTGTTTTGGTTTCTTCTGTTTTGGATTTACGATCACTCAGTTTTTTGGATGGTGACGATGCTTCTTACATAATGCACTTGCCTACGTATGCAGCAACAGCTTGGTATCATAATAAAATTCCGAATAAACCTGCTTTAGAAACATTTTTAAAAGATGTTCGCGCTTTCACGATTAACGAATACGCTCCAGCACTAATGAAAGGCGATCAAATATCTGATTCAGAAAAAGCAACAGTTCTAAATAAACTTTCTTACTATTGTGGTTTGAGCGCAGCCTATTTATCAAAAGGAAATTTACGAATTAATGAACCACAATTCACACAGGAATTATTGCGCGAAGAACACCAAACAGTGGGTAGATTAGATTCAAGATATAAAGGCACCAATCAAAACCTATTGAGCGAAGGTGCTTTTTTCGATCCTCAAAGTTCAGCAATTAGCCCGCCGTTTACGGCTATGTTCATGAATTATTTTTACAACGAATTGAAAGTTGATAAATCAAATAATTATCATACTAATGCTTACACCGCCGAAGGTTTTGATTGGGATTGGAAACGCTCCAAAGCAGCAGACTATCCTGCATCGCCGAATACTGCCATCGATTTAGCGCAAGCGATGAGTCGGAATCCGCAACTTAAAATTTTAGTCATCAATGGTTATTTCGATTTAGCTACACCATTTTTCGGTTCTGAATATACCTTTGATCATCTCGGCATTGATAAAAAATTGAAACAAAATATCAGTTTTAAATATTACGAAGCAGGTCACATGATGTACATTCATCCCGCTTCTGCTATTTTGTTCAAAAAAGATATTGCGAGTTTTATGATGGATGCTTTGAAATAAAAAATCTTGTAGTTTCTTTAAATCATTATTAATCGTGTTAACTTTTGTCTCTTACGAAGAAAAATATCAAGCAATTTTGAAGCAATTCACTATGGAATGGCTTCAAAAATATGTTTCGGTTTAACCGGAAGTTAAAATGGTTTTAAATTTAAGAAATAACAATGCGAAATATTAACAATAACTATGGTCACCCATCGAACGTCTAACAAACTGTTGAAAAACAATTATTAGACGTTCGATGGGTGACCATAGTTATGTTCTCTAAAATAAAATTAGAATCGTAATGGGTTCTGATATTATTTTACTTCACATCTTCCACGCCAGTTATAAAATACGGCGTATCGCCACGCCAAGGAAAAATTTTTACGTATTCTTTATAATGTAGCGTCACGCGTTGACCGTGTTGTTCTGCTTTTTTGAGTGATTCAATAGTTGCATCATTTCCTTCTGAAGAAAATAACCAAATATTACCACCATTAATAGTTTGACTTGGGTCGGCTGGTGTTATAAAACTCGACATTTGTAATTCACCTTCCCAGGTTTTAAATACGTAACCTTTGAGACTGAGCTTGCGAACAACGCCTGTGCGCTCGCCTTCACTTTTTATGTAGTACATCACGAAAGCAGTATAAGCTACGCCTAAAGTCAAAATCAATAAAAATATTAATAAAAATCGTCTGCGCCAATGCGAGACAGGTGGTGGTGCAGAAACTGTTGTATTATTTTTGTTTCCGAAAATACTCATGTTTTTGTGATTTAGTTGAAAATTTCGATTTATAAAATGCTCACAATTCTACGGTTTTTTATTGGAGTTGTCAGTAAAAGTTTTAGATTAAATTGAGTTTAAACCTTAAATTTCTGTAAAGCCTGAAAAAAAACACTTAAATCAGTCTGAATAGAATAATTTTTGGCGTATAATTTATTGAGTTTATCTTTAGTTAATTCAATAGGCAACGTATTATTTTTAGCGTGGAGTCGCGCATTTGGAAAAATATTAGGCTTTAAAAAAGGTAAATCAGTAGTTGTATAGCCAATATAACCGATCCAAGTTTTTTTATTTTTAAGGACTTCGACTGCTGAACTAACAAAAAACAGCGCGCGTTTAAATCCTAAAAAAAATAAAATGGGTGATAAAATAAAAATCAATAGTGCCAGCAAAACGTCTAATAATCGTTTGTTGCGCCGCGCTGCGCGCGTTGAAATTTTATAATTTTGGTATTCATATAAATCGGCACGCATATTTTTATGAGTGCTTCCAATTAAAATTTCCGAATCAGCATTTAGAATAGTGAGATTAATTTTATGCGTTTGCAATTGTTCAAAATTTTTAATAATTGATTGATAGGGTAGCGTAGCGGCGCAAAAAATTAAATCGTCGGGTTTGTATAATTTAACAATTTCTTCTAAATCAGAAATATTTCCGAGTGTCTCAGTTTCAAAAGAAAAATTATTAATACTGACTGCGCCTAAAAAATAACCATTGGCATTTTTATTTAACCAAATTTTCTTTGTGCGTTCCATTTCTTCGCCGTCAGATACAATTACAAGTTTTCTATCCGCTTGAGTTTCGTTTAAAAAAATATTTTTATTGAAAACCGACGCTAACCAACGCACAAAAACAGTTGCTAAAAATGCCCAAATACCACCCAGCAATAAAATCATTCTCGATGAACGATACGAAAGATTTAACAACCCATAGACAGATGCGTTTAAAATTGTTCCGATGACGATGCCGCGCAAAACGCGACGCATCGCAATCGGATTATCGTAACCGCCGCTAAAGAAAACAGAACCCAACCAAATAATGGTGTAAATGATTGAATTGACTAAAAAAATATGTGGCTTAATATAGCTGCTATCCGAAAAATAAAAATTTGACCAAATACTTCTTAAATAAAAAAGACCGATGATAATTAGAACGGAATCGAGAAGAGGCAAAAAATGCGTTTTGAAAAAATAGGAAAGAAGCGTTAATAAGGCGCGAAACCAAACCGCAATCTGTATCAGCGCGATATACAACCAAGCATTACTGCGCGGTAAATTTTTGCGCGCAAAAATTATCATGGCGTTGTAAAAAGTGTGCACGTAATTCAAACTTCCTTTTTTCGTTGATTCACCTTTGTAATGGATAATTGTTGTTTCGGCTAAATAATAATTTTTGTAACCCGATTTTAGAATTCGATAACTTAAATCAATATCCTCGCCATACATAAAATACGATTCATCCAACAAAACTTTCATTTTTTCAATCGCAGCATTTCGCAAAAACATAAAAGAGCCAACGAGAATTTCCACTTCATTTGATGCGTCAGGCGAAAGAAAACCTAAATAGTAATGGTTAAATAATTTTGATTTCGGAAAAAAAGTAGCCAAACCAAACGCTTTGCAAAATGCTACCCAAGGTGTTGGAAATCCGCGTTTGCTTTCGGGTAAAAAAAAACCACTTCCATCAATCGCTTTAACGCCTAATGCGCCGAGACTGAAATCAGAATCCATTTTTGAAATACATTTTTTAAAAGTATCTTCCGAAACAATGGTATCTGGATTAAGAAGTAAGATATATTCGCCTTTGCAAAAAGTATATGCTTGATTATTGGCTACTGCAAAACCTTTATTTATTTTATTTTGAATGAGATTAACCGAAGGAAATCGCGCTCGAAGCATCTCAATAGAAGTGTCGGTGGAATTATTATCAACAACAAAAATTTCTGTATCAATACTTTCAGCAGCACGTTGCACCGAAATTAATGCTTGCTCTAAAAAATGCCTAACGTTATAATTTACAATAATGACGCTCAACTTCATGGCACAAAGATAATCAATTAGGTAATTCGTAATTCGCAATTGAAGACTATATTTGCGTTAAAAAAATGTCGAAAGCTAAAACAGACACACAAGAATTAACTTATAATAGCGCAATGCTGGAATTAAAAAAAATTATTGAATCAATTGAACAAGGCGATGTGAAGATTGACGCGCTGAGCACTAATTTAGAGCGTGCAAACTTTTTAGTCATCTACTGTCAGCAAAAATTGAGAACTATTGAAGGCTCAATTTCAGAATCGGAAGCATAGTATTGAACATATAGAATTGTACTTGTTTTCACTTTCGGGTCATCCGAACTTTATTTATTTTAGACAAAAGATAAATAAAGGTTTCAATTCTATGATTTACCCTGAAACTTTAAACTCATTTATAAATTTGTTTATTTTTACTACTGCAAATCTAAATAAATAGGTTAACTTAGCGGACAATAAATTCTGTATGTTAGATATAGAGGATGAGGCTTTAGAATTAATGGTTACAAATGATGGTGCGAACGTTTTAGAAATCTCAAAAAATAAAAACGTTATGCTTGTTTTTCTTCGACATTTTGGTTGCCAATTTTGTAGAGAAACGATAGATGAACTCTCTACTTTGAGAAACGAAATTGAAACGAAGAAAACAGAAATTATTTTTGTACACATGGCAGATAACGCAACGGCGGAATTGTATTTTGAACGTTTCAAAATAAATAATGTGCGTCATATTTCCGACCCAACGTGCAATTTTTATGTAAAATTTGGTTTAATAAAAGGTAGTTTTACGCAACTTTTTGGTTTGCAATCATGGTATCGAGGTTTTACTTTACAAGCAAAATATGGTGCTGAAACCAGTAAAAATTTAGGCGATAGCTTCCAAATGCCAGGCGTTTTTATGATTCAAAACGGAAAAATTATTGAAAGTTTTATTCATAAAATTGTAAGTGATAAACCCGATTATTTAAAATTAGCAGCTTATTGCGACATACAACGTTAAAACATTATTTATTAAAATTTAAAATGCTTAATTAGAATC
Organism: Saprospiraceae bacterium; assembly: GCA_043758385.1. Classification (GTDB taxonomy): domain Bacteria; phylum Bacteroidota; class Bacteroidia; order Chitinophagales; family Saprospiraceae; genus JAAFJT01. The sequence continues at coordinate 12,906 of JAYVNP010000036.1, forward strand.
TAATAAGGTAATTACGCGTAAATAATTTTTAATAAAGCACACAATCCAATGACTATTTCGATGACTCCCGAATACACTCGGGCTGTATTTTTCAAAAAATTGCTGCACTATTCTGGCGATAACACAGAAGTACAACATATTTTATCCTATTTGGAAAAACAATACAACAATGAAAATCGTTTCTTTTATAATTTAACTCACGTTACGTATCAGCTTAAATTATTAGAGCAAAATCATTATTTATTAAAAGATGAAGAAGTTGTTTTTTTTGCAATTTGGTTCAGACATATTTCAAACGATACTTGGCGAACGAACAATGAAGAAAGATCGGCTTATGTGGCGCGTTTAAAATTAACAGATGCGCGTGTGCCAAACTCTACTATTCAAAAAGTTATTCAATATATTTCAGGGTGTAAAAATTATTCGCAGCCATTAGAAAATGACGAAGCCGTTTTTCAAGATTTAGATTTAGCGGTTTTCGGCATTGATAGTTCGGTCTATGAAATTTATTCCGATCAGATTAGAAAAGAATGGCGAAGAATGCCGAGTTTTATTTTAAATAAAAGACGCAAAAATTTTTTACATTTGCTTTTAGATAGAGACACGATTTACAATACAGAAAAGTTTCAAACGACTTACGAATTGCAAGCGCGCAGAAACATTAAATTTGAATTAGAAAGTTATTAACCAATGCCCAGAAAATTCGAGGCATCAAAACTAAAAAATTATGCCAAACCTTGGATACCGTTTTACTAAATATGTTCCGTCCGATACAGAAGGTTCAACTTTTGAAAAACTATTTAAAATTTTTCAAGAACTATTAATGTACACATCAGGTGATGTGCAAGAAACAATGTCGTGGCTGAATGAATTGGATAAAGAATATAAGCTCACCACCGATGAATATGGTATGGCCGATTTTATTCAAGAATTGATTGATAAAGGTTTTTTAAAACCCGGTGATCGCGATGGTTTACCCGGTTTTGGTTTGACGGCTAAAATGGAAATTAATTTGCGCCAAAAATCGCTCGAAGATATTTTTGGTACGCTTAAAAAATCGAAACGTGGTAATCACTCGACAGGATCATTCGGTAAAGGCGATGAATTAACGAGCGATGTTAAACCGTATGAGTTTGGCGAGCCATTAGAAAACATTGCGCTTTCAAACTCAATGCGCAATGCGCAAATTAATCACGGAATTGATGAGTTTAAACTTGCGAATGAAGATTTAGAAATTCAAGAATCATATTTTCAATCGCAGATGAGTACTGTGATGATGATTGACATTTCGCATTCCATGATTCTTTACGGCGAAGATAGAATTACGCCGGCAAAACGCGTGGCGATGGCACTGGCAGAATTAATAACAACGCGATACCCGAAAGATACTTTAGATATTGTAACTTTTGGTGATGATGCACAGCAAATTGAAATAAAAGATTTACCATATTTGCAAGTCGGACCATACCATACAAACACAGTGGCAGGTATTCAACTTTCGATGGATATTTTAAAACGTCGAAGAAATCCGAATAAACAAATTTTTATGATAACGGATGGTAAACCAACGTGTATCAAAAAAGGTAAAAACTATTATAAAAATTCGTGGGGATTAGATCGTCAGATTTTAAGTCGCACCCTTTCTTTAGCGTCACAATGTCGTAAACTCCAAATTCCGATTACCACTTTTATGATTGCGCAAGATCCATATTTACAGGCTTTCGTTGACCAGTTCACGCAAGCTAATAATGGCAAAGCATTTTACAGCAGTTTGCAAGGTCTCGGAGAATTTATTTTTCAAGATTATAAAAACGGTAAACGCAAAACCGCGAGATAAGTCAAAACTAATTATTCCAGTAAACAGTAAACAAAAAAGCAGATTGTCGCGAAACAATCTGCTTTTATTTTGTAGTCGGTACGGGAGTCGAACCCGTCTTCCCAGAATGAAAATCTGGTGTCCTAACCGATAGACGAACTGACCGTATTGATTAATGCGACGCAAAATTAAGTCATCGAGTGTTATTCTACAATAGTTTTTGAAAAAAAATACAAAAAATCTTTTTTTTGATGATAACAACTTAGATAAAGTATAAAAAATTCTGCTTGGGCGTGTTACATTTGCAAAATAAATCACTGAAATATTCTGAGTTATGTCTAAAACACGTATTGCTATTAACGGATTTGGTCGCATTGGTCGTATCACTTTCCGTAACTTAATCCAAATGGAAAACATTGAAGTTGTTGCCATCAACGATTTAACTGATAATAAAACATTAGCACACCTTTTAAAATACGATTCGATTCACGGGCGTTTTCATGGTGAAGTTTCTTCCGATGAACATTACATCACGGTGAATAATCAAAAAATATTAGCCATCGCAGAGCGCGATCCAACAAAATTACCTTGGAAAGAAAATAAAATTGATGTCGTAATAGAATGCACTGGAAGATTCACAGATTTAGAATCGGCAAAAAAACACATTGAAGCTGGTGCGCGTAAAGTTATTATTTCTGCACCTGCCACGGGCGAATTAACAACTATTGTTTTGGGCGTTAACGACGATAAAATTACTTCCGATATTGATGTTTATTCAAACGCATCGTGCACAACAAATTGTTTAGCACCGATGGTAAAAGTTTTAGACGATTTACTCGGCATTGAAAGTGGTTTTATGACAACTATACACGCTTACACATCCGATCAGAGTCTGCAAGATGCGCCACATAAAGATTTACGTCGTGCGCGCGCAGCAGCATTGAGTATCATTCCAACTTCAACGGGTGCAGCAAAAGCTGTTGCATTGGTTATGCCACATTTGAAAGGAAAATTAAACGGTAACGCCATGCGCGTTCCAGTTCCAACGGGTTCTGTAACAGATTTTACGGCAGTTGTTCGCAAGTCGGCAACAAAAGAAGAAATCAATGCAGCGTTTAAAACAGCATCAGAAGGATTCTTAAAAGGGATTTTGCATTACGAAACTGATCCCATTGTTTCAGCCGATATTGTAGGTGACAGACACTCATGTATTTTCGATTCAGATTTAACGATGGTGATTGGTAACCAAGTTAAAATTGTTGGTTGGTACGATAACGAATCTGGCTACTCGGCGCGTTTAGCCGATTTAGCAGCGCGTGTGAGTGCTTTAGTTTCTAATTAAATAATTTTGAGTTTTTAAAAGCCTCGTATGTTTCAAAACCTACGAGGCTTTTTGTTTATCTATCTGTGAGAAATTTTTTTCTTCCTAAGCAAATCATCTATACGTTCACCGTAATCTTTCCCTTCATCTTTATCGTACGGAGTGGCATCGTTAATCCAAATTCCTACTTCACACAAACCTTTACCTTTATAAATTCGGTATTTTCGATTGATTTCTTCATTTCTCTTTTGTTCAAATTTCTCTATCGAACCTGCATTTTTAATATAATCCGATTTAGCCAACGGGTATTTATCGAGAATATTATAAAACTGTTTCATCGTTTTAATTGTATCTTGCGCTGCAGAAAATTTATTCATTTCTTCATGCTTTAAACCAGATTCAGCATTTGATTTAAAATTTTCTTCTGCCGCTTCTTTTCTAAAAATCAGCAAAGCATAATTCGAAGTCAGATATTTTTCTGCGCCATATTTTTTAGCAATATCTAAAAGTTCTCTCAAAGTTAATTGAAGAATTCCATAATTTATTGAAACGAAATAAGGATTATTTTCATTGTAATCTTGTTTATTTTTCTGTGAATAATCTTTAATTTCTTGTTCGTGTTTGTACCATTCTACAACAACAGTACTATCAAAAAATAAGAAAACTGAATCTTTTAAAACCCTTTCTTCAAAACCATAACTTCTTGCAATTTCTGCTTGTTGTTCCAAAGTTCGTTGCGGTTTCTTCAAAAAATAATAATGATTAGCGGAGAGTAATTTTAGATAAATATTGGCGAAAGTTGAATCAAAATATATCAAACTCGAATCCTTTGAAATTTCTTCTTCAACATTAAATTTTTTAGCTAAAACTCTTAACTGTTCTACGGTTCGAAAAGGTTTTGCACTGTATTGTCTCAACCTGTGTGCGTGTTCTTTTTTCCACTTTGCTTGTTCATCAAAATATCTATTTATAGAATCAACTTCGCAGTATCTTAAAAATCCCCAACCACAAATTTCAGATTCTAAACCATACGGTTTTGCAAGTTCTTTCAACTCCTCGTAAGAAGTTATGATTTTAGTGGAAAAATTTTGAGATTTACTTGAATAACAAAGAGAGATGAAAAAATAAAGCACCAAAAACTTAATAGTTGATAAAGGAATCATAATTAAAGGAATTTAAGAACGGTTAAATTCTTTGTAAATCTAAAGTAATGATCCTAAATTTTTAAGATTTTTAGTACCAATTCACATAGAATTTCGACGAAATTCATAAGTTTTCTTAACTTTGAATCTTAATTCATATCTTTCTTCCATTTAGGTTACTACATACTAAAACAGTTCGTACGTCAATTTAAGCGTACCACGTCCCTGATGAACGTCAATGAACAAACTTTTTTGACAACCCCAGCTACTCAAATCTATCCGCTACGCGGAATTTGCGACAAAACAGTGGTTAAAATCTCAAAGTGCGTAAAATCAATTGGGCAGTTCAATACATTGCGAAAAGTATTCATCATTGATATACAGCAGATTATTTTGTTCATCAATTACGGGAGTTGATCCACTGAAAATATAAAAATCAAGCTTGTAAAAGAAAGAAGGAATAGGCTCTTTACCATAAATGCTGTAATGATTGATATCTAAATAGGTGTGGCGAATTTTCCCTGAATTGGCATCAACTACTATCAAATACGGTGTACTTGCTAATGATGAAACAAAATAGAGACTATTTTTTGCAAAAGCCATGGGTGAAGAATTGATATCTACCTCATCTGTGCTTTGCCAATTTAAGTTTCCAGTATTTGGATTGAGTGCAAAAAGTTTGTTTTCGCTGCCTTTGACAAATATTTGTCCTCCTGCTATTAATAATTGTCCTCCCGACAACGATATGATATGTCCTTCATTAGACAAAGTATTTTCCCATTCTAATTTGCCCGCGCTTAAATTTAAACACACAACCGAAGTTGTAGTCATTAAGTAGAATTTTCCATTGAGCACGGAAGCGTTTTGGAAATTTGGCATCAAAAACTTAGATTTTGATGCGTCTTTAATAACGAATTCGACTTTATTTTTGGTAATATTGTAGGCGTGTATATAATTTATTGGAGCAAGAGTTTTAACATCAATGCTGTTAACAATAGTGATTAGCACCTGATCGCCATTGTTATTTGTGTAGGAAATTGGAGGGAAAGCATCTGAAGTACAACTCGAATCGACAATGGAATACAGTTTTTCAATTTTATCAAAACCTGTCGGAATCCGGTTTATGTCAATAGAACAATTTGAGTTTGGATTGAAGCGTTTTTGTACGTAAGAAAGTAAAAGCCGTCAGCACCTCCACTCAAAAGATTTTCTATGTTCAATAGCTTTGTTGAATCAGGAAGGTTGTAAGTTATTGTTTTAAGTGTGGAATCGCTCAATCTGCTTAACCAAAAGTTGACTGATTTTAAAGGGTAATCAAAATTATAGATGGCTGCAACTTGATTTACAGCTGAAAAAACTGGACTTCCGAAAAAATTATTTTTGCTTAAAATTTTAATATCACTTTGTGTTCTCCCACCTTTGTTATCGAAATAGCTCAAATAAGCATCACCGCTTTACAGACTGCAAACAAATATTTTTTTGTCAGAAGTCAGAAAAGGCAATCCTTTGTAAATATCAAATGACTGTTGTGAGATTCCTTTTTGCCAAAGCAAGTTGTATTTTGAAGTATCGCAAGGTACAGTGCAATCAGGAAATGTTGGGATGTAGCAGTAATGGCACCCGTTGAAAAGCATTAAACTACATGAACAGAAAAAAACAACGGTTATGACAAATTGATTTTTACTTTACTGACATTACGCAGTCTAAAAATTAGGTAATTCGATATTATTTTTTGGGCAGATATCTTTGAGTTCGTTGATTTGTTTCAAAGCTACTTTCAAAGAGCCAATTAAAATCTGTCGTTTTAAAGTATAATGATTCTTTTTGGTTGCTAATTTCATGCACTCAAGTTTGACCTGAGCAATCATAGAAGCAAAGACCTGATTAGCTTGCGAACGTACCATTTTAACAGGCATTCTCTCTAAATCCGTGTTTTGTTTTAGAGAACGATGTACTTCTTCACACTTCCATCTTTTTTTGTAAGTGATAATTACA
>JAYVNP010000037.1:0-19091 GCA_043758385.1 Saprospiraceae bacterium
GCCAAACATATTTTCCATCAGAAATATTTGGATTGAGCAGTAATGTCTGACCCGAACAAATTGTGGTATCGCGTCCGAGATTAACCGTAATCGGATTACCGCCGACGTGAACTGTAATAGTATCCGAATATTTCAAACCGCAAGCATCGGTTACGCGAACGGTATATTTTGTCGTTGTGTCGGGTGTTGCAATTGGGTCTTGAATATTTGTGCTGCTTAAACCTTTTGCAGGCGACCAACTGTAAGTAACGGCATCAGCAGCATTGAGTTGGAGAGATTGACCACGACATAAAACCGTATCAACAGCAGCATCTATTAAAGACGCATACTTTAAACACATTTTTTGTTCATTCGAAACAGCTTCCGAAGCGGACGTAAAACCCCAAAAAACATTTGAATTACCCGCGAAAATTGTATTTGTAATATCGTAAGTAAGCGAAAATATTTTCCGACATTCCCAAAAAACCGTGAAAATTTGCGAAGTAGCATTCCATGTAAATCGCACGTCGTGAAATTTACAATCTCTAAAATTTGGCGGAAATTCTACGGGCGTGCGTGATACGCTATACGGACCCGCCAATGTATTTTGTGTGTGCGTATGATTCAAATCGCCGTCGCGAGTGATGTCAATATAATTATAACCTGGATCATTGAAGTTAGCATTTCTGTACGTATCAAACTCGACATCGAAAGAAGGCGCAACGCCACCAATGCCTGTTTCGCCCATATTTCCACCGGCACTTACGCCGTTCGGTTGCAAGGCAAACACCATTCCGTCCGATCCATTCGGGTTGCAGCCAAAAAATAAACTCACTGTAATATCGAAATTTTGGTTTAAATTGAGTGGTTGCGTGTACCAAATAGAACCCGTTTGAAACGGCATATCGGGTGTGAGTGTCCAACACCGATTCGATGACTGAAACGCATTTCTATTTACCATAAATTGCGCCGACAAGTTATTGCACCAGCAGCCACTCAAAAAATAAATAATTACAGTATATTTACCGATAAATTTAATTTTGCCCATCCATACGTTTAAAATATTTTGCAAATTAAATTCTATTCGCTTCTTTTTCAGGTTAATGCTAAATAATTTTATTTCTCAACTCATAAACAATAAAATCCAATCGGTAAATATGCGCTCACAACTTTTAAAAGCATTTTTTCACGCCTCCATTATTATAACGTTTTGTCTATCTCACGCTTCAGCGCAGCAACCAAATACTTTTACAAATGCCGAACTCGAAACATTTCAGAAAGCAGCAAATACATTGGCGAGCGATACTACTTTAACAATTGGTGATGTCGGTATATTAGTACAAGATGCTGAGACGGCGAAAACGTTGTGCAGTTACAACGCAAAAAAAAGTTTAATTCCGGCATCAAATCAAAAAATTATTGTAACAGCTACGGCGTTGAAAATTTTAGGCAACGATTATCGCTACGCTACGGAATTCCAAACCGATGGAACGATTCAAGATTCGACGCTGAACGGCAATTTTTATATTAAAGGCTCCGGTGATCCTTCTCTCGGCAGTCCAGAAATGGATTCAGTTCCACGATTTAATTATTTATTGGACTCTATCACGGTATTGCTGCGTAAAGTCGGTATTAATAAAATTAATGGAAAAATAATTGCCGACGCGTCCGTTTTCGCCGAAGAAACTGCACCGCCGACGTGGCTTTACGAAGATCTTGGTAATTATTACGGCGCATCACCATCGGGTTTAAACGTAAACGATAATCAATACCAACTCATTTTCGCACCGCGTCCGCTCGTTGGTGCAAAAGCAGATATTGCAGGCTTTGCACCGATTGTACCCGATTTTACACTCGATAACAAAGTAAAATGTTTTGGCAAAACAGATGAAGCTAATATTTTTTCGATGCCGTTTTCTAAGGTAGGATTGGTTAACGGAACAATACCCGCAGGTGAGAATGTTTTTAGTATTTACGGCGCCACACCAGACCCTCCGTATTTGTTAGCTTGGCATTTGCGCCGCGTTTGCACCGAACATGGCATTGTTGTCACCGACTCAGCAACCACGGCAGCGCGCCTATTTGAAGAACATAGAAATAATTTTGAATTGGATAAATCGCGCAAAACACTTTTTATATGGCACTCTCCGACGTTAGAAAATATTGTGCGTTACACCAATTTTGAGAGTGTTAATCTCTACGCCGAAGTATTGTTACACACGCTTGCTCTCCACGAAACGGGTACATCGAATTTACAAAAAGGCGTAGCTGTGATAGAAAAATATTGGCGCGAACGCGGGATGGATCCGCATGGAATGTTTTATCTCGATGCTTCCGGACTTTCTCCGCGCAATGGTATTACACCCGAACAATTGTGTTTTATACTTCGCAACGTGGCGCAGGATAAAAATTGGTACACCGCATTTTACAACAGTTTACCACAAGCGGGTAAAAACGGAACGCTCAAAACTTTCTTGAATAAAACTACGACACTACAAAATCGTGTGCGCGCAAAATCGGGAACAATCAGTCGGGTAAAATCGTACAGCGGTTATCTAACAACAGATACTGGTAAACTCTTGGTTTTTTCAGTTTTAGCCAACAACTTTACGTGTTCACAAACCGAAATGAAGAAAAAGATTGAAAATTTCCTGATTGGGATTGGGAAGAATTGAGAACGCAATGCAATAAATTTTTACACACCAAAAAGAACTTATTTGCATCGGTATAAATTTTTCAAATGCCATAAAAGGAATTGATGAATGGGAAATGGCGTGAAAGATAAGGTTACACCTAAGCGATTTTTAATTTTCAGTACTTTATTTATTTCGTTTCGTTAAAATTTCGTTAAATTTGTATTTCAAAAGAAGTAATAGAAACGATACATTTTTTTATGGCTAACACCCAATATCTAAGGATAAATTTTTTTAAGAGCACCCAATATATTTTTTGGTTGGCTTTTTTATTTTTGAACTTCTTTTCCTGCTTCAATAAACAAGAAAAACCTACTGGCTTTCAAATAGCGACGCAAGAAGAACTTAATAAAGAAGAAAAACAAAATATAAGTGATGTTGTAGCCGATTTTGAAAGCAAAGAACGTTTGGCTTGGCAAAAACCCGATTTCATCATTAATTTATTCGGCGACATCAGTAATAAAATTGTCGCTGATTTAGGTGCCGGAACAGGTTTTTTTTCTTTTAGGTTAGTGCGCACTGCCAAAAAAGTAATTGCACTCGATATTGATAAACGCTATCTTTCTTTTATGGATAGTCTGAAGGTGGAATTACCTAAAGATTTACAGACACGGTTCGAAACTCGCGAAGTGGGTGAAAACGACGCACATTTAAAAGCACAAGAAGTGGATGCTGTTTTGGTCGTCAACACGTATATGTACATCAGTAATCGGATTGAGTATTTGAAAAAATTAAAGCAAGGTATTTCAAAACAAGGCAGCGTTATTATAGTTGATTATAAAGATAAAAATCTTCCGGTCGGTCCGCCTGTTGAAATTAAAGTGCCATTGCGCATTGTAGAAGCTGAACTACGCGCCGCCGGATTTAAAATTCAAAGTGCCGACGATGCAACCCTCGAATATCAGTACATCGTAAAAGCAGTAGTGGAATAACTGCGTTTTTAAATTCCGCGTTTCCGCGTCACGCAGAAAATACCATAAATGACGATAGCTGTACCGACAATTTGCAAAAATGTAACGTGTTCGCCGAGAAAAATATTTGCAAAATAAATAGTTGACACCGGACCAATAAAACCAATGAGCGAAGAAGTAGTTGAGCCGACGCGCCGAATACCTTCAACAATTAGAAAAATGGGAATAACCGTTGAAACTACAACCAATGAAACGGTGAGTTTATATACGTCGGGCGAAAACTGAAACAAATTCATTCCGTTTGAAAAATAATTATGAATGAGCGCAGGAACGGTTGCGCCAACCATTGCGATGGCAGAAAAACGAATTGAGCCGATACGTTGCACCATTTCGCCCGTACCAACTACGTAAACAGAATAAGTAATGGCGCAGCCAAAAACCAAACTCGCCCCCAGAAAAAAATCTTTTTGAATGCCCAATCCGCGTTCAGCAACAAAAACAATGACAACACCTATGTAAGTTAACAAGAGCGCAAATACTTGGTAGCGTTTAATTTTTTTCTGAAGCAACAAGAACGAAATAAGCACAACCAGCGTCGGATAAGTAAATAAAACAAGTCGCTCAATACTCGCAGAAATAAATTGCAACCCTAAAAAATCGAGCATACTCGAAACGTAATAACTTAAAATACCAAGACCGGAAATTTTCAAAATATCGGAATTAGAACGCGATTGGTCATTTTTTTGAGTTCTTAGCCACAGCAAAACACCTACAAAGATTGGAAGCGAAAAAAGCATTCGCAAACCGATGACGGAAATCGTGTCTATTTGATAGCGATACAAAAGTTTTATCGTTATAGCTTTGAACGAAAAACCAATATTCGCAATCAACAACATCACAACACCTATCCAATAGTCTTGTGTTTTTTGTTTTATGCTAAGTTCTTTTACCGCTGTTATTGTTTGAACCATAATTTTCAGAATTAAGCGCATTCAATTGAGGCAACTTTTAATTTACTCAATCAACTTTTCTAATTTGCGCCACACGCTTGGTAGTTTTTTGAAAATTGCATAAGCGCGCACATACGTCGAATAATCTATGGCGGGTGAACCATAAAGTTTGGAATTATCTTTTATATCTCCACCAATGCCTGATTGTGCTTGAATTTGCACATTATCGCCAATTTTCAAATGACCCGCAATGCCGACTTGCCCACCGATACGACAAAATTTACCAACGCGCGTACTGCCTGCAATACCTGTTTGAGCGGCAATAACGGTGTGCTCTCCAATCTCAACATTGTGCGCAATTTGAATGAGATTATCTAATTTTACACCTTTGCCAATACGCGTTGAACCCATAACGGCGCGATCTATAGTTGTGTTAGCACCTACTTCAACATCGTTTTCTAAAATAACATTACCGAGATGCGGAATTTTTTTGTATTCACCCAATTCATTCGGTGCATAACCAAATCCATCCGAACCAATAACTGCGTTGGAATGAACAATACAGTTTTTACCAATAATAGTATCAGCATATATTTTTACCCCACTGTGTAACACAGAATTTTTACCAATTCGCACATTTTTTCCGATTAAAACGTGCGGATGTAGAACTACGCCTTCCGCAACTTCAGCACCACTTTCAATGCAAACATAATCGCCAATTGTTACACCCGAAGAAATTTTTGAGTCGAGATTAATTATTGCCGTTTTAGCAATCGAAATTTTTTCTGTCCCGTTTTGTTCCTGAAAATGCGCCATTAAAACAGCAACCGCCGAATAAACATTTTCAACGCGGACTAAAGTAGGCGCAATTTTATTTTTAGGGATGAATTTTTTATCTACAATTAAAGCGGATGCCTGAGAAGTGTAGGCGTACGATTCGTAATCGTCGTTACCGAGAAAACAAATATCACCCTTTTCGCCATATTCAATTTTGTTGGGGCGTTTAATAACAACTGTGGCATCACCTTCAATCGTCCCATTAATTAACTGACTTATATCCGCCGCAGTTATTATCATTTTTTTAAGCGTTACCTATTTTAGTATTTTTATGTTTACTTTGCCACAAATGTAAAACATTTATTAGTTAGCATCTAAAACAATTCAATTTTGATATACACTGTCTTCGTTCCAAACTACCTAAAGGTTGCAAATAACCCTGAAAATTCTATCGAAAATAAAATTAAACATTTTATTGGCACTGATCATCCGTTAGAAATAGTTTTTACGGATGATTTTTTGAGTAGTGGCGAAAAAATATTATCTGTTGGAAATAGTTTTTATATTGATTGGTTGAGCGAAATACCGTCTGTGCTTCCTAAAGGTTTGGTTATTGCGGCGTTATCGGAACGTAGCGATGCAATGATGCAATTACTTTATAGCGCCGTGGCATACGAGCCTAAAAGTTTTTTACAATTTAACAAAAATGGAATCATCGGAACGCTCAATTATAATCCTATGCTCGATATTGAAACTATAATGCCATCTATAAAAACAGAACTTTACGATAGTATGGAAAAACTGACTTCTGCTTTTAATGAAAGTGAGATTCAAGCAATTTTAATACCCGCACACCTTTCAAATTACTTTGTGAGTGAGAAACCTTTAGTAAACAAACAAAATTTTCATTTTACTGAAATTATTCCAACAGTTGGCTCGGGTGTTTTATGCGCCATTACTTTAGAAAATGCCACTGAGACGCGGAAATTTTTGCGCACTGCGCACCATTTAATAACAGCTGAATGTGTCAACGTAGAGCGGCAGCTTAATATTTTAGCGAAAGAATTAGAGATTAGTGCTTATGTTTACACCGATGCACAACATTATTTTCATTTATATGCAGCACTTGAAACTGACGATTTAGAATACAAAAAAGTGCAACTCTCGCGCTCAACCACTTTTGAATTGGCAGAGGCAGCATGGAAAAAATTATCAGATTAATTTTCTCGAAATCGAAGATTCCTTGAAATTTATTGAACGCAGAAAGTGAAAAAAAATAAGCGGTTTTTAGATTGAATAAATGTTTACCTCTCAAGTATCAAACCTGTCAGTGTAAAGCAATTTATTTTAATTGTTATTTTTTGAAGCATATAAACTTTAAATTGTTATTTTTGCGTTTTAAAATTTCAAACTTTGCTGAAAGCGCAAAAACTATAAGTGCCAATACTCGCACACAATGCTTCAAAAAAAATTCTACGTCTCAATTAAAATAATGATTTCATTTTTATTTTCTGCATTTATTTGGTGGAGTTGCCAAACTTCGCCTATCAACCAACAAAAAACAGGTTTAGCTTCAACCCAAATTATTACTACACCGCCAACAGAAAAAATTGATACCGTTGCAACCGTTGTTAAACCATCGAAATTAGTAGCTGCAAAAATTGATAGTACAACGCGCGTTATTTATTTAACTATGGATGACGGGCCGCTTGCGCCGAGCGATATGTTGAGGCAAATTGCCGAAAGTAAGAACATCAAAATTTCTGAATTTGCCGTAGGTAAACACGCATTTATTAGTAAAATGTTAATGCACCACTTGGAAGATATGCAGGCATCGCCGAATATGGAAGTTTTGAATCATAGTTATAGCCATGCGAACGGACGATATGAACATTATTACCACAATCCCGAATTTGCTTTTAACGACATAATGAACAATCAGACCAAATTGAACATTACTCAAAAAATTGTGCGGATGCCGGGTAGAGATATTTGGGCAACGCCGCGTTTAAAATTGGGATGGAAACAAAACGGTGGTAGCACCGCTTCCATGCTTTTCAATAACGGCTACATTGTTTATGGTTGGGATATTGAATGGGAGCATTACGGAAAATCGAGTTTGCCGAAGGTTACAGCCGAAAAATTTGTTGCAATGGTGGATGACGCTTTCTCGAACAGCGAAATGGCGACGCACAATCATTTAGTTATTTTAGGTCATGACGAAATGTTGATACACGAGCGCGGTAAATCCGATTTCGTCCGCATTATAGACATGCTCATTCAGCGAGGCTATGTTTTTGAATTTATAAGTAATTATCCTTAGTAGTTGTTAGTTGTCAGTTGTTAGTTGATAAGTTAAACAAAATCATATCAGCCACCGACTAACAACAATCAACGAACAACTATCAACTAATCTATGACCAAAAACGATAATTTAGTAAGCGCGCTAACGGTGCTTTATCGGAATAGAAAAAAATTAATCTACACCATTCTGAGTGTGGTAATTGTGACAGCGTTGGTAAGTTTTATTTTTTTAGACAACTACTATAAATCGAAAACAACATTTTTAGTTGCCAGCACCGATGCTTTTAAACCCGAACAAGTTTTTGGGAACTCTACAAAAGATATCGAATATCAAGGAACGGAAAACGATATTGATAGAATTTTAACCATCGCACAATCGCCGGAATTGTACGATTATCTCATCCAAAAATTTGATTTATACAAACATTATAAAATAGATTCTACAAAAGTTAAAGCACCGTTCAAAGTCCGCGAAGTTTTAGATAAACTTTTCGATGTAAAAAAAACGACGCACAATGCTATTGAAGTTACAGTGGAAGATACAGATAGTAAACAAGCTGCAGCCATGACATTAGCCGCGCGCAATAAAATTGATGAGATTGCGCAACGTCTCATTCGGAATACGCAAGGCGGCATGGTTAAAACTTTTGAAATAAGTTTAGCGGAAAGAGACAAAAATATTATCCGAGGGAGTGATTCGCTTCAGAGGCTGCGCCAAAAATATGGTATCATTGATCCAGATAAAGAAATTGAAACTATTACAGGCAACGCTTCGCAATCGGAAAGTAATTTTATCAGAAATAAAGCCAAGTACGAATCGGCAAAAGCCAATGAAAATGTTAAGCGCGATACTTTAGCTTTACTCAAAGCAACTGCCGACGGTTACGAAAAAGAAGCCGTACTCTCAAAATCGAAACTCGAACGATACAACGAAGGTTACAACGCTATTTCGCAAACCAAAGAAGCGCTCGATTATGAGCGACTGCAAAAAAATCGCGATAATCAAAAATATATTCAACTCAACGCCGCTTACAAAACCATTACTTCCGCCATAATTATTACAGAAGAGCCGCGCGTTGAAGTAGAAAAATCGAGACCTAAACGCTCAATATTAATTTTAACAGCGTTTTTAATCGCTACATTATTTTCTATTATCGTCGTTTTACTTTTCAATAATTATAAAGATATTAATTGGAAAGACATTGCTCAAAATGAGTAATACGCTTAAAGTTCTGGGCTGCGAATTGTAAAATAGAAAATAGCGCATCATTAAAAACATAAAACTGCAAATAAATAAATCGCGCATGGCTCTCGGCTCGAATACAATAGTGCATAGCCCGAAAATTAAAAATCAGGGCGCGTGGCTTTTTGCTTTTTTTTCTGCTATCAGTGTTGCGAGTGCGGCTACTTCGGCTGCCCTGGAAACCAGTATTCCGTTAACAATACCGATTATTTTTTTAGTCGCCTATTTGTGTATCGTTGATTACACCATCGTTTTTTACTTACTTTTGGCTTGTCTCCCACTTTCAATCGAGTACGAATTTCCGAACGGATTGAGTACCGATTTACCCACCGAACCACTGATGTTCGGATTAATGCTCATTTATTTGGTTATCCGATCGAACCAAAAACCTAAAACTGACGTGCTTTTTTGGCGACATCCGATTACACTACTTATACTATTGGCTTTTTTTTGGGAATGTATCACTGCCCTTCACGCCGAAATAATCCTTCGCGCAGTAAAACAATGCGCCGCAAAATTTTGGTACATCTGCACATTTTATTTTTTAGCTTCGCATATTTTGCGTTCCGAAAAAGCAATGCGTACCGCATTTTGGTGTTTATTCAGTACACTATTATTTGGCGTTACTATTACGCTTATGCGACATGGTTTAAAAGGATTTTCTTTTCGAGAAGTAAATTACGTAATGCAGCCTTTTTTCAGAAACCATGTCATGTATGCGAGTATTATTGTTGTCATTTTTCCTTTAGTGTGGCTGGCTTTAGCTTGGTACGAAAAAAATAGCGCAACGCGCATTTTTTTATATCTCGGCGGATTTATTCTTTTACTCGGCGTTCAGTTTGCTTATACACGTGGCGCGTATGTTGCTTTAGTAGGTGCTTTTATTTTTTATTTTATTGTGAAATATCGAATCACAGCTTGGGTTTTAGGTTTTAGTTTATTAATAGCAGTTATTTTTTTTAAAGGATTAATTGACGACAATCATTTTATGGCGTATGCACCGCGTTACGAACGCGCAATAACGCACTATAAATTTGAAAACTTGGTGGAAGCCACCGCAAAAGGCGAAGACGTATCAACGATGGAACGCGTTTACCGTTGGGTTGCCGGCGCACAAATGGTTGCCAAAAAACCTTTTTTAGGTTTTGGCGCGGGTAATTTTTATACTTCCTATCGCCCTTATACTGTCACACGATTCAAAACTTACGTCAGTAAAAACGAAGAGCAAAGCACCGTACATTGTTATTTTTTATTACTTGGTATCGAACAGGGCATTCCAGGTTCACTCATTTTTATTGGTTTATTATTTGTAGCTTTTGTGCGGGGTCAACACGTCTATCACAGCACCGACGATCAAATGATTAAGCGCACCATTATGGCAATGCTACTCATTCAATGTATTATTTTACAACTTATTCTTATCAATGACCTCATTGAGACCGATAAAATTGGTGGAATATTTTATTTAACTTTAGCCGTCATTACTGTTTTAGACGTGCGTTACTTCAAGAGCGATAAAAAGGAAACTGCGATTAATAGGGTTATTAATTCCTAAATGAATGCTTAGGTAATATCTAAGGTGTTCGCAAATGTTTTTTCAAAATAGTTTCAGCGTCGTAACCGCGTTCGTTCCAAATCTTATCAGCTTCATCCATTGCTTTTTGAGCAAAGTAAGAGGCAATTAATTTTTGTATGGCTTCTAAATCCTCATTAGAAATGGGACGAGCGTACAACTTCAAAAATTCAAGTTGTAAATTATTAAAACCAGAAACTGTAGATGCTAATGCTTTTATAGCAATAAATCTTTACAAAAATAGTCTTTTTTTACAACAACCCATAAAAAAAACTCGGAAACAAACCCAAAACCAAAAGCAGCGCACCACCGACCCATAGTAAAATATCTTGCATTGGGTCGTATTCTTGTTTTTGAATTTCTACGGCTTCATCCGTTGCGCCATACATAGCCATCAGAATTTTGAAATAATAAAAAATTCCTACCAACGACATGACGACCGCAAAAATAACTAAGCCGATATAACCTTGACTGATAGCGTTGGCGAAGAGAAAATATTTTGCCATAAAACCACCGAGCGGCGGGATACCTGCCATAGATAGCAAAGCGAGCGACATGAAAAATGCTTTTACGGGTTGTGTTTTGCCGAGACCATTAAAACTGCTGATACTCGTTGAGCTTGTAGCATTACTCACTTGAAACAAAACTGTGAAAGCAACAAGTGTTGCTACCGAATAACTGAGCGTATAAAATAATAATCCTTTTTCAGACGTGCCACCCATACACAAAATGGCAAACATCAAATAACCTGCGTGCGAAATAGATGAAAACGCCAACATACGTTTGGCATCGTTTTGCATAACCGCTGTAACGTTACCGACGAGAAGTGAAAGCACCAAAAGTATAGCGATTATGTCAATCCACATAGATTGCGAACCCGCAAAACACATCACAAACAAACGGTAAAATGCAGCAATCGCCGCCGTTTTTACCACCGTAGCCATGAGTGCCGTAATCGGCATGGGTGCACCTTGATATACGTCGGGTGCCCAAAAATGAAAAGGTGCTGCTGCGGTTTTAAAACCTAAACCAACGATAAGACCTAATATTCCGAACTGAAGAAAACTTTTATTCGCCAAAGTTATTTTTGCACCACGAATGACTTCGAGGTCGAAACTACCAAACGCACCATAAACGAATGCAATGCCGAGCAATAAAAAACTAGATGCGAATGCACCCATTAAAAAGTATTTCAAAGCAGATTCGTTGGAAGCTAAATCTTTTTTACTACTGCCTGCCAAAGCATACGCCGAAACGGAAAGAATCTCTACGCCAATAAATAACATCGTCAAATTTGTGAACGATACCATTACTAACGCACCAACTAAAATAAAAAAGAATAAAGCGTATCTATCGGTAGCATCACGCATAGTATCGAAATATTTTACCGACATCAGCAACCATAAAACACCAACAACACATAAAACTGCGGTAAACGCCAAGGCAAAGTTATCGAGCTTCATCATGTGATACACGTCTTCACCCACACCCCAATCTAAAATGCAGCTTGCTAAGGTTGTAGCTAAACCCAAAAGTGCAATCGGAAACGACAGTTTACGTGCATTAAAAATATCGGCGAGCATTATAACTATGCCTGTGAGCGAAAGTGCTAATAATTCTTTCATAATTCTATTACATTAACCTCGAAGATTTTTTAACCTCGTAGGTTTTTAAAGCCTGCAAGATTTGAAAATTAGGTTTGAAAAATTAAATAACAAACCTGATAGGTTTTAAAAATCTATCAGGTTAACTCATACTCAATGTATCAATCCTTCTTGGAAAGATTTCATCAATTCTGCAACATCGGGCGTGACGATGCTTGTGAGTAAACTCGGAAAAATACCAAAAAACAAAATCATAAATGCGCAGGCTATTAAAACCAATGTTTCGTTCTGATCTAAATCGTAAACGGGTGTCGTTGATAAATTCGCGTCGCCGAGCATCATAGTTTGATAACTGCGCAACATATACACCGCACCCAAAATAACCGTTAATCCTGCAACACCTGCCAACCAAGGATTAACCTGAAAAATACCCGTAATCAATAAAAATTCGCCAACAAAACCGTTAGTGAGTGGTAAAGCGACTGAACCGAGCAGAACAATTAAAAATAGAACAGCGAGATGCGGTGTAGCTGAGCGCAAACCACCAAAAGCACCAATAGTGCGCGTTTGCGTGCGCTGCTGAATAATTTGTGCGATATAAAACAAGCCTACAACGCTAATACCATGGGCAAACATTTGTACAACACCGCCAGTTATTCCTTCTAAATTAAAAGAAGTTAAACCAGCTGCAATGAGACCCACATGTGCGATAGATGAGTATGCAATTAATCGTTTGAAATCGGTTTGAACCAATGCTAAACACGACGCATATACAACGCTGATGACGCACAGTGCTAAAACAATATTTTCAGAAACTAAAAACCCTTGCGGCACCATCGGTATCAACCAACGTATCATTCCGTACGTTCCCATTTTTAGCATAACACCAGAAAGCAACATCGTACCTTGCGTTGGTGCCGAAACATAGGTATCGGGCTGCCAGGTATGAAAAGGAAAAATCGGCATTTTAATGGCGAAGGCGGAAAATATCATCCAAAAAACAAAAGTTTGTTCTTTACTCGAAAGTTCGTGACCCGCCGCGTAGAGCGATTGTATATCGAAAGAGTGTTCGCCGGGCGTAGAAAAATAAACGTATAACAATCCAACGAGCATCAATAACGAGCCTGTAGTTGTATAAATAAAAAATTTAAGTGTTACGATTCTGCGATTTATATCGCCATAAGCCAAGCAAATAAAATAAATCGGAATGAGTGCCAATTCCCAAAAAATATAAAATAAAAAACCATCTCGTGCTACAAAAACGCCAATAAGTGCAGCTTGCATAATAAAAACGAGCGCGTAAAATCGGCTGCTATAATCAATACTGCGCACCGTTAGTAAAATAAAAGGCACAAGTATAATAGTGAGTAAAACCAAAACGTACGAAATACCATCTAATCCCACATTAAAATTTGCACCAAACGGTAACCATGCAACGTTGAGTTGCGTCATATTTTTGGTATGGTGCGTAAAAAAGTGCGTCGCAAAAACAAACAAGCCTACTTCTGCTAAAGAAAAACCGACCGCCAAGCGTTTAGCAATATCGGGTTTAGCGAAAAGCATAAGCACCGCTAAAACCAATGGAAGCAATATCAATAAAGCCGTTATCATATAAATGGTAGGTTATAATATTTTGAGCAAGAAAATGAGAATGATAAACGCTATCATTCCGAAAAAATAACCATCTACTTTGCCTTGTTGCACCAAACGAAGCGAACTTGAAAAGCGCGTAGTGATTATTTTAATATCATCCACGAAACCGTCAATAATACGGTTCTCGATAAATTTTCTGGTAAAAGCTGAAATTGAATCCAATGGTTTTGTGATAATAGCTGCGTAAATTTCATCGAAATAAAATTTGTTGTACGCCAATTTTGGGAAACCTGATACTGTTGAATCGGCACTAGGTATACTTCTTGGACTTGTAAAGATAGCGCGTGCTACAAAAGCCAGAATTATTAAAAGCAAAGTAAGTGTGCCTGCCAAAAGTGCTTCTCTGTTCGGAAATTTAGATTCTTCGGTTACACCTACCGAACTTTCTAAAAAGTGATTTAAGAAATTTGGTAGGTGCAGTGAGTCACCGATAAAATGCGGCACGCCAGCAAAACCAGCGATGGCAGAAAAAATGGCTAAAATAATTAACGGTACTGTCATATTTGCCGGTGATTCGTGCGCGTGATGCGCTTGATCGTTCGTACCTCTGAAACTCCCGGAAAAAACTAAAAAGAATAAACGGAACATATAGAAGCACGTCATTAAAGAAATTACAAAACCAATAGCATAAATACCCATGCCTTTGTGTTCCATCAAACTTCCCAAAATTTGATCTTTGCTAAAAAATGCAGCAAACGGTGGAATACCTGCAATGGCTATTGTGCCAATTAGAAACGTGATATATGTTATTGGCATAAGTTTTTTTACGCCACCCATGTTTCTAATGTCTTGTTCGCCACCCAATCCGTGAATAACTGAACCTGCACCTAAGAATAAAAGTGCTTTAAAAAATGCATGCGTCGCTACATGAAAAACGGCTGCTGAATAAGCACCAACACCGAGCGCAGCAAACATTAATCCAAGTTGCGAGACAGTTGAATACGCCAAAACTTTTTTAATGTCGTTCTGATAAATAGCAATTATTGCTGAAACAAGCGAAGTGGAAAGCCCAATCCATAAAATGAAATCGTTTGTAAATGGTGCGAGCGCAAACAATGCACTCGAACGCGCGACCAAATAAATACCTGCTGTTACCATTGTTGCTGCGTGTATGAGCGCAGAAACGGGTGTCGGACCTGCCATTGCATCGGGTAGCCAAGTGAATAATGGAATTTGTGCCGATTTACCCATTGCACCAATAAAAAATAATAAAGTCGCTGCGGTAGCTGTTGTTGTTGTAAATTTTGTAAGAGTTTCAGGATTGAAAACCTCGTCGTACTGAATTGTACCAGTAACAGAATAAACTAAAATAATTCCGAGAATTAAACCTAAATCGCCAATGCGATTCATGACGAATGCTTTTTTGGCGGCAGCGGCGTAATCAATATTTTTATACCAAAAACTAATCAATAGATATGAGCATAAACCAACGCCTTCCCAACCAATAAACATGGTTAAAAAATTATTGGCTAAAACCAAAACCAACATAAAGAAAACAAATAAATTCAAATACGCGAAAAATCGGCGATAGCCTTCGTCATCGTGCATATAGCCTGATGAATATTCGTGAATGAGAAATCCGACGCCTGTAATGATTATTAAAAAAATACTCGTGAGTGGATCAACTTTGCAATCGAACGACGCGACAAAATCGCCTACGCGAATCCAATCGAATAAATGTACCGTTTCGGAAATAGGGTTGCGCACTTTCTCGAAAAAAATATCGAGCGCAATAAAAAAACTTACTAATACACTACCACACGCCAACCAAGTCGTAACAGTAGTAGATAGTTTTCTGTTGAAGACACCGATAATTGCCCAAGTCAAAAGCGGCAAAAATGGTATTAGCCACACATACTGTGTCATACGATATTATTTATTTTAGGACATAGTTTAAGCTATGCCTTGAAAATTTATGTATTCTATTCATGAACTTTGAAAAATCATGAAACCAACTAATTTAGTTTCACCAAGTAACCGTTCTTTTAATCAAAAACACTGATTTTATGAATAATAATCGCTTGTCGGTAACGAATACAAACAATGTCTTTTAATTGATTCATAAATCTTAAAAACTCTGCGCGTTTTAATCAAAATTTAAGTTTATTCAAGAAATCAATATCCGTTGATTTTGTATTCCTGAATATCATCATCAAAATAGCCAGACCCACTGCAACTTCTGCTGCTGCTACTGCCATAATAAAAAACACAAACACCTGTCCGCCTGCATCACCCCAAAAACGACTGAAAGCGACGAATAGTAAATTCACAGCATTCAGCATTAACTCAACACACATAAAAATAACGATGGCATTCCGACGGTATAAAACACCCGTTACGCCAATTGAAAAAAGTGCGATACTTAACCAAACGTACCACATTAATGGCACGCCTTGAACAATTTGTTGCATACTACTCTATTTACGATTCTACGATTCTACGATTTTACGATTCTACTATTTTACGATTCTACGATTCTACGATTTTACTATTTACGAAACAGTTATAGTGTAAATGGTGAATCGACGTCCAAAATCGTAAATCCAAAATCATTCAGCGTCTTTCTTCCCTAACATCACTGCGCCGACCATACCTGCTAAAAATAAAATACCCGATACTTCAAACGGCAACATATATTGCCGATATAAAACTAAACCGAGATTATTAATTAAACCTAAATTTTCAGTGACAACATTTGTAGTAGTCATTTTTTCTGCACCGCTTAAAGCTGCTACCATAACAATCATGAACAAACCACCCGCAACAACGGCAGCCACTTTAGTAAGTAAAGGTTTTATGGGTTCACTTTCTACGTTTAAATTCAGCATCATCATGACGTACAGAAACAAAACCATGATAGCACCCGCATAAACTATAATATGCACAATGGCTAAAAACTGTGAATTGAGTAAGAAATAATGCCCGGCAATACAAAAAAACGTGACGATGAGCGCCAACACGTTATAGACTGGATTGGGATGAAAAACTACCACAAGTGCACTCGCAACGGCTAAAACCGAAAGAATGCCGAAAATAATGGGTGTTATCATAAATTAAAGTTGGATTTCAGAACAAACAAGGGCAAATGTAAAAATTAATGTTCAGAATATTCATCGTGTGGTGCATTAAGTTTGTCTTGCCAAGTCATATTATGTGTATGAAATTTATCGTGTTTAAATTCGAGTGTTTGAGGTGTTTGACGTTTTGTTACGTCAATTCGGTTTTCGAGTGTTTCAGTCAGTAAATCTTTACCGTAAATCATGGTGTTCCTGTCTAAATCCGAGGCGACCAATCTGTCGGTTAAAAAAATCGCTTCTTTTGGGCAAGCCTCTTCGCAAAGTCCGCAAAAAATACATCTCAACATATTTATTTCATAAATTGCGGCGTATTTTTCTTCGCGGTATAAATGTTCTTCACCGGCTTTGCGTTCAGCGGCAACCATCGTTATTGCTTCAGCCGGACAAGAAATTGCGCACAATCCACACGCAGTACAACGTTCAGCACCCGCATCATCTAATTTCAGAACGTGTTGCCCTCTAAAAACGGGCGCAATTTCACGCATTTGCTCAGGATATCTTATCGTTGCTTTCTTTTTAAAAAGATGACTCATTGTTATACCCAAACCTTTTACAATAGCTGGAAGATAAGCTCTTTCTGCTAAAGTCATATCGGTATTTGTTACTTGCTTCGCGCGATTAGTAAGTTGCATAATTTTTTATTTTCTCAACTAAACAAGTCTTTAAGACTTGTTTAGTTTAATGATCTAAAATTTCAAACCAGACAGATATTTAAATCTGTTAAGTTCTATAATATATTTTAATGACCAACAATTGCCATCCAAATTTCGTGGCGCATCATTACTATACCTGTTAAAACTAAATTCAGAATAGAGAGTGGTAATAGTGTTTTCCAACCGAGATTCATCAATTGGTCGTAACGAAAACGCGGCAGCGTCCAACGAATCCACATGAAGAAAAAGATGAAGAAAATAATTTTTCCCATTAAAAATCCAAAACCTAACAATCGAACCCAAAACTCTCCAATTGAATTAATTAAGTTTTGCTCGAATGGAAAATGATAACCACCAAAATACAAACTTGAAATAATGGCAGACGAAATAAACATATTGATATACTCGGCGAAAAGATAAAAACCTAATTTCATCGAGCTGTATTCTGTGTGATAACCTCCGACGAGTTCCGATTCAGATTCCGGCAAATCGAACGGTGCGCGATTTGTTTCTGCGAAAGCGCAGATTAAAAATATCAGAAAACCCAATGGCTGAAAAATGACATTTGCCCAACTGCTTTGTTGATCAACAATTTCGCCGAGATTAACCGTACCCGACATCATAACAATCGCGACAATACTCAAACCCATCGCGAGTTCGTATGAAATCATTTGGCTTGAAGCGCGCAAAACGCCCAACAATGAGTATTTATTGTTCGATGCCCAACCGCCAATCATCAATCCGTACACACCCAGCGATAAAAAACCGAACACAAACAACATTCCGATATTGATATCCGAAATTTGAAACCGAAAAAGTGTGCCATTTATCATTGTCGGTCGCATCCAAGGAATGACAACACCCGTCATGTTGGCAACAAACATTGCGATACACGGACCTAAAATGAACAACCATTTATTCGCTTGCGCAGGAATAAAATCTTCTTTCATGAACATTTTTACACCATCAGCCACAGGTTGCAATAATCCGAACGGACCTGCGCGATCGGGTCCGATGCGATCTTGCATGAATGCTGCAATTTTGCGTTCGCCATACGTTGCATAAGCCGCGATGCCCAACGCAACCAAAAACACAGCTACGCAAATTAAAAATTTATAAACTAAAATGATCATAATATCTTCTATTTTTCCACCGATTAATTTAGTTTCACTAAAAAACCGTTCTTAATAACGTAAACTGTAACCCCAGCGTTCACGCTGGGGTGGAAAAACAAACCAACGGGCTTCAGCCATGAATTTACCCAAGCATTTTGATCTATTCAAATTTCAGAATAGTCATGGCTGAAGCCAATTTCAGAGCATTTCGCTTCCCCAGCCTAAAAGGCTAGGGTTATAGTCTTATTATCAAAGAACGTTTTATTTTTTAAACTAAATAAACCTATAATTATAAAGTTCGCAAAAGTTTAGCCAATCGTTTATTTATCAAAATACACATCATGCTCCGACATTGTTTCAGGCAATGACATTTGTGCTTCCACTAAATTGTTCGGGCTTAAAGCACCCGAACCCAAACCATGTTTAATATTATCTAAAACTGGATGCACTTGATGATTGGCGCGATTGAGCGCGATTTGTGCTGTACGCGTATCGAACTGAATTGCTTTGAGCGATTCGTAATGATTTTGCGCAATAACAGAATGACGATTAATTTTTG
>JAYVNP010000038.1:0-108106 GCA_043758385.1 Saprospiraceae bacterium
TGTGTTACAAGTAGTGTAGAATGATTTATTGCAAATTTACAAAACTTATGAACAAAATTCTCGTTGTGCTAAAGGAAATCTAATAAGACTTTATGTCCGACATAATGAAAATGAGTATAAATTTAGTTCATAAATTTATACTCATTTCGCAGCATCCAAGTTTTTGCGCCTGTAAATTTAACCGCCAACACCCATGTTAAAAATCGCTCACGCGCTTGCATATCTGAATATTTGCGAGAGCGTTACAGGCTACATTTTTTTGAAAATGGGTGGCGAGCGAGGCAATGAGCTATTTGTTTTCCTCTTTTGCAAAATTTCTCGACAATTCTAAGGTGCGCGCAATATCTTTTTTAGTATGTTTATAGGATAGAAACCACGACTCGAACGGTGACGGCGGTAAATACACACCATTTTTGAGCATAAAATGGAAATAGCGTTTGAAGCGTTCTAAATCGCACGCAGCAGCAGATGGAAAATCAACAACGGCAAATTCACTGAAGTGAACGCTTATCATTGAGCCAATTTGGTTAACGGTGTGCGGTATATTTTCTTCCGAAAAAGCTTTTCGCAAACCGTTTGCTAAATCTGCTGTCATTTTATTAACAATGTCGTAAATTTCTGGATGTGCGTTTAAAGTTTTTAAAGTTACGCTTCCTGCCATCATTGCTAACGGATTACCAGATAAAGTTCCTGCTTGATAGACATCGCCGAGCGGGGCAACGCGCTGCATAATGTCGCGTTTTCCACCAAATGCACCAACAGGTAAACCGCCACCGAGAATTTTTCCCATCGTTACCATATCGGCATTGAAACCGAGCATTTGTTGCGCACCGCCGAAACTTAATCTAAAACCCGACATTACTTCATCAGCAATAAACACAATACCATATTTAGTACAAACCTCTCGTATGTAAGTTAAAAATTCAGTTGTCGGAACAATGCAACCCATATTTCCTGCAACAGGTTCAACGATGATACACGCTAAATCGGAATGATGTGCTTCTACAATTGCACGAACACTTTCAATATTATTATATTCAGCCACGAGTGTATCGCGTAAAACGCCATCAGTCACGCCACCCACTACTTGAATGCCGAGCGTAGCTACGCCTGAACCCGCTTTTTTTAAAAACGAATCGGCATGACCGTGATAATGACCATTGAATTTTAAAATTTTTGCGCGTTTTGTAAATCCACGTGCCACACGAATTGCCGACATACACGCTTCTGTACCCGAACTACAAAATCGCACCAATTCAACATTGGGTACGTTTTCGCAAATCAGTTTAGCCATTTCAAATTCTGCAGCTGTTGGCGCACCATACGAAATACCAAGTCCGAGTTGTTTTTTTAAACCCGCCACAACATCCGGGTGCTGATGACCGAGAATCATCGGTCCCCACGAACAAATATAATCTAAATATTTATTGCCGTCTTCATCGAATAAATACTGATTTTTAGCACTGTGCATAAACACAGGTGAACCTCCTACTTGTTTAAATGCGCGTACAGGTGAATTCACACCACCTGGAATATATTCTGACGATTTTTTGAAAAGTTCTTCACTATTTGTGTACATAATTTTTTGAAATGTAGAGACGTAAAGTGTTACGTCTGTGTCGAGCAAAGATACAAAACTATTAAAAAAATTTTCTGTTTCGGGCTTAATTGATGGATGTGTTTAGAAAGAGGATAAATAAGTTTATTTTTGGGTAACGAAAATTATCTTCATTTTTCAAATTCGTCGGAAGTTCTAACGTTATTTGTTCGACGTATTAAATGTTTCTGAAAAATAAAGAGGTTTTTGAATTTCGATTGATTTAACCAAATGCTGTAAAATTGAATTAATTATTTTTCGGTGACTCCAATTATCCCAATAAAATTTTAAACCCCAACTACATTTGAAATTAATTAAAATAATGCACAGATTAATTTGTCCTTCAATGCTCATTACTTAAATTTGGTCTTCTAAGCGTAAAATTTCACCTTAGTCCTTTTCTTCCAAAATAAATTTATGAAAAAAATTATCGACAATACAATAGGTGTAAAAATCATTTTGATTTGCTGTGCTGTGCTCACTTGTTTCTCATTCCGGATGCCACAAACATCGGCACCCATAGATGTTACAGAATTAACTATCTCTCAAATTCATGAGTCTTATAAAAGCGGAAAATTTAACTGCCAGCAATTGGTTGCTGCGTATTTAGAGCGTATTAATAAATATAATAAACAAATTAACGCCATTACTTCTGTCAATCCGGAGGCTATGGCTATTGCCAAATCGTTAGACGACGAATACAGGCATACAAAAAAACTACGTCCGTTACATGGTATACCGATCATTGTCAAAGACAATATTAACACGAAAGGAATGACAACAACGGCTGGAGCGATTGCGCTTCAAAACTTTTATCCAAACACAGATGCCTTTGTGATTGATAAATTGATAAAAGCTGGAGCTATTGTCATTGCTAAATCTAATATGGCAGAATGGGCTTTCACACCGTGGGGTTCGTTTAGTTCTACACATGGCGCAACACTAAATCCTTACAATGTAAATTATACGCCGGCGGGTTCGAGCGGCGGAACAGGTGCCGCAGTTGCAGCCAACTTGGGTGCAGTTGGTTTAGGTACAGATACAGGCAATTCTATTCGCGGTCCATCATCGCACAACGCTTTGGTCGGTTTCAGAACGACGCTTGGTCTCATCAGTCGAGAAGGCATTGTACCACTTTATCTTGTGAATGATGTGGTAGGTCCGATGTGTCGTACGGTGGAAGATGCGACAAAAGTTTTGGAAGTGATGGTAGGCATTGACGCTAAAGATCCAATTACGAAACACTCGGAAGGAAAAGTACCGGCGCATTACCTGCCGTTTTTGAAAAAAAATGGACTTAAAGGCGCACGCATCGGTGTTTTGCGTACACTCAGCGATGCCAATCCCGATCCCGAAATTAAAGCTTTGTTTGAAAAATCGCTTCTCGATATGAAAAAACTAGGTGCTCAAATAATAGATCCTGTCGTTATTCCCGATTTTGATACTTTGCGTAAAAACCAATGGTGCCAGACATTCAAAACCGACGTAGAATCGTATTTAACAACTTATGTAAAAAATGACACGATAAAAACTTTAGAGGATATCATTCGCATCGGTTCAAAATCAAAATCCACTTCAGATCGGTTGGCATTGCTCAGAAGTAGCGACGCCGTGATAAGCAACTGTGGCGATACATACACTGCGCCTCGCCGAATCGCTTACCGTAAAGCCATTGAAGATGAGATGGATAGATTGAAATTAGATGCCATCGTATATCCGACTTGGAATAATAAACCAGCGCAAATTGACGCTTCTTCCAAAGATTACAAAGGCGACAATAGTCAGATTATATCTCCACACACCGGACAGCCAGCGTTTACAGTTCCGATGGGATTTTCATCTGGTAATTTACCTGCGGGAATTCAGTTTTTAGGAAGAATGTACGCAGAGCCTACGCTGATAAAACTTGTTTACAGCTATGAGCAAGGTACCAAACATCGTGTACCACCGATTCTCAAGTAATAATAAAAAATTTGCGTCCGTTGCTCAAGGTATTTGAGTAGCGGCAAGTTGTTCGACGGTGCCAGTTTTTAAAACAAAACTAATTTATTTATTCGCCAACTGACCACAAGCGGCGTCAATATCTTTTCCGCGCGATTGACGAACAGTAACCATTACACCATTTTGTCGCAATATTTGTGCAAACTGATTGATCGTATCGTCTTCGCTTTTTATAAAACTTACGCCTTCAACGGTGTTGTATTCTATAATATTTACGCGGACAGGAAATTTTTTACACAGTGCAATGAGTTGATACGCATCGGCAATAGAATCGTTAAAATTTTTGAAAGCGATGTATTCGTAAGTAATTCTATTTTTTGTCGTTTCATAAAAATAACTCAGTGCCTCCATTAAAACTTCTAAATTATTTTGTTCATTAATCGGCATAATCTCATTGCGTTTTTCGTCGTCGGCAGCATGAAGTGAAATCGCTAAATTAAATTTTACGTTGTCATCGGCAAGTTTACGAATCATTTTAGCGATGCCTGCGCTCGAAACTGTAATACGTTTCGGCGAAAACGTTAAACCCGTAGTGATGCGCTCCACACTCTCCATCATATTTTTATAGGTCAAAAGCGGTTCCCCCATTCCCATGTAAACCACATTTGTAATCGGGTGTTCGTAATTTTGCAACGTAAAGCGATTCATCAACACAACTTGGTCGTAAATTTCGGAGGCGTCTAAATTTCTGATGCGTCCCATTTGACCGGTGGCGCAAAATTTACACGTTAAACTGCAACCCACTTGCGTTGATACGCATACTGTAAAACGTTTATCACTCGCAACAGGAATCATAACCGTTTCAATTAAATGTCCGTCGTGCAAACGGTAGCGCACTTTATATGTGCCGTCGTCGCTGAGTTGACTTTTATCGAGCGTGAGTGTATTGAAATGATACGATTCTTTGAGTTTTTCGCGCAGTGGCACCGATAGATTTGTCATTGCATCGAACGAAGTAACGCCTTGCGTCCAAATCCAATCGTAAATTTGTTTCGCGCGAAATTTCTTTTCACCCAAACTATCCACAATATTATTTATTTCTTCCGAATTGAACGAACGGATATCGCGCTTTACAGCAGTAGGTATCATTATTAAATTTTAAAACGCAAATTTACGAAATAATGATTAAGGTTGGCTAAGAAATTAACGTTGTGTGAAACAATGCAGTCAAAAACGCCATAGTATCAACACCGTCAGCGTAATCGTTAAGTTTAGGTGATTGCGCTTCGCCAAATTTAAAAGTGGGTGAAAATATTAAATTCTCATTCGTAACTACTAATTGAATGCTCTCTTTTTTTTGTTCGAGCGTAAAATTAACTTCATCTAAATTATTATAAAATGAATAATGCAACACGGCAATCGGTGAGTTGAAAGACGGATTTTCAGTCAATAGCGCAGAAGCGGTTACAAGGTGCGGCACTAAATTGAGCAGCATAATAGCAGACGCGTAATCGAAATTATTTTTAAATTTATTATGATCAACAAGTTTTTTTTCTTCATGAAAAACATCCAATAAATGCGTGAAATCATAACCATTCGGCACCATAATATGCGAAACATTTCTGCAGCCGAGTCCAAAATAATTCGTTATATCGTCGCGCAGATGTGCTAAATCTTCAGTAGTTTCTACGCCATTTAAAACAGCGACTGCGGTTCGGTTGCGTCGAATAATATTGGGATATTTACTAAAGTACGCCTCAAAGTAGCGCGAAGAGTTATTACTACCTGTTGCAATAATGGCATCAATATCGCGTATCGGACCTTCCGATACTTCAAAAAATAATTTAGTGCGCGCGTCGAGCTCAATCAGTTTTAAAAGTAAAAAAGGTAGAAGTGCTGAATCTTTATCAGATAGTTTAATACGCGATTTGTAACCACATAAAAAAACGCACAGCACATCGTGAAATCCAACCAACGGTATATTACCCGCAAGGATGAGCGCAATAATTTTTTTTGGCGGTGTGTCTAAAATAATATAGTCTTTTAGCCAATCGCGCAGTTTGTTTTCATTTAAAAATTGTTGCGTAATTTCATTTATTGCCTGTTTTTGATTTTTGATAGTAAACCAACCATTTTCTGCTTCGGCGCGTTGCATTACTTTTTCTAACGCATCATCTGGATTTTCTAAATAGGTGCCGAGTTGCGCGAGTGCGTTAATTCTATCGTTTAATGTCATTTTGTAATTCTAAAATTATTTTTAAATCCATTTTTTTAAATCGTTCGGCGTTTTGTTCGCCTATCGTTTCCATATTTTTAAAATTTTTCGAGGCTTCGGTAATTGATTTTTCTCTTAAAAGCTGAAAGATAGGGTAGGGCGCGCGATTAGTAAAATTTTCAGTGTCATCATAATCTGTATTCTCGAATTGATAATCGGGATGAAATGACGCAATTTGAAAAACGCCCTCGTAATCTAATTTATCAAGCCAATTGTTGGCGCGCGCTAAGACTTTTAAGTATTGGTCGAAATCTAAAAAATTTTCCGGCGTTATTATGAGTGTTGTTTCAATAGTATCGTCATTAATCAAACGTGCACATTCATCAGCTAAAAAAGATTTGAAAGCACTGATTTTATCATTTCTGAAAATAACATAGCGTGCCGCATTGTTTTTAATAACTGGCGACGCGAAAGGACACAGTTTTAATCCAATTACAAAAATATCAATCCACCGTTGCGTACATTGTACAACGTAATCGTCATTCTGAACGTTATTAATCATGATTTAGGATTTTAACAACGTAAGTTTTTTTGTCCTTACGAAGTTTTCACAATTCCACAAATTTATAGATTATGCACTGAAAAAAAAATTTACAGTTAAGCATTGTATCATTTACCCTCAGAAGATTTACTTTTGCACGCTATAAATTATGAAAATTTTAGACAAGTTTTTAGTTCGCTCGTTCATACCACCTTTTTTTGTGGCTTTTGGTGTGGGCTTGTTTGTTTTGGTTTTGCAATTTATGTGGCTCTGGATAGATGAAATTATGGGTAAAGGACTTTCAATTTTTGAATTGATTGAACTTATTTTTTATCTATCAATGACGATGGTGCCGTTGGCGTTACCAATTGGCGTTTTAATATCTTCTGTAATGGTGCTCGGTAACTTAGCCGAAAGGTTCGAGTTGTCAAGTTTTAAATCGTCAGGTGTAGGACTGTTGCGCGTTTGCGTACCGTTATTTATTATTGTAGCAGGCATTTCAATTCTGTCAGCTTTTACCTCCGATAAAGTTATTCCTTGGGCGAATTTAAAATTCTACTCGCGATTTTACGATATTCGACGCAGCAAACCCGCGTTGACAGTGCAAGAAAATGTTTTTAACGACGAATTTGCAGAATACACATTGCTCATTAAACATAAAGACAGCGAAAGTCGGCGCCTACGCGGTATTTTTATTTATGGCAATAAAGATAAAAACACTGCTTTATTTAATCAAACTTATGCCAAGCAAGGCGAGATGTTTACGACTGACGATAAACAATTTATAGTAATGAATTTGAACGACGGTACGCAATTTCAAGAATCACAAAATACGCCTTCCAGCGGTGATCATTATCCGTTCACGCGCATAAAATTTAAAACGTGGCAAAAACTTTTCGATCTTACGCAATTTGAACGCCAAAAAACGGACGAGGATTTATTTAAGCGCAACCAAAAAACGCAGACAGTTCGTCAAATTTTGGAATTTAACGATTCGTTGAAGCGACAAAAAAAATCGTATATCGCTGATTTTGGTAAAGATGTTGGTAACGCGATTGCTATCATAAAAAAAACAATGCCGCAACCTGAGTTTGCAAGTTCGGCTGGTGTCGGCATCTCTAAAGATAATGTTGATGCAACCGTTCCGACAAGATTTATACAAAAACCAATTCCTATAAATGATGGTAAAATTAAGGCTATTGATGTTCATAAATTCGATTCAATTCGCTTGCGTAGCGCTAACAATTTAACCGAAACACCATTTAGTACAAAACTTAATGATAAAATTGCGCAGGTCAAAAATTCAAAAATCCTAATTCAAAGTAAAGAAATAGATACTATTGCATTCGCAAATAAGCAACTCAAAAATAATTTTTATACTTATTTAGATAGTTTGCCACCCGCCGATAAAACGCGACTTTTCAGTAATGCTGGCGCGAAGGCACATTCTATTCAATCGCTCTCGGAATCAACGCTGCGGAGTACAAATATTATTGAATCGGCAAGAAATAAATTTTTGTACGAGCTGTATCT
This sequence comes from Saprospiraceae bacterium, assembly GCA_043758385.1. Classification (GTDB taxonomy): domain Bacteria; phylum Bacteroidota; class Bacteroidia; order Chitinophagales; family Saprospiraceae; genus JAAFJT01. The sequence continues at coordinate 7,828 of JAYVNP010000038.1, forward strand.
GAAATATAGTTTAGCTATTATCTGCATGGTTTTTTTATTTATTGGTGCACCAATGGGTGCCATTATTCAGAAAGGAGGATTCGGTTATCCGTTTTTGATTTCCATCGTTTTCTTCATGATTTTTATGGTATCGCTCATTTATTGTAAAAATTTAAAAGAAAACGATACACTCAGCGCGTTTCAAGCAGCGTTTATTCCTGTTTTTATTATGCTGCCTTTTGCAGTAGTTCTAACGTGGCGCGCGTTAAACGATTACAAAATGTCTTTATCCGTGGCATCCTTTAAAAAATTTGGAGAATTTATAAAAAATTTACGCACTAAAAAAATTGTACAAGTTCAGAATTTATAAAATTTTTATTCTCAACTTTTAATTTTCACTTCTCAAGCCTTTCAATGTTTTTATTTTTTAGAGCTCAGCAATTATATTATTTAGTTTATGGCGTTATTTTAGTTTGGGCAACCGCTTTTACATTTAATATCAATCAGTTTGAACCACTATTTTATTTCGATGCACACCGCGACGCTATTTTAAATTTTTATTTTAGATGGATAACCGATTTCGGAGATATTTATCCGTACCTTTTTTTTGCAGCGTTATTTATAATTCAGAAAAAAAAAGTTGAAGTATTTAAAATTGCATCAGTTGGGTTATTTACTTTATTGGTGTCGCTCATTCTTAAAAATGTTTTTCATCATATCCGACCAGGAACAATTCTCGATCAATCTCACTTGATGACGACGTTTCATTGGGTGAAAAATTATTCGATACTTAAAGGTGCAAATAGTTTTCCATCGGGGCATGCAACAAGTGCGTTTGCGTTTTGGAGTATGCTCGCATTTACACAACCGCGAAATATTTTATTTGGAATGTGTTGCCTTTTTATTGCTTGTAGTGTGTGTGTATCGAGAATGTATTTATGCGCACATTTTCCACAAGATGTGATTGCAGGAAGTTTTGTAGGTATCTGGATTGCGACGTGCGTTGAATTTATTTTTTTACAAACAGGTTTTAACAATAAATAAAAATGGCTATCGAATTCAATTCAATAGCCATTCTCTTTTTCTGGATTTTACGAAACTAAACGAGTTCCATCACTTTTACTGGCTCTAACCAACCAAAAGTATCTTCAACGTTGCCATTGCGTAAATCGTTAATGAATTTTTTTGCGCCTTCACTGATGCCATTTTTAACAACAGGTATCGTAATTTCAGAATTTCTGTAAGTAATACTTTGAACAGGCGTAATAACGGCAGCCGTTCCACAACCAAACGCCTCTTGTAGCGTACCTTTTTTGTGCGCTTCAAAAATTTCATCAACGCTGATCGGTCGTTCTTCAACAGTGTAACCTTGTTTTTTAAAAACATGGATGAGTGAATCGCGCGTAATGCCATGCAAAATTGATCCGTCAAGATTTGGCGTAACAATTTTTCCGTCAATGACAAACATTAAATTCATTGTGCCAACTTCCTGAATATATTTGTGTTCATTGGGGTCGAGCCACATCACTTGGTCGTAACCATTTTTTTGCGCTAAAGCTGTCGGATAATATGCACCGCCGTAATTGCCAGCACATTTAGCTTCACCTGTGCCGCCGTTTGCTGCGCGTGAATACTTTTCTTCTGCCCAAAGTTTAATCGGTTTATTATAGTATAAACTCACAGGATTTGTAAAAATAATAAATTTATACGTATTTGATGGTCGAACGCCTACATATTCATCGGTTGCAAACATAAACGGACGGATATACAGCGCATCGCCAGGTTTTGTAGGAATCCAATCGGCATCTAAACCCACTAAAGTATGCAATGCCTCCTGAAACAACTCTTTCGGAAATTCCGGCATACTCATTCTGTGTGCCGATGCGTTGATACGCTTTGAGTGCATATCGGTACGCAACAAAACGGGCGTTCCATCGTGCAATTTAGTAGCTTTCATGCCTTCAAAAAAAGACTGACCGTAGTGCAACGCCGCTAACGATGGTGCAAAAGATATTTTAGAATACGGCACAACGCGTGGATTACGCCATTTGCCATTTTTATAATCGCATACAAACATGTGATCGCTGAAAACGTGCCCGAACGGAATATGATTGAAATCGAGTTTATCTAAACGCGATTTTTTTGTTGCAGTAATTTTAATACGCGGTTTCATAAAATACTTTTAGGTTGGGTGACAAAATTTTTATTGTATAGATAATGAGCATTCTAATTGCCCATCAAATATAATCAAATTTAAAACCAAATAACAAAAAATTATTCATTATTTTTGGCAAAATTATTTAATTGTGATGTCTTTTCAGAATTTTTCTTTTTTCACTGTTTTTGAGCAAACAGATTTTAATTTTTCTTTTTTGGGCGAAAACAAAAAAAATATACTCGTAATTTTTGAAGAGAAAAATTTAATAGAAGATATTGAATACATTGATAAAATACTTTCGGTTGCTAAAATTAATTTAAAGTCCGATTGTTTATACACTACTTGCCCATCCGATTTAGAACTTTTACCATCTCTTGCTTTGTGGTTTGAAAAAACAAACTGCACAGGGATAATTATTTTTGGATTCGATGCAAAAAAATTTGGTTGCAATTTCCAAAATTACTTGAACAGTTGTATTGCTTTTAAAGATTACAAAGTCGTTTTTTGCGATACTTTGGAGCGTATTAAAAACTCTAATACAGAATCAAAAAAACAATTGCGAGAGGCTTTATTAAACATTGTAAATTTTTAAAATTTTCAAAACATAAAAAAAGAGCAGGTGCAAATTGCTTCGCTCCTGCTTCTTTTGTTTTTTCATTTACTTGTGTGGCAATGCAATTTGCACACTCAATTCACCATTCGTTAAATTTTTAAAACGGTACTGTGGATTAAAATCAGAATATAACATACAAGCAAACTGAAAAGTAACGTCGTATAAATCGAATTCAGCGTTAGAAGTTTTAACTACCTTCTTAATTTTCAAATAACTGCCTGTTTGATCTCCGTTCGTTTGCGTACCTACAGTCGTCTGATAAGGAAATAAATTACAATTAGACATTCCTACTAATAAAGACAAACTCAGCGTATCATTTGGGTTATAAAATAACGAATCTGAATAGTTTTTAGCATAGAACATCTTTCTTTTACTTTCCAAACACAATCGCATAAGGCTATCAGCACCAATGGTTGTTTTTGACCAAGGTCCGTAGAACCAGATTTGCAACTTTGTACTTCCGTTTTGGCAAAATTGGGTTATTCCAAAAATTCTCAAGTAATAAGCTGCTGGACCAGAAGGATTTAATACCCCATTATTAGAATACGTGACAGTACCACGCTCGTCAATAAGTTGAATTAGTTTTTTATCAACTGGATAAGAAATTTGTTGACCATCGAGGAGTGCTTTAAAGTAATAATCGGCGGCACTGTCATTTCTTTCAAACTTATAATTATCGATAAAAGTCCGCATGCTGTCAACAGCAATCTGGTCTGCGGTTTCAGTTTTTTTAGTGCAAGTTAAGAAAGTTAAAATGCAAGAAAAAATTAAGAAAAACTTATTCATTCCTATTTTCATATTCCTAAATTTTATTCGTTAAGATACATTTAAATTACTGCACTTTAATCTGAATTGTTACTTTATTGGAGAGTTCGAGACAAGGAGATTTTGTCTGAATATCCAAACTTCCCCAACCAGATCTAAACCACCGAACTTGCACTGAAAAACCAGCTTGACCAACAACAGAACCTAACACTTGACCTATTGAACCGTTAACTGTAGCAACTATACTACTTCCAGGCTGATTAACGTTTCCGATTACATAATAATTTTCTATCGAACCACTTTGAGGGGTACCATTTCCTTGTATATATCCAGGTGAACCTGGCGAGTGGATAAGTGAATAAAAATTACCAATAAATTGTACGTGCCCTTGTGCTGGATCTGTACACTTTGTAAAAGCACTAACTCCAAAATTTGAAGAATTTAGTTGTGTTATCTCAGCATAACCTTGAGGCATATCACAGGTCAAAGGATATACATTAGGAGTGTTAATGCTTGCATAACCTAAGCCAACATCTTGTGCACCACCCACGAAAATTCCTTGTGTTAAACTACAAGCTCCATTAAAATAAAGATTATATTGAGCATTTCCACCACAAACTGTGGTAATATTACAAGCGCAACTACCGAATGGTAATCCAATTAATGACTGAACGAAATTAGCAATAACTGCACCTGCAAAACCACCGATCGCATCTCCACCAGCAGAAATTGTAGCTTGAATTAATCCGTTTCCAATCGAACAAAAAATTTCATGATTTGCAACGCATATATCGCGAAATTGGGTTTTATTTTTGGTAAGTGAATTAGAATTTTCAGCTTCATTTTCAATCAATTCCTTTGCGTAGTATTTCGCTAAAGAAGTAAAGAGTAAAAGAGTGCTTTTTTCTTCATTAGAAAAAGTAGTCACTGAAATTATTTTTTTTTGTTCACTTGTCGCGAAGTTCCACGAAATTGTGGTATCAGAAGAATTTGCTTCAAGTCCATGTAAAAATTGTTTCAAATAATCAGATTCATTTGAAGTAAGACGTTTCTGCTCAACAAGTTTATCGAAACGTTGTTCAACATTCAAGTCTTTAGTTAAAACAGCAAAGTTTTGCACTTCAGCATCAATAAGCTTTTTCTGATCTTCAGGTTGCCAAAAATAATTGTCGTATTTTTTGTTCAATAAATTGTACTTAAAATGGTTATACACCATTATTCCGGCAGCGTCAGCTCTTTTCAACTCATCCTTTAAATCAACAGGTGCATTGGCAGAGGTTACATTGGTGTCTGTTACAGCAGGCACATTCTCTCTTTTACAACTGTAAATAAAAAGAACGGCGGTGAGTGCGCTAAAAACTATAGAGATTTTAAAAAAATTGGAAAACTGGAATTTCATGACTACATTTGTCAAATATTAAAAAAAAGTTTTTCTTGCTTTGCTTTTTGGTAACGATAGAGAAGGTAAAAGAACTACCGTTATCCCGATGCACTTTGTGCGCGGGATTTTTTTTTACGAACTATTCAAACTGGTGTTTTAGATTAGTTGAAAAATTGGGTTCTAAATGTATCCGGCAATGGTTATTTTCTTTTTGTAATGTGGCGCACTCTTTTTTAAGACAAAGAGATGGAGTAGTTGCGTAGTTGCGTAGTTGCGTAAATAGAATTCTGATGCTTCATAAGCAATTGATTTATTACTGACAAATATAATGGGTTGTTAATTGATTTCCAAATTTTTTTTGATAAATTTTTAAATAAATAGTATTTGTCAATACTCAGGTCTTTCAATAAATTTTTTAGGCAAATGAGAGACATTTTCAGCCGAAATAAATAAATCAAGAAAAATTCTCTATGAAATTTTTGTAAGTTTCGACACTTGAATCATTTTATCTTCAACTTCTTGCACCAATTCGTTAAATCGCGGCGAGCGTTTAACTTCGTGCGTTCTGTTGAGTGGTAAATCAACATGAATATGCTCAACAATTTGCGACGGTGGTGCGCGCATGATGTAAATATCATCTCCTAAATAAACTGCTTCCGAAATATCATGCGTAACAAAAACAACAGTTGTCTTAAATTTTCGCCAGATTTCGAGTAGTAAATCTTGCATTTGCAATCGCGTTTGAATGTCGAGCGCGCCAAAAGGTTCGTCCATCAATAAAATATCTGGATTAGAAAGAAGGCTGCGTGCAATGGCAACGCGTTGTAATTGTCCACCTGAGAGCGTCGGATACTGTGCATATTTATTTTCTTGACCTTTTAATCCCACCAATTCAATCATTTCCAAAGCACTTTTTTGAGCTTCTTTGGCTTCAACATTCTTAAATTTTAAACCCAATGCCACGTTTTCGAGAACTGTTAACCACGGTAGCGATGAATATTGTTGAAAAACCATTGACACTCGATTACTCTCGTTCAATAATTTTTCATCAATGTAAACTTCGCCTTTAGTTGGTTTGGTTATGTTAGAAATGTAGCGAAGGAGTGTAGATTTGCCACAACCTGACATTCCGAGTATGATGACGAATTGACCTTGATTGGGTTTATCTTCGACTAAAAAATTTAAATCTTTTATAATCCAAGTTTTTCCGTCATCATAACTCTGACTGATGTTTTGCAGATTTATAATATCTTTCAGATCGGTATTTACAAAGTTGACCATGTTCTAAATTGCTAATTATTGAATTTTTTCTCTTTTCAAATATACGCCTAATTTCATCATTTAAACGAACACAATTTTTTTAAAGTTGATTATGTCCCGTAATTTATAAAAGGCAAACCTTTTTGATTAAATTTTAGTAACTGTTTAGCTAAAGGCTTATGTTCAAAAATAGAAACGCCGAAGACGCTGAACTACGCAAATTGACACAGATTTTTAAAGTAAATTCTTGCGCTTATCCCAAAATTTAATACATTCGTCTAAAAAAACGAATAATTCCGTGTGCATTTTGTATTTTTACTCATTAAACTTGTTTGAACTCAAAGAAAAAAATATGAAGATTACAGAAATATTAAAGATGGCTTTAGAGAGTATTAATGCTAACAAATTGCGCTCAGTACTCACGCTTCTTATTATTGCTTTCGGATTAATGGCACTCGTTGGTATTCTCACAGCTTTAGATAGTTTATTGTATTCCCTCAACGATAGTTTTTCAGATTTAGGGAGCAACTCATTCACAATAGAGCGCAAAAATGTTAATCTCGGTGGTGGCGGACCCGGCAGGCGCAGAAAACAAGGTGTTGTAATAGATTACGATCAAGTGGCAGAATTTAAAGAACGATTTTCTTATCCGTCTAAAGTATCGGTAAGTATTGAAGCAACATCCGGTGCTGTGGTCGCTTTTGGCGAAAAGAAAACGAATCCGAATATACCTGTTACGGGTATTGATGAAAATTATTTGAGTGTTAAAGGCAAAGATTTGGCAATTGGTAGAAATTTTTCTGAGGGAGAAATTAGCACAGGCGCACCAAAAGCCATTATCGGAAGCGATTTAATTAAAACACTGTTCGACGACGACGCTATTAAAGCACTCAATGCTGATATTTTAGTCGGGAATCAACGCTACACAGTCATCGGGATATTACAAAAAAAAGGTTCGGGCGGTGGTTCGCAAGGAGGTGATAAAACCGTATTGATACCATTACTAAACTCTAAACGTGTTTACGACACAAAAGGCAGCGACTATTCAATTATTGTTGGCTTGCAAAATGCTTTAGAAATGGATTATGCGGGCGATGTCGCTTCTGGCTTATTCCGTCAAGTTCGCAAACTGCCGATTGGCAAAGAGGATGATTTTGAAATTTTTAAATCGAATAGTATTCTTGAAATTTTAACAACCAACACCGTATATATTCGTACAGCTACAATTGCCATTGGATTAATTACGCTTCTCGGCGCATCCATCGGATTAATGAATATTATGTTGGTCAGCGTAACTGAACGCACGCGCGAAATCGGTATTCGCAAATCGCTTGGTGCCACGCCACGCGCTATTATGTTACAGTTTTTGTTAGAAGCAATTATCATTTGCCAAATGGGTGGGATTGTGGGTATATTTTTTGGCGTTATGGCGGGCGTTGGAGTTTCTGCGGCGGCGGGTGGTAGTTTTGTAATGCCTTGGTTATGGATTTCACTCGGCGTTTTTTTATGTTTACTCGTCGGACTCTCGGCAGGTTACTATCCAGCAAAAAAAGCCGCCAGTTTAGATCCAATTGAATCGTTGAGGTATGAATAGTTTATAAGTAAGTTTAAAATTATTGCATTTTATCAGAGGCTAAATAATTACTTTATTTTAATGAACGCATTGCAACACGAAACTTCGCCCTATTTATTACAACACGCAAACAATCCCGTTGACTGGTTTGGTTGGAGCGGTGAAACTTTAGCGCGCGCAAAAAAAGAAAACAAACCTATTTTAGTGAGTATTGGTTATGCGACGTGTCATTGGTGTCATGTAATGGCACACGAAAGTTTTGAAGATGCTGCAACTGCAAAATTCATGAACGAAAATTTTATAAACATAAAAATTGATAGAGAAGAGCGACCCGATTTAGACATGATTTACATGGCAGCCTGTCAAATTTTTACGGGCGGTGGTGGTTGGCCACTCAATGTTTTTTTAACACCCGATGCAAAACCATATTTTGCTGGTACATATTTTCCGCCGACTTCTAAGTATAAAAAACCAACTTGGCGCGAGGTTCTGATAACCATGTCGGATGCTTTTAAAAATAAAAAGGAACAAGTTTACGAACAAGCCGAGAAAATTACAGAGCTTATTGCACTACGCAATAATACTTTTGGTGGTGAAAAGTTAGAAAGTAAGACTGTAAAATCTTTTTTAAATTTTGAAAAAGAGGGTAACCCATTAGATGCCATTATAAAAACCATAAAACAAACTTTTGATACGCAATTTGGCGGATTTGGTGGAGCACCAAAATTTCCGCACGCCATGCTGCTCAATTTTTTAAATGAATACAGCTATTATAATAAGTCAAAACTTGGTGTTGAAGCAAAAAATCATGTTCAAAAAACTTTATCGTGTATGATTCAAGGTGGTATTTACGACCAACTTGGTGGGGGTTTTGCACGATATAGCGTCGATGCGCAATGGACAGTGCCTCATTTTGAAAAAATGTTGTACGATAATGCGCTATTATTGACTGTCATGGCGCACTCCTTGGACTCTAAAAATCCCAAAATAGAATTGTCTCTGATTGAAACAATTATGAAATGTATCCTTAAAGAGTTTTCAACTTTAGATGTTGAAACATTTCAACCTTTTGGTTTTTATTCGGCAATTGACGCGGATTCTGAAGGTGAAGAAGGAACGTTTTATACTTGGCATTACGATGAATTTTGTAGAGTCGTTGGAAAGCAATTTGATATTCTAACTAAAGCTTTTGGTGTTACAAAAACTGGAAATTTAGACGGAAAAAATGTTTTGACTGCTTATTTACCGGATGATAATTTTTTGAAAGATAAAAGAATCATTACAGAAAAATATAGCGATTTGGTTTTGAAAGCGCAACAAAAACTTTTTGCGCACAGAGCATTGCGCGAAAGACCCATTACGGATACCAAAATGATTCTTTCTTGGAACGCCATGATGATTTCAGCTTTGTGTGAAGCATTTAAAGGAACTAAAGAAGAATCGTACAAAATGTTTGCGCTAAAATCTTTAGAATTTTTGAAAGAAAAATTTTATGTTGCGACTGATAAAAACCTTTGCCATACTTTCAGCAATGGCAAACAACGTTACAATGCTTTTTTAGACGATTACGCGGAATACATTGCAGCATTGATTGAAGCCTATTATCTGGATTTTAATACAGAATTTTTAAAACAAGCGCACCAATGGTTGAAGTACAGCGTTGAAAATTTTTGGGATGAAGCGAGTTGTGCTTTTTTTTATTCTGAAGCCAGTCAAACCGATTTAATTTCGCGTCAAAAAGATTTTTACGATAATGCTACGCCTTCGGGAAATTCAACAATGGCGCAAAATTTATTAAAACTGAGTATCATTACAGGCGATTTAAATTATCGAGACATGGCGCACAAAATGATTGCACAAATTTTACCTGAAGCAGAAAGCTATCCGAACGGTTTTGGTAGATGGTTGAGTGCATACCAAAGTTGTGTGCAAGGTATTACAGAAGTAGCAGTGATTGGTAAAGGCGCGAATGCACTGGCACAGAAAATTTATTTTGCGCAAATACCGAATTGTATCATTATGTCCAGCGAAACGGTAGATAAAAATTATCCTTTGCTCAATCAAAATGCTTTAGAGTTTGCAAATTCCGAAAAATGCTGTATTTTCGTGTGCTCAGATTATGTTTGTCAGAAACCTGTGCATACAGTTAGAGAAGTATTAGCTTTAATACAGAATAAGTAATAGGGAAAAAGTAATAACTAAATAGCGGTGAAAGCGCGATGTATGTTAGCGATAGGTGTAAACCCATTGAAAAAAAATAAAATTATTTAGTTTGAAAAAATATCTCCCAAAATATTATTTAATACTAACAGCATTCATTTTAATGTTTGCGAGTTTACCTATTTTCCTTTCAGCGCAACAGCTTGCGCAATATAGTCTTGTCGCAGAAAATAAATATGCGCTCAACACTGCTGTGGCTGGCGTTTCAAATAATTTAGACGCATTTTTAACATACCGTACGCAGTGGGTAGGTTTGGCGGGAAATCCAACGACGCAACAAGTTAATTTCTCTTTTCCGATTGGTATTATTAAAAGTGGCGTCGGGTTTTTATTCGAGAATGAAAACATTGGCGCAAGTACCGGGTTGCGCGCGCAATTAGGTTTGAATAAAATTTTTACTTTCGGTGAAAATATATTTTCGTTGGGTGTTAACGGTGGATTTATTCAAGGGGCATTAGATGGCACGCAATTGCGCACACCCGATGGCGATTATAAAGGTAACGTTATTGATCACAAAGATAATATTTTAAACGCGGCAAGTTCGCAAGGTTCTACAATGTCAATTGGTGTGAGTATTTATTTTAAAAACGGTGCAGTGGAAGGTGGCATATCGGCTGCCAATATAAACGAACCAAGTGTGATACTCTCAGGGCAAAATGCGAGTAAATTAAGTTTAAAACGGCACTATAATGCGTTTTTGGGTTATGAGGGATTTCATTTCAGCGATATTATTTTGCGACCATTTATTTCAGTGCGCACCGACGCTACGGAAACACAAGCCGATTTATACGTAATGGCACAATATTTAGAGAATATTTATTTGGGTGTTGGATTTAGAGGTTACAATGCAAATTCAAAAGATGCACTGATTGGAATAGTTGGATTTAAATTAAACCAACAATTGAATTTATTTTACGGATATGATTTTACGCTTTCGCCCCTCAATGCTTCATCGCGCGGATCGCACGAAATTGGGTTAAAATACAAATTAAGCAAAAATTTTGGTAAAGGAAAACTACCGCCCATTATTTTTAATCCGAGAATTTGAATAAACTAATTCATTTTTATTAATTTTGCGCCTGCTAAAATAAAAAATAAGAAAGGTATTGATAATTTTTTATTTTGAAATACTTAACATCTGCAAACTGCGTTAATATTTCAAATTAGAATTACGAGCACACCTACACTATTTGATATTATCTTGTTCGAAATCAACTTAATTAACCTGTTAAGTGACTTCTGATAAGGAATAACTGAAGGTTAAATTTTTATAACACTTTTTAATAAACAGCATTCAAGCTATCTTTGGGCGTTCAAACTCCTGATTATTGGATTGAATTGTTAAAATTGAAAAATCGAGTCATTAAAGCAATGAAGAGACTACTGTTTTTTTTATTACTCGCAGGTACTTTAACCATTACACTGAGCTCTTGTGGAAAGAAGCAAAATGGTCAACTCATCGGTTCAAAAAACCGACCAAGTTGGAAAGGTATTAATCCGTATGGAATGGTTTACATTCCATCAGGTGTGTTTCACGCAGGTTCGAGTGACCAAGACGTGGCACAAACGCTCACTAACCGTCCGAAACAAATGTCTATCCAAGGTTTCTACATGGATGATACGGAAATTACGAATAATGAGTATCGTCAGTTTATTGATTGGGTGCGCGACTCTTTAGCCCATGCGCTTCTCGATCATTATATCGAAACAGAAGATGGCACAGGCAAAGGTATTATTGATTGGGATCAGGATATTGATTGGGCAGACGAAGCACTCAATGAATTGTATTACCAGGGTAATGATAAATTTGAGGGTAAGAAAGAATTAAACATAGATAAATTTAACGTTAAATATCAAGAATATAATTGGCAAAGTGCAGCTCACAACAACGGTGACTGGCAAAACGCCAATAAAAAAGGCAAACGCAACAGTTTTATTTTTGAAAAAACTGTTAAAGTTTATCCCGATACATTGTGTTGGATTCGCGACTTCGCTTATTCTTATAATGAACCGATGACGCGTAATTATTTTTGGCACCCTGCCTTCGACGATTATCCTGTTGTGGGTGTAAACTGGCACATGGCGCGCGCGTTTTGCTGGTGGAGAACAAAACTTTACAATACTTACAAAAGTGCTAAAGAAGTTAATACTGAAGAATTTCGTTTGCCGACAGAATATGAATGGGAATATGCTGCGCGCGGTGGGCACGATTTAGCACCGTATCCGTGGGGTGGTTATTACACACGTAACTCTAAAGGTTGTTTATTGGCTAACTTCAAACCAGGTCGTGGCGATTATCCAGATGATGGTGGGCAGTACACAGTTAAATCAGATGCTTATTTCCCGAATGATTTTGGTTTGTATAATATGGCAGGTAATGTAGCTGAATGGACAATTACGGCGTATGCCGATAATACACTCGGTTTTCACGATGCTAATCCGGATTATCGCGTTGATGCGAAAGATTCTGATCCACCCGCAAAAAAACGTAAAGTAATTCGCGGTGGTTCTTGGAAAGATATTGCTTATTATCTACAAACAGGAACGCGTACTTTTGAATATCAAGACACAACAAAATCATATATCGGTTTCCGTTGCGCGCTTACCTTCTTAGGTCGTTCTATCAATGATTTTTAATACAAAGTAACAACCGAAGTGTACTTTCGTAAGTACACTTCGGTTGAAACATGACGAATACCTAATTCCACCTTTTCATTCACAAAACATACTTAGATTTTTTTCGACTAATAATTAAAATTAAAAACGTTTTCAGCGTTTTTAATTTTTAACTATTACTTTTTAAATTGATTATCCATTTCTGAATCAATAAATATTTTTTTATTATGAGTTTTATCAAATCAAAAGGCTTCAAGTACGCAAAAAACTTTTTAATTGGTATCGGTGCTGCTGTAGTAATTATCGGTGCGCTTTTTAAAATTGAAAGCTGGCCAGGCGCTGATGAGGCGCTTATTGTTGGCTTATCTGTTGAAGCATTTTTATTTATCATGATTGGTTTAATAGGACCAGAACCTGATTATTATTGGGATAAAGTTATTCCAGGTTTAAGCGATGCGAATGCAAAAGTAAATTCTATGAATTTCGCGGGCTCGCAACAACCTCAATTGCCGGCATTAAATGGCGAAATTGTTGAAAATAAATTAAGCGGGATGTTAACTGAGCTACAAGGAATGTCGAAAAGTTTGGGTTCTTTAAAATCACTTCAAGAAGTTGATTTTTCTGGAACGCAAGAACAAATCCGCTCAATGAATAATTTTTATTCAAAAATGACGGAAGCTATGGCAAACATGAGTGATGCTATGCAAGATACTAAAATGTATAAAGAGCAAATGGCAGCACTTAACAAAAACTTGAGTTCATTGAACGCAGTTTATGGCGGTATGCTTTCGGCAATGTCGAATGTGAGCAAATAAATTAGCCACAAATTTGAAACTTATATTTTCTTCTAATAAAAAATAAAAAAGAATGTCTATACCAAAGGAGCCGCGGCAACTGATGATAAACATCATGTATTTGGTGCTCACGGCTATGCTTGCCTTAAACGTATCGGCTGAAATTATCAATGCGTTTTATGCACTGAACGGCGGTTTACGAAAAAGTAACGCTATTGTGGGAACAACCAATGATGAATTGAAAAGTGCGATTAATAAACAAGCGGCTGAATCACCTAAGTATGCTGAATACGGTAAGGGTGCAAATGATGCAGCTAAAATTTCTAAAGATTTTGAAATGTACGTGCAAGGCATTTATGATAGCTTAATCGTAAAAGCCGGTGGAATGGATAAAGAACATCCAGGAAGACCTAAGCGTTATAAAGATAAAGAGGTTACTACGAATTTAATGGTGACAAATAAAAAAGGTGACGAACTGTTGAAAAAAATTACAGAGACACGCCTGGCTTTTTTAAATTTAATCACTGATCCAGCTGAAAGAAAAACGATTGAAGCGTTAATTCCGCTTCAAGCAGATTCTATTGCTTCGGATTCAAAAGCTAAAACTTGGCCCGAATATAAATTTGGACACATGCCAGTCGGTGCTGTTTTAGCAATACTATCCAAAAATGTAGCTGACGCTAAAACTTCTGAGACGGCATTGATGAATCATTTTTTCAATAAAATGAGTATTCAAGATATTAAGTTTGATAAATTTAGAGTTGCCATAGCACCTAAAAAATCGTATTTAATTCGAGGTGATAAATTTGAAGCGGATATGTTTGTGGCAGCTTTTTCGAGCAGCCCGCAAGGTAATGTCTCAATTGCTGTTAACGGTGGCGGACAATCTTTGAAAGATGGTGTTGCTCACTATGAAACAACGCCTTCAAGTTTAGGTAAACAAACTATAACTGTAACGGGTTCAGTAAAAAATGCTTTAACTGGCGAAACAACTGCTGCAACTCCCAGCACATTTGAATACGAAGTAGGCGAAAGATCGGGTTCAGTATCTGCCGAAAAAATGAACGTTTTGTATATTGGCGTTGATAATCCTATTGAGGTTACGGCTGCAGGCGTTTCTTCCAATAGTTTGAATGCGACAGGCACTAACGTTACCTTAACTAAAAAAGATGCTAACCACTATAATGCACGCGTTTCAAAAGTAGGTGAAGCAATAATTACACTTACCGGCGAGAATGGTTTCAGTTTCCCAAAAAAATTTAGGGTTAAACGTATCCCAAACCCAACACCTAAATTATTAGTTGGAGATGTTAATAATCAGGGTGGTATTATTACTTCCGGAACAATGGCTAATGCACCAGGTTTACAAGCTGATTTAGAAAATTTTGATTTTGAAGCGCGATGTAATATTGCTTCCTATACAGTTGTTATAAGAAAACGCAATGAAGACCCTATCGTAAAACAAGGAACAGGCAATGCTTTTTCTGGTGAAATTAAATCGGCGTTAAATTCAATACGAGGTGGCGATCAAGTAAATATTTTTGAAATTAAATCACTTTGTCCAGGCGATGAGATTACGCGTAAAATAGGGTCAATGAGTTTTGTAATTAAATAGTTGTTCTAAATTTAGAACCGTTAAAACGTACTTATTCTATACTAATTACTGAATAAGTACGTTTTTCGTAAGTAAGTAAAAGTTTGGATAAAATATTCTAAACGCATTTTAATCAATTCTTCCGATTTATTAAATCTTCAATAAACTATGGCTATGAGGTCAGTTTCAAAGTGGGTGAGTTTGTTTTGCTTTTCTTTTTTATCAGTAGCTATTTGGGCGCAAACACCCGAAACATCAGATCCAAGTGGTAACGATGCCATTCCTGATTTTACAGGCAACTCTTACGCAAAAGATAAAAAGCCTGCTAAAAAACCTGCCACTACAAAACCTACAACAGCACCTGCTACAACGCCTGCAACAGAACCTACGAATATAAATCCAAGTTCTACAACGTCTTCGCAAATGCCGGGCACACCAACAGTTACTGCACCGGCATCAACTACGGTTACACCAAGTAATTCTATAAAAATTGAAGCTGCAGAAAATACATCTGCTGCTCCACCCGATAAAGACGCACCTATTGATGGTATTGTTGAAAAACGCACTATTTTAGATAAGGAAGTTTTACCTTGGGAGCCTGTCCGCGAATCGGATATTATGTGGAGTAAGCGCATTTGGCGCGTTATAGATATTCGTGAAAAAATAAACTTAGCGTTTACAAATCAGGAAACAGGTCAGTCTTTTTTAGAAGTTTTATTGAAAGGCGTACAAGATACGGTTTCCGGTATTAAAGCATACAAAGCAGACAACGATAAATTTCAATACCGCCTTTCTGCACAAGAAGCATCTACGATTGGTTCGCACGTTGATACGATTGATGTTATTGATCCTGTTACTTTTGAGCCAAAACATAAAATTACAAATTCCAAACTCGATCCACGCGAAGTAAAACGCTTTCGCATCAAAGAAGATTGGTTTTTTGATAAACAATATTCTGTTTTGAAAGTACGAATCCTTGGTATTTCACCTTTGAAAGATGAAACGGATGCGCAAGGTAATTTTTTATACGAACAACCTTTGTTCTGGGTATATTATCCCGATTGTCGTGAATTTTTATCGAAGCAACGCGCAATGGTTGAAGGCAATGATGCTAACCCGATGTCGTGGGAAGATTTATTTGAGCAACGTCGCTTCTCGAGTTATATTTTTAAAGAATCGAACGCCTATAACCGCCGCTTACAATCTTATTTACAAGGTGTAGATATTTTACTCGAAGGTGAAAAAATCAAAAAAGATATTTTCAACTTTGAACATGATCTGTGGTCGTATTAATAGTTAATTATGTCGTCTGAAAAATAAAAAAAGCGCATTGAGTATTCAATGCGCTTTTTTTATGTATTTATAACTGCTGAAAAATTTTATCATCTCCATCTTTTAAACGCTTCAATGGCTTCGTATTCTGGTAAACCGAGTTGATCAAAAATTTTAGCAGTGCCGTGATTTCTATCTTCCGAGCGTTGCCAAAACTCACGTGCATCGCTGCCCGGAAACATAGCGCGATCTTTTTGGCTTTGATGTTTAAATATAGCGCGCCTTTTTCGCAATAATTCATCCGGACTTAATGGTACAGCCATATCTATGTTTTCAATTTCCCATTCTTGCCAAGCACCGCGATATAACCAAATATAACAGTCATTCATCCAATCTTCATTTTTTAAAACTTCGACAGCACGAAAAATAGCATCTAAACAAACGCGGTGTGTTCCATGCGGATCGCTCAAATCACCTGCAGCATAAATTTGGTGCGGCTTTACTTTTTGTAGCAAATCAACGATGATGTCTATATCGGCTTTACTCAGTGGTTTCTTTTTTATGGTACCTGTTTCATAAAAAGGTAAATCTAAAAAATGTGTCCGCACATTTTCGCTCACATAGCGCGCACCTGCTTTTGCTTCGCCGCGTCTGATGAGTCCTTTGAATAATAATACTTCGGGTGCATCCACTTCACCCGCTTTTTTAGTGGCGATTTTTTTCTGAATATTCTCGAACAGAATTTGTGTAACAGTTTTATCTAAACCGAATGACGCGTGAAAATCGTTTACAAAATCGGCAAAACGAACAACATCTTCATCGAATACTGCTATATTACCGGAAGTTTGATAAGCGACGTGCACTTCATGTCCTTGATCGCTGAGGCGAATAAAAGTTCCACCCATCGAAATTACGTCATCGTCGGGGTGTGGCGAAAAAATAATAGCGCGCTTCGGAAACGGCGACGAACGCTCTGGTCGGCGCGAATCGTCTGAATGCGGTTTGCCGCCGGGCCAACCCGTTATGGTTTTACGGAGCAAATCAAACACTTTAATATTTATATTGTAGGCGGTATCGTATTCTGTAATTAATTCCGAAAGACCATTTTCTGCATAGTCGGCATTGGTGAGTTTTAAAATCGGTTTTTCTTGTTTTTGACTCAACCAAATGACTGCGCGTTTTAATAAATGTGTGTCGTTCCAATCGCAATCGCCATAATACCAAGGCGTTTTTATCCGCGAAAGTTCGGAAGCAGAAGCTGCGTCGAGAAAAAATTCAGTGTTCGGGTGGTTTTGTAAATACGTAGCCGGAACAATATCACTGATTTCACCTTCAACAGTTTTTTTAATAACTTGCGATTTATTTTCACCCCAAGCCATTAAAATAATTTTGCGCGCTTCCATAATTGTACCTACGCCCATCGTTATAGCTTTGCGCGGTACAAACTCTTCACCAAAAAAATCACTTGCAGCATCAGCAATCGTGATACTATCTAAGGTAATAAGTCGCGTGCGTGAGCTAATGCCTGAACCCGGCTCATTAAAACCAATATGTCCTGTTCTGCCAATACCGAGAATTTGTAAATCTAAACCTCCAAACGATTGAATTTTTTCTTCGTATTGTTTGCAAAATTCGGCAACACCCGATTTAGCAATCGTTCCATTAGGTACGTGAACGTTGTCTTTATCAATATCTATATTATCGAATAAATGAACGTTCATAAAATTAACGTAACTCTGCAACGCATCAGGTTGAATAGGGTAGTATTCGTCCAAATTAAAAGTAACGACGTTTTTAAAACTTAAACCTTCCTCGTTATGCAGTCGAATGAGTTCAGAATACAAGCCTATAGGTGTTGAACCTGTTGCTAAACCTAAAACGCAATATTTATTTTCAGCATTTTTTTGTTTTATAAGTTGTGCGATTTCGCGAGCAATGTCTGCTACTGCTTGTTTCGATGTTTCAAAAACATTGGTTTTAATTTTTTCTTGCGGAATAATGTGCGACATAAGTAGAACAGTTTTTGATTTGCAGTGGTTTTTACAAATTGTAACGCTAAATTACAATTTCAATCCAAAAAAGCATTATTTTTGCGCTAAATTTTTCAATCATGGAAAAAATTACGAGCCTTTCTCAACTCGATTTAAATACAAAATATTCTTATGCCGATTATTTAACGTGGCATTTTGAGCAATCGGTTGAAATAATCAAAGGATTCATTTTTCCGATGGCTTCGCCAAGTCGTAAACATCAAAAAATATCAGGTTTTTTAAATTTTAAGATTTATGCTTTTCTAGAAAAATATTCGTGCGAAATGTATGCCGCACCTTTCGATGTGCGACTTTTGAACAAAGAAAAATCTGCCAAGCAGAATAAAAATGTTTATACCGTTGTTCAACCCGATATTTGTGTCATTTGCGATGAAAGTAAACTCGATGACGCGGGTTGCTTTGGCGCGCCCGATTTAACTATAGAAATTCTTTCGCCCGGTAATTCTAAAAAAGAGATGAAATTAAAAAAACAACTCTACGAAGAAAGTGGCGTAAAAGAATATTGGATTATTGACCCCGACCACGAAACTGCTCACCAATTTATTTTAAAAAACAAAGATGTTTTCGAGCCACCTTTAATTTATTCGAGCGACGATACTTTGAAATGTTTTATTTTTGAAGGATTGGAGATTGATCTTGAAAAATTATTTGTTTAAATAATAAAGGCTGCTCATCAAGCAGCCTTTATTATTTTGAAACACTAACTCTAACTAACCCGCAGGATCAGCTGGTGTGTTAGGATTATCGTCGCGCTCTACGTTCGGATATGGATAGAATTTTCGCGTGCTCTCTGAATTTGGATCACTTAGTATCGGACGACCGAAACGACGAACATCTTCGAGCCGTTGACCTGAAAGGTACAATTCGATACAACGTTGGCGATAAATTTCTGTCAAAATAGCTGTTTGCGTTACTGCACCACTGTAAATTTTTCCTTTAGCTGTAACGCCAAAGGGATCGGTAGTTTTGGTTAAAATTTTATTTAACTCAAGTGTTGCGTTTACTAAATCATTGGTGCGCGCGTAAGCTTCGGCTTTAATTAAAGTTATTTCACCCGGCAAATAAACAGGTACCGTTGTTGTATTTGTTAATGCAAAACCTGTAACACGGCTCGTTTTTGTACTACCGAGATAAAACGCCAAGCGACCGTCAGTGGAATCAACTTGAGCTAAACTGCTTGGTAAACCAAAATTGATTGGATTACCACCACTGATATTATTCGTTGAAACGTCGTTATACAATGGATTGCGATTTGCATCATCATATTTCCAAACTGATTTAGAAGTTAAATCTACTTTTTGTGCTGCCGCCAAAGCTGATGCACTATTTCCTCGAACGGTATAAATACGCGCTAATAATGCTTGAATCGCGTTGGGCAAATCAATATCGAAACCCAAATTTGAAGCAACTAACGATGCATTAGCCGCAGTAACAGGCGTTGCCGCTAAAGTTGCAGCAGCAGCATTTAAGTTGCCAATCGCTTCATCCAACATATCGGCGCGCGGTTTAAAAGTTACGCGCGCACCCGTTAAATAATCTGTTGAAGATATAACAGTTGCGGGGACGTTTTCCCAATATTCGGCAATAGTGGCAATTGCCATCGCTTTAAAATAATTGCCATAGGCATTAATAGTGGCTTGCGATTGCGGATTGAGAACCGATTTAGAATTATCAATCAGTATTTGTCCGTTAGCCCGCACTTGATTTATGCTCGACCAAAATGTGCGAATGAGCGCATTGCCGCCGCCTACGTTTGTACCACCATTATAAAGTGCTGCTAAATCGGCATTACCGTTATTTAAAACCAATACTTCATGTGTATTTTGTCCGCCGCAAATAGTTTCGTAATACTTAACACTTGTCGCCCAAGTCTGTTTTGTACCGACTATGTAAGAAATCAAACCTTCAGGCGTACTCAGAACGGCAGTTAAATCGGGCGCGTTCGGATTTAAAAAAGTTTTAGTGCAACTGGTTTGAAGAACCGCTATGGCACAAAATGCAATTAATATTTTTTTAAAATTCATTTTTTAATTTTTTTGAAATGAAAAATTTAATTTTTGTCAATTATTAATTAAATAATTGATTGTCAATTAAAATCGAACATTGAGTTTCAACATAAATTGACGCGGAATTGGAACGGCACCAAAATCATTTCCTCTAATTCTATCCGATTGACCGGAAGAACTTACCTCTGGATCAAAACCTTGATAGTTATCAATTGAAAATAAATTTCTTCCCACTAAACTGAGCGTTGAATTTTCGGCGAAGCCTAAAATTTTACCAAAGTTATACGAGAGTGCTACTTCGCGCAATTTATAAAATGTGGCATCTTCTATGTGTTCTTCGTAAATGCGGGAACCTCCGAGCAAACCACCTGCAATTGAAACCACAGTTCCACGCGGCACCGTGCCACGCAATTCTTGATCTGCTAAAGGTCCCCAACCCACGTTATTCGACGTTATTCGATTCCAATTATTTATTTGCGCGCCATAAACAGCATCAATTAAAAAACTAAAAGTAAATTTTTTATAGCTGAGTGAAGAAGTAATTGAACCTGTCCAAGATGGATTTGGATCGCCAATCACCTTGCGTAACTCAACAGTTCCCTTCTCGAAGGAGGGCTGACCATTAGCATCTAATTTTTCAGTAACACCTAAAGGTCCGTTCTGAACACCACGTGCTGACTGCGGTAATCCGTTAGCTGTTTTTATTAAATTACCCGACGCGTCGCGAGCATAATACGTTCCGTAAAACACGCCGTAAGCGTAACCACTAATAGCAGAGTTTAAATTTCCGCCAGTGCTTAAAGCAATAATTGTTCCGTCAATGCCATAAAGTTTATTTTTATTAGCATTGAAGATTACACCGACATCCCATTTAAAATCTTTTTGTTTGATGATGCTCGCGCTTAACATCAACTCGATTCCTTGATTTTGTAAGTAAGTAGAATCGGCACTGATATTTGAAAGAACCTGCGTTCCGCCAACTGTCGGCGAAATAGATTTGGTGAGTAATAAATCAGATACTTTTTGTTTGTAAAGGTTGATACTTAAACCAAAGCGATTTTTAAAAAATGCAAAGTCCGCTCCGACTTCAATTTCAGTTTTAGTTTCCGGTTTAACGTTAGAGTTAGCGAAAGGAGTAGGTGCTTTAGCATACGGATAACCGCCGTAACTACCGAGTGCTACACTGTTATAACGATCATATTCGCCGACACCCGTTACATTTCCTGCTTTACCCCATGCTGAACGAATTTTGGCTGTACTTAAAAAATCTGCTAAGCTGGTACCTTTCCAGTTGTCACTTAACACCCAGCTGCCCGATACTTTTGGATAAACTTGATTTTGGTTGGCTGCGCCGAAGGATGAAGAATTATCAACGCGTACACCGCCCGTTAGAAAGAATTGGTTTTTGTAACCGAAAGTTTCTTGTGCAAAATATCCACTGATAAGGCGATCGGTTTGTGTTGGCGTATAAGGCGTAATGATTGATTGAACGTTTGCAATAGAAGCGTCTGTTGGTGCGTACGGTGCTAAACCATTACCGTCCGTTGCGCCAAATTCAGCGTGTTGATATTGAATTTGATAACCTACAGTTGTAGTTGACGTTAATCCTGCAATAAGCGTAGTGTTATAGTTCGCTAATAAATCATGATTGAATGAACGCAAACTACTCGTTGCTACGCCTACATAACCATCGGGATAAAAACCCGTACTAATATTTCCTACGACGGCATCGTAATACGGTAAACGTGGATGAAACTCGTGTCCTTGCAGTGAATACATATCCGAGCCACCGACTAAATCTACCGAAAGACCTTTGACAGGGTACAAACTTAATTTTACGTTTCCGATAACTCGGCTTGTTGCTTGCGTCAAATTAAAAGTTTCAACCGTGCTGAGTGGATTTAAACGCACACGCTCGACGGGTAATAAATTACCATTACCATCGCGGCGATTTAAATCCCAAACATTGTCAATAATAAATACGCCAGAAATTGGACTAAAAAAGTTATTTCCGTTCGGTTGGTCTTTACTCGTCGAAAGGTTTCCAGCTATATTAACCGAAAGTTTTGCCCATGAAGCCAAAGTCTGATCAATGTTAGCGCGCAACGTATATTTTTTAAAGTTCGTGTTTTTAAGAATACCATCGTTCGCGTAATAACCACCTGAAACAAAAAACTGCGTCTTTTCGCTACCACCACTGAATGAAAGGCTATTATCAGTTCCTGTGGCGGTTGTGAAAATATCTTTCCAATAATCGTAACGTTGAACATTATATTGGTCGTTAATTAATATCGCATTATTCGGAAACTTAGTGTATTTTGTGCCGGCAGCGTCTAAACCCGTAGCCGAAAAACCCAACGATCTGATAAGTGTTAAACGATCACCAGTTGCATTCAAATAGTTTGGGTCGGTAGAAGCTACATTTGAACTCGGCACACCAAAACGCTTCGGATATGTTGTCATTGCATCTTCTTTGCGCAAATCACTCACCATAAAACTAGTTGAAAAGTTAATTGCCGTTTTACCCGATTTACCGCGTTTCGTAAAAATTTGAACAACACCATTGCCTGCACGTGAACCATAAATCGCTGCCGCTGCCGCTCCGTTCAAAACTTCTACGTGTTCAATATCGTCAGGATTAATATCTACCAAACGGTTTTGCCCCGATTTAATATACGCACCCTGTGTATCGGCTGATAAATTAATTACGTTTTGTGAAGAATTATCAACTACAACACCGTCAATTACATACAGCGGATCGCTCGAAGAATTGATTGAACCGGCACCGCGTAAACGTACACTAAATCCACCCGCAGGATCGCCAGAGTTTTGTGTAACTTGCGCACCCATCACTTTACCCGAAAGTGCACCCAGCGTATTTGTTGTTCCGGCATCGCGCAAAGCATCTTGCTTTACAACAGAAATAGAATTCCCTAATTGCTTTCGCGTTGAAGTAGGCGAAGCACCAGTTACAACTACTTCATCTAAATTTAAAATATCTGGTTTTAAATCGAAATTTACAGTTGCATTTTTTGCAGAAGCACTAATCGTTACCGATTGTGATATAGCACTATAACCTACAAAACTTGCGATGAGATTGTACGTTCCTTCCGAAGCCGTACCAGACAGAGAAAATTTTCCGTCAATGTCAGTAATAGTTCCAAAATTAGTTCCTTGTAATTGAATAGTTGCACCCGGAATCGGCGCTGAAGTTTCATCTTTCACAACACCTTCAAACGTAAATGCTGTATTGTTTTGCGCATTAACAGAGATAAAAGTTGTGGTAAAAAATAATAAAAAGAACAACGCATAGCGTAGTTTCTCAAATTTCATACATTAATTTTTAGTTAGTGAATAAGGATGCGTTATTACGCTTTTGAAAACAAATGTAATATGGGCAACACGATTTCAAAATTTATTTAGATAGATTTTTAAAGTAGCCATAAAAATCTTTATTTTAAAAAAATAAAACAAATTTTTGGATGTAAAAGTAGAAATTTCGGAATTAAAGTTTTCAACATCAATTTAATTTTTATTTCGTTTTTGAATTCTCATTGAATTGCATCTCGAAAAGGTAACTACGCTGTTAGTTATTTTCATTCATTCGGTTCTTGCGCAAGATTTACTGATTTATTCTACAAAATGCCAACACACGCCTGCAATGTCTATTAAATTAACCTCCTTTCCGTAAGGTTGTTGCTTCGGCGGATTGATGCGAATACCGAATCGTTCCGGTAATTTTTTTTCTAAAACTTCTTTCCAAAATGTTTCTGCATTTTCAACGCGAACGCTTAACATAAAATTTTGCGCAAATTCTGGCGCATCGTAATTCTGAAGAATAAATTTGCAACCATTATTTTCAAAGCCTACGTAATCGCCTTGATCCCAAGATACCAAAAATCCCAATGCTTGAAATAATTGTTTGGAACTTTCAAAATCTTTGCCCGAAGGCACAAACGGTTCGAGTGATAAAATTTTCATAGCCTTTATTTATCTAACTGTAATTTTTTATTTTTTACGTTGAGTAATAAATTATTAACGTTGAAGCTAAAGGCAATGCGTTGCAAGAAATTCGAGTTTGACATTATGCAACTTAATCCGTTCGGATCGTCTTTGCAAGCACCGCCACTAAAATATAAAGGTACGTACATTGCAAAGTAATTCGGAATAGAAACCGAAATACCACCCGACACTAAAAGGCTTGAGGGCTCTAAATTAGTATAATTGTTGGCTGCAGAAAAATAACCGAAGTCGAGGTAGGGTTGAATTTTAAAATCAGCGGGCAGTTTGAACGGTACATCAATTTTTGTATTAAGAGAAGCGATAAATTGCGTACTCTTTCCGAGATCATTCTGATAGCCATTGGGTAAAATAATTTTCATTCCACCTTGTGCGTCTTCGCTAACTTGTTGTGACCATTTACCCGAAAATTCATTTCTTCCAAAATAATACGCATCAAATTTATAATCGTTTATACCTTGCTGAATAAGTGAAACAATTCTTTCTTCGCCAGAATATCCGTTATTAGTACCGATTGCCGTACCTACATAAAATCGTGTGTAAACTTTAGAATGTGCGTTGTAACTGTAATCGTATTTATATTCTGCATTGATGCGTAAAACAGGATTGTTAGAATAATTTGAAAGCGTTGCACGATTGCCATAAAAAATTGCTAAAGCACCAAAACGTTTATCTACTTCGATTGTAAAATTAAAATAGGTTGCAGAACGCGGACTTGAAAAAGTGTTTATGTAGCTTAGTTCAGTTACAGATAGATTAGTATGCGAAGTTGCAAATCCATTTGAAATAGCATCACCTTCAATAAATCCATTACCTGCCGGAAAAAAATTCTTTTGGTTGATCAGTAATTGACGCAATTGAATCGAATTTTTGGTGGTACTTGCTGAATTTCTGTTTATGTTCCATCGGAACTTTGCGCCATATCGCGTAAAAAAATCTGCCCTATTCAGACCATCTATATTTTCTTTTTTATCCGATGTTGCAAAACTTTTCGCCTCTCCACCGATTACAAATTCACTCTTTTTATTAAAAAAGGTGTAATCGAATTGTCCGATGCCTCGCACAGCGTTAGTATTAAAGCTGTATAACGGAAATACGGACCATTCAAATGGTTTTTGAAGTATGCCCATATTGTTTATATCAACACCAACCATGAATTTATCGTAAGTATTAAATCCTACCAATGACGAAAATTGAACAATATTTTTTCTCGGGTCGAAATTAATTTCAGAGAAAAATTTTATTTTTAGGGGTGTACTAACTTTAGCCATGCCATCAGCTTTAACAACGGCACTTTTATTGCCGATGCTACTTTGTGGCAAAACATTGTAAGCATCCAAGATAATGTTTTGTGCTTTAGGTATTTGATTAAACAATACAGTTTTTATACTATCAGTTCCGCTATACCATTGCGTTGAAAGAATTGTATCGCCTAATGTTGCACTTAATGAAAAAGGCGTTGCAATGCCCTTAGTATTTTTTATCGTCACTTCATATTTATCGTTAAGTTTATTTATTTTATGGATTGAATAGGCACTCGTTCGAGCAGTTCCGATTATGTCGTTAAAAAACCAATTAATCGAATCGCCCAAATTTAAGTTTAGCACGCGTTTGAAATCTTCTGGTTGAGGATGTTTAAATTTCCATTTGGTAAAATATTTTTGCATAGTGGCATCAAATTTTTTTCTACCAACAAAACCTTCCAATGTTTTTAAACCTTTACTCGGTCTGAAATAGTATGCCTCGC
Organism: Saprospiraceae bacterium; assembly: GCA_043758385.1. Lineage (GTDB taxonomy): Bacteria > Bacteroidota > Bacteroidia > Chitinophagales > Saprospiraceae > JAAFJT01. The sequence goes on from JAYVNP010000038.1 coordinate 33,877, forward strand.
CATATTGTTTGTTATTAAAGGTATCGGAACTTAAAAGTGGCGCTAAAGTTTGATGACTAAAATAGGCTACATTGTTATCGTAAATACATTTCAAAAAACACAATCTTTTTTTGAAGCCTGGTTCAGTGGTATCAACAAAAATAAAGTTGGCGGGTAATTTTTGAAAAGTATCCGTAAAAATTTCGTCTGAAAAACAATTTTCATAATAAGTATTGATGCCTTCATCCATCCAACCATTGTCGCGTTCGTTCGAACCTAATATTCCGTAAAACCAATTATGACCAACTTCATGCACGACGACACTTTCCAAATCACTTGCCGTACTTGCACCACCGATAACAGTTATCATCGGATATTCCATGCCACCACCGCGTTTATCGTATTGCGCGACAACACTTGCGTGACTAAATGGGTATTTACCGATGCGCGTGCCGTAATATTCAACAGCTTTGCGTGCGTAAAGCGCAGCTTTTTTCCAGAGCGATGAATCGCGTGGCGTAAAGTACACATCGCACACGACATCAGTATCCGTGTAAGCACATTTTTCTATTTTCTCAGAAACTACTCTAAAACGTTTATCGGCAAACCAACCGAAATCGTGCACGTTTGAAGCTGTAAATTGTATGGTTTTATTTTTAGTTGATGAGGTAGGAAATGTATCATCAATAATATTTTTTTGCGAAGTTTTCGGGAAGGGTTTATTCGCTTTTTGCGCAATAAATGCGCGTTCACTATCTGTTTGTAATTCGCCTGTTGCGGCGACAACGTAATTTTCCGGTAAAGTTATTTTTACATCAAATGTTCCAAACTCGCCATAGTACTCACCGTTTTCTAAACAGGGGAGTGTGTGCCAACCCGAAGCATCGTACACAGCAGGTTTCGGATACCACTGTGTTATTAAATATTGTTGATCAATATGTCCGGGTCGAGAAAACGCGAACGGAATTTTTTCTTCAAAATTTACATGCAACGCAATTTTTTTATTGGGTAGCAAAGGTTCTTTTAAAATTATTTTAGCAATATCCGGATTATCTTTCTCAAGACTGACTTCTAAAAGTTTATCATCAATTTTAACCTCAAATTTATTATAACCACCGAGTTGGTCAGCTTTTGCAAACGAAAACGATGCATCACTCACACGATTCAGTTGACGCGTGTAAGCCGTGCTCGAACCATTAAAAGCATTGTAATAGAGATGAAAATAAATTTCGTGTAGTGTATCGGATGAATTGTTTTGATAAGTGAGGTTTTCAATACCACTCAGAGTATGCTTCACATCATCGAGGTTTACTGAAATATCGTAATCAAGTTTTTGTTGAAAGTAGGGTTTCTGTGCGCTTAGCACTGAAGTAATAAAAATGAAACTAAATGTAAAAAGTTTTTTCATCAATTGAGTATTTGTATTTTTACTTAACGACAAAAGTAAATCTAAGTTTGTAGTTTCTGTGTAGAAAAATTGTAACTTTGGTAACTTGAAAAATATAATGACTGTTAATGTAAAATCGTTAAGCCCAACTTGAATCAAACACAATCTTGTGGGCTGCTTTACTTCCGTCTGCCAATTTCTTTTTTGAGGTCTTCCATTTGTCTTTTAAGTCCTAAAAGTTCTTGATCTTTTTCGGTCAACGCTTGATCTTTTTCGGTCAACGCTTGTTCTTTTTCAGCCAACGCTTTCCTTTGTTCTTCTACTTGTTGGCTTAATTCTGCCTTGATCGCATCAACAGTTCTCCATGCTTCTTGTTCGTTTTCTATTTTCTTTTTTTCAGTAGGATTTGTCCCTGAATAATGTAAAATATCTGTCGCAATTCTAATTTCATCAATATCCACTTCGTGATTGAACTCTTTTATTATTTTGTAATCGTCCACAAAGTTTGTTTGCTCGAATACACTCAAAAGTTTGTCTAATCTTGTTTGGTATCGGTCTGTGATTCTGTTCACCTGCACAACAAAACTATCGTGGGTAAGTTTTTCAACGAAATCGCTTTTACGATCAATGATTTTTTTATCAATCAAGTCTAAATAATTGCGCTCAACCTTAATGCAAGGTGAAGATATTTCAGGTAATTTAAAGCCTAAAATATAAATTGTCGTGATTGGTAAAATGACTTTCTCATTATTTACAATGTCCTCTTTTTTATATTGTTCCGCTAAGTAGTTTCTAAAACGCATTAGATCAACATAATTTTTAGCTTTTTGGATTTCAATAAGCACTTTTTTATATTCGCCCAAATTGGTTTTAACAGTCGCAATGAAGTCAAGTCGATAAACGGCAAGAGGACCAAGTTCGTTACTATAAGTAAATTCTTGTGGTTTTACCTCAACAGTCTCGATAGTTTGCTCCAAGAGTGTCCCGATGAAGAATTTTGCTACTTTATCGTTCTCCATCATGCGTTTAAAAACTACATCGTATAACGGATTTGCAATTACCATTTCTTTACTTTATTGTGTACTGGCAAATTTACATTTATTTTTTGAGTGTTTAAGTATTCGAGTGGTGTTTCTGAAATTATAAAACATAGCGTTTAGGGTTTGGCGAAGGTGTGGAATTAGTATTCTTTCTGTACGTAACCGTTGCCTATTCAGAAACAAATGTACAAAATAAGTTGGAAACGTTCAACGAATATTTCAAGCCGGATATGAAACTGACAGTAAACAAATACAGAAGCTGTTAGAGTGTTTCCCCACTTGCACAAAAACCCTTGTTAGCGGCTGGCATTATTTTAATGTCCAATTTTACTTTATATATTCATCAAGTTGGCTCAATAATTCCATTGAATTTATTACAGGTGTCCATTCTTTTCCGCTAAAAATCAACTTGAACCATCTTTTGTTTCTGTTCTCATTTTTAATATTGAAGAATAACCAAAATGCAGCAAAAGCGAATGATAGTGTAACCAAAGCTTGAAGTATAAATAAGTGAGTATTGCCATTTACAAGCATACTTTTATTCCAATAAAAAGTTGTCCAAAATGGCAATTGAAGAAAAAGTAAACGAGCTACCCACAGTATTGATGATTTTAAACGGGCTATTTTTTCTTGTGTTTTTAATATAGGCTCATTAATATCTATCTGCTCAATTATAATTAATTGACGCACATAAATTGCAATAGCCAATGTGGTAAGAAGGGATTGAATGCCTGCTGAAACAAGGAAAAACGGGTTGGCTATATGAAATAAATTGATAATTAAATTATCAATAGTGCCAACCCAAATTATACCAAGTGCGATTACAAATATTTTTAAAGGCTTCATTGATAACAACAAAGACTGTGCTTTTATTTTAATAATTTCTTCTGCATTTTTACGGTTAAGCAAAAGGGTTTCATCTATTTTTTTATCGTTGGCTTTCCAAAGATTAATGATTTCTATATCTTCCATTTTATTGAAATTAATTTGTTATTTGTGAAAATTTCTCTTTTAATTTTACTTTAATTCTACTAATTTTTGTTGCCACATTGGTTTCGGAATAGCCAATAATTTCAGCAATTTCTGTATAGTTTTTTTCTTCGAGGTAAAGCAACATCATTGCTTTCTCCAACTCTTTAAGTTCTGCAATGAATTGTTGAAGCAAACCGAAATTTGTTTCTTTTTCTTCTACCTCATTTGTGTCGGAAAAGTTAAAAACTTCGCTACTATAAGGAGTAGATATTTTGGTTCGGCTATTTTCTTTTCTGTAAAATGAAATGGCAACATTTAAGGCTATACGGTAAATCCAAGTTGAATATTTGTAGTCGTCATTATAGTTTTCAAACGATTTCCATAATTGAATATAAATTTCTTGAATAAGGTCTTTTCTATCTTCATTGTCTTTACAATAAGCATTTGCAACCTTGTAAAGTATGCCTTTATGTGCATCTATAATAGAAATGAATATGTTGTTTTTATCTTGACTATTCATTTCCTATTTTAGTTTATAATTTTCTTTAAACCACGAGTTTACTTCTTTCATCGCCTTATTATTATGACGAATACCATTATGTGAAACTCCGTCAATAATTATTACTTTTCCGTTGCTGTTTTTTTCAATGGCTGGCTTAAATTCAGATGATACAAATGCTTCATCTTTACTGCCCACAATTACAAGTAAAGGAGCTTTTACCGCTTTTAGTCCTTCTACATAATCTATTGGCGACATACTTTTATTGCTGCGATAAGTGTATTTATTGAGTGGCATTTCTTTTGGCAAATTGAAAAACAAAACTGGAAGACTATCAAATTTATGAACGCCAATGGAATTATACAAATACAGTCCAATTATCCTTTCGATTTGAATTTTCAAGAATGGCTCTGATGTTGTATCTATGATTGCTGTTGGTTTTGGTAGTGTAGGTGCATTATCGCCAAGTAAAGGTGCAAATAAGAGATACCCATCAATTTTTGGAGCATTTTTTTTCATGGCATATCGCAATGCAATTCCACCACCCATTGAGTGTCCTGCAATAATTATTTTACCCTTTGTTTTGTTTTTATTTATGGCTGAAATTACATCTATCAAGTCGTCAGCATATTGGTCAATATAATCTACATCGCCTGCAATTCCTTCGGATTGACCATGTCCACGAAAATCCAATGCAATAACTTCCGCCTTAGTAGCTTCTCGCAATAGTCCTGCACTTTTGTTCATGGTATAGCTACTTGACAATACACCGTGTAACAAAATTATTGTGATATTAGAATGGTTAGGAAATTTATTTGCAAACATTTTTTTTCCATCTCTCATTACAAAATGTAAAGGCTCAGTTTTATAGACTTGTTCAAAACCCATATCAGCAATTTGGGTACTGTCCATTGGTGCTGGCTGAAACGGTTTAAACGTTGGGTCGGGTATCTTGATTAGATTAAAAGCTTCGGTAGCAATTTTAACGCTATCAAGTGTTTCTGATTTTTTAGTTGTGATTTGTGATTGTGCTTTTGAAATAGTAAGTATCAACAATAGAGTTGATAGAATAGGGATGAGAAATTTGCCCTTTTGCATTGTTTGAAATATTAATGAATAATTGTTTTCTTAATTATTCGCAAAAGGTGTAAAAAAATCACACTTGTCAGAGAAATATTTTTGATAGTATTTTTGAAGTATGCTTGAAGTTAGCAAAGGGTTAGTACGTTTGCAGCTAACGAACAGGGCTTGGCGATGTTGGGGAATTTGAAAAACATCTGCCCGGAACTGAAGCCCAATTAAAAAACTGAAGTTGAAGATAAGAACTAAAAAGCAAATTGAAAAACGTAAAGCTGGAACAAAAGCAAAATAGAATAACTTATGCTCAATTACTTCTTTCAGCCTTACTTTTGCCACACCAATGTTACCTCTCAGGTTTTCTTGTGTACGAGTATTTGTATCATTTTATGCATTTCGTCTTACCTTCAAACTGAACAAATTTATTCACTCTAAAAATGTTATTGTTCATAAACCAAATCGTTTTCTTTAATCGCGTTATAAAAATTTGGAAAATTTAATAAATGTGTGATATATTTGCACCCTTGAAGATTTCAGAGGCATTACAGCGTTTGAAATCTTCAATTTTTTTTCTCTCTATATCAACTAATTTTACTAAAAAATTTGTAATTATTAAGTTTTAGGTATTTAATTAAACACTATTGAGAGCGCGAAAAATTTTTCAAAATCAGATTTAATATTTAAATATAGGCTTTATGTCACAACACGTTTATTTAACCCAACACGGTTACGATAGAATCAAGAGCGAAATTGAAGAACTAAAAACAAACGGTCGGAAAGAAGCAGCACGCGCTATCGGTGAAGCAAGAGAAAAAGGCGATTTATCGGAAAATGCAGAATATGATGCTGCAAAAGATGCTCAAGGTATGCTGGAAGCAAAAATTGCTGATTTGGAAGGCAAGATATCGGGTGCGCGTATTATTGACGAAACAATGATAAATAATTCGAGTGTAGGTGTTCTGACCAATGTAAAAATTGAAAATCAGAAAACAAAAAAACAAATAACGTATAAATTAGTGCCTGAAGCGGAGGCTGACATCTCGACGGGTAAAATTTCTGTCAGTTCACCGGTAGGTAAAGGCTTGCTTGGTAAAGTTGTAGGCGAAATTGCGCACGTTACTACGCCTAATGGCTCTTTAGAGTTTAAAGTTTTAGAAATTACAGTCGGATAAACTTAAAAGATTTTTAGGGCTTTCTTTTTAGGAAGCCCTGAAAATAAATTTAGTAGCTAACTACTACCTTCTACCCACTAATGAGGATGCCATTTATCACTTTTCAAGAATCGGCGCACTAAAATTATCATCAATACCCAATATAAAATTTCTGAACTCCACGCCCAAATTAAACCGAGATGCGTAAATCGTAAAATAAAATAAATGTAAATGAGGTAAATAACGACGCAAATAAATTGATACAACAAACCCACTGATGCAGCACCTGTACTGGCTAAAGCGTTAAAATAAATGCCACCGATACTAAACAACGCCAAAATGACGAACAGCAATCGCAAAATAGGAACAGCTTCAAACACTAAATTACTCTCTCCAGTGTTTCGTAACAAAGGTTGTAAAAAAAAACTCGGGAAAAATAAAATCGGTATAGCGATGAGTGCTGTGATAGAAATGCAAAGAATCGTTGTTTTATGAATGGTCGGAAAAACTTTATCGTACTGCCGCTGACCAATAACGTTACTGACCAAAGTATTTATACTCGACGCAAATCCCCAACTCGGAATAGAAAGAAATAAATAAACCATGCGCACCAAGTTTGTAATGGCTAAATCGCGTACGCCCAAATATGTTTCGACGAAGGAGAAAAATAAAAACCAACTGCCAATACCAACAACGGGTTGCGCTACCGAAGGCAAACTAATTTTCATCTGCTCGCGAATGATGCTTGTATCGAGTTTACGCGGTTTGAATAAATGGTAAGCTACGATTTTTTTATCGAAAACCATATACACTATAAAAAGTGCAAACGCGATTATTTCGGCAAGTGTACTCGCTAAACCTGCGCCGACAATACCGAGATCAGGAAATCCGAATTTACCGAACACAAAAGAGTAGCAAAAAAATATATTAAGTATGCCGAGTAAACCTGTATCAATCATTATAAATTTGGTGCGCGCAACGCCTGTATAAAGCGATATTATTGCCAAGCCTGAATACGTAAAAAAAACACCGAACGATCTATATTTCAAAAAAGCTAAACTTTTTTCGTAAATTACAGGCGATTTTATGAAATATTTAAATACTGTCGGACATCCAAATTGTAAAAATAAAAAAACAATTACGGCTAAAATTAATTGAAAATAGAGCATATCGAAAAAATTGCGACCCACTTCTTCGGGTTTTCCTTCACCCATGCGGCGCGCAATCATTACCTGTCCACCTTTAGAAAAACCGTAACCAATAGCACTCATTACTAAATAAAAAACGCCGACAAAACCTATTGCTGCAAAATCTTCCTCGCTTTTATAATATAGGAAAATACTATCGCTCAGTGCCACAATGTTTTGCCCTGCACTGCCAAGAATAAGTGGGAAAGCAATTTGCCAAATTTTTCGGTAGGTTATATTGAGTTGTGTGGTCATAATTGTTTTCTAAAAACGTAATCGTTATGCACTGCTGAGCCAAATTGAAAGTTTTTTCGCGCAAAAGTTTCCCAACCTTCGCGCACATAAAAACGCATCGCGCTTTCATTTTTAAACCAAACCACCAACCAAGCAAACGCATAATTGTTTTCACGTCCCCAATTTTCAGTAAATTCGAGCAATGTTTTACCGTAACCTTTTCCCCAAAATTGTTTATAAAAATAAATACGCTGAATTTCGATGGCGCGTATTTCGCCAAAAAACTCATCCGATCTATCCCACCGCATTTTTAAATAACCAGCTACTTTCTGTGTATTATTTTCAATCAAGAAAAAAAATATAGCTTTCGGATCGGCTAATTCTTCTTTAATTTTTTCCGATAGAAACGCTGTACTTGTGTAAGCATTGTAATTTATGGGATCGGTTTGCGCTTTAAAAGCATCTTCAAATGTTTGCTTCATCACCGCGCGCAGTTCTTGCCAATCGCTCGCGGTGCATTGTCGAATAGTTATTGCATCGGTGTTCACAGGATTCAATTAATGCTGAAATATTTTTTCAACGCAAAGAAACAAAAAAATGAAGTTTAAACACACTTTTAGTTGGCACTTAAAACAAATTTACCACTTGACCGAATAAGCGAATTATCGTCAACGATATTATAAAAATGAAAACCTGCGGCAATATTCGTCGGAAGTTTTGCACTGTAAAACGTTGCACCTTCTGCGCCGTGTAATTTATACGTCGCTTCTAATTTTCCTTCAGCATTAAAAAGCGTGATAAACCAATCTTTATCATTGAGTTTATCGAAATTAAAATTGAGCGTTTGAGATGTTTTTGAAGGATTCGGATACACGCTGCTGAAAACGGATTGGAAATCTTTTACATCGGTTAATAATTTCGAGGAGCTGATGCCATCGATATTAGTCACCGTTTTTCCGTCGTTAGAAACCGTCATTTTTAGAATAGGTCTGTTCTGTCCGAGTCCAATAAAATTTAAAATATTACTGTACCTCGGCGCACCTTGAATGATACCAACATTAAAAAGCAAATTGACATTTGCGGGCGTATTATTAATAAAAAAACTGTCAATATATTTAGAATAATTTTGAACCAATAAAACTTGATAACTCAAAGATGTACCTGCGGCACCTTTTACTTTTATTGAACCCCAACCAACCGTTCGGATACTATCTTTTTCGATAATTATTTGATAACCCGGCGTATTCACGTAGCCTAAAATAAAGGCATTGAGCAAAAAATTAATCGTATCTCGTTCGTTAACGGTTCGGAGCGTGGTTGACGAAATGGGAAAAGAAAATACATCAGGTTTATACGTTGCGCTGAAATTGCGTTTCTGTTTCGGAATAATCAAGTTGTCGGTAGTAACGCCAAATAAACCTGTCAGATCAATAATATTATCTACTGTGTGGTCGTAGCCGACGGTTGTAAAACCAGTCGAATCTAAACGATAATAATAATTCAAAGTGTCGAGAAATTTTCCAAATTTTGTAATTTGCGGAACAATGATATTCGCATTCTGAAAGGGTGCCGCTAAATTTGTTTTAGAAATCGGAAAATTTGAAACCGTTGTTGCAGAATCGTTCAAAGTGGAATAATCCCAAACTAAATTATTTCCAAAACTCGGAACAGGTACGCCATACGTGTAACACAGTCGCGAATAAACAGAATCGCTCGAAGTATTAATCGTGTAATCGCTACGTTTAACAATAATTTGTGCTTGCGCCGATTGAACAAAAAATAAATAAGTCAGTATTATTGATGTAACCGTTCGTTTCATTTTAAATAATTTAAAATTTAGTACGCAATAAAAACTCTAATGTAACGGGTTTTGTTTTAAAATAAAAAAGTGCGTACTCTATTTTCGTTCGGACGTGTTCGGAACTTAGAAAATTCCACGAACGTTAAGCTGCTATTTGTATAATCTTTGTCTTTCTTATTAAACTAAAAGTGTTTTCGTTTTCAAAAGCATTCGCGTTTTCAAAAGCGTTTAAAATTCAAAATCATTTTCGTTTTCAAAATCATTCTCAATTCTTTAAAAATTTAATTTAGCAAAACTTGCATAAAAAATTATTTGCAGTAAGTTTGTGATTATAAAACAGTTTATGAACGCAACGAATAATTTTTGAATTTAAATATTAAAATGAAAATTGGTATCGCTGCTGATCACGGTGGATTTGATTTGAAAGAAATCATCAAAGAATTTTTAAAAAAGCACAATCATGAGGTAATTGATTTTGGTGCCCATGTTTACGACAGCACCGACGATTATCCCGATGTTGTTATACCGTTAGCCAAAGCAGTTGCCAATAAAGTTGTAGATCGGGGAATTGCTATTTGTGGTAGTGGCGTCGGCGCATCTATCGCTGCCAATAAAGTTGCGGGCACTCGTTCTGCCTTAATAAACGATTATTTTTCGGCGCATCAAGGCGTAGAAGATGATGATATGAATTTATTATGTCTCGGCGGTCGTGTAACCGGATTTGCTGCTGCCGAAGAATTAATAACGGCATTTTTAAATGCAACGTTTACAAATGCTGAAAGACATTTGAGAAGATTGCAAAAAGTAAAAAATTTAGAGCAGAGTTAATCGTTGTTAATGAAGCTGATTAACTCAAAACAGAAAATTACCTCTCATTATTAATCACAAATCATTTTTATGATGGAGAACATTAAATCAAATCCCCTTATTTTTATTTTGTTCGGTGGATCGGGCGATTTGGCAGCGCGAAAAATTATACCTGCATTATATAGTTTGTTCTTAGACGATTGGTTACCCGAACAATTTATTATTATTGGAACGGGAAGGCGCGCATTGAGTGATGCTGATTTTCAGAATAAATTATTAGAGGGTGTAAATAATTATTCGCGCAGAGGTAAAGCAGAAGTTGAAAACTGGAATAATTTTGCGAGACATATTATATACCAGTCATCGGATGTAAACAATAGTGATTCCTATAAGGCGTTCAAAGATAAAATCCAGCATTACCAAGTTGAATGGCAAAAAGAAGCGCAACTCATGTTTTATCTTGCTGTTGATTCAAACTTTTTTGGCATCATTGCTGAAAATATATATAAAAATAAACTTGCTGACAATGCCGATGCCACGCGCATTGTCATTGAAAAACCTTTTGGGCACGATTTAGAATCGGCAAAGGTGCTCAATAGACAATTGGGTAATCTTTTTCAAGAAAAACAGATTTACCGTATTGATCACTACTTAGGTAAAGAAACGGTTCAAAATATTATGGCGTTCAGGTTTGCGAATGCTATTTTTGAACCTATTTGGAACTGTAATTATATCGAACAAGTACAAATTTCTGTTACAGAAAAATTAGGCGTTGAAGAGCGCGGCGAATATTATGAAGGTGCAGGTGCGCTCCGCGATATGATTCAGAACCATTTGTTGCAACTACTTTGCTTTGTGGCGATGGAAATCCCTGTTAATTTTAGTGCAGATGAAGTGCGAAACAGAAAAGTAGATGTTTTAAAATCCATCCGACGACTTACTGCCGATGATATTAAAAATAATGTGGTGCGCGGTCAGTACGGCAAAGGTGAAATGGATGGTAAAGAACTTTTAGGTTATAGAGAGGAGGTAAAAGTCAGTCCAACTTCTAACACGGAAACGTTTGCGGCTGTTAAATTTTTTATTGATAATTGGCGTTGGCATAATGTGCCTTTTTATGTGCGTTCAGGTAAACGCATGGAAAAATCATCGTCGTCTATCACGATAGAATTTCGAGATATACCGCATTCAATTTTTCCGGCGGGTGCAACCGAAGGTTGTCATCAGAACAGATTGGTTATTAATATTCAACCCGAAATGAATATTCGTCTGCAATTGCAAGCCAAAAAAACAGGACTTGAGATGCTACTCAACTCTATTGATATGGTTTTTAGTTATGACGACGCCGCAAAAAAACTAACGCCCGAAGCTTATGAAACTTTATTGCTGGAAGTGATGATGAGCGATCAAACTTTGTTTATGCGCGCCGACCAAGTTGAAGCCGCTTGGGAATTAGTGATGCCCATTTTAGATGCCTGGAAAACTGACATAAATGCAGCGTTTCCAAATTATGCTGCGCACACTAACGGACCTGTATCTTCGGATGCTTTACTCGCTCTCGACAATCATAAATGGTTGTAAATCAAAAAAAAATTATGGGCATTCATATTTTTAAAACGCAAGAAGAATTGCTAAATTCAATTGCAGAATATTTTATAAAAATTGCCACCGTAGCGATTGCAGAAAAAGGTGCGTTCGACGTGTCATTAGTAGGTGGCAATTCGCCCAAAAAACTTTATGCACTTTTAACGACGGAAAAATTTAGAAAGCAAATTGATTGGAAAAAAATTAATTTTTTTTTGGGCGATGAACGTTACGTTCCAGAAACAGATCCGCAATACAATGGGCTCATGGTTCAGAAAATTTTATTTGAACCCATGCACATTTCAGAATCACAAATTTTCAAGATAGATACTTCAATACCACCTGACGCGGCAGCAAAAAAATACAACGACATTATTTCTACACATTTCAAAAATAAAATAGTTCAGTTCGATCTCATTTTACTCGGTCTCGGCGATAACGCGCATACAGCTTCTCTTTTTCCAAATACTGATGTACTTAAAGAAGAAACTGCAACTGTTAAATCCGTTTTCGTAAAAGAACTTAATAGTTATAGAATTACGATGACCGCTCCGATGATTAATCAAGCAAAAAATATTGCATTTTTAGTTTTTGGTGCCGATAAAGCTAAAGCAGTTTTTCAAATTTTAAACGCTGAACGCAATATTCAAAATTATCCTGCCCAACTTATTCAACCCACAAATGGCAAATTAGATTGGTTTTTAGATGAAGATGCAGCCAGTTTAATTAAGAAATAAAGAAACTATTTAGCTTAAACTAAACATTTACGAATTTAGAATAATCAAGTTCTCAACACTAAAATAAATTATGCTACCTAAAATAAATCCTACGAAAACTGCTGCTTGGAAAAAATTAAAAGCGCATTACACTGAAATAAAGTCAGTGCGCACAAAAAATCTTTTTCAGAACGATGCTACTCGATTTCAGAAAATGTCGCTTACTTTCGATGATATTCTTTTTGATTACTCAAAAAACATCATCACGGATGAGACTAAAAAATTACTTTTAGAGCTCGCAACGGAGTGTCAATTAAAATCTGCCATAGAAGCGATGTTTACTGCTGAAAAAATAAATGAAACTGAAAATCGCGCAGTGTTGCATACTGCACTCAGAAATTGTTTTGATGCGCCTGTTGTGTTTGAAGGTAAAGATATTATGCCGGATATCAGAAAAGTTTTAGTGCAAATGAAAACGTTTTGCACGAAAATTCATACAGGTGAATGGATAGGTTATTCGGGAAAAAAAATTAAAAATATTGTCAACATCGGTATTGGTGGCAGCGACTTAGGTCCGGTTATGGTGACGGAAGCATTGAAACCGTATTGGGTGGAAGGCATACAAACTTATTTTGTTTCTAACGTGGATGGTTCGCACATTGCCGAAACTTTGAAAAACTTAGATGCCGAAGAAACACTTTTTTTGATTGCTTCCAAAACTTTTACGACACAAGAAACCATGACAAACGCTAACACTGCGCGCGATTGGTTTTTAAAATCTGCGAAAGATGAAAAACATATTGCTACGCATTTTGTCGCACTTTCTACGAATGAAAAAGAAGTCGTCAAATTCGGCATCAACCCTGAAAATATGTTTGTGTTTTGGGATTGGGTGGGTGGAAGATATAGTTTATGGAGCGCGATTGGACTTTCTATTGCACTGACAATCGGTTACGCTAATTTCGATCAGATGCTACGCGGTGCGCACGCGAGTGATGAACATTTCAGACACACTGATTTTGAAAATAATATTCCAGTTATCATGGCTTTGATAGGTTTATGGTACACCGATTTTTTTGGCGCGCAAACAGAAGCGATTCTACCCTACGATCAATATTTGCACCGTTTTGCGGCGTACTTTCAGCAAGGAAATATGGAAAGTAACGGCAAACACACCGATAGGAACGGAAAAAATGTTAATTATAAAACGGGTCCGATTGTTTGGGGGGAACCAGGAACGAATGGTCAGCACGCGTTTTATCAACTCATTCATCAAGGCACAAATTTAATTCCGTGCGATTTTATAGCACCAGCCATTAGTCATAATCCTATCGGTGAACATCACGTTATTTTGCTTTCCAATTTTTTCGCTCAAACCGAGGCGTTAATGAATGGAAAAACAAAAGAACAAGTGGCAGCCGAATTACAAAATATGGATATTCTGGAAAGAGAAAAACTTATTCCATTTAAAGTTTTTGAAGGTAATAGACCAACCAACTCATTTTTTCTGAAAAAAATTACGCCTTATACTTTAGGTTCATTGATTGCACTATATGAACATAAAATTTTTGTGCAAGGCATTATTTGGAATATTTTTAGTTTCGACCAGTGGGGTGTAGAACTTGGTAAACAATTAGCCAATAAAGTTTTACCAGAACTGAAAAATGAATTAACCGTTTCTTCTCATGATGCTTCAACGAATGGATTAATTAATGCTTATAAAAAGTGGCGAGAGTAGAATTCAAAAAAAAACAGTCTCTAAAAATTAGAGACTGTTTTTTTTAAGCTTTTTTAAAATTTATTTTCTTCCAAAAATATAGCGAACAGATAATGCAAAGTAATCGCCAGTAAAACCAGAACCACTTGAGAAATAATAAGTCGGCGACCAATCTAAACTGACATTAATGGGAAGTTCTTTAAAAACATATTCTAACCCTAAAACGCCTGTAATACCAAAAATTGTTGAGGTATTATTCGAGCCTAAATACGTTTTATCGAAAGAATAAAAACCTGCCGTTATACCACCCCCATAATACCATTTCAAACCCCCTGCATTCGAAATTGCATTATGAATTTCATATAAACCAGTAGCGGTTATAAATGAATACGATGAGGAATAAGAACGGAATGTGCCATAAACTTCTATCGCAGCTTTTTCATTAATAAAACCTTTGTAAGTAATTCCATTGTAAGCACCTAAACGCAAGCCAAGAGATCCTGTGTAATTTTGCGCTTGTAGTTTAGAAGTAGAAATTGAAAGTATGAATGCAGAAACAACTAACAAGAAAACTTTTTTCATTTTGAAAAATTTAAGTAATTATTAAAAATTAAAAAAAATCTTAAATCTAAAAGAATGAATTACTTCACGATTGATGAGATGGGAGGATTGTTTTCTCTTTCATAGAGTGTTGTAAATCTTTTAAAATTTAAGGGCTTATTATCGACACAAAAATAATTTAATTTTTCAAGAAACAAGATTTTTATTTAAAATTTCTCTCAATTTATACTAAAAAAGGTAGGATTTTTACGGAACTAATTTCACATCGGCTTTTGCTGTTTTAGAAGGCTCAAATGAAACGTCCATTTTTCGCGAGCCATCTTTTTTCCAAAAAGTCATCGCGCCTTTTAAAACTTGTAATAAAGCTATTTTTTTTTCATGCGGTTCATCGCTGAGAAACTTATCGTAATTCCGAAAAACGATTGGTATATTTTTAAGTGTCGAAAATTCCATATCACTCAAAACTTCATCGAGGGCATCTAAATTATTACCGTAATAATCCGGAAAATGTAAAAGTTTTGCGATTGTTGTGTGAAATTTTGAAAGCGTATTAAGTTCTGCGCCATCTAAAACCACTGACGTACCAATGATTTCAGGCGATAAACTTGTTTTTAAAAAAGTAAAATTTGACATATTGTTTTGTTGGACTTTTTATTTGGGAATGACTTGTGAAAAAGTTTTGTAATGATCATTTGTGTACCAATCGCGATTATCATCGCCTGTGCAAAGTCTTTCAACGCCTCTGTTTACGCCATTCACGTGTGGATTCACATCCCATTCTTGATAATTAATTCGCCTTCCTTTAGCATCGTTAACGGGTAAAACTTTTTCAACGTTTGTAAAAACACGACCACCAACATAATTTGCTGGTGCTTGATGATTTTTTAAAACGTACGCCAAAACAGTATAAACTTTAGCAGGAATTTGTTTAACCACCCCTGAAGCATTCGCAACTTGTTCGTTATCCGTTTGCGCTCTATTTTCAGACGTTGCGCCACTTTCCTCTGTTGTACCTGTTAAGTTCGGATCGTAATTTCTTTTATGATGATGGCGATGTTTCTTTTTGTGTGTTGTTGTAGTGCCATCGGCATTGGTGACTGTTTGTAAATCATTCGCTGCATCTTTTGAATCTGCTAAAGATTCCTTATCATCGTTGGAACTATTTGCATTGGCTTTACTTTGTTGTGTCGTAGTTCCGGATTTATCATCCGAAAGATTGCCTAACATTTGTTTAGTCGCATCTTCCGACGTAGCATTCGGTTGAGCAGCAACAACCTCAGTTGGTGTTTTTAGTGGCGCAGTATTGGTAGCCGTTGTACTTGGTTGATTGCAAGCTGACAATGTTAAAAAAAATACGAACGTTGCAAGCAACGTTCGTGAATATGAAAATAATGAAAGCATTTTCTGAATTGTAAATTATGAATTGTAAAAGATTCGGAAACAAATTTAACTATTAACCATTAATCAACATTGTCGTGCAAAAAAGA
Source organism: Saprospiraceae bacterium (assembly GCA_043758385.1). Classification (GTDB taxonomy): domain Bacteria; phylum Bacteroidota; class Bacteroidia; order Chitinophagales; family Saprospiraceae; genus JAAFJT01. The sequence continues at coordinate 50,076 of JAYVNP010000038.1, forward strand.
ATTGCTACTGTTGCCTCGTAAATCATTGTTTTCGTCAATTGCCCAAAAAGAAGATGCTTGTTGTTGCGCAGCTACTTGAGATGAATGTTGTACCGCATCGAGCTTAACACCACGGCGCAAATACGCAGGTTCGGTTTCTAATTCAACAATTGTTTGTGGATTATTTAATTTAATAGTATTGGTTGAAGTACGTAATTTTTCGCGACGCGCTGATTCAGCAGCCAAACGCTTACGGCGTTCGTCTTCGTTTTGTTCACGACTTTCGGGCGTTTCGGAATAATCAATAACGTTTTTTGCAGCAGCGGTTGGTCTGCCTTTCATAAAACGTTGCGCATCGAATTCAATTACATTATTTCTATCAGACGCACTTTCGCCACTAAAAACATCGAAAGAAGAGATATTAACGTCTTTTTTTCTAACGTCATCTTCTAAACTTACAACTATTTTTTTATTTGGATCAGCCGCTTTGGGCACATAACTCCGTGCTTCAAAGCCGGTAGCAATTACGGTGACGGCGAGTTTATCGCCGAGTGTGTCGTCGTAGCAATTACCCCAAATCAAATTCGCGTTTTCACCAGCTTCTTCTTGCACAAATTCAGTGATAGAGAAAATTTCATCCATCGTTACTTCTTTCGTACCAGAAGTAATATTGACTAAAATTTGTTTAGCACCCGAAATATTGGTTTCTTCGAGTAGGGGAGAAGAAAGCGCTGCATCTGTTGCTTTGAGTGCGCGTTTTTCTCCTTCTGCAATGCCAGTTCCCATTATAGCAACACCACTACCACGCATAACAGTACTTACATCTTCAAAATCAACATTTACATGACCCGAAACGGTGATAATTTCCGCAATGCCTTTTGCTGCGGTTGTTAAAATATTATCGGCTTGCGCAAAAGCATTTGTTACTGACAGATTACCAAAAATTTGGCGCAATTTATCGTTAGAAATGACTATTATAGTATCAACATTATTTTTTAATTCTTCCAAACCTTCCATACCTTGCGAAACGCGCTTTCTACCTTCAAAAGTAAATGGTAACGTCACAATAGCAACGGTTAGGATACCCATCTCTTGTGCGCATTTTGCAATTATAGGTGCAGCGCCTGTACCGGTTCCGCCACCCATACCCGCAGTAATAAACAGCATACGCGTACCATTTTGCAAATATTCCTTAATTTCGTCAATACTTTCAAGGCACGCTTGCTTTCCACGTTGCGGTTGTGAGCCAGCACCCAAACCTTTAGAAACTTCCTTTCCTAATTGAATACGCGTTGGTACGGGGCTTTGCACCATAGACTGCAAGTCAGTGTTGCAAATGGCAAAATCAACGCCAATAATACCCTGCTTGTACATGTGCGTAACAGCGTTAGAGCCACCACCACCTACACCGATGAGCTTAATTATGTTTGGTCCGCCTTGTTCGAAATTAAGTAACATGTTTTTTGCTGTTTTAGATTTGAGCTATGGGCTATGAGCTATGAGCCTTAAGCAATAACCGTGAAAGGCGTATGGCTCATGGCTCATGGCTCATGGCAATTTATTTTAAATCAACGTCTGGTTCAGCTTCGAACCACTCTTTGGTTTTTTTGAAAATACTTTCAAGCCATTTGTTGTTGTTAGCTTTAGTTGAAGCCTTCCCTTCATCAGACATAAAGGATTTTTCTGCAACTTTATCTGCATTCGAGGTATTTTGTACAGTCTGTGCGCTAATGGGCTCGGTTGTAGTAATCACTTTATCCGATTCGTTTTTGATACCGTTTATCAATAATCCGATCGCCGTAGCGTAAATCGGGCTTGCAACTGTTTCAGAATAACCATGCGCTAACCTTTCGACGGGCATACCAATACGAGTACTCATTCCTGTATGAAATGAACATAGTTTTTCGATGTCGCGCATTAATGCACCACCGCCTGTTAAAACGATTCCACCAATTAGTTTGCGCTCGTAACCTGAACGACGAATTTCCCAGACAACGAAATCGAAAATTTCTTCCATGCGCGCTTGAATAATGCGCGAAAGATTTTTTTCACTAATTTCTTTATAGTCGCGTCCTTTAATGCCAGGTATAGTGACAATTCTATTATCAAAAACTTCATCAGTTAGGGCGCTGCCAAACTTTACTTTAAGTGCTTCGGCTTGATGTTGCATGACGGCACAACCTTCTTTAATATCGGCAGTGATAACGTTTCCGCCAAAAGGAATCACCGCAGTATGGCGAATAATACCTTCGTAAAAAATTGTGATGTCGGTTGTTCCACCGCCAATATCAACAAGCGCGACACCTGCTTCTTTTTCTTCATCGCTTAAAACAGCGTGTGCTGATGCAATTGGTTCTAAAGTTAAAGATTCTACCTTCAAACCTGTGCGTTCAACACATTTTTGAATATTATTTGTCGCCGAAATTTGACCGGTAATAATATGAAAATTCGCTTCGAGGCGCACTCCACTCATCCCAATCGGATCAACAATACCTTGTTCGCTATCAACGGTAAATTCTTGTGGGATGACGTGTAAAATTTTATCGCCTGGAGGCAAAACTAATTTAAACATATCACTCACCAATCGACGAATATCTGTGATACTGATTTCAGTATGCAAATTATCGCGCGTTAAAAGTCCGCGATGTTGCAAGCTTTTAATGTGTTGACCAGCAATACCTACGTGTACGCGTTGGAATTTTTGTTTAGCCATGCGTTCAGCACTCGCTAAAGCTTCTTGAATGGCGTTTACTGTTTTCTCAATATTGGTTACAACGCCGCGCATAACGCCAAGGCTGTCAACTTTACCAATACCAACAATCTCGAGTTTTCCGTGTTCGTTTAATCTGCCCGCAATGGCGCAAACTTTTGTAGTGCCAATATCGAGGGCTACCACCAAATCATTTGATAAGGTTACAACTGAGTCTGTCATAGACATAATGAATGTACTAAAAAATCCCTCAATTTTAAAAAGAAAAGATTTTCCAGAATGGTTTAAATTATAGCTGTTTCTTTGCTAAAAAAATAAAGCTGGTATTAAATGCCTGCTTTTTTCTCAATAGCGTATACAAAATTATAAATTAAAAATTCTTTTACAAAGTTTTTTCAAGAAAAATAAGTGTTAATGTACGTTTTGTTGAAAAGTATTAGTTTAAATATAGGAATTTATTATAAGTTTTCAGCGAAAAACAATATTTTGACGTTCAATGATTTTGAAATTTATTTTAATTTAAGTCAGTTGGCAAAGTAAGTTCATTTGTAAAATTATTTAGTTACTTCAAAAACCCTCACTCCACGTTTATCAATATCAATTTTATCTAACTTCATCCATTTTTCACCCGATATGAAATCTTTATAACCAGAATAATTTTTAAGAATGTCTTGATAACGTTTTGTCGAAATTGTTTTTGTTGTTTCATTTCCATTAATTATAACCATAGCACCGCCTGTTTTATCTTCTCGGAAATAAACATACACACCGTCTTCAGGAATATAATGCGTGAGTTTACCCGTTTGTAAATATGTTTTTTCTGCGCGCCAATGTGCTAATTTAGCTGTGTAATCGTAAATTTCTTTTTGGAGTGGCGAGCGTTCGGTTTCTTTAAAAACAGAAACTTTATCTGTTTGCCAACCGCCGGGCATATCTTGGCGCACTTTTCCGTCAGGATTTGTAAAACCTGTGAAGCCTAATTCATCTCCATAATATGTTTGAGGAATGCCGCGCATTGTAAGTAGATAGGTTATAGCTGACTTGTAGGTGTTCAAATTTTCATTAATGACGCTGAAAAATCGCGGTTGATCGTGATTGTCTAAGAAAATAATATTTTTAGACGCATTGCGATAAATATAATCTTGACCAATAGTACTCCATAATTTCATGATGCCGCCAGTCCAACTCGGCGCATTTGTGAATGCGTCTTTCGTAGATATATACAACGGATAGTCTAAATTACTTTGCAGATGCGAATCAAATTTTTTATTAATGGGCGATTTTTCAGAAAAGTAAGCTAAGTTTAGAGGGCTTTCTACGGTGCTTTCGCCGAATAAAAATAATTTTGGAAATTCTGAGCGCAAGGCATTTGCCCAATCGGACATGAATTTCATGTCGTTATAAAAATAGGAATCTATTCGGAAAGCGTCAACGCCTGTTTCTTCCAGCCACCACAAATGATTTTGAATGATGTAACGCGCTACGTGCGGATTTTCTTCAGGATTCATATCGGGCATAGTTTTATCGAACCATGCGTTTTGATTAAGTTCTAAATCTCTTGCTGCTACATACGGATCGGATAAAACTTGATCGCGGTAATTCGGATGACGAAAAGAATCGAGTTGATGGATCCAGTTTTTTTCTGGTAAGTCTTTAATAAAATAATTTTCATTACCCGAATGATTCGGAATAACATCCATCACCATTTTCATTTTTTGTTGATGAAGCGTGGTGACTAAGTTTTTATAATCATTCAATGTTCCCAAACGTCTATCAATTTTATACCAATCGGTTACAGCATAACCATGATACGATGCAGAGATTTGGTCATTTTCCTGAACAGGATTAAGCCAAACGGCAGTAACGCCCAAATTTTTTATGTAATCGAGATGATTTTGTATGCCTTTTAAATCGCCACCATGTCTGAAAAACATTTTTCTACGATCAATTCCAACTTGTTTCATATCAATATAAGAATCGTTTGTTGTGTCGCCGTTGGCAAAACGATCCGGCATAATTAAATACATAAAATCGGCTTCGCTTAAACCTAAATTTCTTTGATCTTTCGCGTTTCGTTTTTCAAGTTTCCAGTTGTATGTGCGCTGTTCTTTTCCGTTTTTAAATTTTAACTTAAAAGATCCTAACTGCGCTGTATCAGAAATATGAAGTGTAACGAAAAGATAATTTGTATTTTCGGCTGTTTGAGTTTTTACAATTCGAATTCCTTGATGACTAAAGTTAGGTTTAAAGCTACCAATGTTTTTATCGTGAATCATTAACTCAACGTTTTTATTTTTAAAACCTATCCACCAATTCGGTGGATCAACGCGCGCCTCAAAACTATCGGTTGTTGCACGTGCCGAAATGCGTTTCGGTTCAGGTATAGTTGCACCGTAAGGCATTACTTGTTCGGGATTTATAGTATCTTGATTTGCGATTTGCGCATTTAGCAATACAGCACTACAATTAAAAAATATTAGAAGGAGAAGCATTCCGTATTTTAGGAAAGTATTTTTTAGTTTCATCAGAAAGAATAGTTTGAATGATTTGACGAGTGTAAAATTAGTTTTACTTCTGTAAAAACAAAAAGCAACCCAAAAAATTGAATTGCTTTTTTAATTTCGTTGTTATTTTAGGGATTCAAATATAAATCCCGGCTACTAACTATCAACTATTTAATACGCATATACTTCGGTAAGGTGAAATCTTTTGAATCAATGGTATTTAAATCGGTCGCTTTAGAAAGTGCCAACTCCGCATTTTTTTTATCACCAATTTTTTCTAACGATTTTGCGTAAGCATGCCAAGCATCGGCGCGTAATGCAAAATTCGGATCAGCAACGGTGTAATCGCGTTTAGTGAAGTAACGCAATTCAGTTGTAGCCGCTTCAAACTCAGCAAGTTTAAAATGGCAAATACCTTTCAATCGGCGCGCTGTCCAGAAAATTGGTTGATATGGCAACGCATTATCAATAGCATCTTGAAGACAAACTGTTGCTTCAGCATATAAACCTTCAGCCATTTTCAATTCGGCTAAAGTATAAAATGCTTCCGGACTTTTACGCAATTTCAAACTTTTAGCTAAATCCATGTGCGCATCTTCAAAACGCTCTTGCAATAAATAAGCATAAGCACGTCTTTCTAAGGCTTGAAAATGATTTTCATATTTTTCAAGCGAACTCGTTAAAGATACGATTGCTTTTTCTACTTCGCGCGTTTTCAAAAATTGTACACCTTGGTTGAATTCATACGTAATAGCTTTTTCACCATTAGGTATAATTTTTTCAAATTTTGTAACTTTTTTCTTATCTGGCTCCGTAACATTTAAAAGAATAAATCCAGCAACTGCATAGGAATTAATTTCATTCAATAACGCTACCGTATTTTTGAATGTTTTTTCGTAATAATTAAAAGTTGTACGTTCAATGACTAACGAAAATGTCGCTTCATCAAAGTAGGTTAGCTCCTTCAATAAAGTATCATTTTTGTAATACATTTCATGTCTTTTGTTGAAATGCATTATCATTGCATCGTACACCTTTTGGCAGCCGAATTCGAGACACGCTTTTACTACAACTTTTTTTACATCTATTGGCTGTGGCGAAATCATATTATTTATGTAATGCTGTTATTTATTTCTACTACTTTTTTTAAAGCAAAAAATTTACTTAGCGAATAAAAACGCGCTTCTTTGTAAATCTAAATTTTTAAAGTTTTGGTATTCCGAAAAATGATTAAAATATAACTAACTCAATAACAAAAGGTAAAAGGATATTTTCTCACGGTGATTTATGTACTCTGTTTGTTGTAAGTTCGCTATATTTTTTTAAAACTAAATGGATTACAAAATTACAATACTTTTTGATACTACCAAGAAAAAAGTAAGTTATTAGTAAATTATTTTTTTAGAAATAATAAAAATAACATTTTATCAGCAAAATAAAATTTTAAAAAAACGATATTGTTAAAATTATTGATGATAAATTTGCTTTTTCAAAGTGCTATAAGTTTTAAAAATTAAAAGAATAGCAGCCTAAAATTTTTATTTTTTATTTTTTTTTATTCATGCAAAAACTTTTTACAAATCTTACTTTTTGGGTTCTTATTGCAATTCTTGTTGGCATTCTGCTCGGTCATTTTGCGCCCGAGATTGCACTTAAACAAATATTAAACGATGATTGGAAAACCAATTTTATGGGACAAGAACTAAAGCTTGGTAAAACAGTCAGCGAGTTTTTTAGTACCCTTTTTATTTCTGCAGTAAAACTGTTTATCAACCCGATTATTTTTTTAACAATCACTCTGGGTATTGTTCAGATGGGTGATTTAAAAAAAGTGGGTAGACTGGGTGCTAAAGCACTTTTATATTTCGAGGTTGTCACCACTTTTGCTTTACTTATCGGTGTAGTTATTGCAAATATTATCAAGCCTGGTCAAGGCGTTACAACGTTAGGTATAAAAGGTGATATTTCTAAATACACACAAAGTGCAGCAAATTTCAGTTGGCTTAAATTTTTGAAAGATAATTCGACGCTTCAAGTTTTAATTGCAGCTATTATTTTTGGTATTCTACTTTCAAAATACAGGGGAAGGCAGACTATTATGAACAAATTAAAAATCGCCTCAAAATATTTGTTCAAAGGTTTGCACTATGTAATGAAATTCGCACCGATAGGTGCTTTCGGCGGTATGGCATACACGATTGCAAAATTTGGTACAAAAACTTTATTGCCGTTAGCAAAACTTATGGTAACAGTATATATAACAATGGCAATTTTTGTTTGCGTGGTTCTGTGGGCAATTCTGAGAATGTATAAAATTAATGTGTTTAAATTTTTAGGTTTTATAAAAGAAGAATTATTGATTGTACTCGGCACATCCAGTTCTGAAGCTGCATTGCCGAATTTAATGGAAAAATTAGAACGGATGGGTTGTACTAAATCGGTAGTAGGTTTGGTTGTACCAACTGGATATTCCTTCAATTTGGATGGAACAACTATTTATCTTTCTATGTCTGTTATTTTTTTGGCGCAAGTTTTTAATGTACAATTAGATTTTTCGCAAATGCTCACCATTATTGGAATTTTAATGGTGACGTCGAAAGGTGCTGCAGGCGTAACCGGTTCTGGATTTATTGTCTTGGCATCAACACTTACTGCTGTAAAAGTTATTCCAATTGAAGGTTTAGCTTTACTTTTGGGCGTTGATAGGTTTATGAGTGAAGCGCGCGCTATTACAAATTTTATTGGTAATGGTGTTGCAACCGTTTGGCTCGCGAACAATGAAGGTGAGTTTGATAGAAACAAAATGGTAGCAGCGTTTAATGAATGAAAAATGAAGGAATGAAAAAAGAAGGAATGAATCGTTCAGCCAGATTTTTATTATTTCCATTGGCGGTATTATTTGGATTAGGTGTTTCGGCAAGAAAATTTTTTTTTGCATCTAAAATTTTGCGCGCCAGTAAATTCAGTATTCCGGTAATAAACGTAGGCAATTTGAGTGTAGGTGGAACTGGTAAATCGCCGCACGTAGAATATTTAATCCGATTGCTTTCACCTTATTTAGAGGTTGTTTGTTTAAGTAGAGGTTACGGCAGAAAAACAAATGGATTCAGATTCGTAAATCTTAGCGACATACCCGATAATGTGGGTGATGAACCTTTACAATTTAAATTAAATTTTCCGGATATTGCTGTCGCTGTTGGTGAGAAACGAGCACTGGCGATTCCATACATTTTGCAAAATCAACCACAAACAAAAACGATTATACTCGACGATGCGTTTCAGCATTTAGCGGTTACGCCTTATTTAAATATACTACTGACTACTTTTGAAAATCCGTACTCGTCCGATTATTTACTACCTGTCGGAAGTTTGCGTGAACCACGCAGTGCTGCGAAACGCGCCGAAATTATAGTCGTTACCAAATCGCCTTCTCAGTTAACGGAACTTGAGAGAGCGAACTTTGAAAAAAAATTAGGCGTAGAATCCTATCAACATTTATTTTTTAGTTCCATCAGTTATGGCGCATTGTATGCTTTAAATAACCGATCTGAAATTCTATATCTGAGTAAAGATATGGAAGTCGTTTTAATTTCGGGTATCGCTAACGCTGAACCTTTAGAGCAATATCTCAACCAAAATTCTCAAAAAACGCTATCGCTTAATTTTGAAGATCATCATGCTTTTGTAGAGGAGGACGTGAGTCAAGTTATTTCTGTTTATAAAAATTTGAAGTCTGATAAGAAAATAATAATAACTACAGAGAAAGATGCAACGCGTCTGCGCAAATTTTCAAACCAATTTATTGAAAACAATGTTCCTGTATTTATTCAACCTATCCAAATTGTCTTTCATAAAAATGAAGAGCCTTATTTTGACGATTGTATAAAAAATTATTTACTCGATTTTAAAAATTAACGACACAAATAATTTTTTATTAAAGCATTAATGCGCAGTTTATAACGGAATTATTTATGAATTGTAAAATAGTTAAGCAATTTTTTTTTAAACGTTAAAAAATTAGGTTGCAATATATTAATGTCGTAACTTGCGTTAATAAAAACACAATAGAAGATACCACATTTTTTCTCAAAACTAAAAAGCATCATGACCTCTATCACACAAACAGGATTGTCCGTTATTGACAACGATTTACTTTTTTTTATAGAAGAAAAACTTTTCTTCTTAGAAAAAACTTTTGGCAAAGTAGTAGAAACGCACGTCACACTAAGCGTCAGTATTAAAAACGAATTATTTCACCGCATCGCTGAAATAAAAATTAAATTGCCGAATAAAATCTTGATTATTAGAGAATCGAGTAAAACATTTGAAATTGCTGTCATTAAAGCTGTGCTCAGAATCAAAGAACAACTTGGCAAAAAGAAACTTCCTAAATAGTAACACTATCAAAAAGTGTAATTTTTAATGGGTTAAGCAATTCGTCATTGCTAACCCATTATTTTTTAAGTAATTTTTACTGAAATTAAATAAAACATTTGCTTGAATAAAAAAAAAGAATACCTTTGCAACGCTTTTTGAAAATTGCAGTAGAAAAGATAGAAAGTTCTTTAAATTTTCAGATTTTTAACACTACGCCGATGTAGCTCAGTTGGTAGAGCAGCTGATTTGTAATCAGCTGGTCGGGGGTTCGAGTCCCTCTATCGGCTCAAGACTTGGGAGCATACCAGAGTGGCCAAATGGGGCAGACTGTAAATCTGCTGAGAAATCTTCGGTGGTTCGAATCCATCTGCTCCCACACCTTTTAGGCGTTCATTTAAAGTTTTTTGTTTTGGTTAAAATTAAACTTTAAAATTGCGGAAGTAGCTCAATTGGTAGAGCGACAGCCTTCCAAGCTGTAGGTCGCGAGTTCGAGACTCGTCTTCCGCTCATAATTGGTTTTTGTTTTAACCGCCGCGCAACTGTTTTGCATTGTAAACGTTTTACATTTTATATGCGCCACGGTAGCTCAGGGGTAGAGCACTTCCTTGGTAAGGAAGAGGTCGAGGGTTCAATTCCCTTCTGCGGCTCGAAATTTTTTATTTTTATTAAATAATTTAATTCACAATTTTTAAAAATTTTTATTCATGGCTAAGGAAACCTTTCAGAGGCTCAAACCACACTTGAATATTGGAACAATTGGTCACGTCGACCACGGTAAGACAACTTTGACTGCTGCGATAACAAATGTGTTATCGAAGAAAGGCTTGGCTAAAAATGTATCTTACGATAAAATTGACGCTGCACCAGAAGAAAAAGAGCGCGGTATAACTATCAATACGGCGCACGTTGAGTATGAAACGCTTGCTCGTCACTACGCGCACGTTGATTGCCCGGGTCACGCGGATTATGTGAAAAACATGGTTACGGGTGCTGCTCAGATGGACGGAGCAATTCTTGTTGTTGCTGCAACAGATGGTCCGATGCCACAAACTCGCGAACACATTCTTTTGGCACGCCAGGTAGGCGTACCTAATATTGTTGTGTTCATGAACAAGGTTGATATTGTTGAAGACGAAGAGATGATCGAACTTGTAGAAATGGAAGTTCGCGAACTTTTAAGTAAATATGATTTCGATGGCGATAATATTGCTGTTATTAAAGGCTCTGCATTGAAAGCACTTGATGGCGATCCACATTACGTGGCACAAATTGATGCTTTGATGGATGCTTGCGATACGCAAATTTTAGAGCCTATACGTTTAATAGACAAACCTTTCTTGATGCCTGTAGAAGACGTATTCTCGATCACTGGTCGTGGAACAGTTGCAACAGGTCGTATTGAGCGTGGTATTATTAAAGTAGGCGAATCAGTTGAAATCATTGGCATGATGAAGCCTGAAGAAAAACCTATCGTATCCACTGTAACCGGTGTTGAAATGTTCCGTAAATTACTCGATCGTGGTGAAGCTGGCGATAACGCTGGTTTGTTATTACGCGGTGTTGATAAAGAGCAAATCAAACGCGGTATGGTAATTTGTGCACCAGGTACAGTTAAGCCACACAAGAAATTTAAGTGTCAGGTATATGTCCTTTCTAAGGATGAAGGTGGTCGTCATACACCATTTTTCACACATTACCGTCCACAGTTTTATTTCCGTACAACAGACGTAACGGGTGATGTAACTTTACCTGCATCTGTTGAAATGGTTATGCCAGGCGATAATGTAGAATTAGAAGTGTCATTAATAAACACAATTGCGATGGAAAAAGGCTTACGCTTTGCGATTCGTGAAGGTGGTAGAACAGTAGGTGCTGGTCAAGTAACTGAAATTCTTGACTAATAAAATAGTGTAAAATTCAATTAGCAAAGGGCAAAAAGCAAAAAGCAAAAATTTAATTTTTTGTAAACTGCAATTTGCCTTTTGCCTTTTAATTTTTATTTTTTGCGAATTGCCTTTTATCATACACGGGAATAGCTCAACTGGTAGAGTGGAAGTCTCCAAAACTTCAGGTTGCGAGTTCGATCCTTGCTTCCCGTGCTTTTAAAATTAAATTATGAATACATTAAGTCTGTATATTTCGGAGAGTTTTGAAGAATTGCGTAATAAAATTACTTGGCCGACGTGGTTAAATTTACAGCAAACAACAGGCGTAGTGCTATTAGCGAGCTTAATTCTTTCAATATTGATTTTCGGAATGGATACCGTTTCAAATATAGTGATGAAGTTTTTCTATCAAGTCAGATAGTTTTAAATTTTCTTGTCAGGTCAGAACCCGATACTACAAAAATATTCTTATTTTTTAATAATGTCAGAAGAAACGAAATGGTACTCGCTGCGCGTAATTAGCGGCAAAGAACGTTCCATCAAAGAACGTATCGAAAGAGAGATCAAAACAGAAGGTTGGTCTGAAATTGTTACTAACGTAATAGTACCTACTGAAAAAATTTATAAAATCCGAAACGGTAAAAAACAGATACAAGAACGCAACGTACTTCCCGGATATATTTTAGTTGAAGCTATTCCTAAATTCAGAGGTGAAATTTCTCAACAAATTTCAAATCTTCAAAATGTCATACATTTTTTAGGAAAAACGAATCCGATTCCGATGCAACCCAATGAAGCAAAACGCTTGCTTGGTATTGTTGACGACTCTCAAGGCAATGCGGAAGTTATTGCTGAGCCATTTATTATAAACGAAACAATTAAAATTACCGACGGACCTTTCACAGATTTTATTGGTGAAATTCAAGAAATTAACGAAGAGAAGAAAAAACTTAAAGTCATCGTTAAAATTTTTGGACGTGGTACAGAAGTTGAATTAAGTTTTATGCAGGTCGAAAAACAAAAATAACGACAATGGCAATATAGTAATACGGTTTTGAAAACTAATTACTGTCAAAAAAAAATCTCTTTTGAATTAATTTTCAAAAGAGATTTTTTTTGTACTTTTATCTGCTTTATAGTTTAAGTTTTTACGACACCAATTTTCTAAAATATAAATTAATGAAAAAACTTTTTTTTAAATCTATACTTTTACCAAATGCCATTTTTAAAATGAGTAGCTTATTATTTTTTTTCTTTTTAGAATTAAATGTATTTGCACAGCCTATTCCATTGCCAGAACATCCACGCCCCGATTTTGAACGCGCAAATTGGCTTAATTTGAACGGACAATGGGATTTTGAATTTGATAGTTTGGATGTAGGAATTTCAAAAAATTGGCAGAACAGCGCAACTTCTTTTTCAAAAAAAATTAATGTGCCTTTTCCTTGGGGCTCTAAATTATCGGGAGTGAATGATGAAGCCGATTTTGCGTGGTATAAAAAACAAATAATTGTTCCAAAATCTTGGGCAAATCAACGTGTTTTTGTAACTGTTGGCGCATCCGACTATGAAACGACAGTTTGGCTCGACGGAAATTTGGTAGGTAAACACATAGGCGGTTATACACCGTTTTCTTTCGAACTGACGAAATTTTTAAAATTTGATGCACAGCAAAATTTGGTTATTCGTGTTGATGATAAACGCCGCGATTATGCACTGTATGGTAAGCAAGGATATGGTAATGCGCGGGGCATTTGGCAAACGATTTATTTAGAAGCACGTGGACAAATTTATTTCGAATCCGTGCATTTTACGCCCGATATTGATAATAGCAAAGTCAAAACAGAAATTATTTTTTCAAATGCTTTAAATTCGGATGTAGAAATAATTTTGAAAATTAAAACACCTAACGAAGTATTTTTTTCAAAGCAAAAAATAGAAAAAAATGCGGATAAAGCTGAGTTTGAAACTGATATTCCGAACCAACGTTTATGGACTTTAGACGATCCCTATCTATATGAAACTGAAATATCGCTTGGTGATGATGTCGTGAAATCGTATTTTGGGATGCGCAAAATATCGGTAGTTAATTTGCTGAATACGAATATTCCATACATCGCTTTAAACAATCAACCGATTTATTTGCAACTCACACTCGATCAATCGTATCATCCGGATGGATTTTATACTTTCCCGACAGATGAATTCATGAAGAATGAAATCAAATTGTGTAAAGATATTGGTTTGAATGGTATCAGAACGCATATTAAAGTGGATGTACCACGCAAATTATATTGGGCAGATAAATTGGGACTGTTGGTGATGTCCGATTTGCCAAATTTTTGGGGAGAACCGACTTTACAAGCACAAGCTGAATCGGAGCGAACATTACGCGAAATGATTCACCGCGATTATAATCATCCAGCTATTTTTTCTTGGATTGATTTTAATGAAACGTGGGGTTTGCAAACTAAAGTAGTCGAAAATGGAAAAACGTCTAACCAATATTTACCAAAAACGCAAAATTGGGTAGCTTCGATGTATTATCTGACAAAATCGCTTGATCCAACCCGTTTGGTGGAAGATAACTCAGTGTGTTGTGGTAAAGGTCATACGCAAACAGATATAAACTCGTGGCACGAATATTTACCGGGTTGGGCATGGGAAGAGCGTCTGAACAAAATTGATTCTAATACTTTTGACGGCAGTTCATACAACTTTGAAAAAGGCTATAAACAAAGCACACAACCGAATATTAATTCAGAATGTGGTAATGTTTGGGGTTATGATGGCAGCACAGGCGATGTTGATTGGAGTTATGATTACCACCGAATGATGAATTCGTTTAGAATGCACCCAAAAATTGCGGGTTGGCTTTATACCGAACACCACGACGTTATAAACGAATGGAATGGTTATTGGCGATTTGACCGAACGAAAAAGTTTACGGGCTTGGAGGAAATAATGGATGGCATGACTATCAAAGATTTTCATTCAGAGTTTTATATTTCAACAGGAAATGAAATTTGTAAAACTTTAAATGCCGGAGAAATATTGGAGGTGCCGTTGTTCATTTCTGTCATGACTGGTAAATCTGTAAAAGATAATTCATTAGTTATTGAATATTCTTTCGATTTTATGGATAAATCGGGTGAAACAACGACCTTAACTTCTGGAAAAGTTTCTTTCGATTATCAACCTTGGATGCAAAAAAAAATAGAATCTTTAAAAATACAAACATCTGGATTTGCCGGTTTAGGCATTGTGAAAATTATTTTAAAAGATAAAGATGGTAACGTTTTGCACCATAATTTTATGAATTTTGTAGTGAAGAATAACCTCATTCCTACTTTGTCGGGACGAAGTCTATTTGAAGTAAAGCCTAAAGATTTTGTAAAATCAAACTGGTCTAAAAAGCAATGGAATGTGATGGATGGATTAAAAGTGAATGGAACTGGAACAGGATTTTTTGAGTATCAGATACCCATCCCTAAAAATTCTATACAAGAAAATTTCAAAGAAGCTTACGTTTTGTTTGAGGCATCATCCAAACAACTTTTTGATAAAGATAAAGAAGAAGCGTTTGAGAAAAATCAAGATTATATGCTCGGCGCAAAAGTGTCGCCGCATAAAAATCCAAACGCGTATCCGATGACAGACGAACAAACATTTCCATCAGTCATTGATGTTTATATCAATGGAACAAAAACAAAAACGGTTACGCTACCCGACGATCCGGCTGATTCACGTGGCGTACTCTCTTGGAATAGTCAGTTAAAAGATAGAAAATTGCACGAAGCAGGTTCGTATGGCTATTTGGTAAAAATTCCAGTTTCTAAATTCAATTTGAAAAAAGCGATTGCGCAAGGATTTATTAATGTGAAAATTCAAACACAAGGCGAAGGTGGATTAGCGATTTATGGTGAAGATTTTGGAAGGTATCCGATTAATCCGAGTTTGGTAATTAAAAATTAAAAGAACGTTCGGGGATGTTTTGAAGTTAACAGAACGGCATGAGACAAATTTTCTAAAATAATACACAATGAAACTTTTTTATTTTACAATTGCATTTATAACATTCTCAAGTTGCACACCCAACAAAGACCAAAAAGCAAAATCAGAACCAAAACAAGTAACAGGCATTGAAAAATATGGATTTGGCAAACTGAAAGATGGTTCTGCTATTGACCTATACTTATTGAAAAATGCCAACGGAATGACAGTAAAAATTACTAATTATGGGGGAGCGATCGTTTCTTGGACGGCGCCTGATAGAAATGGACAGTACGAAGATATCGTTTTGGGTTGCTATTCTGTTTCAGGTTACGAAAATGGTGTTCCTTATTTTGGTGCAATCGTTGGTCGTTACGGAAACCGAATTGCAAAAGGCAAATTTACACTGGATGGTAAAAAATATAATCTCGCAATAAACAACGGCGAAAACCATTTGCATGGTGGTTTAAAAGGTTTTGATAAAGTTATTTGGAATGTGCAAACCATAAATGGTGATGAACCTGCGTTGAAATTAACTTATCTCAGTAAAGATATGGAAGAAGGTTATCCCGGTAATTTAACCGTTGAAGTTGTTTACACACTTCAGAAAGATAATTCATTGAAAATGGATTACAAAGCGACAACGGATAAAACAACGGTTGTTAATTTAACAAATCATACGTATTTCAATCTGACTGGAAATCCGAACAATACGATTCTCGATCACTCATTGGTTTTGAACTGCAATAAATTTATACCGATTGATAAAGGATTAATTCCAACGGGCATAAAATCTGTAGTGAATACAAATTTCGATTTTTTAAAACCGCATATTATTGGAGATCGCATTAATGATTCTGCAGAAGTGCAAATTAAATTCGGTGGTGGTTACGATCATGCGTGGATAATAAACAGCAATCAGTCATCAGCAATCAGCAATCAGCAGTCAGCCCGTCGCTGTTTTAAGTGAATCTAATTCTGGTCGCGTTATGGAAATTTTTACAACCGAACCTGCGATTCAATTCTATACGGGTAATTTTTTAGACGGAACGATTAAAGGAAAAAGTGGAATTATTTATAAACGTCGAACAGGAATATGTCTGGAAACAGAGCATTATCCCGATTCACCGAATCAATCTAAATTCCCATCGACGGTTTTAAAACCGAGCGAAATGTATCATACAACTACTATTTATAAATTTTCAAATAAATAAATCATGAAAAGACGTTTATTTCTTTTAAATCCGACAAAAGCGAATTATCAGAATGGTTGAAAATTGCTGAATTTACAGTTCATTTCAAAAAAGGCAATCTCCCGTTCAACTGCTCTAATAATTTTTGATACGTCCCTGGCAAAATAGTATTTGGATTATGCTGTTTGTAATAACTTAAATTATCAGTGTAGAAAGCTGCCAGTTTATCGCCTTCCAACTTTGTTGAAATATGTCCGTTCAGATAACCTAAAAATTTTATGATGAACGGATCGTAAGCATCAGCTTTATTGCTCTTATTAAAAACAGCGAGTAAATTATCTAAGTTATCGTCGAGTTTATAATATTCAGCCGACATACCCACATACATTTGGTAAGCACTGTAATATTTCGGCAGAATAGTCATTGATTTTTCGAGATACGGTTTCATCGAATCTAACAAAGATTTTTTTTGTTCAATTGTCGCCGTAGAATCGAGTTTCATGTATCGTCGTTCAAATAAAGCGGTAGCATAAAAACAATTTGAGCGCGCACTATTTGGCGAATATTTCACGGCGGCGGTCTCTAAAGTAAACGGATTTTGCCAATCGGGTAATCGTTTTTGTTGCCAATAAATTAGTAAAATAGAATACGTACCGAAAGCTGCTAACCCGCTCCATTTAAAAACATTATTTTTTGAAAAATGAGAGAAAACGTTTGCTATCAAGATACAAAATCCGATAGATGCGTGAAATAAAAAGCGATCGTTCATAAAAGTACCGACGGAAACAAATAAATTACTCACAATACTCAGCGCAATGAGGTAAAATAAAACGGCATAAACTACGAGCGATTTACTTTTCCAATTCTTAAAAATATAGAAAGCTAAACCCAAATGAATGGCGAATGAAGCTAAAACATAAGGACTCGACCACGACATTCTCGGTATTTGGTACGGATAATAATCGTGTGTGAGCGGAAAAGGAATAATTAAAAGTTTTAAATAGAGTAGGAGTGTGTAGAAAATAGTGGCGTATTTATCGGCAAAATCCATTTCCGCGAATGGGTTATTCATTACGTCCGTAATTTCTTTTTCGCCGACTAAATAACCAATTGCGTTTGTTCTGAAAATGAGATAAAGGAAAGTTGCACCTAAAAAAGTTGCCGATGCTACTAAAATCGTTTTTCTATCTGCTTTTGTAAAAAAGTATAGCGTTAAAGGAATAATGGCAGCGAAAACTAAAACGCCTTCTTTAGAAAGTAAACCTAAAAGTGCACTCGCAAATAAATAAATGAGAAGTCTTGTGCGTTTTTCATACGTGTAACGAAGTGCGTAATACATTGCACCGAGTTCAAAAATAAGTGCTAATAATTCATCGCGCCCTTTAATGTTTGCAACAACTTCAATATGTATAGGGTGAATAGCAAACAAAAATGATGCTAAAAATGGAACGCTAACAATTAATGAAAAGAATTTATTTTTATCTGAGTTTTCATTTTGAGGAAATAATAAGAGCAACATGCGGTACAAAATCAAAACACCCAAAACATATAAAATGCAATTAAGTGTATGTCTTTCAGGTCTTAAAATTTTTTCGGCTTCTTCTTTTTTTTCTTTCAGTGTTTTTTGTTCCGCTTCAGTAAGTTTTCTATCGGGTGTTGTTACGCCGAACAAACTTTGTTCGATGGCAAAAGTCGCGATACTGAATGGTCTGTATCTACCACCTTCGAGCAGTGTTTTAGTCTCACCAAAATAACCGCGAAAACTTTCGTAACCAAAAATATCCGAGATGCCAATTACGCCACGTTGAACGAAAGTATTATTCGTTATCACCAATTTATCATCTAAAACATATTCGTAACTAATACCGCGAATATAAATGAAAAACGAAATGCTTGCTAAAAAAACTGCGGCGACAATATTATTTCGCCAATTTATTTTTGGAAACGGCAAGACAACTTTTTTTTCTGAGATTGGTTCTATTTTTTTATTTACCGTTTTTAAAGTATCCTTATTCTTATCAATTAAAATTTTATTATTTGAGGAGTTTTTTTTTGCTGCCATACCTAAATTTAATTTTTAATTTTTACGCACTGCAAATTTAAAAGTTCTCAAATTATTCTTTGATTTTAATCAAACAGAACTTTCTTCGATTGTAAGAAAAAATTAATGAACGATGATTTATTTAACTCTGCTCGAATATCTATATTGAACTTACAACAAATAGTTAGCAATCGAGATTACTTCCGCGAATACACCGGCTGCAGTTACTGCGGCACCTGCACCTGGTCCGCGAACTACGAGTGGTCGCGCTGAATAACGCTCGGTATTGAACACAATCATATTATCGGATCCACTGAGTAAATAAAACGGATGCGCGATATCAAAAAATTGCAACCCTACACTGCATTTGCCATTTTCGATGGTGGCAACATAACGCAGTTTTTTATTTTCAGAGTTGACTTTTTGAATTAAATCTGTGAAAAAATTATCATTATTTTCTAATGCAATAAAAAATTCCGGAACGGTAGGTGCATCGAGACACGCTTGCGGTAAAAAGTTTTCTACGTTAATATCTTTCATTTCTAAAGCGAAACCACATTCTCGTGCTAATATGAGAAGTTTACGACGTACATCCGAGCCGTTTAAATCGAGACGTGGATCGGGTTCGGTAAAACCGAGTTCACTCGCTTTTTTTACAACGTCACTAAATTTTTGAGTGCTATCAAAATTATTAAAAATGTAAGAAAGCGAACCACTCAAAACGCCTTCAATTTTTATAATTCTATCGCCCGAGTTGAGCAGATCTTTTAAAGTATTTATAACCGGTAACCCTGCACCAACATTGGTTTCATACAAAAATTTAACGCCTGTTTTTCGCGCCGTATTTCTCAGATTTTTATACTGTGCTAAACTACCGGTGTTTGCAATTTTATTGGGTGTAACGATGGAAATACTTTGACCCAAAATTTCATTATAATGTTGTGCGACTTCGGCACTTGCTGTACAATCTATAAAAACAGCGTTCGACGCATTCGTTTCAATCATTTTTTTAACAAATTTATCGGACGTAGTAGTTTCACCATTAGAAAGAAGTATTTTTATATTTTGCGTGAAATCTATACCATTAATATCGAAAAGCGATTTTTGACTGCTTGCAACGCCTACAAGTTTTAATTCTATGGCGCGTTCCGTTTTTAAAAAATGGGCTTGTTGTGCCATCTGTTTTAAAAGTTCGGAACCAATTAAACCTACACCGATTAAAAAAACATTCAGCGTGAGTGTATCGGAAAGAAAAAACGCTTCATGCAGTGCGTTGAGTGCTTTAGTTTCATCGGCGCGAGGCACAATGACAGAAATATTTAGTTCCGAACTGCCTTGTGCGATAGCCACACAGTTGATACCATTTTTACCGAGTGCATCGAATAAAGTGCCTGCAATACCTGGTCGAAAACGCATTGCTTCACCAACAATAGCAATGGTGGATAAATTTTCTTCGATAAATAAAGCATTGACAGCATTATTTTTCATTTCATTCGCGAATGCTTTTTCAACGGCGTGTTTTGCGCGTTTTGTATCGGTGGGTTGAACGGCGAAACTTATACTCGATTCAGAACTACCTTGCGTAATTAAAATGATATTAACGGAATCTTGCGCGAGCGCGCTAAATAATCTGCCTGCAATACCTGGAACACCAAACAAACCCGAACCCGATAGTGTGAGTAGGGAAATATTTCCGATGGATGAAATTCCTTGAATCGTGTGTTCTGTTTCGTTTCTTTCAGTTGAAATGAAAGTACCGACAAAATCGGGATTAAACGTATTTTTTATGTAAAGCGGAATTTTTTTCTTCAACGCCGGCACAAGCGTTGGTGGATAAATAACTTTAGCACCAAAATGACTCATTTCCATTGCTTCTGCATACGTCATGGTCGGAATTGTAAACGCTTTTTTTACTTTGCGCGGATCAGCGGTTAAAACACCATCTACATCTGTCCAAATTTCTATCACCGAAGCGTTTAAACCTGCAGCTAAAATAGCAGCAGTATAATCCGAACCACCACGACCGAGCGTAGTTGTTAATCCAAAATCATTATTTTTTCCTGATTTTGAAACTGAACCAATAAAACCTGTTACAATCTGAATGACTTCGGAATGATTTGCATAATATTCAGCGATGAGGAGTTCTGTCTCTTCAAAATCTACACGCGCCGAACCAAAATTTCTATCTGTTTTTATAATGTAACGTGCGTCCAGATATTCGGCTTTTATACCGTTTTCAATGAGCGTATGCGCAATAATTTTATTTGAAAATCGCTCGCCAAAACTAACTACATAGTCTAATGTGCGTGCCGAAACTTCTCTGACCAAATAAATACCTCTCAAAACATTCAGTAAATCGTCGTTGTTTTGATCAATATATTTTAAAAGGATTTTTAAATTTTCACCTGATGTTAAAATTGTTGCTGATTCAATGTGTCGCGCTTTCAGTTTTTCAAACTCAACCAAATAATTTAAATCGCTTTGTTCGGCTTTTTTTGCTACATCAATTAAACTATCCGTAACTCCGCCAAAAGCAGAAAACACGACTGTAAATGCTTCACCCGCTTTTACGTATTTTTTAAGAATTTCTATAATTCCTTTTATTCTTTCAGGTTTTGCGACGGATGAGCCACCAAATTTTAAAACTTTCATAATTAGTTGTTCGTTATTCGTTGACAGTTGTTCGACAATAATTGATGGTTGATCGAAAGGGTTTATAATAATTTTTCCCAAAACGAACGACTATCAACTATTAACGAAAAACTAAATCGGAAAATAATTTTTTCTTCTGAATATAATACGCCCAAATAATTGAGCTGCGATAGATTCCTTTTTTATTATTGGGTGCAATTCTATTTTTTTCAATCAGAACTGCATCATGTTGTTTTTGTTTTTTTAGTTTTGAAAGTTGTGCAATAAAAGCACCTTGCGCTCGGAAAATAGCGGCAACGTGATTCATTTTAAAAGAAACTAAAAACTTGGCAGCTGCTACAAAATCTAAAAGCATTCGAGCCACAACAAGAAAGAAAGTATTGCTACCCGTATTGTTTTTATACAGCGCGAACAAGCTATTTCTAAAATTTAGGTAAGTTTTTTTCGGATTGATATAATCTAAAGTGCCACCGCCAACGTGTCGGACGCGACTTAAAGGTTGCACCATAATTTTATAACCTGCACGTTTAAATCGCCAACATAAATCAATTTCTTCCATGTGCGCCCAAAAACTTTCATCGAATCCTTCAAAAGCGTGCCATAAATCGGCGCGAACAACAATAGCAGCACCTGTTGCCCAAAAAATTTCTTCCACACTTTCGTACTGCTTTTTGTCTTTTTCTAAAGTATCAAAAATTCTACCGCGCGCAAACGGATAGCCAAGAATGTCAATATAACCACCCGATGCACCCGCGTATTCAAATGTTTTGCGTTTATCAAAACTTTGTACTTTAGGCTGAATTGCTGCAATGGTTGCATCGGATTCAAATAAATTAATAATGTGTGTCAACCAACTCGGCGCAGGTTTTACGTCCGAATTTACGATAGCGTAATAATCAAAACCCGATTGATTGAGTTTTGTACGCACTTGCAAACGCTCATCGTTTAAAGCAACATTATAGCCTTTGGCAAAACCATAATTCGTTTTAAGTTCAATGAGTTTAATTTTGTCTAAACCGTTTGCAGCGGGAATACCCTCTAAGTTTATTTCTCGAAGGGTTTCAATACTATTATCCGTCGAACCGTTATCGGCAACAAAAATTTCGATATTTCTGTATTCCGACTTACAAATATAAGGCAGATATTCCTTTAAAAATTGCGGTGTGTTGTAATTTAAAATCACGATGGCGACGCGCGCATTTTTTTTGCTTTCTTCAGTTGCTAAAAAGTCGCGACTCATTACTTCGTCATCGGCAAGTTGCACTACCAATTGTTCTAAGCTCGTAAAAGGTTTATCAGGGCGTAAAAATGCGACAATTTCTATTCGGATATTTTCGCCATAAATATTTTGCTTGAAATCGAAAATGTTTACTTCCAGTGTTATATTATTATGTTCTTTCAAAACAGGTCTATCACCACGATACAACATTCCACGATAACGCACATCTTTCACCCAAACATACACTGCATAAATTCCGAAAGGTGGAACAATTTTATGTTTTTCTGTAATTTCAATATTCGCCGTCGGAAAACCAATCTCTCTTCCAATTTTTTGTCCTTCAACCACTACGCCACTCATCGTAAAAAAATAACCTAAAAGTTTATTGGCGGTTACAATATCAGCTTTTTCGATAGCACTTCTAATTTTAGTGGAAGAAATTTCTATACTTTGAACGACGTGTTTTTCAATTTCTATAACTTTATAATTATTTTCAGTGGCTTTACTTTTCAAGAAATTTATATCACCCGCTCTGTTCGCTCCAAAACGATGGTCGTCACCAATAACTATAAAAGCAGGATTAAATAGTTTAATTAAGAAATCTTTCAAATACGTTTCTGCGCTTTGTTCAGAAAATGCTTTAGTGAACGGTACAATGACGACATTATCTATTCCGTGCGATTCAATGAGTCTAATTTTTTCTTCTAAAGAAGTAATTAGTTTAGGCATTTCGTTATCATTTTGCGCCAAAACATATCTCGGATGCGGTTCGAATGTAATTACAACAGTTTCGATATTATGGGTGGCAGCTAAATCCGTAAGTTGAAATAGAATTTTTTGATGACCTATATGTACACCATCGAAAGAACCAATAGTAATAATACTTCGCTCGAAATGGAGTAAATTTTCCAGTGACCTATAAACATTCATATTAAAATACCAGTAATTAGCTATTGCATTGAGCAAAGCGCTTTGAACTTTGAAAGGCAAAAATAACGGTAAACGCGAATCTTTTAATAAAATTGAAAATTTAATAGTAGTTTAATGCAGCTTACTTAAAAACAGCACACCATTTTTTGTAATATTGCACGTTAAAATTAATGAAGAACTAAAAATTAAGAGTTGAGTAGCGTTAATTTTTAATTCCAAATTCTTAATTTTTAATGGATGACTAATGGAAATTACAGCATCAGTACAAAAAAAAATATCGTCAGTTCCGATGGTCCAACGCGATATTAGTTGGTTATCATTCAACTACCGCGTTTTGCAAGAAGCGAAAGATAAATCGGTTCCGTTGATTGAGCGAATTCGATTTTTAGCCATTTACTCATCCAACCTCGATGAGTTTTATCGTGTGCGCGTGGCGCAACATCGCAATTTAATTCGGGTCAGTAAGCGCACTAAGCGCGAACTTTCGTACGAACCCAAAAAACTTTTGCGCGATATCTTTAAAATTGTCAATAAACAACTTTTAGAATTTTCCGATATTTTTTTCGACCATATTATTCCGGAACTACGCCAAAATAATATTCATTTAATGCGTCGGTTGGAAATGAACGATGAACAAAAAAAGTTTGTTGAAGACTATTTCAAGGAAAATTTGTTACCTTATGTACAACCCGTAATTTTAATTAAAGATAAGATCCGTGTTTTTTTAAATAATCGCGCGCTCTACTTAGCAATTATTTTACAATCGAAAGAGCGATTAACAGCAAAAATGGAATACGCTATTATTAAAGTCCCCTCCGATTATTTGCCTCGATTCATCGAATTACCTTCGCGTGTCGGTCGCCACGAAGTTATTATGCTCGATGATATGGTACGCCAATCGGTTGCATGGTTATTTCCCGGTTATGACATCGTTGATACTTATTCCATAAAACTTTCGCGCGATGCAGAGCTGTATATTGATGATGAATTTTCAGGAAATATTATTGAAAAAGTGCGTGAAAGTCTTCAAAAAAGAAACGTTGGTCCAGCATCGCGGTTTATTTACGATAGGACTATGCCGCGTTCATTGCTTGAATTTTTAACCGATACTTTTGAACTCGAACCAACGGATTTACTACCTGAAGGTCGCTACCATAATAATTCGGATTTCAGTGGTTTTCCCGATTTTGGCATCGAAGCACTTAGAAATAAACCTCTTCCACCGATTAAATACGAAACTTTCGAGAATAAACCAGAAGAAATTTTTAAAAAAATTCAAGAACGCGATCATTTATTGTATTATCCGTTTCAAAGTTACGAATCGGTTATTCATTTTTTTGATGAAGCCGCTAAAGATTCCGCCGTAACGCACATAAAAATTGTGCAGTATCGCGTAGCGCAAAATAGTCGTATCATGCGCGCATTGATTGAGGCGGTGAAAAGTGGCAAACAAGTTACTGTTTTTATTGAAGTAAAAGCGCGATTCGATGAGCAAGCCAATTTACAATGGTACGAGCGATTGATGAAAGCCGGCGTGAATGTTCGTTATTCTATGCCCGGCATAAAAGTGCACGCTAAATTAGCGTTGGTTATTCGGCGCGAAAACAAAAAAGATTTACAATACGCGTATTTAAGTACAGGTAATTTTAACGAAAACACTGCGCGCTTTTACACCGATTGGGGTTTGTTTACTTCCGATGCGCGCATTACTAACGAAGTAACGCGTGTTTTCAAATATTTAGAAACCGCCAACAAAACCAATATAAAACCTTTTGAAAACTTATTAGTCGGGCAGTTTAATTTAAGGCAGTGTTTTTTAGAAAAAATTGATGCGCAAATAGAACGTGCAAAAGCGGGTAAATCGGCGCGCATAATTTTAAAAGTTAATAGTTTGGAGGATGAAGAGATGATAGGACGTTTATACAAGGCATCGAATGCAGGTGTAAAAGTACGAATCATTGTACGCGGTATATGTTGCTTGGTGCCTCAGCTTAAAGGCTATTCAGAAAATATAAAAGCGGTGAGCATCGTTGATCGCTTTTTGGAGCACTCGCGCGTTTTTATTTTTGAAACCGATACCACGCCCGATATTTATTTATCGTCAGCCGATTGGATGGAGCGCAACCTTTCGCATCGCGTTGAAACGGCATTTCCCATTTTTGATGAAAGACTCAAAGATATAATTCTTGATGTAATTAATATTCAGCTTCAAGACAACACAAAAGCGCGCATCGTCCATCCAACGCACAATAACTATAAAAAATCGAGTAGTGAACTCTCACACCGTTCTCAAATAGAAACATATTTCTATTTTAAAAACCAATAAGTAAATCAAAAAAATTAATTAATAATAATTTTTTAAGTTCTGAGCACTCAGAACTCTGCGCTTTTGAGCTGAAATGTAATTCCATAAATTAATTTACCCGTAATGCTTAAAATTATTTCACCAATAAAAATTCAAATTGAAGCAAAAGCGCGGCGACAACAATACCTAAATGTAAAAATTCGCCAAAAAGAGATGGTAATTTTTGAATAATAAGCGTAAACATAACGCACATGGGTAATGCCAAAAGCGTAATTTCTTCTAAACCTATTTTAGAAATAAACAGCACTCCAATACCAATGACAAATAAGTAAACATACAGAATAGAAAGAAATTTCTGAATCGCTAAATTTTGTTGTCTGAAAATATAACTGCTCATCAGTAGCACAAATAGGAGGCACGAAAAACAAAAACCGAGTTTTAAAAATAGTGAAGAAATTTTACCCAAGTAGAAATTTAACCAACCGAAATGCAAACTGATGTCTTGAAAAAAGGGCATGAGTTTATCGTAATAAAATAAATACACACCAAATAAAAATACGGCTTGAAATCCGCCGATTAAAAGAATTAGAATATCTTTGAAGTTAAATCTCACCAACGTAACGATGCCTATAATTGCCCAAATAAATAAGAAGACGTACAGATAGTCGAACAAACAAGCAAGACCCAACCATAAACCGATACTGAATATATTATTGGCAACGCGGTCGTTGCGTTTGTAAATATCGAGCAAAAAAAACAAAGCTAAAATTACAAACGTATTGCCGAGTACAAAACCATTTAAGGATAAAAATTCTGGCGTTAAACTCATAAACAGACAATAGAAAACGCCCGGCAACAAACTCAACTCACGCGAAAAACGAAATCGGTTGGCTAAAACATTGATGAAAACAGCTTGAATGAAAACCAAAAAAAGGGCTAAAAATCTGCCCGAAAATCCGTTTGGATTAATTTCATTGAACATCCAATCGGTCAATAATCCATGTGTTTGAACATCTACATTAATAGGCGAAAAGAAAACACTGAGGCGTAGCAGTATTAAATACGGTATCAGAAAAATATTTGCTAAGTCTTGTTTTGTTTTAAATATTGTGAGCATAGTAATTTTGAAAATTATTTCACGCCTAAAAGTATTAAATTTTACGGAATTGTTTAACGCTTACAGAATAGTTTATTGAACATTTACCCACTATTGCGCAATTGTTTTCGCTTTTATAGATTCGTAAGCAGCTTTAAGGCTAAAATTTTGTTGTAAAGAACGCACAAACTGCGGACTTGAACGATGAAAATCCGCTAAATAAACTTGCTCAAATTGTCCAGGTGTAGGCACTAATATAGCTGGTATTTTTAAAGCTATAACATCCATGAGTGTAGTGTAGCCACTGCGACCACAATAAAAATTACTTTGCAAAATTTTTTCATTAAGCGTTTGCGTTTCTGATAAATTATGAATCTCAATGTCAGGAAAACTAAAAATCAATTTTTGATTTTTTATTTGTGTGCCGCGAACAAAACAGATTTTAAATTTCTTGTTTTCAGTTAGTGTCATCCAGTTTTCGTTTATTTGCGCTACTAAAATATTTTCAAACTGTGTTCGCTGTGGTTCTGGTCCGGATAAAACTATGATAAGCGAAAATATCTTTTTCGTTTCAAAATAAGTAAAGCGCGAAAGTGCGCCAATAAATTTTACTTTTTGTGTTAAAGTTTTCGGAACAGGATGTGAAAGCGCGCCTGAAATACTTTTTTCAGAAGTTTCAAAATCTGGAATCCAACATTCGGCATACTTTTTAATGAAGAAACGGTGAACCCAATTTCCAAAAAATTGAACAATTCTATTTTCGATAGGTAGATTGAGTTGATGCGTTACGTAAATGCTTTTAACTTTATTGTGAAAGCATCCTAACCGATTGTCCGAAATGATTAATTGAATTTTTTGTTGGCGAATAATTTGTGTAATGGCTCTATTTTCTGAATAAACAGAATTTAAAATTTTGAACGATTGAATAAACATTCCCAAAATTAAATTGTTATTTTTGTAATGGATATTATAGCTCGCTAATTCATAAAATTGCAAATTTGGAAATTCATTTTTTAAAAGTTGTAATGCTATCCCATCCGAAGCTATAAACAACTCGTCATTTTGTTCTAAATATTTTTTTATTAATGGAATACAACGCGTTGCATGACCTAATCCCCAATTAAGCGGCGCAATTAAAACTTTCATTTTTATTTTGAACTGTTAAAGTGTTATTAATTAACGTTGCATTACATATTTCAAAGTGTAACCGATTACAAATTTGTTCGTCTGATTTAAAATACAGCACATTAAAACGAAAATAATGTTAAAAAAGATTTTATTAACCAATAAAAATTTTTTTTAATTTAATGTTAGCCTTTATTAATCTGATTTATTAGATATTCGCCAAACTTTTGAAAGTTTGTATAATTTAAGTAATCTTTTTTCATTTTTTATTTCTTGTTACTTTATGAAACGTACTATAATCATTTTTTGTCTTGCAATAAGTTTTTATACTGCAAGTGCACAATATGCTCAAACTAAAATTGGCGATTCGTTGCCACGCGTATTTGAGCTTAATAATTTTGACGAAATAGCTTTTGAAAAAATAAAAGCTGACTACGAAACTACGCTTCTAACAGCGAGTAAGAATGATGTGGAAACAGCGTATTACTGTTGGATTCATCTACTAAAACACCTTGAAACTTTCTCGCAAAAACGCAATATAGATTTAAATGGTGTGAAACTATGGATGTATGTTTTTTGGCAAAAAGACGGTACGATTGATCATGTTGGTTATTTCTTGAAACCGCACTCTAAAAATATTGAAACTGAAGTCATTAAGGCATTGCTTTCTAATTTTTGCGATGAATATAAATTTCCACTTAAAGCCGATAAGAATTTTTCCAATTATAATTCGGCTAATTTCCCTGTAAATGTAGAAAAAGCTTTATCAGAGAATAAGCAATAGCATTTTTTAGAAAAAAATACGCTGGTAAACTTAAAATAAAGTCCATATTTTTTATCTTTGATGAAAAGTATGGACTTTATGATTTGTTAAATTCAGGTACTTCATGACAAAAACATTCGTTACAGAATAAAAGCTATTCATAAAAATTAATTGTTCCTAAAATCTCATAAAAATTACTCAACTAAATTAGAAAAAAATGTGTGGAATTGTAGCGTATATCGGACCCAAACAAGCGTATCCTATTGTCATTAAAGGTCTTCAACGTTTAGAATATCGCGGATACGATAGTGCAGGCGTTGCGCTGCTAAACGGTGACTTAAAAATTTTAAAGAAAAAAGGTAAAGTTTCAGACTTGCAACATTTTATCGGCGATGCTTCCACTACTGCAACAATCGGAATGGGACATACGCGTTGGGCAACGCATGGAAAACCTGACGATATCAATGCGCACCCACACTATTCCGGAAATAAAAATTTAGCTATCGTTCATAACGGAATTATTGAGAATTACGCCATTTTAAAAACGGCTCTGATACGTTTAGGGCATACTTTTATTTCTGAAACGGACACGGAAGTATTAATACATCTGATAGAAGAGTTGCAAGAACGAGAAAGTTTACCGCTCGAAGAAGCCGTGCGCATTGCACTGACAAAAGTAATCGGTGCTTACGCCATTGTTATTATTGATAAAAACGACCCGAACAAAATTGTTGCGGCGCGCAAACAAAGTCCGTTAGTGCTCGGCATTGGCGATAAAGAATTTATTTTTGCTTCCGATGCAACGCCTATTATTGAACATACCAAAAATGTAATTTACATAAACGATAATAATATAGCGACCGTTCATCGCGATGGTTCGTTTCAAATAAAATCGGTGGATAATGTTGAACAAATACCTTTTATTCAGCAACTCGATTTAACCATTGAAGTTTTAGAAAAAGGCGGATTTGATTCGTTCATGCTTAAAGAAATTCATGAGCAACCTAAAACGGTTGCCGATGCGATGCGCGGCAGAATTAACGCCACCGAAGGATGGATTAAATTAGGTGGATTTGAAGACAACATTAAACGCATTAAACAAGCTGAAAGAATAATTTTTGTCGCTTGCGGCACGTCGTGGCATGCAGGTTTAGTGGCTGAGTATTTATTTGAAGATTTGGCGCGCATCAACGTTGAAGTTGAATACGCCTCTGAGTTTCGGTACAGAAATCCAATTTTAACAGATAAAGATGTTGTGATTGCCATTTCACAATCGGGTGAAACTGCTGACACTTTGGCAGCAATGGAAATTGCCAAAGAGCGCGGTGCATTCGTATATGGTTTAGTAAATGTTGTTGGTTCGAGTATTGCGCGCATGGCAGATGCAGGTTCGTATATTCATGCCGGACCAGAAATTGGTGTGGCATCTACAAAAGCATTTACAGGTCAGGTGACTGTGCTTTCGCTGATGGCGTTGAGTTTGGGTTATGAGCGCGGTTTTATTAACGAAACGCAATTCAGAGAATATTTAACGGAGATTGAACTTATACCGGGTAAAATTGAACAAGTTTTATGCTTAAATGAAAAAATCCGTTACATCGCTCAAGAAATTCATGCGGCACCAAATGCCTTATATTTAGGTCGCGGTTATAATTTTCCAGTCGCTTTAGAAGGTGCCTTGAAGTTAAAAGAAATTTCCTACATTCATGCCGAAGGTTATCCGGCAGCAGAAATGAAACATGGTCCTATTGCACTCATTGATGCGAATATGCCCATCATTTTAGTGTGTACAAACCTGAGTGCTTACGAAAAGATTGTTTCTAACGTTCAAGAAGTGCGAGCGCGTCAAGGCATAGTTATTTCAATAGTTACCGAAGGCGACAAGCAAATTAAGGAACTTTCCAATTACAGCATTGAAATTCCAGCTATTGCTGAACCGTTTACGCCATTACTCTCTGTCATTCCGTTGCAACTTTTGTCGTATCATGTAGCCGTTATTCGCGGTTGCAACGTTGATCAACCGCGCAATTTGGCAAAATCGGTAACAGTAGAGTAAAATTAAGTTAAATTTGAAATGATTTTTCAGGTAAAACATAACGAAAAAGAAATTTTTGATATAGTCAGTGCCGCAGCAAAAGAGCTAAACATTTCGGCTTATGTTGTTGGTGGTTTTGTGCGCGATAAAATTATTTCACGTGAAACAAACGATATGGATATTGTTTGTCTTGGCTCAGGTATTCAGTTAGCGGAGTTAGTTTCTCAAAAAATGCGCCCACAGCCGAAAGTTGTTGTTTACGAACGTTTCGGAACGGCGATGCTTTTGTATAAAAATATTGAAGTGGAGTTTGTTGGCGCGCGCAAAGAATCGTACAGAATGGATAGTCGCAAACCTTCCGTTGAGGAAGGTTCTTTAGAAGACGATCAGAACAGGCGCGATTTTACAATCAATGCGCTCGCTGTTAGTTTGAATGAAGAAGATAATGGCGACATTTTAGATCCTTTCGGTGGCATTAAGCATTTGGAGGAAAAACGCATTCAAACACCACTCAGCCCTGGAAAAACTTTTAGCGACGATCCATTGCGTATGATGCGGGCAATTCGTTTCGCAACGCAACTCAATTTTACGATTGAGCCTAAAACGTTGGCGGGGATTAAAGAATTTGCAGCGCGCATAAAAATTGTATCGAGTGAACGCATTATTAAAGAATTTGAAAAAATTATGCGCTCCGATAAACCTTCCGTTGGTTTAAAACTCATGGAAAGCACCGATTTAATGACACATATTTTACCCGAACTCGTTGCGCTTAAAGGCGCAGAAACGCGCGATGGTGTTGGACATAAAGATAATTTTTTTCACACGCTGCAAGTTGTTGATAATATTTCGGTACATACTAAAAATATTTGGTTGCGTTGGGCAGCACTTTTTCACGACATCGGTAAACCGATTTCAAAACGGTTTGATAAAGTAGAAGGCTGGACGTTTCACGGACATCAAGAAATTGGTGCTACCATGTTACCGCGTTTATTTAAGAAATTAGGATTACCGCTCGACGACAGATTAAAATACGTTCAGAAAATCGTCAAACTGCATCATCGTCCTGTCAGTTTAACAAAACTCGAAATTACAGATTCAGCGATTCGCCGATTATTGTTTGATGCCAGCGACGATTTAGAAGATTTATTCACGCTGTGCGAAGCAGACATCACTTCAAAAGATGCTAAAAAAGTTGAACGCTATTTAGCCAATTACGAATTGGTAAAAGAGCGTTGCTTGGAAGTGGAAGCGAAAGATCAGATTAGAAATTGGCAACCACCCATTTCAGGAGAAATAATTATGAACACTTTTAAAATTCCTCCCTCGCGCGAAGTAGGCTTAATTAAAACTTCTATTCGCGAAGCTATACTTGATGGCGATATTCCGAACGATTATTCCGCTGCATTTGCATTAATGCTCAGCGAAGGGAAAAAATTAGGATTATCCGCTAAAAACATTTTTAACGGTTAAAAATCAATATAAAATGCCGTTTTTAAACGCGTTTTTCACATTAACTTTATTTTAACGCATAATAATAGTGTCTTAGATTCTGTAAAACGTCTTTAAGGTGTTATTTTTGACAATTAATTCATAAAATTTTTTTTAAGTAATGAAAAATCTGATTATTGCTGCGTTCGTAATGTTGTCTGCTTCTTTCGTAAATGCACAAACAGCTCCGGCTGCTACTACTACAACTGCAACAACTACAACTGCTGCGCCAGTTAAAGTAAAACGTACTTACACTAAAAGAGCGCAAACTGCTCCTGCGGCTGCAACTACAACTACTACAACTACACAAACTGCTCCTGCGGCTGCAACTACAACTGCACCAATGAAAGCAAAACGCGTTCGCAAACCTAAAGTGGAAGTGACTCCTGCAACGGGTACTGCTACAACTGCACCTACAACTACAACTACTGCACCTACTGCTGCCGGTAAAATGGCAACTAAAACTAATTCTACTTATGTTCCTAAATCTTTAGGTAAAGATGCTAAAGGACATGAAATTTTATTAGGACCAAACGGTGGACAGTATTACATCGGTTCAACGGGTAAAAAAGAGTACTTGAAGAAAGCTCAAAAGATGAAAGTAAACTAATTTTTAAATTAGTTGAATAAACAAAGGCTGCCCGAAAAGCAGCCTTTGTTATTTTTTATTGCAGCGTAGCCAGTGCAATTTTATTTATCACGTTTGCATAAATGGTTTGCTCTACATCAAAAATATTGATTAAATATTTTTTAAACATTGCACAGACTTCTATTTTATTTTCTTGTAAAATTTCTTCGTTTCCTTTAAACGTTGAATAAAACAGTTTGCGCAAATCCGTTAACCATACTTCGTAAAAATTTTGGGCAAATTTTTCATCCGTTTTTAAAACTTTCATTAGTCTTCTACTAAAAACAACTAACGCATTGTAATAATGCTCATTAATTGGTAAACCTAAATCATTTTCTGTTTGTATTTCTTTTAATATTCTGGCGCGCTGTTCGTTTGTTTCTTCCAAAATATAAATTAAACCCAGATAATAAAGTAAAACGCCACTCGTGCGTTCAATAATGTTATGATGCAAATAAGTGCGTAACCAACCTCCCATAGCAACAGAAGTAATAAAAAATAAACCTTCTAAAAAATCTATGGCAATTGTATCTTCTAAAGTACCATTCATTAAAAAAGAATTTTGAATGAATGAAATCTCAATGGGTTTAAAAGTTTGATATTGAACACTTAAATTCTTTAAAGGATAAAGCCATAAATCGCGGTGCAATTGATTGAGTTCTGGAATTAAAATATTATCAATCACCGATGCATCACCTTTGAAAATTAATTCGAGAATTTCGCTGTCCTTTTTTTTAAAATGCCAACCCTTCAACAAGTTGTGCAGCGCAGCATTTTCTACAAATGGTAGAATAAAATCGAGGAAAAAATTATCAAAGTCGTTGTAAGTTTTAACAGATAAACTTCGCGATATAATTTTGTGTGACATAAATTGTGTTTGTAACTGCATAGTTCTCATTAACTAACGCAACAACAAAGCCAAATCGTCCTAATTTAATCTAAAAACTTAAAAACTACTAAGTCCTGTTAATCAACATATTGCAAATAAAATGCAGGAAAACTTTTTTAAACAAAAAGCCTTATCCAATTTTTTATCGGATAAGGCTTGAAAATAAAACAAACTTAATTTTTACATTTTAATTTTATCGGCAAACATCGCTTTAAAGTGTTCTACTTTCAAACGTACGACGCCATAAGTATAACCTTCATCGGGATGCAAATTATAATAATTTTGGTGGTACTCTTCAGCACGATAAAAATTCTTGAACGGCTCAACAACCGTTACGACGTGCTCACTATACGCTTTTTCTTTTCCAGCGTTAATGTCGGCAATCATTTTTTCTACAATCATTTTTTGCGCATCGTTTACTGCAAAAACAGCTGAACGATAATCATTCCCAACATCATTTCCTTCCTGATTTAGAATAGAGGCATCGTGAACGTTAAAGAAAATTTTTAAAATTTCTTGATATGAAATCACTTTCGGATCGAACAGAACGTGCACCGTTTCTGAGTGACCTGTTTTGCGCGTACCAACTTGTTCATACGTCGGATTTTTTGTCGTTCCGCCCGAATAACCAACTTCTTCAAATTTTACGCCTTTCACCATTTGGTAAATAGCATCCATTTTCCAGAAACAGCCGCCCGTCATGTAAGCGTTTTCTAAACCTGTTGTGTCTATTTTATCTATCGTCACAACTTGTGCTAATGCCACTTTTGACGCAGAAGTATTTGGCGTACTTTGGCAAGCAAAAAGCGAAGTACTTAGAATTAAACTAAAAAATAACTTTATCATAATTTTTAAATTTTTTGTAAATATACATACGTAAAAATCACAAAATGGTAACAGATAAGTTGACGCAATAGTTTATTTGGTCTATTTTTGCAAATATTATGTACTTCAAAATAGTTTTTATGAAAAATTCAAATGCATTTAAATTTTTTCTTCCTATCGGGTTGTTATGTCTTTCAATTTCTTTTGTTGTAAAACATTTTTTGAACGTTTCCGACGTCTTTGATGGATTTTGCAAAGGTATTGGCATAGGATTAATTCTATTGGCGTTATTCTCGAAGCCTAAAAAATTAGTGAACTACTGAAAATATTTTAAGCTACTTAAAGGCAAATCAATAGGTCAGTGTTATGCAAGGCGAAAAAAATTTAAATATTCTTCTCAAATCCATGAAACCTAAGTTGCGTGAAGGTGAATACGTTTTTTGCAGTTTAATTGATTTTCCGCATATTGATTTTCAAAAAATTATTCTTTTTTTTAAAGAAGATGAAGGCAACACACTGATTTTAAAAAAAGAAGACGCCGATTATTTAAAAATACCTTATTTTTTTACTTTCGCTTGGATAGAACTTACCGTTCATTCGGCTTTAGATGCTGTGGGTTTAACGGCAGCTTTTTTTCAAGCACTTGCCTCAAAAAATATAAGTTGTAATGTGGTTGCAGGTTTTTATCACGACCATATTTTTGTAGAAACAAAAGATGCAACTAATGCTATGAAAATTCTGAACCAGTTTTCTGAATAAACTGCAACCTTTTGGACTGTTTTTTGTCATTTAATCGTCGCCAAAACAGTGGCTTTCGTCGAGT
Source organism: Saprospiraceae bacterium (assembly GCA_043758385.1). GTDB lineage: Bacteria > Bacteroidota > Bacteroidia > Chitinophagales > Saprospiraceae > JAAFJT01. The sequence continues at coordinate 85,537 of JAYVNP010000038.1, forward strand.
AACAGTGACATCCCAAAATTTAATTTTTACTTTTGTACCTTATTTTAAAAAAACATGAAAAAGAACTACTTTTTGTTAGTTTTCGTTTTAGTTCTATCTTTTAATTTTAAATTGTCAGCACAACGTCCCGGCGGAATTGGAAGCGGTGGAAAAATGCCATCCATTGGTCGAGTTTATGGAAAAATTGTAGATAAAACAACCAAAGAACCGATTCCTTTTGGTTCAGTTTTGGCGTTGCGCGCTTTGGGTAAGCGCGATAGTATCGTCGGGGGGCAACTCTCGCTTGAAAATGGCGATTTTAATCTCGATAATTTACCGATGGGCGGTGCTAAAATTAAAATTAGCGTTATTGGTTATAAAGATTTTACAAAATCAGTAACTATGTTTCCACCAGATGTAGAAATTGATCTCGGCGATATTGGTTTAGAAGTCAACGCCGAAGTTTTGAAAACGGTAACAGTAGAAGGACAAAAATCTTCGGCAATGCTGAGTATAGATAGAAAAGTATTTAACGTCGAAAAAAATATTACTTCATCGGGTGGTACAGCAGAAGACGTTTTGAAAAACGTGCCGAGTGTAACTGTTGATGCGGATGGTACGCCTAAACTTCGTAACTCTTCAACAACAATTTATATTGATGGCAGACCGACTTTGTTTAGTTTAAATCAGATTCCATCCGATCAGATTGAAAGCGTTGAAGTCATTTCTAACCCTTCATCGAAGTACGAAGCATCAACATCGGGCGGTATAATTAACATTGTACTGAAAAAAAATAGAAAACCAGGTTATAACGGTTTCGTAAGTCTTGGCGCAGCTGATCACGATCGTTATAACGGAACGTTTAATCTAAATGTCAAGCAAGGCAAAGTAAATGTGACTGGTTTTTACAGCGTAAACTCTACGGATGTGCCTGTGAACGGTTATACGAATAAGACTCTTTACAGTCCTGGCGATTCGACGTACAAATATTATAATCAGAGTAGTATTTCTCAATTTAATACCAATTTCCAAATTGGACGGATTGCGCTCGACTATTCGATTAATAATAGAAACACTTTAACTTTCGCTGGTACAATTGTTCGTGGCGTTTTCAACGTAAATGGTACACAAAATTCGCAGTTTTTGCAAGCGAATGGAGCAACTTATGAAACGGGCGTTCGGAATGTTTTACCTTTAAATAAATTTAATAATCAACAAACACAAGTAATTTGGAAAAGAACTTTTCCTAAAAAAGGAAAAGAATTAACCATTGATGCCAACTACAGTTGGGGTGGTTCGTCGAACAATCAAGATTGGATTTCTACAGTTAATGATGCTAACGGTATTGCTCTACCTTATCAACCAGGTTTAACGGAAATTCGCGGCAATAATACGGGTCATCAAACTGTTGTTCAACTCGATTTTACAAATCCTCTCAACGACACTACTAAGTGGGAAATGGGTTTGCGTGGTTATTATAATTATAGAACTTCTCAATCATTGTATAATCAATACAGCTATACTGATCCAAGTCCAGGATATAAAGAAATTGATCCATTATCATCTGATTATAATATCACTGATATCATAAATGCTGCTTACGCTACCTATACGAGCCGTTATCACGGATGGGGTTATCAAGCAGGTTTGCGTTTTGAGCAATCTTACTTGGATGGAGTTTCAAAAATTGGAACACTTATGAATATTGGATATAATTATCCAGGTGATGGTAAAATACTTAATACTTTTTTCCCGTCGCTGTATTTGAGTAAAAAAATTGACGCTACTAATGAATTTCAAATTAATTTTAGTCGAAAAATCAATCGCCCCAATTTTATGCAGTTATTACCGATTGTAATGGCGAGCGATTTATTGAATATCAGAAAAGGGAATCCGGGTTTAAAGCCTGAATTTGTAAATACAGTAGAAGCAAATTACAATAAAACGTTTGGTTATAACAATTGGTTGGTTTCGGTTTATTTAAAAAACGTTAACGACCCAGTCACAAATTACTCTTATGCTAATCCAGAGGTTGCGGGTGGATTAATTTCTATTCCAACAAATGGCAATGTTTCAAACAAATTCGGTTTAGAAAATACTTTTAAATGGGCGATTACAGATAATTTAGAATGGACGAATAACGCCAACGTTTTCAATACATCCATTTCTTCCGATAGTTTAAACACAAATGCGTGGTCGTACTTTTTCAAATCGAATGCTATTTTAAAATTTGGCAAAGGTTTTTCTGCACAACTTTCAGGCACATTTGAGGGGAAAGAAATTATTTTACAAGGATACATAAAAGAACGTTACAACGTAGATTTTGCGATTAAAAAATCATTCAACAACGGTGCGGCAAACGTTACTTTAGCGGTTAATGATATTTTCAATTCGCGCAAGCAAGTGACTGTTTTGGAAGGCTCAACATTTATTCAAGAAAGTATGCGCCGTCGCGATATTCGCGCGTTTAAAATTTCGGTGCAATTTCCATTCGGTAAGCTCGATTCTTCTATTTTCAGAAAAGCTAAAGAAGGTCGTAAACAGCAACAACAAAACGGCAACGGCGATCAGGATTATGGTGGGTAAAGGCTTGAAAGAAATTTAAAAAAATATAAAAAAACCTCGTAAGCCTAAGAACTACGAGGTTTTTTTATGTGTATTTAGAAAAAAGCAACACTTCTGACTTTGGAAAGCGAAATTAATTTTGTTGTAAAAATTAAAAAAGAGTGTAATTTCTGATTTTGAAATTTCTTAACTAATAATTTTAGTTCCTCCATCGCTCAACCAATTATTAGCACCACACAGCGTGACGTTGTGGATACCCTTTTGTTGAACCATAAAAGCATTGTGCAATTTCGGAATCATGCCATCTGTAATTGTTTTTTCTGCGATACCTTTATTGTAATCATTAAAACTTAAAACCGGAATAACACTTTCAGGATTGTACCTATCAGTTAACACGCCTGGATTGTCAAATATAAATTTAAGATTAACGCTGAAATTTTTAGAAAGCGCTACTGCTAATTCAGAAGTAATTGTGTCTGCGTTCGTGTTCAGAAGTTGTCCTTTATCATCGGAAGTGATTGGCGCAAAAACTAAAGCCTCGGCAACAGAAAATAATTTTTGTATTCTAATAGCATCAACGCTTTCAATATCGCCTGCAAAACCGTAATCAATTGTTTTTATTGCGCGTTTGCGCGCTCTAATAATATTCAAATCGGCACCCGTTAAACCAAGCGCAAAACAATTTTGCGCGTTGAGTTGCGCCACAATTTTTTTATTTATACTTCCCGCATAAACCATCACTGCTACTTCCAAAGTTTCAGAATCCGTGATGCGTCTTCCATCAATTTTAATCGGTTGAATATTGAGTTGTACTAAAAGCTTATCGGCTAAAGCGCCGCCGCCGTGCACTAAAATTTTGGGTGAAGGTGCAGTAGCGAAATCAGTAAGAAGTTTTTTTAAAATAGCCTCATCATCAATAACATTTCCACCAACTTTAATAATTAATAATTCCTGCATAATTTTGTTAAGCGTTATCAGTTGTTAGCATCAATCAAAAATTAATTTTATACTTTTATAAATCTAAAAATCATGTTTCAATTATTTAGTAACGACAACAAAACTGCCATGGCAGCATAAGTTCTATTGTGCGCTTGCTGAATGACGATACTATTTTTAGAATCTAAAACGCCATCTGTTACAATTTGATTTCTTCTGACAGGCAAGCAGTGCATAAATTTTGCATTGTTTGTTAACGCCATTTTTTCTTCAGTAACTGTCCAATGAGGGTCTAAATTTAAAATTTTACCATAATCGGAAAAACTTGACCAATTTTTGGCATAAATAAAATCGGCATTTTTAAAAGCATTATTCTGGTCATGATCAATTGGTAAACCTTCCGTAAATTGAGTATCCAATTCATATCCTTTCGGGTGCGTAATTACTAATTCATAATTCCCGTGTCGCACCCATTCTAAAAACGAATTAGGAACTGCTTGTGGTAGTGCTTTCGGATGTGGCGCCCAAGAAAGAACAACTTTTGGCTTATTTTTCTTTTTAAATTCCTCAATCGTTAACCAATCGGTCAGCGATTGTAACGGATGCCGAATCGCACTTTCTAAACTCATGACAGGCACTTGCGCAAATTGTGCAAATTTGTGTATTGTCTCATCGCTATAATCTTTTGCTTTATCCGTTAAACTTGGAAATGCGCGAATACCCAAAACATCGCAATACTGACTCATTACTGCTGCCATTTCGCGAACGTGTTCCGCTTTATCAGCGTTCATAATCGCGCCATCTTCAAATTCAATATTCCAAGCATCGTTAACATTCATAGAAATAACGTGCATACCTAAAATTTGCGCAGCGTGCTCGGTGCTCATGCGCGTCCGCAAACTCGGGTTTAAAAATAACATTCCAAGCGTTTTCCCACTTAAAGTGTTTTTATAATTTTCTGTTTCGTTCTTACACAACTTTGCTAAGTTTAAAAGGTCGTGTAATTTACTTACATCCGCCGTAGAGATAAATTTATTCATTATCAAATTTAAAAAGAAACGTAAAATTAATTAATCGGAAGTTGTACTTCACTAAAATCAGAAATTAATTTAAAAACTTTGTTGAACATCTTCTTTAAGAAATAAATAATTTTTCTGGAAGGGTAAGAGTTTGATTAAATAGCAGAACCTTTTAAAATTGTAAAACAATTTGTAAAATCACTAATCGTTATGTAATTTTGGCATAAAATCAGCTTTGTGTTAAAACTCATTGAATGTCCACGCGATGCCATGCAAGGTATGTCGCTGTTTATAGAAACAGCCGACAAGGTGCGGTACATCAATAAATTATTACAAGTTGGTTTCGATACAATTGACTTTGGTAGTTTTGTTTCCGCTAAAGCCATACCACAAATGCGCGATACAGCCGAAGTTTTAGCGCAACTTGATTTGCACAAAACCAAAACAAAATTACTTGCCATTGTTGCTAACGAACGTGGCGCAGAACAAGCAGCACAATTTCGAGAAATACAATATATTGGCTTTCCATTCAGTGTTTCAGAAACTTTTCAGATACGAAATACTAACTCGACGATAACAGAATCGTTAGAGCGCGTAAAAAAAATTCAAGAACTTTGTACGAACACAAATAAAGAATTAGTTTTGTATTTATCAATGGGTTTTGGAAACCCGTATGGAGATCCCTGGAATTCTGATATTGTATTGGGTTGGGTTTCTAAATTACGCGCGCTCGGTATTTATATTTTCGCGCTGTCCGACACCATCGGCGTTTCAACACCACAAAGTATTGAATATTTATTCAGTAATATTATTAAAGAATACACCGATTTAGAAATTGGTGCGCATTTACACTCTACTCCTAACTCTTGGCGCGAAAAAATTCATGCGGCGTACCAAAGCGGTTGTCGCAGATTTGATTCTGCATTAAAAGGTTTAGGCGGTTGTCCAATGGCTAAAGATGATTTAACTGGAAATATTGCAACAGAAAATTTGATTTCTTATTTTAACGAGCGCGACATAATTTTACCATTCAATTATACGCAACTGATTGGCGCGTTTGGCATTGCCAACGAAATTTTCCCGCAGCATAACTAATTTGCGCTCAAAATTAAAATACGCGCTTTAAATTTGCGTTTCTAAATTTAAAAAACTTGAATCATGGATCTGGAAGAAATTAGTCTGATAATTGATGTAGCTGAAGAATCAATGGAAAACGCAATTGCCCATTTGCAACACGATTTATTAAAAATACGCGCCGGGAAAGCAAATCCTGATTTGGTTACAGGTATTTTAGTGCCTTATTACGGTTCGCCAACGCCGATCAGTCAAGTTGCTAATGTTTCTACTGCCGATTCGCGTACCATTACTGTTCAACCTTTTGAGAAAAAAATGTTGGGTACTATCGAAAAAGCTATTTTTGAAGCTGCGCTGGGCATTACGCCACAAAACGATGGTATACTCATCCGTTTATCTATTCCACCCGTTACAGAAGAGCGTCGTAGAGAATTAGTTAAAAAAGCAAAAGCATCCGGCGAAGATTCTAAAGTGGGTATTCGGTCTTCGCGCCAAAAAGCAATTGAAGAAATTAGAAAAGCTGTTAAATCGGGACTTTCAGAAGATTTAGGTAAAACGTACGAGGAGGATGTTCAAACGCTTACTAAAAAATTTAATGATAAAATTGAAAAAGTGTTGGAGCAAAAAGAAAAAGAAATTCTAACCGTTTAGCATATTCGTTGATAGTTGTTCGTTTAATAGTACTCTAAGACGACAAACGAACAACTATCAACGAAATACTATTATTCAAAAATAACTTTTTTAACCGTCGAAAAATTATTTGTTGTGTTTGTAATTCTTAAAAAATACAAACCTGACGGCATATTATTGCGCGTTATGCTGAATTGATTACTATCAAATTTTTGTGTCGCAACGCGTTTACCTGTAACATCAATCAATTCAGTTTGCCATTGTGCGGCGTAATTTCCGTCCGCAATGCGAACATTTAAAACTGCGTCTGATGGATTTGGAAATATTTCAGAATCAAAATTTTCGACAATATTATTTGTTGACGTTACGTTTGGATTTTCACCACAAACTAATCTTTTCATAAAAACGATTGCTTTAGCTTCAAATGCAGCATACACACCCGGATATTTTATATTCGGACTATTAAAACCATCTTTCGGATCATTCCATTCATAAAATTCTGTATGATCGCTACCCGTAACAGCTACGTGTAAAGTAGGAATGCCGAGCGAAGTTGTTTTTAGAGAACACGTTCCGTCGCCGTCGTTATAATATTTATAAACATTGGGTCCTAAACCATACGGAACAGTATTATCGGCAGTGCCATGAATAGAAATATAAGATGGATCGCCTGCGCGAAAAGCACTCACGCCGTATAAACCACCCGATAAACTAAAAACGCCTTTCACTTTAAAGGTGTAACCCGGATTACCCGAGATGCCGTCAATTCCACCTTGCGCTCTTACTGAATTTAAAATCCAAGTCGGCACATTGCGCGTAGTGTCTAAATAGGCAGTGTGCATAGCTGTTATTGCACCTGCTGAAAGTCCACCGATAAAAATATTATTAGTGTCAATTCTGAATTTACTATTAGTACGCGCATCTTTAATAAAATATCGAACTGAAGCGCGCATATCTTGCACAGCTTGAACAACACCATTAGCAATAACAGAAGAATCGCCGTTAATTAAAAAAAATGGGATAAGTCTATAATCTATTGACACCGCTACATAGCCACGCAAAGCAAAACTTTTGCTCAAATCCAGCATATATTTATCGGTGCGTGCACCCGCAACAAATCCGCCACCAAATGCTAAAACTACTATCGGTCTTTTCGATACTGTATCACCTTTCGGTTCAACAACGTTCATAAAAAGTTTTTGCCCGTTGCCTGCTAAATCCGAATTCGCTCCATATTGTATAATAGTTTGCACAGTATCGGTAAAAACGTTGGTTGAATACCGTTTTCCATCGCAACTTGGGTTAGCTGTTTGAGATAAAAGTGAAAGGTGAAAAGTGAAAAGCCAGAAATAGATAACGCTAATAAATAATGTGGGTAATTTTTTAGAATACATTTTAGTTTGAAAATTAAAAGTGAAATAAAAACGTTCAAAATCAATCTTGAAATTTTAAAAGTTCAAATCATTTGCAGAATTTTAAAAGTTCAAAGCCTAAAGATCAATTTATTTTATAAAACGAAATAAACTTTATCGTTTTTTTTGCAGCTAAGTGCATACGCTCGTAATAAGTTTGAATTAATAACGCCTCATCAATAACTTCTGCTGCATAAATGTTTTCGTTTGAAGTATTTAATTGAAATAAACTTTGCTCTTGCAAAGTTTCTAAAGTGAAATTGTATAATTCTACAGAATCTGTTTTTAAATTTATTTTCCCACCAGTTTTAAGCAGCGGGTAAAAACGTTCTAAAAATGGCAGCGACGTTAAACGCCGATTTGATTTGCTTTCTCGCAAAAAAGGATCTGGAAAAGTTATCCAGATTTCATCAATTTCGTTTTCGCCCAAAAATAAATTTATTTGCTCAATGCGTGTGCGTAAGAACGCCACATTTTTTAAATTTAAGGCAATTGCTTTTTCCGAACCTTGAAACAATCGCGCACCTTTAATATCTAAACCAATAAAATTTTTATTGGGATATAGTTGTGCTAAACCTAACGAATATTCGCCACGTCCGCAAGCTAATTCTAAAACCAACGGATTTTTATTTTGGAAGTGTTCAGCGCACCATTTCCCCTTTAAATCGACAACATTATTTTTAGAGTCCGTTAATAGTGGATGCTCATGATCTTTATTTTCATAAACAAATTCCAATTGGCGCAATGCCTCAAACTTAAATAATTTATTTCGACCCACGTTCGTTGTTCGTTGTTTGTTATTCGTTGCTCGTCATTCGTGAACCAACAACGAACAACGATATTAAATTTTTAGAAAAAAACCGCGTTTGTAGAAAATATATAAAATGCTCCAAAACAAAAGCACATGAAAAAGTGCAAATATAAACGAACTCAACTTTTGATCGGCTACAAAATCTTTAAAAGTTTCGGCGCGATTATTAACCGTAATCTTATTAGCTTTTACATCAGCCATCAGTTGGTGTGGTGTTGTCAGAGGAGAAAAATAATCTTCGTAAAGTTTTTGATAACCACTAATGCGTTGCGGTGTAACCGATCCGTCAATTTTATTGGTATAAACAGCGTAACTACTATCGAATTTAATTTTTGAAATCACTTTAACATAAACGCCCGATATGATGAAAGCGAGCATCGAATTCATGCCAAGTACAAGTACAGGTTTCACCCAAAACTTAATGCCGTAAACATCTATTAGAAGTATAAGCAGCGCGTTAATGCACATTGCCCAGCCCGCCATAAAAATTACATAGCTGCTACTCCAAATTGGTTTATTGATCGGAAAACCTAAATTCCATAATTCGCCTAAACCTAAAAAAAGCAAGCCATAAAACAACATTTCAGCGGCAAGTTCTTTTTTATCTTTACGGCGACTAATCAATCCGCCGACAAAAAAACCGATAATGACAGTTACAACAGCGGGCAATGTAGAAAGTAATCCTTCTGGATCGAAAGCAATACCATCATAACCTTTGTATAGATGTGATGCACCAAGTACAGTACGATCAAATTTAGTGACCACATTATTTTCAACGCCGATGTATTTTATACCGTCATGAAACCCATAAGGATATTGGGCATCGCTACAAAAAAATATTAATGCCCAATAGCCAAGCAGTATCGCAATACCAATAAATGCGACGGTGCGTTGACGAAAACTAACAAGTAGTAACATAGCGAGCATATAGGCGATGCCGATACGCTGCAAAACGCCCATGATGCGCAAATTGCTGTACGTTGAAAGTCCGTTAAGAAAAAGATTTAATCCCAGACCGATGAGAAAAATGGTAGCACCCCGCCGTATTATTTTAGTGATTAGTTGTTGGTTGTTAGTTGTTAGTTGTTGGGTTGCATTTTGCACTTTAAGTTTTGCACTTTGAATGGAGAACCAAGCAGCAACGCCAACCGTAAATAAGAAAAAAGGATAAACAAAATCGGTAGGTGTCCAACCGTTCCATTTAGCGTGTTCGAGTGGATCATAAATGTATGACCAAGTGCCAGGGTTATTGACCGTGAACATCAGTGCAATAGTCAGACCGCGAAAAACGTCAAGAGCGAGTAGCCTTTCTTTCATTTTAAATAAATTTATCCGTACAAACGTAGAAATAAATTTTTTCAAAAACGAAGAATCAATAAATAATAATTGTAACATTCATTTATTAGAGTTAAATGTTTTACCTTTTTTGAATAGACTAAAAGATTCGGTTAAGAATTTCTACCTGCCTACTTTGTTGCTGTTATGGCTTCTCAGAAAAAAAACTGTATAGAAAAAAATTCATCCCATAAAAAATTGTATATTTGCATCGGTTAACAAAAAATATCCTCACAATTTTACGCGACGTTCAGATGCCAAGTGTTCTCCACACAACCCAAACGATTGAAAACATTCCTGTTATAATCATTCCAGTGTTTAAAACAGACAAATTATCTATTCTTTTAGAAGAAATCGCGACGCATTACGGTCGTACATTCCAGATTTTATTTTCCGATTTTAAAGGCGAACATAAAGAATGGGTGACTTTTCTTTCGGGTATGCAGCGTATTTATGTTTTAGGGTTAGGTGAAAAACCAGCTCAAAATGACGTAGCCCACGCGTTTCGCTTTTTATCTTTTAATCAAAAAGTAAAATTAGGTACGCATATCGGGGTTGATATGCGCATCGCACTTTCTGAAGCACTTGGCTATGCTGAACAAATTGCGAATGGCATTTTACTCGGAACGTATCATATTGGTTTATACAAAACGCAAAACGGCAACACGCATCCCCAAAATAATGCCGATGCGAAAATAGAATTTGTAACGCGCAACACGGAAGATACTGAAATAGTTGTTAAAGCTGCACAACGGGGTATTGCAATTGCTGAAACGCAAATGCGCGTAATGACGCTTGTTAATGCTGCGCCTAATTATAAAACACCTGAAGTCCTCGCCGATTGGGCAGTGCAATCGGGAAAAGAAAATGGTTATTCGGTTGAAGTTTTTGATAAAGCCGGTTGCGAAAAGCTCGGTTTACACGCTTTGCTTTCTGTAAGTGATGGTAGCACGCATGAACCGCGTTTTATTATTATGCACTATAAAAGCGAAGCTGCTACTAAAACCTTCGGCATTGTCGGTAAAGGCGTTACGTTCGATTCAGGCGGAATTAGTATAAAACCGAGTGCCAATATGCACCTTATGAAATCGGATATGGGTGGCGCAGCAGCAGTTCTTGGCTTTTTAGAAGTAGCAGCTAAATTAAAATTGCCTTATAATGTTATCGGTATTGTGCCTTCAACCGAAAACATGGTGGACGGTGCAGCCACAAAACCCGGCGATGTTATAAATTCTTATCTTGGCAAAACTATTGAAGTGATTGATACGGATGCCGAAGGCAGACTTATTTTGGCAGATGGATTGGCTTACTTGAAAAAAAATTATGCCGTTGATGCTATTATAGATTTAGCTACGCTCACGGGTTCTGTCATCGGAACGCTTGGTATTTATGCGGCAGGTTTATTTAGCAATAACGATGCTTTAGCGAATACGCTTTTAGCGGCTTCCGAAAAAACGGGCGAACGTTTATGGCGTTTACCACTATGGGATTTGTACGCGGAAGATATAAAATCGGATGTAGCTGACGTAATGAATATGCCCTCAAGAGCGCAAGCTGGAGCTACTTATGCCGCTAAATTTTTAGAAATATTTATAGATAAGCACACTTGTTGGGCGCATTTAGATATCGCAGGTATGGCTCTCGCCAATAATGAAACTGGCGCGCAGCGAGTAGCAACGGGTTTTGGTATTCAACTACTGCTCGAAGCATTCAGCCAATTTAGTTGATAGTTGTTCGTGGATTGTTGTTTGTTATTCTATGATAGTAAACGAAAAACGAACAACTTTTATCGAACAGCGAAAAATCAACAACTATTTCTGATAAATCCAAAAAAAAACACTTCAAAGTATTGGACTTCAATAAAAAAAGATATTTTTGTGCTGCAAGGCGTAAAACCAGCAAATTTAAATTTCACACTCTCAACTTTAAACTATTCTAATGGGCTCAAGACTCGCAACTCTCGATTACGTCGTATTTATGTTCTACTTTGTGGTAGTAGCAGGATATGGTTGGTATATTTACAATAAGAAACGCAAAACGGTTGAATCGTCAGCAGATTATTTTTTAGCCGAAGGCTCGCTCACATGGTGGGCAATTGGTGCTTCGCTCATCGCTTCAAACATCAGTGCCGAACAATTCATTGGTATGTCGGCCGATGGTTTTCAAATCGGTTTAGCTATTGCAACTTACGAATGGATGGCGGCGGCAACACTTTTGGTTGTTGCTATCTTCTTTATGCCGATGTATTTAAAAAACCATATTTTCACAATGCCTCAGTTTTTGCGCCAACGGTATAGCCCGATGGTTGCATTAATTATGGCTTTGTTTTGGTTGTTGCTTTACATTGTTGTAAATTTAACATCCATTCTTTATCTCGGTGCCATCGCTGTTCAAGCGCTTTCCGGTTTAAATTTTACTGTTTGTATGATATTCTTAGCGGTATTCGCCGTATTAATTTCTATCGGCGGAATGAAAGTTATTGGCTATACCGATGTTATTCAAGTCATATTTTTAATTTTTGGTGGCTTGGTAACAACTATTTTAGTGCTAAATTTAGTCAGCACAGCTTATGGTACTTCGGGCGCATTCAATGGTTTAATGGTTTTAGCAAAACAAGCACCCGATCACTTTCACATGATTATCAATAGAGATAATCCAAATTTTGCGTCATTACCAGGTGTAACGGTTCTGATAGGTGGTATGTGGATTACTAATATTAATTACTGGGGATTCAATCAATATATTACGCAACGCGCACTCGGTGCAAATCTAACAACTGCCCGTAGCGGATTGTTATTCGCGGCGTTTTTAAAATTGTTCATGCCTGTAATTATTGTAATACCGGGTATTGCTGCGTATGTTTTGCACCAACACGGAATGTTTCAAGCAGAAATGCTTAAAGATGGTTCACTTAATAAAGATAATGCGTATCCGGTGCTTCTAAATTTACTCGGACCTGGTTTGCGCGGACTTTCTTTTGCAGCACTCACAGCCGCCATTGTTGCATCGCTTGCAGGTAAAGCAAATTCTATTTCAACAATTTTTACGCTCGATATTTTTAAAAATTACATCAAAAAAGATGCTTCCGAAAAGCAACTTATTTCGATGGGACGGATTGTAATTATAGCGGCACTTATTTTAGCTATTATTATTGCTCCACAACTTGGTATTGACAAAGCAGGTGGTTTTAGTTTCATTCAAGAATATACAGGATTTATTTCGCCAGGTGTTGTAGCTACTTTTCTTTTAGGTTTTTTCTGGAAACGCACAACTGCTAATGCGGCATTATTTGGTATTTTTGGTGGATTTATTCTATCTATAATGTTTAAATTCTTGCCAGGTTATTTAGATTTATCATTTTTATACAATTTTGGATTCGCGGCTAAAAATCCAGCAGGAATTTATGAAATACCTTTTTTAGATCGGATGGGATTTGTTTTCATCATTACGGTCTTAGGAATGTACCTCATTACTGTTTTAGATGCGAGAAGTATTAATAATCCGAAAGGTTTGGTAGTGCCATACGAAATGTTTAAACCATCACGCGGTTTTGCTATCGGCGCAGCCATTGTTATAGCAATTCTACTTCTAATTTACGGATATTTTTGGTAGAGTATGAGCGAATATTTTTAATAGATTTACAAAATTTTCATAATAGACATCAAGCGTTTTAGTGCTTGGTGTCTTTTGTGTTTTATTTTATGTTTTTTTTGAGAAGATTTGTATTTATAAAAAGATTCAAAAGTTAGCTTTTTCATAAACTTGCACATACAAAAAATAATTTTAAGATACGAGCGTTTTAATTTTTAGCTAAACAAGTTTTGAATGTTCAAGAAAACCATTGTTTCCCTTTTAATCATTTCTTTTTTTTCGATTTCAAAAATTTTCGCGCAAGGTTACGGCACTGCAGCAGGAATTCGATTTGGCGATGGCATCGGATTAACGGTTCAACAACAAGTAGCATTAAAAACTACCGCTGAAGTAATTGTTAAATCGGGTTTAACAACTAAAGATGTAACGGGTACATTATTAATTGAGCAGCACACTAACATTTTAACGCGCGCGCTAAATTTTTATTCGGGTGTTGGGGCGTACCATACTTGGTATGCGCCGAACGATAATTTAAAAGTTTCACCTACTAATCCGACTGGAATTGCTTTTATTGCAGGTGCAGAAATAAAATTGGGAGGAATAGTTGTATCAGCCGATGTGAAACCTTCGCTTAAAATTATGGGCGATGGTACAGGGTTTGATTGGCAAACGGGCGTTTCGGTGCGTTACATTATTGCGCCGCGCATTTTTAGAAAAAAATGGTGGACTTTTTAAAGCTTATTTGTATTTCGGTTTTGTAAATTCGTTAGACTGTAATACTTTTGCACCCGCATTGAAAAATGTGGTAAATTAATCAACGGAGGCTTGGCAGAGCGGTTGATTGCAGCAGTCTTGAAAACTGCCGTACTCGAGAGGGTACCCGGGGTTCGAATCCCTGAGCCTCCGCACTTTTGAAAATTTATTTTCTGGACTTAGTAGCTCAGCTGGTTAGAGCATCGGTTTGTGGTACCGAGGGTCGTGGGTTCGAGCCCCATCTAGGTCCCTTCAAAAAACTTGTCATTACATTGTAGCGACAAGTTTTTTTTTTGCGCTATTCATTCTTCGTGACGCGTAAAGAACTATCTTGTCTTTTGGATATTAATTCTCAGTGTTATTATTGCAATTTAATGACAAACAAGCTATAATATCTTAAATTTGTTTTTCGTTATAAATAAAATGTAAGTTTATGTTGACGTTGCAAACTATTGAAAGACGTACAGGCATCTCAAATGAAGATTTTGAAACAGAATTTCTCAAACCACTCCATCCTGTTGTTTTAACGGATTTAATTAAAGATTGGCCCGCGCAAAAAAACTGGACAATTGAAAATTTAAAATCGAAATACGGGCATCTCGAAGTGCCTGTTATTACGCCGAATTATTCTAAACCAGGCAATGGTTATATGAAACCTGAATTGTTCATGAGTTTCGGCGAATACTTAACACTCATGGAACGCGGACCAATGCCGTATAGAATTTTCTTATGGAATATTTTTAAGCAGGCACCCGAAATGTGCAACGACTATACTATTCCAACCATCATGGAAGGTTTTTTAAAAGATTTTCCGTTCATGTTTTTTGGTGGTGAAGGTTCAGTTACGCCGATGCACTACGACATTGACATGAGTCATGTGTTTTTAAACCAAATTCATGGCAGAAAGCGCGTGGTTGTTTTCGCGCAAGATCAATCAAAACTTTTATACAAACATCCATATACCGTTGCGAGTTATGTTGATATAAACAAACCAGATTACAAACGTTTTCCTGCGCTCAACTACGCTAAAGGATTTGAAACTGTTTTGAATCCGGGAGAATCTATTTTTATTCCGAGCGGTTATTGGCATCACATAGAATACGTTGACGGCGGATATTCTATTGCGCTGCGCGCCAACGAGAGTTACGTACGTCGTGCTGTCGGTGCAATGAGTATTGCTAAACACTATGTTGTTGATAAGGGTATGAATAAAATTTTAGGTTCAAGATGGCGCAATATAAAATCAGAAATGGCGGATAGACGCGCTGCACAATTGGTTTGAAAAAAGTGAAAATTTTCAATGAAAATCTTTAATCGTTTTAGAAAAAGTGTAAGGCTTGAAATAGTGAAGTTGAAACTATTTGCAAATTTAAAAGCGCTGAGAAATTATTACAGAAAATATTGTATTATTGCAAGATGATAGATTCCATTCAAATAAAAAACTTTAAAAACCTTGATGGTTTGCACATCAAAAAATTTGCACGAGTAAATTTGTTGACTGGTAAAAATAATTCGGGTAAGACTTCATTATTAGAGGCTATTGGGTTGAATATTAAAGATGGCAGTTTTAACTTTTTACAGGAGATTTCCGAGAAAAGGGGATTAGATACGATATATGATATACCAAATGTGCAGAATGGCTATGCAGAAAAACGGTTATTAGACTTCTTTAAATATCTTGTCACAAACAGAGAAGTACAATTTGGCTTAGGTAAAGGAATTAAAATAACATGTTCAGAGGTCAAACCAAATCGTGATAAAGATTTTGATTTAGAAATAGATTTGATCGAGTATGTTGAAGAAAAAGAGTATATCGAAGATTCTACGAGGACTAAAAAAATTTTCAGAGAGGATTTGCCGAAAAATCACAGTTATTCGAATTTTTTTAAAGCATTTTATCTAAAAACAAACGATTACAATACGTTACTTCCTCTTGATAATACTATTTTCAAATTTAATGGTTTTTCTTGGGACAGGAATGGAAAGCCTGTAACGTTTATAGGTTCAAATGAGATTTATTCAGACAATGCAGTTTTTGCCTGGAATTTAATTTCTTTGACTGAAAAAGAGCTTTACGTTTTAGATGCCTTGAAAATTGTTTCACCCAATATCGAAAAATTTAGTTTTTGGTTCGGGATTTCTGACAGCGCTCGCACACCTAAACCTTATGTTAAATTAAAAGAATACCCGAATATAGTTCCATTAAGAACTTTCGGGGATGGAACAAACAGATTGTTTCACATTGTTCTCAATCTTGTCGTATCGCAAAACGGAATTCTACTAATTGATGAAATTGAAAATGGACTACATTACTCCATTCAAGAAAAACTTTGGGAAATAATTTTTGATTTAGCAGAAAAACTCGATGTGCAAGTATTTGCAACAACGCACAGTGACGATACTGTCGAAAGATTTACCTCGGTGGTGAATAAAAAAGGCAATGAAGAAAAGGGAAGGCTTTTCGTTCTCTACAATAAAGACGGCAAAGCTAAAGCATTAGAGTATGATGCACGAGATATGCGCATTGCTGTTGAACAAGAAATTGAAATTCGATGATCAAGATTGAAGATAAATACTCGCAAAAACTTTTAGTCGAAGGTAAAGATGATATGCACGTCGTGTTTGCACTTGTTAAAAAGTTTAGTTTGACTGAAAATTTTGATATCATTGATTGTAATGGAATAGAAAATTTATTCGATAAACTTGAAGCTAGACTCAAAATATTAGACAAGGATAAAGTAAAAACCATAGGCGTTTTAATAGATGCCGATGAGAATTTGATTTCACGAATCAACTCAATTAACAATATTTTGGAAAGATACTCATTCAATCCTATCCCTAAAAAACTTCTAAAAGAGGGTTACATTGGTAAGTTGAATTCAATTACAAAACTTGGTGTTTGGATTATGCCCAACAACGAAACTAAAGGAATGCTCGAAGACTTTCTTAAACTTTTAGTGCCAAAAAATGACAAGCTTTTGCCTTTGGCAGAACAAACGCTTTCGAGCATTGAAACTCAAAATTTGAGAAGATATTCGATAACACATAAACCAAAAGCATTAATTCATACTTGGCTATCTTGGCAGGACGAGCCCGGCAAACCTTTGGGGCAAAGTATTACTGCTAAATATTTGAGTAATACTGAAAACGCCAAACCCTTTGTTAATTGGCTTACGCGATTATTTAGCGAAGATTAGCCCGAAGGTTGAACTTGAAAAGTGATTTGGAAATTATTGTGTTGTTCATCTTTCTGAATACAAAAAAAGTCTTCTCGTCCATTATCCACTAATATCTAAGGATGATAGCAAAAAACCCACCACTGTGTGAATAAACTTTAACACTTGCAAAGTTCTAAAACAGCGATACTTCACAATATTTTATAAAAAAATAAAAAAAAGCGAACCATTTGTTCGCTTTTTTTGTAATTAGGTATAGATTTAGATGTTTATAACATAGATTGCGTTTAAAGCAAATTTTTATGTCCGATTTTGAAAAAATTGCCAATTTCCTAACCGAAGAACAAAGCGGATTATCGTCTCTCATCAGCAAAAAAAAAGCACACGCTTGGATTGATGCCATGTTGGATTTACTGTTTCCTTTGCGTTGCGAAACAAAAAATTCGGAACTCCTATTAATCCAAAATGCGTATTCCGAATTTATTGAACTCATAACTTTTAATGAAAGAACACGTTCAGAAAGTAAATTGATAGCAGACATTTTTTTTGCCGAAATACCAGCGTTGTATAAAACGTTGATGCTTGATGCAGACGCATTTTTAGAATTTGATCCAGCGGCAAAATCTATTGAAGAAATTATTGTAGCTTACCCAGGTTTTTACGCTATTGCGGTTTATCGCATATCGCACAACTTGTGGCTTAAAAAAGTGGACGTTCTGCCGAGATTGATTTCTGAATGGGCGCACAGCCAAACAGGAATTGATATTCATCCGGGTGCTAAAATTGCGAAAAGATTTTTTATTGACCACGGAACAGGTATCGTCATTGGCGAAACGGCGGAAATTGGCGAGAACGTTAAAATTTATCAAGGCGTAACGCTTGGCGCACTCAGCGTTAACAAATCGGATGCAGATATTAAAAGGCATCCTTCCATCGAAAAAAACGTAGTAATTTATTCAGGCACAACTATTTTGGGTGGAAAAACAGTTGTCGGTCACGATTCAGTAATCGGTGGTAATGTTTGGCTGACCGAAAGTGTGCCTTCGTTTTCTTTGGTCTATCATAAAAGTGAAATTCGTGTGCGCAACAACTACGATTTTATTGAGCCAATTAATTTTCAGATTTAAATAATTATACAAAATTTATTAAAATGAGATTTCAGAACGTTTTAGAATCTATCGGTAACACGCCGCACGTTCGTATCAATAATTTATTTGGTACTGACAACGAAGTGTATATTAAATTGGAAAAACAAAATCCGGGTGCCAGCATTAAAGATCGTATTGCGCTCAATATGATTGAAGTTGCCGAAAAAAGTGGATTAATAAAAGAGGGAAGTACTATCATTGAACCAACATCAGGTAATACAGGTATTGGTTTGGCAATGGTGTGCGCTGTTAAAAAGTATAAACTTATTTTGGTGATGCCGGAATCAATGAGTATTGAAAGACGTAGAATTATGGCGGCTTATGGTGCTACTTTCGATTTAACGCCGCGCGAAAAAGGTATGAAAGGTGCAATTGAACGCGCAAACGAATTACAACACGAAATTCCTAATTCGTTTGTACCGCAGCAATTCGTTAATCCAGCTAATATAGAAGCGCATTTAATTACCACAGTGCATGAAATTTTAAATGATTTTCCTGAAGGATTAGATTACATTATTACGGGCGTTGGAACGGGTGGACACATAACGGCGTGTGCAGAATTTTTGAAACCTAAAATGCCTCATTTAAAAGTTTTTGCCGTCGAACCTTCTTCATCTCCTGTTTTGAGTGGTGGTTCACCATCACCGCATCCAATTCAAGGCATTGGAGCAGGTTTTGTACCAGGTAATTATCATAAGGAAGCGATTGATGGCGTTATACAAGTCACGAAAGAAGAAGCATTCGATTTTACGCAACGCTTAGCGCGCGAAGAAGGTATTTTAGCAGGTATTTCAACAGGAGCGTCGTTAGCAGCAGTTTCTAAAAAAATTGCTGAAATTGGTAAAGGTTCAAAAATTCTCACTTTTAATTACGATACAGGTGAGCGATATTGGTCGGTTGAAGGATTATTTTAAATAATAAGTGATAAGGAATTTGAAACAGTAATTAGAAAATTAGTTCTTTTTTATTTTTTATTTTTTCCTTTTTCCTTGATAACAAAAGCGTTTGTAATTACAAGATTACAAACGCTTTTTTTGTTTTTCTTTTAACAAATCATATAAAAAAAAAGAATCAACGTGTTTGGTATTATTTTTGGTTAAGCATGAAGCAATAGGTAGTTTTTAATTCTACTCATAACCGACATTTTATTTAGACATTGCTACTCATGACCATTTACCAATTCATTTGTAAGGTTTCTGCATTTTTATTTGCAACCGACAAACAAGCAGAATTTAAATTGCAAAAAGCAAATTGCGAAATGCAAAAGGCAAAATACACTTTGCCTTTTGCATTTTGTGTTTTCCTTTTCACTTTGCCTTTGGCGATTAAAGCACAAAGTAATTTAGCGCTTCAAATTCTCAATCCATCACACACGGCATCTTTAGGCGATACCATTAAATGGCGCGTCGCTGTCATTAACGTTGGCAAAACGACGGTGACAGGTGTAACTGTAAATATTCCGACACCCATTGGAACGACGTTGCGGGCGAACAGCTTGAGCGCGACTCCGACGGGCTCGCCCATGAGCTTTAATTCGGTTTCAACGGTTTGGAATATTGGGACGATTAATGCTTCGCAAGATTCTGTTTTTTTGGATGTGACCTACAATTTGAACAGCGAAGGCGTGGTGTATGCAATATATGAAATTGCGACAATGGATCAGATTGATTCGAACTCGACACCGAACAATGGCAATTTGAGTGAGGATGATTTGGCAACCACGTGTGTCAGCATTCCTATTTTTTACAAATGTTCGGAAACGGTGAACCTTTTGGCGAGTGCGCCGAAGGGCTATTCTACGTATCAGTGGTACTATAATGGAAGTGCCGTGACGGGTGCCACGCACGATACGTTTAGAATAAATCAAATCGGTGATTATACATACACTGCCAATACGAATCAAAATAACTGTCCTGCGTCGTTATGTTGCCCGATTCAGGTGCGCAAAAACGAGTGTCACGCGATGGGTGATTTTGTTTTTGGGGATACGAACAATAATGGAGTTTTCGATAGCACTGAGTTTGGAATTCCGAACGTGCCGATGAAATTATTTATCGCGCCTGTATCAGGTATAAAAAACCCTTTAGTGGATTCGCTCTATGCTTCAACCACGACCAATGCACAAGGTAAATATTTATTCACTAATTTAGATCCTAATAATTATTACGTTACGCTGACAAACCCGACGGGTTTAACAAGTTCTACGGGTACAGGAAAAACGGATACTTCTGTTGTAGGAATAAAAACGTACGAGCCTTCTGCGTCGCGAGCAAACAATACAGATAATGGTACACAGATGAATGGCTTTGTGATGTCGAGTATTGTCAAATCTTCAAAAATTGATACGACGGTTGATTTCGGTTTATTTAAACCAACGCTGTCTCTCGGCGATTTTGTTTTTAACGATAAAAACAACAACGGTGTTTACGATAGCACGGATGTTGGTATCTCGAACGTCCCAGTTTTGTTGTACACACTCGGCAAAGATGGTATTAAAAATACGGCGGATGATTCGCTTGTAGCTTCAACGCTAACTGATGCCAATGGTAAGTATTTATTTACCAATCTAAATCCCAATAATTATTATGTGCGCGTTATTAATCCGTCAGGGTTGACGAGTTCGACGGGTTCTGGATCTGTTGATCCTTTGAGTACGCCGACGCCGTATGAACCTTCATCATCACGCTTCAACAATACGGATAACGGTACGCAGATGAATGGTTTTGCCATGTCTTCGGTTATAAATTTAGTGAATAGCGATTCTACGGTTGATTTTGGTTTTTACGCACCTGTGGCTAAGAAAAAATGTTTTGTTATTACCAATTTAGTTTGGGAAGATTTTAATAGCAATGGTGTGAGAGATGGAAGCGAGCCGCTGCTCACAAACGTAAAAGTTGTTTTGTTGACGCTCGGTAAAGACGGTATTAAAAACACAGCCGATGATTCGATTGTAGCGACGGTGTATTCGGATAGTGCGGGTCGTTATACTTTTAGTTGTTTGGATTCTAATAGTTATTATTTAAAAGCGTACACGCCCGAAGCAATGAGTAGTACGAATGGTTTTTCGTATGCGGGTTATACCATCAGTCCGACGATAAACTTAAATGCAACGCAACCGGTGGGAAGTTTCGATTTCGGTTTTGTGCCGTGCGCGCCACTGCATCCTACATTTACGGCACCTTCGGTGGTGTGTGGAAATACAGTCACAACGTTTACAGCGACCGGTAATTATAAAACTTATACTTGGGATTTTGGCGACGGTACATCGGGTAGTGGTGCAACAACGGTTCACACATACACACCAACGGGTGGTTTATTCACAGTAAAATTATCGGTGGTAGATAGCGCAGGTTGCGCAGGTTCGGTGGCGCAAAACATACAGGCTAAACCGATGGTTTGGGCGCGCGCAGGTGTGCCGCACACCTTGTGTGCGGGCGATACAGCGCATTTAAGCGCACAAGGCGGAACGCATTACACGTGGTCGCCGTCAAATTCTTTAGATAATAACTTGGTATTTAATCCGATAGCGGCGCCGCTATTGACAACGACGTATTACGTGACGGTCTCGAACGATGAGGGTTGTTATGGTGTGGATTCAACGACGGTGACGGTTTCTTCTGCGCCGAAAATTGTTTCTAATATGCCGCCGCTCTCGACGTGTAACGGTGGAATAATTCCAGTGTCTGTAACGATGGATCAACCTATTTCAAATTATAAAATTGAAGGCAGCGCAGGTTATAAAGACGTGGTAGTGAGCGGTAGCACGCTGAGTTATACGGCTATTCTGAACGGTACGTTTGATAATGTCACGCTGACACTTTTTGGAAATAATGGTTGCGCCGTGAAAAAATCGTTTCCGATTTTCTTAGCGGGTAATCCGGAAGCGGATTTTGTAGTCGTAGAGCCTTTTTGCGCCGGCAATCAAACAACATTATTATTTACGGGTACGAGTACACCCGCAGCCAATTTAAGTTATAGTTTGGGTGCTGATGGTACGGTTGTTTATGAGAGCGCAGCCACGGCGACTTTACCGGCGGGCGATACAACGATTGTACAATGGGCGAACTGGGGTAGTAAATTAGTAAAACTTGTGGTGAATGACGGGGGTTGTATATCAACTAAAACACAGAGTATTTTTGTA
>JAYVNP010000039.1:0-6354 GCA_043758385.1 Saprospiraceae bacterium
TAGAACGAGTTATAGATTAATTCTTAAAATCAATCGGCACGCCGTTGGCTTTTAAAATGCCATTTTCTTTTTTAATTTTCGATCCAGAAGGCACAAAAACCAATAAGCGCGCAGCATCGGGCGCAATAACAAATTGTATAGAATTTTGAACGCCTATTTTTATAAAAGTTCCGGAAACAGCATCATATACATCGGTTTTGCGAATGCCAACATTTGTAGTTATCAATTGCGCTTTATCGAAAGGATTAAAAAATAAGTAGGTTGGATAAGCCGATTGTTTTTTAAAAAAATCTGTGGCATTGCAATCAATCTGTAAAATTTCGGAAACGTTTGTTTTCTGAATTGTTCCACCAAAAAAACCTACATGACTGCTTCCATAGACAGAAAACATCGTTTGTTTCCCCATGCCCTCTGCCCAACGCGGACCATCGCCTTGTGCAAAAGGTGTTTTACCTTCAAACTCCGGATAACTCGACGATTTAATAATACCTTCGTAAGCGATAACATTTTTTGTCACAGCTTTATATTCTGGAATAGCTTGAAGCGAATCGGGAATGTCGTAAGGATAACAAAAACGCGCCGCGTTCGAAGCGTTCAAAACCCATTTACCAATAGCGCGCGCATAACTTGCATCGTAGCGCACCATTGCAGAAAGCGGCAGCATAATATCAAAAGTGTTCATCAAAAAACCATAACCACCATGATCAACCGTGCTACCTAATAAACCGGATACGTCATAATCGCCCCATTTATCCGCCATCACTCCCCAACCTTCTCTACCAACTGCCGTGCCGTCAAAAGTCCAATCTAAAAAACGTTGAATGTCGTAATGCGTACCAATTTCGACGTTCATACGCGCACCGATATAAGCAGCCAGTGGCATCATGGCTTCATAAAAACGATTTTCTTTTTGGTTGTACAATACATCCATGGCATTTTTTGCGGCGCGCAAATATTTTTCATCTCCAAATTTTATGTAAGCCGAATACAAAATAAAAGCATAACCCGCTGCTACATCTTCTTGTGTTGGCACTTGATTTTTGCCGGGTTTCATATTTTTAAAATCAAAGAAAGAGTAGCTGTAATTATTTCCCATCACTGAATCTGATTTGTAAAACTGTTCTGCAATGGTGCGCATTATGGGTTCAAAACCTTTTTCATCCGGATATAAATTGGCGACACAATAAAATAAAACATTATTGTGCACTTCATACCAAAAATCGTTTCCGTAACCTCCGCCAATATGGGCACCTTCATTCGTGAAATTTTGAATGACATTCCAACCATTATCGGTGTTAAAATAATTTTTGAGCATAGCAACATAATCCAAAGGGCAATCGGCAATCGGCAAAGGGCAATCGGCAAATTTTGATTGCTGCATTTTTGCTTGTTCTTCTTGCATTTTACCTTTCGGAATTTGCCCCTTGTTAATTCCTACCAGTGTTGCACCCAAAACTGCACCGAGCGCACCCAATGCTTCATGATTTTCGCCATTATTTATTTTTGCGCCCATGCGTCTGTCGCCGAGCGCAGTATAAATTCCAAAAGTTGTTTGGTTAGCATTTCTTTTAGTTGAATCAATCCAAATAAAAGGTAGAAATTCTCCTTTCTGATTAAAATCGAAAACATAATTATCAAAGTCAATCGCAGTTTGTTTCCAATCTCTGTAAAGATATGGTTTTGGATGATTCGGCATTTTATCAACGCGCGGAATAGATTTTTGAAGTAAAGACGTTGAATGTACCGTCTCTACATTTTTTGAGGTTGTGCAACCTGTAAACACAAATGCCAAAAAGAGAAAGTAGAATATTTTTTTCATGAAGGTATTTTAATTTAAATCGATACGCGATGCAATGTAAGCGATAAGCTGTTAAAGATATACACACACCTCGTGTACGTGCTTATATTTGCGACAAAATTATAAAAATTTATTTTTCACTAATAACTGTCAAATCATTAATCATCCATTAAAAACTCAAACTGCTTACCACATTGAAGGTGGCAAACATTTATCGGGCGAGATAACTTGTTTTGGTGCGAAAAATTTTACAACCAAAGCCATGATTGCGGCATTACTTGGCAATTCGCCGACGACACTTTTAAACGTGCCTCCAATTGGAGACGTAGAAATTACTGCCGATATGTTGCGCTCGCTCGGCGTGACCGTGACTTGGGATAAACCACAAAAGCGCATGACCATTGACCCAACAACGGCACTTGATGCACACGTGCGTCAACCACATTCGGGTTCTAACCGAATGCCAATTTTAATGTTGGGTGCTCTCTTGCATAAATTCGACGAAGTGAGTGTGCCTATTTTAGGCGGTTGTATTATTGGTGCACGGGGTATTGATTTTCATTTAGACGCCATTCAGGATTTTGGTGCCAAAATTATTGAGAATGCAGATGGTTATATCGCGCAAAAAACGCACAGATTACGTGGCACACATTTTAATTTAAAATTTCCGTCTGTCGGCGCTACCGAAACGTGTTTATTTTTAGCAAGTATGGCACTCGGTACGTCTGTCATTCACAACGTTGCTATTGAACCAGAAATTATGGAACTCGTGACGATGTTGCGCGCTATGGGTGCCATTATTTTTACCGATTCTGGTCGGGAGTTCCGCATTGAAGGTGTGAAAAATTTAACAGGTTGTACCATGAATTGCCTCGGCGATAGAATTGAAACCGCCTCATGGGCAAGTCTCGCTGCTGCCGTTGATGGTTCAATAACAGTACATGGTATTCGACCAGAAACACTCGGCAATTTTCTTTCAAGTTTTAGGCAAGCCGGTGGTGGATTTGAATTACTCGATCATGATTCAATGCGCTTTTTTCGCGCCCATAAACCCACGTCTATACATCTCGAAACGTCTGTTTATCCGGGTTTTTCTACCGATTGGCAACAACCGTTTGCAGTGTATTTAACGCAAGCCGAAGGCGTAAGTGTTATTCACGAAACGGTGTATGAAAATAGATTTGGTTATTTAAAAGCATTAAAAAAATTGGGAGCAGCCGTACAACTTACAACGCACTGCCTTGGTAGTTTGCCTTGTCGATTTAGCGGAAAAGGACACGAGCACTCTGCCATAATTTCGGGTGCAACACCATTAATCGCTATTGAAACGCCACTCGAAATTCCGGATTTGCGCGCAGGATTAGCGTACGTTATTGCAGCGTCAGTAGCGCGCGGCACAACAATTTTAAAAGGCGTACCGATGATTGAACGCGGTTACGGAGACATTGTACCGCGACTAAAAAAAATTGGTTTGAATATCGAAAAGGTTGAGCTATGAGTTTATTTTAAAAACTCATAGCTCAAAGTATTAAGCTCTATTAATTTATTTAGCTGCTTCGTAGCAATATGCATTGTAACCTGTGCTGACAATAATGCGCCCTTTAGAACCAAAACTGCCCGGCACAGCTGCGCAAAAGCGATCAAAATAACCATCGTTGTATTTTGAGGCATCGGGCGATCTCACTTTCCAAAGTGTTGTTCCTGTTTCAGCATCAACGGCATGCAATAAGCCATCGCCACCGCCCACTAAATAAACCACACCATCGAGATAAACCATATCTGAACTTGTACCTGAGGTCGGTTCAACCCAATATTCTTTGCTCGTAACCGCATCAATGCAATGCAAATTTCCATACGAATCATTCGCATAAACTCTTCCATTTTGAATAATGAAACCTGAAAATAAAAAACCTCCATTTATTGTAACACGCCAAATATATTCGCCCGTTATGGCATTATAACAAGAAACAAAACCAGGACCACACAAATAAATTTTATTTTGCCAAACTTGAGGTTGCTGGTCTAAGCCCTGTAATTTAACATCTTCAACAGTCTCTCTTTCTGAATTCCACTTTTTTTGCGTTACATTATAGATGCCTAATGAGCTTTTGAACCCATTTGGTACTTGAGGATCTACAAATCCAACAGCTAAACAAGTATCATTATTCAATAAAAAAGGTGCAATTCCTGCAATTCTGCCATATACGCCATCTGGTCTAGTACTTATTGTATCATACTTTGGCTGAGCAATAAAATTAGGGATACCATCCTTTATTGATTCTCGATAAATTGTAGCTCCATTTGTTGGAAAAGCAGGGTTAGTTCGGTTATAATCGTAAGAACAATATAAATAATCCCCAAGCCCATAAGCGTTTCCAGAATAGGCTTGGTTAAATACATTTTTAAAAACGGTTTTACCGCTATTTAAATCGATACAATAGTTCCAATAAGCTTTTTGAAAAAACAGCAAGTTATTTTTAATATAAGGCTTTTGTACTGATACACCAGAATTTCTTTCTATCCAGTCCTGCCATTCCCAAATTTTCTCTCCGGTTTGAGAGTTGATCAAAATGAGTGAATTATCTCCATTTTTTAATCCACTGACTAAAACATTTCCGTTGTAAACAATTGAAGATTTTACCAAACCCCCTGTTGTACTTGTATTGTCGGTGCGCGTTTGTAATACCCATAGGTGTGGCAGCGAAACTGCCACACCGTTTACTAATTGGGTAGAATTATCTTTATTGCAAGCGTTGCATCCAAAAACTATCAATACGATTGAAAAATAAAAAAAATTCTTTTCCATATGAACTACTTCGCTGCTTCAAAACAATAAATGTTATAGCCAGTGTGTGTAACAATCCTACCTTTAGCGCCATTTATACCAGGTACTACGGCACAAAATCTTGTGAATGTTCCGCTAATTTTATTTATAGCTTTACCATCATCAGGCGATACAATTTTCCAAATAGTTTTTCCTGTTGTTTCATCAACGGCGTGCAATAACTCATCGCTGCCACCTACAAAATATACTATGCCATTTAAATACGCCATGTCGGAACATGACCCCGCTGATTCTGCTTGCCATAGCAGTTTACCTGTGGCTGCATCCATACAGTGTAAAATGCCATTGCCGGCGTTGGCAAAGACTTTGCCATTTTCAACCAATATGCCACTAAATAAAAAGTTAGCGTGACCAATTTGATCGTAAGTCCATAATAAATCGCCGGTATTAACATCATGGCATGTTACCAAACCAGTTTTACAATGAAATACTTTGCCATCTTTGACAATCGGTGTAAAATCAATTCCGGTTCTAGCGGGTGAACCGATTAAAACCCGCTCAATTTGCCATTTATTTTTACTTAAATTGTAAACGCCAAAAGCATCTCTAAATAAATAATCTTGTGTAACAGGGGGATCGCCATAACTTACCACAAGCATAGTGTCACCGGAAGGATTTATAAAGGGTGCGTTGCCAAGAATTACACCACTCCGTCCTGTATTCGGTGTTGAATTAGTAGTATCATATTTAGGCAGTGCTAAAAATTGTACATTAGGACTGTTTAAATTACCCTCATACTCCGGCTCTCCTGCTTCTAAATCCTTATGATCGCCGGCGTTCCACAACTCAATAAAATAATGGTCGCCTATACCTTTACATTGAAATCCAAATCTGTTAGAAGTTACATTTTTCCAAATAGTATGCCCGGTGATTAAATCAATATAATAAATTTCATTAAAATACAACCAAACCATTTTATGGTCTTTGATTAATGGAAAGCTAATTCGATAATCAAAGTTGACATAAGTATCTTTTTTATAATAATCATCCCAGTGCCAAATCTCATTTCCGGTTTGCGCATTGAGCATTTTAAAAACCTGAAATGTATTAAAAACAGTTGAAACCAAGACGTTCTGTCCATCAATAACAGGTTCAGTAATTTCATACCCTGAATTCCAAGTTTTATCATTGGTAGCAGCTACTCCCCAAATTGGGTTTAAAGAAGTCACTAAAGTATCTTTGTTAACCGTAGGCGGTGCTGTAATATTATTTTTTGAACATGTAAAACTTAGAAAAGAAGAACAAATTATTAATACAAGAGCAAAATATTTCATTGAGAATATTTTAAAATAGTTTACCGCTACAATAAACTATAGCGGTAAACTACTATTAATTAATTATTGAATTTGAAAATAACTACCTTGTTTTCTAAAAACTCCAGCAAAAGCATCCCGCATTCTCTGATTATTGGCTGGTTCATCAACGTGATTCATCAAATTCACAACGACTGGATCTTCGGCATTACTCCAACTGTTAGTGTATTGTCCAACAGCGGAACTTGCCACTATAAAACCATCTGAAGCAGAATTTGCAAATGGTGTATAACAAATTGTAACATTGTAAGAATATTGATTTATGCAATTTTGTTGGGCTTGATAATTACTCCCGTATTGATTGAAACAATAGGAAAGTTCACTCCAGTTAATGGTTCTGGTAGTGTAACATAGAGATTGGCGCTCAAAATCGCCGGCACCAATAACGCGTTGCCAAC
>JAYVNP010000040.1:0-46322 GCA_043758385.1 Saprospiraceae bacterium
ATCATTCCCGCAGGTTTGCCGCGTTGTTTTGTCGGACCCATGAGTTTATAACCAGGTTCATTCGCATAAGCTTTTAGATTAGCGATACGCAAATCGTAATCAACTTTATTATCGTTTTCGATGGCAAATTTAACAGCACTATCCAGCAGAGTTGCGTTCATCTTTACTTCTGACGGTTTTTTAATTTGCCAACTTCCGTCAGGATAATATTCTTGCTGTGAAAATACAACACTTATTTTTAATCCTACAATGAATAGACAAAGAAGTTTTGTGTGCATAATGTCAAAATTAAATTTTCTGAAAATTTGAATCGCTTTTAGAGATGGCGAGCAATCCTAAAAAAGTAAATAAACCATTGATGAGTAGAAGTTCAAAGCCAAATTTATAACCGTAAATTAGGTTTCCAAAAAAACTGTTGTAGAAATAGATTAGAACTGTTAGAAGCGTTGAAGCCACACAAACATAAACAGAATATTTATCAATAATTTTGCGGCGCGAATAAAAACCAAAAGCGAATAAACCGAGCAACGGACCATAAGTTATACTTGCCGAATCGAACACTAATTTTATTACTTCGCCACCCGCAAAAGCATGAAAGAATAAAACTAATAAAAAAAATAAAGTCGAGAACCCAATGTGTACGTAATGGCGCGTCCAAGCATTTTTTTCTGAGTTAACGTCGTTTTTTTCAAATCCCAAAAAATCTACACAAAAAACAGTTGTCAATGAAGTGAGCGCTGAATCTGCACTGGCGTAACTTGCTGCAGTGATGCCGAGAATAAAAAGGATACCAACAATTGCGGGTGAATATTGAAGCGCGATGGTCGGGAAAAGTAAATCGGTATCAGGCAAAGTTTTTAAAACGCCTACACCATTTGTGTAAACAGTTATTATTTTATCGGGAATGAGAATTTGATTTTGTGCAGCGAAAGTAAAGAGCAAAATGCCAAGACACAGAAATAAAAAGTTAATAGCTACCAAAACTGTTGAATACGAATAAATATTTATCTGCGCACCTTTAATATTTTTAACAGTCAGAATTTTTTGCATGATGTCTTGATCCAAACCGCTCATAACAATAGCAATAAAAGCACCTGAAATAAATTGCTTAAAAAAGTTTTTAGAATCGCCCCAACCGCCTTCAAAGAAAAATATTTTTGAGCGTGCATCATTTTTTATGGTTGATATAATGCCTCCAACATCGAGATGCAGTTGTTGTGCAATCAGAATTATTGTCAGAACCAAAGAAGAAACGAGAAAAAAAGTTTGAAAAGTATCTGTCCAGATGATTGTTTTTACGCCACCTTTATAGGTGTACGTCCAAATGAGTGCAATAATAATGAGTGCGGTTATAAAGAATGGCAAATGAAATAAAGGTTCAATCACGAAAGAGTGAATCACTTTTGCCATTAAAAATAAACGCAAACTCGAACCTACAACGCGACTGAGCATAAAAAAACTCGAACCTGTTTTGTAACTGGTTTCACCAAATCGTTTACCCAAATAACTATAAATTGAAATGAGATTCAATCGGTAGTACATGGGTAGTAATATGAGTGCAATCACTAAATAACCAACCAAATAACCAAAAACGACTTGCATATAACTCATCGCCGATGAACTTACATAACCGGGAACACTGATAAATGTAACGCCAGAAATACTTGTACCAATCATTCCGAAAGCAATTAACCACCAAGGCGATTTTCTATCGGCTGAAAAAAAACCGGCGTTGTCGTTATTCTTTGAAGTGAGATAAGATACTAAAATGAGAAAAGCAAAATAGCAAACAATTAAAACTAAAATTAGAGCCGGTGAGATGGATGCCATATTAATTAGGAGTTGGTTTAAAATTTAGCATCGTTCACCGAAAATAATTCTTTTTTGACGTGTTTAATCGTTTTTTCAATCGTTTTGGCATCGAAAGGCGATTTCAATCCTGCGATTTCAACTAATTTTAAAAAAGATTCGCTACCACCTTTTTTGCACAAGCGCACATATTTCTGCCAAGCTGATTTATGATTTTTTACGTCGGCTTGCCAAAACTGAAAGGCACAAATTTGCGCCAGCGTATAATCAATATAATAAAAAGGCGTATTGAAAATATGGTTTTGACGCATCCACAATGATCCTTTTTTCAAAAAGGCGTTACCTTCATAATTTTTGTGCGGTAAATATTTTTTTTCTATTTTTTTCCATTCGGCGCAACGTTGTTCGGTTGTAAATTCTGGATTTTCATAAACGATGTGCTGAAACTCATCTACGGCAACACCATACGGAATAAATTGTAAGGCGGCAGCTAAATGTGCGAAGTGGTATTTTTCTGTGTCTTCGCCGAAAAATAAATTCATGTAGGGCAATGTAAAAAACTCCATACTCATCGAGTGAATTTCGCACGCCTCAAACGTGGGATAGTAATACTCGAGCAATGGCATATTCCTACTCTCGAACATCTGAAAAGCATGACCTGCTTCATGCGTCAAAACATCAATATCGCCACTCGTACCGTTAAAATTTGAAAAAATGAATGGCGTTTTATTGTTCGGCAAAAACGTACAATAACCGCCTGTGTGTTTGCCTTCTTTCGCCACCAAATCCATTAGATTGTTATTCAGCATAGTGGTGAAAAAAGCATCTGTTTGAGGCGAAAGTTCATTGTACATTTTTTTTGCAGAGGCAATAATATCTTCCGGTGTCCCTTTCGGTGTCGGATTTCCAGATGCGAATCTAAATTCTTCATCGAAATAACATAACTTTTCTACACCGATTCGATTTTGTTGACGCTTTGCAATCTCGGATGCAATTGGTACAATATTTTTTTGAACCGCTTCTCTGAATGTAGCAACATCGGCGGCGTTATAATCGGTTCGCATCAAACGCGCATAACCTAATTCAATAAAATTTTTAAAACCGAGCTTATGAGCAATTTCTGTGCGCGTTTTAACTAAGTTATCGAAAATGCCACCAATTTTTTCATAGTTCGTTTCATAAAATTTCCATTTTGTTTCCACTGCTTCTCTGCGCGTCAATCTATCGGTTGAACTTTCGTAAGCGCGTATAGTTGAAAGATTTAGTTTTCTATCTCGAAACTGAAACTCCGCTGTTGCCATAAGTTTCATATATTCTGTCGTCAAATTATTTTCGCGTTGCATGAGCGGAATAATTTCTGGTGAAAAAGTTTTGAGACTTTGTTCTGCCAATGCAAAAATTTGATGACCTAATTTTTTTTCGAGTTCAGTACGCAAACTATGATAAATGAGTGTTCTAAAATAATCAGACTTTAGTTCTTCGACGTAAGGTAAATTATTATTAAAAAATTCATTCTCACCCACATAGAATGCGTCGCGCGTATCAATCGAATAACGCACTTCGCAAATAGTAGCCATCGTAAAAAAAGTTTTACGCAGCGTATTCATTTTCTGAATGGCTTGTAAAGCGTTTTTAATGTTTGTACTTTCTGCTAAGTCGGTAATATATTTTTTACTCGTCTGAATAAAGTTTTTCAGATTTGGACGCTTGTAGATAATAGCATCGAAAGGTTTAGTCATTTTAAAAATAGTTGGTACTTATTTATTTAATTATTGGGCGAAAATAAATAAAATTACTGAAAGAAAATTAAATTGCTTTGCCTTTGTACATTTAAAGTTATTCTGAATCCACCCAAAGTTTATTTACCTACTGTTCAATTAATCTTTAAACTTCCGTCAAATATGCTTCGAGCAAAGAATCTTCTAAAATTTCCCAGGTATGGTCATACAAAAGTTTGCACGTTGCAATATAGGTGTAAGGTTTCTTTCTTCCCCACTCATTCGGTCCGATGAGTGAAATAGTATGCGTCTCGTCTTTCTTTTTGTATAAATGGTAAGTGTGTCCCATCACAGGACGAAAATTTAAAGTCGCCTGATAAATCATTTCAGAAATATGTTTGCGCTTTTGTAATTCTTTAGCTTGAACTACAAGCGTTTCCATTTGTTCTCGCAACTGATCCATTTGTCTATCCGTTTGCTCATACATCGCCGTCATCGAATTGCCTTTCACTCTTCCTAAATCTTCGGGGCGGATAACAGCACCATTCGCACTGTGCGCATAAGGCAATAAACCCGGATTAACCGCTACTTTTTTCGGATCTATCGGATTTATAAAATCTTCAATAACCACCGTATTTTCAGTAGCAGTTTCTTTGTCTTGCGCAGCCTTGTCGTTTATCATATATTTTATGTCAGAAAATTAATATCTTGCATCCAAAATAAGAGTAACAAAATTAAATAGTATTTGTTGATAGAGATTATTTAAGCAAAGTTAATTGTAAAAATAAATGATTTATTGTCCGAGTTGCCACGCGCATTTGGTAGAAAATGCTAAATTTTGTCATCAATGTGGTGCACACGTTGAAATACCGCTGCACGATTGTCCGCATTGTTTGCAGAAAAATCCGTTGGGTACAAAACGTTGTTACTTTTGTTTAGAAGATTTATATGCTTTAGATTTAAACGCTAAAAAAACAGCCGCAAAAATAAAAAATGGTTTCCGTTTCGATTTTTCAGATACCTATAATATTGAGGAGCAAATTAAAAGCCTTTTTTTTGATGCGCTCCAAAAAATTACATCTTGGTACGAACCTTCGCAAGCACCGCACTTTTTAAATTTAGTGATTGAAAAACGTTTTACCGCTTTTGTTGAACGCCGAACCCGACAAGCAGCTTTAGAATTTAGTACACGCTTTCATAATTTGGGCGAATCGAGCAGAGCGCGTATTGAACGCGATGCCGAAAATATGGTTTTTCATTGGGTTTTGTATTTTTTGATTAATGAATGTGCCGATGAATTTTCGCCGCCGCTTTCGTCCAGAATTTTACAACACGAAAAATTTATTCCACAACAATCGGGTTTAAAAAAACTTGTGGCAGATTATTTAGATTTTGATAACGAGAAACTTATTTTTTATCATAACGCTATCGAAATTCCGAGTAACAAACTTGAAAGCGCGTACATCAATTTTCTTTTTACGGCTAAAGACGAATATCCATTTTTTATTTCTGATTTAAGTTTGAGCGGAACTAATAAGGAAGGTTTTTCAATGACACCTTTCGCTATTTATTGGCGAAGCGATTTTAATGCGCCTAAAAAAATATATTACCACGCTATCGAAAACCTGCAACGCGAAAAAAATTGGGTAACGATTAATAAAGATTTTTTTAACGTAAAGAAACATTTTAATTTTAAACTGCTATTGCTTTTAGAACGTTTGCGATTGATTTTCAGTTGAAGAGATTTTTCTTAGGTTTTTTTAAGTTAAAAATTGATTTTTTAATATTGAGTTTCGAGATAAGTTTTTCTTTAAATTTTGGTTTGATACAGTTTTTTAACTAATTTTGATCAAGTTTGCAAGACTTTAATTTCAATTTTTGAACAAGTTTTTTTAAACATACACTAATGGATTTTTATTGGGTTTACGATCTTCCTAATTGGGAATTTGCGTTGCTTACAGTCATGTTATTTATTTTGGTAGCTGTAGGAGGTTTATTTGCCTTTCGTAGAGTTATTCAAAGAAACGAAATTCCGCAATCGCATAATGATATTGTCAGTTTTTATATGGCAGGATTGACGGCAATTTACGGAATTACTTTAGGCTTAATAGCCGTTGGCGCGTGGCAAAATTTATCGGACGTAGATGCTAATGTATCGAAAGAAGCCTCCGCAGTTGCGGCAGTTTTGCAAGACATAAAATTTGTTCCAAACCCGTATGGCGATTCGCTTAAAACGCAATTAAAAGAATATACGCGGTACACTATCGAAGATGCTTGGCCGAAACAACGCAAAGGCATTGTGCCACACGGTGGAAATTCTCTATTGAGTATATTTCAAACAACGCTTTCAAAATATGAACCTAAAACTAAAAATGAAGAGATTGTTTTGGCAGAAATTTACAAGCATTTCAACTCAATTATTGAACTCCGGCGCGTTAGATTAGTAAACGTAACCAACGGATTACCTAGTACTATTTGGGGTGTAATACTTTTTGGTTCGCTTCTCAATATAATTATTACATGGTTTTTTATAACCGATAAATTTTCTACACACCTAGTAATGACAGCATTGTATGCTGCACTTCTCGGCTCGTTGGTTTTTTTAGTGGGTGCTATGGACAACCCTTTCAGAGGTGAGTTTAGCATCGGCCCTGACGCTTTTGAATCAATTTATCAGAATATGAAATAAATGAACTGTTTAATTATTTGTGTTAAGTAAGTCGCAGCGTACTTTAACCTAAATTAAACTATATTAAGGTGCGCTACACCTCCTGAGAATAAAAATTGAATTTCTACAAAGATTGAGGCTCTATGCCCCTCTTTTGCATAACGTCAGTTAATAATTTAAAACGGGACAAAATAATTTAGCCAGAAGAAGCACATTAAATAAATCCAGAGGTAATCTAAAAAGTGCCAGTAGCGCGAAAGTAATTTTAATTGCAGTTGCTTTACTGGATCGGTAAAGTAAACTAAAACCGTTACCGGATCGCGCATTTTAGTAATTGCTTTGTAAAAAAAAATTAAGAAAAAAGGAAGTCCACCTAAAATATGGAATACGTGAATGATTGATATAGCATAGACGTAACCGGAAAGATTACCGCCTCTAAATAAATTTGGGTTTTCTTTGACTAAAATTTCCCAACCAACATACTGTAATGCCATGAACAAGAATGTTACTAAAATGGTAAAAAGCAACATTTTTTGATAACCGCGTGTATCATCCGATTTATACTTTTTTTCAGCTTCACCCAATAACCAACTCGAACTGTATAAAACAACGGTGTTAAATAAAAATAAAAATGGAATTTTAATCGGTGGTTGGTGCGAATCGAATCGCGTGTACAAATACGATGCCGTTAAGCCTACAAATATCATTGTTAAACTCGCTAAAAACAAATACATCATTATACTGAATGGAT
Source organism: Saprospiraceae bacterium (assembly GCA_043758385.1). GTDB lineage: Bacteria > Bacteroidota > Bacteroidia > Chitinophagales > Saprospiraceae > JAAFJT01. The sequence goes on from JAYVNP010000040.1 coordinate 6,947, forward strand.
GCGTGCGGAGCGAAGAAAAATCGTTTAAGCGTTGATTCATAAAGCCTTTCCTAAATTTTTAGTAATTAAACTTTAACACCACGTTCTAAGATTTTGTTTAATCAATTCATAAAAGTCAACGACTAATTACAAATTATGAATGACGAAAAGTAAATTTGCTCAACGATACCAAAAATTGTAAAAATTTATGAATTTCGCAAAAATACTGAGTCTATTTTTATTTTTGAGTTACACCGCTCAGGCTCAAATTAAAACAACGCAAAAATTTCAAACACCTTTTGAAATTGATACAACCCACACTTCGACTTATAGTGAGGCTGTAAAGTATTATTCTACACTTGCTGATGCTTTTAAAAAAAATACGCTTTTTAAATCTATCGGAAAATCTGATGAAGGTATTGAATTGTATAACTTTATTATTTCCGAAGATGGAATAAGCAGTGGTGATGCTGCGCACAAAAAAAATAAAATGGTTTTATTCATCAACAATGGTATTCATGCCGGCGAGCCAGAAGGTATTGACGCTTCGATGCTGTTTGTGAGAGGAATTTTGCAGTCAAAAAATTTAAATGATATTTTGAAAAACGTGGTTATTGTTATTATTCCACAATATAATGTAGAAGGTGCTTTGAACAGAAACGCAACGACGCGTGTGAATCAAAACGGACCCGCTGAATTTGGTTTTCGCGGAACGCGGCGTAATTTCGATCTCAACCGCGATTTTATTAAATGCGACGCAGAAAATACCGCTGCTTTTCAAAAAGTATTTTTTAATTGGCAACCAGATATTTTTATTGATACGCACACAAGTAACGGTGCCGATTATCAATATGTTTTAACGCTCCTCGAAACAAACGTAAATAAACTTTCGCCACCCGCAGCAAATTTTCAAAAAAATACGCTTCTTCCATTTTTATATGGAAATATGGCGGCGCAAAATCAAATCATCACGCCGTATGTTGACTTTGCCGATATTCCTGATAATGGGCTGTATGGTTTTTTTGATTCGCCGCGCTATTCAACAGGTTTTGCGACGCTACACAACACGATAGGTTTTATGATTGAAACGCACATGCTTAAACCTTTTGCGCAGCGCGTTCGCACAACGCATACTTTTTTAAATATACTTCTCAAGTTTTGCAACGAAAACGCTGAAGCGATTATTAAAGTCCACACCGAAACAGAAAATTTTAATTTACATCAAAAAGAGTTTCCACTCCGTTGGCACCTCGATACTTCGGAATACACAATGCGTACTTTTAGTGGTTATGCGGCTGGATATAAAAAAAGCGAAGCAACAACGGGTAGTCGTTTATATTACGATAGGTCTAAACCGTTCACAAAGCAAGTCAAGTATTTTAATTATTTTGTGCCTGATATAACTATTAAACGACCATACGCTTATGTTATCAATGCGTCTCAAAAAAAAATCATTGAAACATTAAAGCGTTTTAATGTGAAGATGAACCAATCTGTTACACCATCAAAACAAGAAGTTGAGATGTATAAGATTTTGGATTTTACTTCAACAGAAAAACCGTATGAAGGTCATCATCCGAACAAAATAAAAAAAATTGAGTTTTTTAAAAAAACAATTGAAATGACTGAAAATGATTACATCATTGTTTTAGAGGAAAACCCGCGATTAATTCGGTTTTTAATTGAAACTTTAGAACCGCAAGCGACTGATTCTTATTTCAGTTGGAATTATTTTGATACTTTTTTAGAACACAAAGAAGGTTATTCCGATTATGTGTTTGAAGATATTGCCGCCGATTTACTTAGAACTGATACAACCCTAAACGCATTATTAAAAAATAAATTAGCAACTGACAGCACTTTAAAAGCAAATCCGAAAGCACAATTGATGTATATTTACAACAATTCTAAATATGCTGAACCAAATTTCTCTATTTATCCAATTTACCGTATAAACAAATAAACCATGCAAAAATTCATTTTCTTTTTTTCAACGCTTTCCTTTTTTACTATTACACTCAATATTTGCGCGCAAAGCATAAATTTATTTCCCGTTCAAACTACGATAGAAAACGGAATGATTGAAGGTAATTACGATACTAAAACGGGCGTACAAAAATATTTTGGTATTCCGTTTGCCAAACCTCCTGTCGGTGAATTGCGTTGGAAAGCACCGCAAGCTGTAGAAAATTGGAATTACGTAAAAGAAACGAAAAAATTTAGTGCACGACCGATTCAAGCCATCGTTTTTGGCGATATGAATTCGCGATCAAACGGATTAAGCGAAGATTGTTTGTATTTGAATGTATGGACACCTGCCAAAAGAAACTCAAAAAATTTACCGGTCTTAGTTTATTTTTATGGCGGAGGCAATTTTGCCGGCGATGCTTCTGAGCCGCGTTACGATGGCGAAAGCATGGCGAAAAAAGGAATTGTTGTTATAACGTGCAACTATCGGCTTAATATTTTTGGTTTTTTTGCGCATCCTGAACTGAGTGCAGAAGCACTTTATAAAGCTTCCGGTAACTATGGATTGCTCGATCAGTTGGCAGCGTTAAAATGGGTGCAAAAAAATATTTCTACTTTTGGTGGCGACCCGAAACACGTAACAATTGCCGGCGAATCGGCAGGTTCGATTGATGTGAGCTATCAGATGGCTTCACCGCTTTCAAAAGGTTTATTTATAGGTGCCATTGGCGAAAGTGGCGCAGGAATAAATCCGACGATGGGTGCAACTACGTTACAAGAAGCAGAAAAAACAGGCGTAAGTTTTGCTCAAAAATCGGGTTGCACTTCCTTGGCACAGCTACGCGCAATGAGCACGAAAGATGTGTTTGAACTTTATAACGAATCGAATATGCGGCAATTACCCATAGTTGTTGATAATTATTTTTTACCTAAAAAAACACTCGACGTTTTCAATGCGAAAGAACAGGCACAGATACCTATATTGGTAGGGTGGAATTCGGCTGAAATTCCTGGCGGTGCGTTCATGCAAGGTAAATCTTTCACAGATTCTAATTATATAAGTAGAGTGATGCAGGATTTTCCGAAAGATTTTGAAGAAATTTTGAAATTATATCCGCACGGTTCTCCGCAAGAAATAGAACTATCAGCAACAGGTTTAGCTGCTGATAGATTTATTGCTTATAGCACTTGGAAGTGGTTCGATTTACAACGCAATAACAGCGCGCAATCGGTTTACAGATATTTATACAGCAAATTACGTCCACCTTTAGCCGATAATTCAATGTCATCGGCTTTAGCGGGAGGAACAGAAAAGAAAAATCCCAATGCACCCAAACCATCGGTTGCATTGGGTGCACCACATGCTTGCGAAATCGAATACTGTATGGGTAATTTATCTTTAGTTAAAGAATATGCTTGGACTGCTGACGATTACAAAGTGTCGGAAACAATGCAAAATTATTTTGCGAATTTCATAAAAACAGGCAATCCGAATGATGGTAAATTACCGGAATGGACTGTTGCAAAATCGGGCGATATACACCCGCCAATTATGATTTTAGATACTGAATCGAAAACAGTGAATGCTAAAGATGATGCGCGATATCAGCTATTGGATAAAGTTTTTAATAAGCAATAAGCCGTTAGCCTTGAGGTATGAGCACAATTCGCGATTAGCAGTTCAAAGCTTGTGGCTCAAAAAAAAATTGGGTGAATAAAAAAAACTACCGTATATTTGGTGTAAACAAGTAAATAAAACTATTTTCAACATCTTTAATTTAAGTTGTATGAAAAAATCTGCGTTCTTTCTTTTTTTATTTCTGAATTCTTTTGGGCTTTCTGCTCAAAATATGGTTTCGAGGAATGTTGCGATTTCAAAAATATTTGCCAAAACATTCCAACTCGGCTCGGAAAATGAATTTATTTTCGATGCTTTCGATTCTGTACAAGTCATACAAACCGAAAACGCGCATCAAGTGCGTTTAATGCTTTATGTTTATGCGAACAATTTATCGCCCGAAATGATGAAATCACTCGCAGAGGCAGGTCGTTATTTAATAAAAACTCAAAGCATAGATTCGCAATTGTTCGTGAGTTTGCCATTTATGAAAAATAATATAGTCCTGAATGGTGCAAAAATTATCGAGAAACATCATTTTCTTTTATTTGCGCCTAAAAATACAATTGTAACGCGCGCTTCTTCAACTGCAAAAATTAACTGAAGTTGTGAAGAGATTTTTAGTGTTAAAATCTTTCAACTCTAAAAATTATTGATGATCTAAACTTTTTTGAAGAAATTTTCAACCTTATGGTATTTTTTCCAAAATAATTAAAAAAAATCTTACAATCTGTCTAATCGTGTTTATATTTGCGCTTTCAAAAACAACTCAGTTAGAATTAATTTCTTTTTGAGTAAGTATTTACTTAATAAATCGTTTAAAATGCCAGTAAAGATTCGTTTACAACGTCATGGACGTAAGCAAGCACCGTTTTATCATATCGTAATAGCTGATAGTCGCGCACCACGCGATGGAAAATTTATTGAAAGTATTGGTACTTACAATCCGATGACTATTCCTGCAACTATTAATCTCGATAATCAAAAAGCTTTCGATTGGTTGGAAAAAGGTGCACAACCTACCGATACTGTTAATGGAATTTTGAAGTACAAAGGTGTACTGTATCAGAAACATTTAGAACGTGGTGTTAAAAAAGGTGCTTTAACTACCGAGCAAGCTGCCGAAAAATTAACAACATTTGTTGATGCGCGCAACAAAAACATTGTCTCGAAAGTAGAAGAGACCACAAAGGCAAAGCAGGAGTTTCAGGTTAAAGTTTTTGGTATTCCGAAAGCGATTAAACCCGTTGCTCAACCAGAGCCAGAACATGTTGAAGAAGTCGTTCATCACGTTGATGAAACTGCGCCAGTAATTGAAACTCCAGCTGAATAATTGAAAGTTGATACTTGACAGTTGTAAAATCAATATTTACAACTTTTAATTGCCAACTTCAATAAAGATAAACATTGTTATTTTAAAGAAACCTGGTCGAGCCGATTGTTGCTTTACCAGGTTTCTATTTAAAGGAATTAAAAAAAACTAAGAATGCACGATTTATCAGAAAAATACTTAGCAACACTTCAAAAAGTTGCTACCGATATTCAGAACAGCGAAATATTAGCTGAATATAACGAAAGCGAAGAAGAAGCAGATTACAAAACGCTGTGCGATGTTTATGAACCTCAAATTGCAAAAGTTTATTTTGAAGTAGCCGCCGAAGTGCCACTACAATTAATAGCTTTAGAAAACGTTTTACTCAATCCGTATTTCGAGGGTTTGTATTCTCCTCGAATTTTAGGTTATTCCATTTTGCGCGGACAAGTTAACGATCAAGCACGCTTTGTGCGACCGCAATCGCATTTTTTCGATATTTTAAATGCTATTTTAGAGTCACCGCATTTTGAAAACTTGAAAAAACGTATTGGGCAAACTATTCAGATGGGATTTGCTTTTTCAGGTGATATTCGTGTAACCGATTTTATTGATTCCGTAAAAAATAAAAAACTCATTATCTATTTGCAAAGCCAAAAAATTGAAAAATTGCGCGATTTAAACGAGCGCGCTTTGGCATTTAGTAAGTATAAAAATCAATTCGTCGCAGAAAATTATTTAACCGCAGTTTTTTCGGATACTTTTGGTACGCTGAAAGTAGAATATCCAGACCTAAAAACATTTTTATTATATCGCGTATCACGCAAACTTAACAACGATAGTCTGAAAGGCGAAATGTTAAAAGCATTAGACAATCCTGCATTTTTAGGCACAAATGAACACGCCGAACTGTTATTGTTAGCCATTAACTTTTTCAACCTAAATGCAGAAGAGGCGAAACATGTAGCAGAAGTATTGAATGCTGCGCGTAAATCAGATATTAATTTTTCAGAGAAATACCTCGGCTTCTTACTCGAATTATTCGATAAAAATATTACACCCGATAGTTCTGCTGAAATTAAAGCGGCAACTTTTCTCGATAGTACAATTAAAGACGATGTATCGAAATATTATACTATTGCCAATGTTGTTCACGCCAAAGGTTATCCGCATCCAGATGTGATGCAAGTAGTTAAAGTTTTTTACGATAGCCATAACGGTAAATCAACTATTAATGAATGTTTGCGTCGCTTGGTAGGGAGCTACATTAAACGTCTGATCAAAAATTTAACGCCACGTGAATACCTCGACTTTTTTGAGAGTTTCAAAATTTTTCAAGGGTATATGCGCGTTTTTGAAAACGAACACTTCAATCAAAGTATTCGCGATGCTTCAATTGATTATACAGAGCGATGCTTCAAACAATTTATCGATAAAAGGAGTAAAGAATATCAGGACGTTAAAAAATTTATTCGCAATCAATTTGTAGAAGCAAATTTCATAAAAGACAAAGATGCTAAAGAGAAATTTAAAGTGAAGCGTAAACCAAAGAGTTAATAGTTATTCGTTGTTAATTTAAAATTAAAAAGCGAGCAAACTATCTTTCTTCAACAACTACCAACTAATATGCGCACAGAAATTAGTTCGCTCGGCGAATTTGAACTCATAAAACGGTTAACACAAAATCATAAAAACGTCAATGCTTCAACGTTTAAAGGCATTGGTGATGATGCCGCTGTTATTGAAAATTCCAATTACTTAACTGTTGTGAGCACTGATTTATTGATCGAGGGTATTCATTTCGATTTAGCGTACGTGCCGCTCAAACATTTAGGCTATAAATCGGTAGTTGTGAATCTTTCCGATATTTACGCGATGAATGCTCAACCGCGACAAATCACCATGTCAATCGCCGTCTCTAATCGGTTTTCTGTCGAAGCACTTGAAGAATTTTACGAAGGCGTTTACGCAGCGTGTAAATTTTATAACGTTGATCTCATCGGTGGCGATACCACAGCTTCTACACGCGGGTTTGTGATTAGCGTTACGGCAATTGGTCAAGGTGAAAAAAATAAATTGGTATATAGAAACGGTGCTAAAGTCGGCGATTTAATTTGTATCAGTGGCGATTTAGGCGCAGCGTATTTAGGTTTACAACTATTAGAGCGTGAAAAAGCCGTTTATCTCGAACATCCCGAAATGCAACCCGAACTGACGGATAATGCTTATTTAATTCAAAGGCAATTAAAACCAGAGGCGCGTCGCGATTTGATTGCACAATTTGCCGAAAATAATTTAGTGCCAACTTCTATGATGGATATTTCGGATGGTTTGGCTTCAGAGTTGCACCACATCTGCACGCAATCGAAAGTCGGTGCATTTGTTGAAGAAAGTGGTGTACCGATTCATCCCGATACGCAAATGGCAGCTATTAAATTTAAACTCGACCCAATAACGTGTGCACTTAGTGGTGGTGAAGATTACGAAATGCTATTCACAATAAATCCCGATGATATTGAAAAAGTAAAATATTTGCCCGATGTTTACATAGCAGGTGAGATTACGCCTGCATCGGATGGAATTATTTTACACACTAAAGGTGGTAATCGTCACACGATTGTAGCACAAGGTTGGCAACATTTTAAAGCGTAAACAAAATTTATCCGCCCGTTTCATTGCGTAATCGCTCAACCTGCGTATCCCAAAGTTTTTGTAAATCTTTCGTCTCATTCACGTCGCAAAAATCTGTTATATACAATACGGTTTCGTTTGTAATAGGCGAGCGTTGAATACTAAATTCCAAAAACTCAGCCGGTGAATCTTGCCAAACAAAACGCAGCAATTCATCTTCCCAATCCTCAATCAATTCAGCGTGTGTTTCTTCACCCGACCAAATAAAATTGAAATGGCTACCAACAATATCCACTTCATCGCAAAACCAACGCACCAAACAAGCAGGTGTCGTCAGAAACTGATAAATAATTGTCGGTGAGGCGCGAAATATAAATTCTAATTTAACACTTATTCGTTTCTGAGCCATATTTTAATTAAACTAAGGAAAATTTAAAGAAGGTATTTTATCGTTTATTTTGTTCTATTAAATGGTTGTTTTTGAATTCGGCGTAATAAAACGGATTTTTATCTATCTACAAAATTTATTTTCATTTTGTAGGATAAAAATATTTTTTATCAACAATTTCATCTTTTTTTGTAGCTTTTAGAACAGTTTTAAAAGTTTTGCTAATATTAATTCGCAATAGTATAAATTTGCAAAAAATTAGATTTTATGATACACGACACGCTCACGTTTCAGTTAATACACGAAGAATTGGAACGTCAAAGAAACGGCATTGAACTCATTGCCAGCGAAAATTTTACCAGTTCGGATGTATTAAAAGCGACCGGTTCTTGCTTATCCAATAAATATGCAGAAGGTTATCCGGGCAAACGTTATTACGGCGGTTGCGAAGTAGTTGATAAAGTTGAACAATTAGCGATTGATAGATTAAAAGAACTTTTTGGCGTAGAATATGCGAACGTGCAACCGCACTCTGGCGCGCAAGCAAACGCTGCCGTTTTTTTAGCATGTTTAAAACCGGGCGATGTAACACTCGGATTTAGTTTAGCGCATGGCGGACATTTATCGCATGGTCACGCAGCTAATTTTTCAGGAAAACATTTCTCGCCACATTTTTATGGCGTTGAACTTGAAACAGGGCGTATTGATATGGATAAGGTGGAAGAAAAAGCATTGGAAGTAAAGCCTAAAATGATTATTTGCGGTGCCAGTGCTTACGCACGCGAATGGGATTATGCGCGCTTTCGTAAAATCGCCGATAGAGTAGGGGCGTTGCTTTTAGCCGATATTGCGCATCCTGCCGGATTAATTGCTGCGGGATTATTGGATTCACCCGTTAATTATGCGCACATCGTCACCTCTACTACGCATAAAACTTTGCGAGGACCACGTGGTGGCATAATAATGATGGGAAAAAACTTTGAAAATCCTTTCGGCAAAACAACTGCTAAAGGTACGCTTATTAAAATGTCAACCATTTTAGATTCTGGAATTTTTCCGGGTATGCAAGGCGGACCACTAGAACACGTGATTGCAGCTAAGGCAATAGCTTTTAATGAATGTTTGCAACCCGAATTTAAAATTTATGCGCGCCAAGTGATTGCTAATGCGCAAGCAATGGCTAAAGCGTTTGTTGCTAAGGGCTATCATTTAATTTCGGGTGGCACCGACAACCATTTAATGTTAATTGATTTGAGCAATAAAAATGTTTCAGGTAGAGATGCAGAAGTTACTCTCGGAAAAATTGACATCACAGTTAATAAAAACATGGTGCCGTTCGATACAAAATCTGCAATCGTAACTTCGGGCATTCGAGTAGGAACACCTGCTATTACAACGCGTGGTTTTTTTGAAAAAGATTGTTTACAAGTTGTGAATTGGATTGATGCTGCTATCACGAATTTTAATGACGATGAAGTTTTGAAAAACATTAAACACGAAATTAATGCTTTCATGCAACATTATCCGTTATATGCCGATTCAGAAGAGTTAGTAGAATTGCACTAAGAAGTAAAATTTTAATTGCACACTTAAATTAGTAAGCAAACGTTTAAGTTTGCGCGTTTAACAACTCGTAGGTTCTGAAAACTTACGAGTTGTTAAAAAAAAATAAAAAAATTTCTGATGAATATGTTCTTTAATAAAATGAGCAAGTTAGTTTTTGTTTTTTCTTTTCTATTTTCTACGACTCATATTTTTTCTCAAACGAGTCCAGTCATTTTTACGGTTAACGATAAACCCACCTATACCGACGAGTTCTCCTACATTTATAATAAAAGTAATGGTATTAAAGCCGATTACAGTCGCGCATCGTTAGAAGAATATTTAGACCTATACACTAAATTTAAACTTAAAGTCGCTTGGGCGCGCGAGCACAAAATTGATACAATTCCATCTTTGAAAGAAGAATTACAATCGTATCGTCGTCAACTTTCCGAAAGTTATTTAACAGATAAAGAAGTTACAGAGCGATTAGGTCGAGAATTACACGAGCGGATGAAACGCGACGTGAGTATCAGCCATATTCTACTTCATTTTGAAAAGAATGATACTGCGGCGGCGTATGTGCGCGCTGTTTCCGTTTTACAACGTTTAGAAAAAGGTATATTGTTTGAAGTTTTAGCGGGTACAGAATCAGACGATACAAATAATAAAGCAAAAGGCGGTTATATCGGTTATTTAACTGCCATTTTACCCGATGGTTTTTACGATTTAGAAACAGCTATCTACAATACACCCGTCGGAAAAACGTCTGGCATTGTGCGCTCACCGCTAGGTTATCATATCATTAAAGTGAATGAAGATAGACCTGCGCGCGGTGAAATAGAAATTTCGCACATTCTTATACGAAAAAAGAAAGAAGGAGTTGAACAGACGAATGCTATGATGCGCGCTGATAGTATTGCAAACGCTTTAAAAAATGGCAGTAATTTTGAAGCTATGGCAACTGCTGTTTCAGAAGATGGTGGCTCATCAACGCGTGGTGGTTATTTGGGCGTAATAGGTATCGGTCGTTATGAAAAATCTTTTGAAGATGGTGCGTATGCTCTAACAAAGGATGGTGAAATAACGCCTGTGATTGAATCTTCGATTGGTTATCACGTCATTAAACGCATTTCTAAAAAAGAATTAGAACCTTTCGATCAAGCTAAAAATAAAATTAAAGCTAAAATTACTAAAGATAGTCGTTTTCAGTTGGCAAAAACTAAAATGGTAGAGCGTATTAAACGCGATAGTCCACTCGCTGAAAATACGGCTGTTGAAGATGCTTATGCAAAAAATTTGGATTCTACTTTTATAACTTACAATTGGCGCGTACCTACCAACAACGCTTCAGATGCGGATGTTTTATTTTCTTATGGTGGTAAAAAAACCAGTACAGTAAAAGATTTTAACGAGTACCTCGCCACGCACGCTAATAATAGGATTACCTATGCGCTACAAAATAATAAAAATTTAGCGCAAACTTCGCGCACTTTATTGAATGATTTTGCAGATGAAAAAGCTTTAGCATTTGAAGAAACGATGCTCGATACAAAATATCCTGATTTTAGAAATCTCATGCGGGAGTTTGAAGAAGGTATTTTATTATTCGAGGCGATGAAGCAAAATATTTGGGATAAGGCATCGCTCGATACAGTGGGTTTAGATAAGTTTTTCGCTAATAATAAATCGCGGTATAACTGGAATCAACGTTCGCAAGTAATTTATTATAATCTTTCCGATACAGCGATGAAAAGTTTTGATGCTATTACAAAATATGCTACGAAGCACTCACCGCAAGAAGTCGTCGCTAAATTTAATAAAAAATCGGAGTGGATTACTTTTAAAGAAGAAATGATGGAAAGCGGGAAAGGCGGAAAAATTCTCGATCCTTCGATGATGAAAGCCAACACGATTATTCAGAATAAGCAAGGACAACCACGCGCATTTATAAAAATTGAAAAAGTAATGCCGTCATCGCCAAAAACATTAAAAGAAGCGCGCGGTTTTGTTGTTGCCGATTATCAAGATTATTTAGAATCGCAATGGATAGCAGAATTGACCAATAAATATAAACTCACGGTTAATCGCGATGTGCTTTTAACATTGGTGAAAAAGTAGAATTTAGTTGATAGTTGTTCATTGTTCGATTGAGCGAGTAATGAAACGAACGATTAGCAACGGAATAATTAGTATTGAATTTATGCGCCCTCTTTATCTTGGATTATTGATGAGCACTACACTATGTATTACAACGCAATGCAAGTTTGGTGCGCGACCACCAGCCGATAAAATTTTGGCGAAAGTTTTTAACAAAACTTTGTATTTGAGTAACCTCGACGGAATGTTTCCGGAAAATGCGACACGCGAAGACAGCGCAAGTGTTGTAAATGCTTTTAGTGATAGATGGATTAGAGACGAAGTGTTGATGAATGAAGCAGAAAAACACGTGCCGAGCGATTTGAATATTGACGAATTGATAAAAAAATACCGCGAATCGCTCATATTGAGTAGTTATCAAGAAAATTTAATTAAAGAAAATTTAGACACCACCATTGCTGAAAGCGAACTGACAGAATTTTATGAACGCAATAAAGATCAGTACCAACTCAGCGCGCCTATTCTACGTTGCTATCTTTTAAAGATTCCGAAACCAATTACACTACCAGACAGTTTACAAAAATGGTGGAACACACCTAAAGTCGGTACAAATTTATTAAAGCTGCGCGATTACGCTAAAAAATTTGCACGAGCCTATATTCTCGATGATTCTACTTGGCACCGTGTGGATGATGTCGCAAAATTTTTTCCAAAAGGTACAGTTACACCCGAAAACGTGGCACGCGATAAAGAGATAACTCTCAAAGACAATGACTTTCAATATTATTTTAGAATTTTAGGCGTTTTAAACCAGAAAGAAATTGCACCTTTGTCATTTATTAGTCAGCAAGCATCGAAATATATTTTGCATCAACGCAAACAAAAATTATTAGATCAAAAACAACAAGAGATGTATGAAGCCGAGTTGAAAAAAAACAACATTAAAATCTACAAATTAAATTCTTGAACGTTAACGTATTAGTCGTTCAGTAAAATTAGTAATCATGAAAAGTTTTTGTATTAGAAGTATATTCGTAGCAATTGCATTTTTAAATTTTTTTACACTACACGCACAACAAAAAGAATTAGTTGATAAAATTGTGGCGCGCGTCGGTGATGAATTTATTTTAATGAGCGATGTAGAAGAACAATATGCTACAACTAAAGATCAGCGCGGAACAGTACCAGAAAATTATCGCTGTATGGTGATGGATCAGATGTTGGTGGCTAAACTTTTATACAATCAAGCTAAAATTGACTCGCTCTACCCGAAGGATGAAGAGATTGAATCGCAACTTACGGCGCGTTTCGATAAAATTTTGGATTACATGAACGGCAATACCGAGCAGTTCATAAATTATTACGGGCAAACGCCAACGGCAATGAAAGCGCAGATGCGCGAAGACATGAAAGAGCAAATTATGACCGATAAAATGCGCGCAAAAGTCATTGCAGATATTGCTGTTACGCCTTCGGAAGTAAAAACTTTTTTTGAAAAAATTAATAAAGACAGCTTACCCTATTTTAATCAAGAAGTTGAAATCTCTGAAATTATTAGAAAGCCGCGATATAATGCTGAACAAAAAGCGATTGCAAAACAAAAACTGCAAGTATTGCGCGATTCGGTCGTAAACGGCAAAGCAGATTTTGCAGATTTAGCCAAAAAATTTTCCGCCGACCCAGGTTCAGGCCGTGAAGGCGGTGATTTAGGTTTTGCAAAACGTGGTAAGTTTGTACCTGAATTTGAAGCGCAAGCATATAAACTCAACGAAGGTGAATACTCGCAAGTTTTTGAAACTGAATTTGGTTTTCACTTGCTGCAACTTATTGAGCGACGCGGAAATACCGTTCATACGCGCCATATTCTCATTCGACCACAATTTGTTGACGCCGATTTTACGGATGCTAAAAAAATCTTAGATTCTGTTCGATTATTAATTTTAAAAGATTCCATGACGTTTTCGTATGCTGTTAAACAATACGGTGAAAAAAATGTGCCGAGTTATCACAACGATGGCAGATTAACCAACGCGCAACTCGGTACAAATACTTTTGAAACGCGCGATCTCGATCCAGATACTTATTTTTCGATTGACTCCATGAAAGCAGGTAGTATATCCAGACCGATTGAAGTTACCGGAGCGGGTGGTGAAAAATATTACAGATTGGTGAAATTACTGTCTAAAACATCTCCTCATAAAGCGAGTTTAGCAACCGATTATAATAAAATTCAATCGGCAACAACCGAGCAGAAAAAAGGACAAGAGCTGGTTAAATGGATTGATGCGCACAACAAAAAAACGTTCATTATCATAGAAAGCGATTTTAAAAACTGCCCCAACTTGCAAAAATGGCAGAGTACGAAAAAGGCGTAATCAATTCTCATACACTGCGATGATTTGACCACAAAGTTCGCGAAGGAAACTTGAAACTTCATGTACTTTATGGATTCCACCATGTATTTTGTGGTTGGGAATCTGCAACGATTAAATAATTTTTCCCGTGTTAATAAGTCAATACTTATCCTTTTTGTTTTTTTATCGTTAGAGAAACAAAAACAATAATTTTGAATACCATAGTCACCCTTGTTCCAAGTTGGCCTTCAAAATACAAAAAAGGAGATTGCGTATTCCTCTTTGAGCAAGTCAAGAATTTGGCACTGCGCTCTACTCATTTTTATGTCGTCATAGTGGGCTATCCTGTTGCATGGTATATCAAAAACAAGAAAAATATATTTTTAGAGAAGCCCAACACTATTGATTTACCCAATGTTAAAATCGTTCATTTTTTCTACATCAATAAATTTGAAACTTTCTTCTCTTATTACAGTAAATTAAGTCATTTATTTCAGCCCATTGTAAAAAATAATGCGCGCGTTATAATTCATGCGCATTTTTTAAATATGGGTTATCAAGCGTTAAAACTCAAAAATGAGTTTGATGTAGATTTTATTTTGACAGAACACTCGAGCAAATTTGTTCATTATTTCGAGCAATTCCGTTTTAATCAAACTGAGGTGAATAATGTTTTAGAAGCAGCACATAAAATTATAGCAGTAAGCCCGAATTTAAGAAACGATATTATAGCGCACTCTAACCTTCAGGATGAAACGAAAATTGACGTTATCCCGAATGGAGTAGATGTAGAAAGATTTTTCCCTACTAAAGAAATAAAAATGAAGTTTAATCTGCTTTTTATAGGTTTATTGACTGAGCGCAAAGGGATTTCTATATTGTTAGAGGCGTTTTTAAGAATTCAAATTAACTTTGACTACACTTTAACTTTAGTGGGCAATGGTGATTTGTTGGCGTATTGCGAAGAATTTATAAAAACCCATTCTTTAGGAAAAAGAATAAAATTACTCGGTGCCATAGAAAATAGCGCGCTTCCTAAAATTATAAATCAACATCATGTACTAATTTTATCAAGTTTTAATGAATCTTTTGGTGTTGTTGTTATAGAGGCGTTAGCTTGTGGAATTCCGGCAATCGTAACTGCTTGTGGCGGACCAGAATATATTGTAGATGAATCTTTTTTGGGACAAGTCATTCCCATAGGAAATTCGGGTGCTTTGGCAAATGCAATTGAAAAAGTAAGATCAAATTATACGCATTACAATCCATCGAAAATTCGAAAAAATGTTGAAATGCGTTTCAGTTGGAATACTATTGCTGCCCAAATATTAAATAAATATGACTCATTGCCTTTAAACTAATAAAATGTCTTTATTAATCAAAAAACTTAGAAAGAAACTGATTACTACTAAGTTAAAATTACCTATCTGGAAACCTCTTTTTCAGCTTATTAAAAAAGTGTATTTGCCTTCCATGCCGGTGCGACAAAAACTTAGTTTTATTGGGCAGTTTGAAATGAAATTAGACGATACTAAAACACTTAAACTTCATAATTTTGGTTTTTTTATTGAAAACGAAATGTTCTGGACGGGCTTGAAATCAGAGTGGGAACATGAGTCAGTTCGAATTTGGAATGAACTGGCGAAAAAATCGAGCGTAATTTTTGATATTGGCGCGAACACGGGTATTTTTTCGCTGTTGGCAAAAGGATTTAATCCTTCGGCAAAAATTTACGGATTTGAACCCCAGCCCAATATTTACGACTGTTTTTCAAAACAAATTGTGCTCAATAGTTTCGATATTAAAGCGTATCAACTCGCGCTATCAAACCGAAATGGCAGCACAAATTTTTATAACTACGGATTCGATACCTTTAATTCGAATACTACGGCTGGGAGTTTAAATCAAGAGTTTAGAAATTTGGCAACTCAACAAGCCATAGAAGTTGAGACTATTCGATTAGAAGATTTTTTAAAGCGCGAAAATATAAACCGTATAGATTTGATGAAAATAGATGTCGAATCGTTCGAGCCGCAAGTTATTGAGGGGGCGGGTGAAGCATTAAAAAATTTGCAACCCATTATTTTAATCGAAATTCAGTCAGATGAAGTAGGAAAAAAAGTGCAAGATTTACTCCTTCCAATGTCCTACGATATTTATAATATTGACGAGAATAAGGGTTTGGTTAAAGTCGGTAGATTGATTAATCAAGAATTTAAAAACCATTTGATTGTGCCATTAAGTAAAAAAAGTGTTTTCGAAGAAAGTTCTAAAAATTAATTATTTGGTTAAAGCCAAAAATATAAACTAAAAATTAATTCATCAAATTTGTACCAACAAAATAAAAAATATGATACTCAGATTAGCAAAAAAAATGTACGGAAGGTTAAAGAACTTGTTTAAACCACGTTTTTCTTCGCAAGAATATTGGCAAAACAGGTACGCAACCGGCGGAAATTCCGGGTCAGGATCATACAATCATCTTGCAGAGTACAAGGCGGAATACTTAAATACGTTTGTAGCTGAGTTTAAAATTAACAGTGTTATTGAATTTGGTTGTGGAGATGGAAACCAAGCTAAGATGTTCAAATTTCCGAATTATATTGGTTTAGATGTGGCACCAAAATCAATTGAATGGTGCATAAGTGCTTTTAAGGAAGATAATACCAAAAGTTTTTTCCTTTATGATTATCGGTATTTTCAAGATAATAACGGGATATTTAAATGCGATTTAGCTATGTCACTTGATGTTTTATATCATCTAATCGAACCAGAAGTGTATGAAACTTATTTGAAACACTTGTTTCAAAGCGCAAAAAAATATGTTTTAATTTATTCTTCAAATGCAGATGTGCCTCAACCGCACAAACAATTTCATGTTAAAGAAAGAGTATTCACAAATGATGTTGAGCGACTAATTACAGATTTTAAGTTTATTCGGAGAGATGAAAATAAATACAGCACACGCATTATTAAAGAAGAAGATATGGGCAGTTTAGCCGATTTTTATTTATTTGAAAGAATTTGATTAGAAAGATAAATAAATTACGGTTTAAATTTTCTTATCACCTCTCAAACTTCAGAACAAATAATATCCCAGTATTTAGAAAAACAATTTGTTTGACTTATCTTTGTAGAATTAATTAAAATTGTTTTTATGTCGCTTTCTAACGCCCAATTCGTAAATCTTGCCCAAAAATACGGAACGCCAACATACATTTATGATGCAGAAATTATAGCGCGACAATTCAATAAATTAAAAAATGCTTATGCTACTGCGCCGAATTTAAAAATTCGGTACGCTATGAAAGCGTTAACAAATATTTCAATACTTTCGTATTTAAAAAGTTTGGGTGCGCAAATTGATGCCGTAAGTATTGAAGAAGTGGAATTAGCATTGTACGTCGGTTTTGCGCCGAACGAAATTGGTTATACGCCAAGTGGTGTGACATTTTATGAAATTAAACGCGCAGTCGAACTCGGCGTAAATATTCATCTTGATTCTATTCCTTTGCTTAATCAGTTCGGTGCAGAATTTGGAAACAGTGTTGGCGTTGGTTTGCGCATTAATCCGAATGTTGCAGCGGGTGGAAATTTTAAAATTTCGACAGCGCACAGTAAATCTAAATTTGGAATAAATATTTTGCAAATTGATGACGTGTTGGAGGTAATTAAAAAATACGATGTGCGCATTACAAATTTGCACCAACATACGGGCTCAGAAATTAAAGATGCTGAAACGTTTTTACAAGTAGCAGATTTAATTTTACAATTGGCGCATAAATTCCCGGATTTAACAAATATTGATCTCGGTGGTGGATTTAAAATTGCTTACAAACCCGATGAAACTGATGCAGATATTAATGCAATTGGCACAGCGGTTTGTAAAAAATTCAACGCTTTTTGTGTAGTGTATGGTCGCGAACTCAGTTTGGTTTTAGAACCTGGCAAATATCTGGTCGCGCAGTGCGGAACGTTTTTAACAACAGCTAACGTTATAAAGCACAATCCAGAATTAAATTTTATTGGCATTGATTCCGGGTTGAATCATTTAATTCGACCGATGATGTATGGTTCGTATCATCCGATAGAAAATTTATCGAGCGCATCATCAGAAAAAGAAACGTACAACATTGTAGGTTATATTTGCGAAACAGATACTTTCGGTGAAGCGCGTGAATTACCACAAACACACGTCGGCGATGTAATAGCTATTCGCAACGCGGGTGCTTATGGTTTCACAATGGCATCAAATTATAATAGTCGGTTTAAACCTGCCGAAGTTTTTGTGATTAATGGTGTGGATTATTTAGTCAGAGAACGTGAAGTTTTCGATGATTTACTGCGGCATCAAGTTCTTTTAAAATTTAGTTAATAGTCAATTTCGGTGTTCGTTGATAGTTATTCATAGTTCGTAGAGAATAGGGATTCATTTTTGGACCCTTAAATTTAAAATCTAACAACGAACAACTAAATCAATTAACGAACAATGAACAATGAATTTATGCATTTATACCCCGATTTAAAATTAGGTGTTCATTTCGATACGCACAATACCATCGCATTGAGCGATAACGTTTTATATGCTGGCGAGCTGAAGTTATTGGAGTTTTTAGAAAAACAGCTTGGCATTTTTACGCCGCGTCGGCGCGACGATCATCTGCGCATTGAATATTACCGATTACTCCTCGAGGATTATTCAATCAAAAATAGTTGTTTTTATGCGCAATCTTTTAAAGCGGATGCTTTGGCGTGCGCGGAACATTTGCTCGGCAAGCGCGATGAACTTATTTTATCCGGATTAAATTTTTCTGAAATTACTAACACTGTGCCCGATAGATTACGCGTTTTTGCAGGTGTTGAAACTGAAAACTCCGAAAATAAAAATCATTACGATCATTTTACAAAAACGGAAGGTTTTGCCGATAGATTTATTTCTGTATTAAAGTTGTATGAAATTTCAACTTTTAAATTTAATAGTATTTCGGTTTTAGAGCCGCACACTATTTTACCGATACACCTTCAAAATTTTTTAAAAATTTCAGAAAATAAAGGCGTAGTTTGTATAGACACGATTGATAACGACTTTAAAAAAAATAATGATGAAAAACATCTTTCTGTTACAAACATTCAAATTTTTAAAAATTTTTTAGAGGGTGAATTAAATAATGAAGCCATTAAAAAAATTTCACCAACCGATAACTCCATTATTATTTTAGAAGCACCGAATGAATCGGATGCAGCGATATTTTTATCGCACTTGATAAAATATAACGCGGGGTTTAATCCATTTTTTTTGGTGAAAGATAGTCACCGCGTATTAGATGAAGCACTTTTATTGAATGGTTTGCCAACGATGGGTTTAGCTTCGAGTTCGGAAGTGCGCCCGTCATTACAAATTTTAAAATTAGTGACTGCTTTTTTGTGGAAACCTTTTGAAACCGATAAAGTTTTACAATTCGTTTCGCTCAAACAAAAACCACTTAATTATGAACTCGGTCGTGTTATTGCGCAACTTTTGAATGAAAAACCAGGTATTGGCAGTGAAACTTGGAAACAACAAATCGCTATTTTCTTTTCAAATTATGAAACAATTACAGCCGATGATGAAACGCGTGAAAACATAGAATCGGTTCGTAAAGCATTTAATTTTTGGTTTAACCGCACTCGCTACGATATAAACTCGGAAGCACCGCTTAAAGAAGTTACTGCCATTTTTGAGTACATACAAAAATGGAGTTCTGAACAATTTTCAAAATCGAAAGGAAAAAACGTTGCAATGCGCGTCCTGACGGAACAATCGCGCCGAATTTTTGAATATTTTGAAGCATTAATTGCAACAGGTGAGCGCGAGATTAACAAACAAAATATTGAGCGCGTGATTCGCGTCATTGTTGAAGCAACGCCTTTTCAACCAACTATTAATACGGTTCACTCTACGCCTTATGCGTATCACGAAAGTTTAATTCCGACAGATACAGAGACATTGGTTTGGTGGAATTTTACCGATTCTGAATTAGCAATTGAGCCATTATTTTGGGAAGAAAATGAAATAAATTATTTAGAGCATATCGGAATTGAAATTAATACGCCAAAAAAAAATCAAACGCAACAACTTCTGTATCAAAAATTACCTTTTTTAAACACTAGGCAGCAAATTATTTTGGTTGTGCCGCGCGTTATTACAGGGGTTGAAGTGAAGGAACATCCTTTGTTAAGTTATTTAAAAGTCTGTTTCACCGATATTTATCGTTTTTATGTCCACCATCAAAATTATTCTTTAGAAGAATCTTCTTTTCCGACCGTTTTAAATGAATCATTTAATTATCCTAAAAAAGAAATTTTATTACCATATTCTTTGCAAACTGTTCCGGCGCATTTAGAATTGGGAGTAGATGCTTATGAAAATAGAACACACGAAAATATATCTACAATAGATAATGTTTTATTTTATCCGCACCAATGGTTTTTAGGTTCAGTTCTGAATTTGCGCCGTTCAAATTTAGTGAGTTCTATGTCTGAAAATATTTTGCGTGGTAGAACTGCACACAGATTCTTCGAATTAATTTTAAATTCTGATTTTTATTTTTGGAACAAAGAGGATGTTGAAAAATGGTTTGATGAAAATGCTTTACAAATTTTAGAAAACGAAGGCGTTTTGCTTTTGCAATACGGCGAAGAAACTAATTTAAAAAATTTTATTGATCGCGTTAAGCGAAGTATTTGGACGTTGATGAATTACATCCGACAAGATGGTTGGCGTGTTTTAGCGACTGAAAAAAAATTAGAAGCTACCCTTGGTGATTTAAATTTGCGTGGAATTTCCGATTTGGTTTTGCAACGTAGCAACGAAATTTGTATCGTTGATTTAAAATGGAGTGGCATGACTTCTAAGAAAAATTTGATCATCAATCGCGAAGATTTTCAACTGATTTTATATGGTCACGCGCATGCGACTGAGAATATTTATAAAATTCATGGAGCATATTTTATCATCGAATCTGCTAAACTTTTGGTGCGCAATAATGAGGCTTTCTCGAAAATAAACCCTTTGGATAAAGATGCGGGCAGTAAAGAAACCATGCAACATATTTTAAATAAAATTGACGCGACGTATAAATGGAGACACGGACAATTTGAAAGTGGTTTGATAGAAATTAGAACCGACGCAAACGTCAAATTTTTGGAAGATTATTATAACAATAAACCGGAAAATATATTAGAGATGCGCACTAAAGCAGACGATTACGATAATTTTTCGTTATTGGTCAGCAATGTTATTTAAGAAATTGCGTTTTCTAAAAAATGTTTTTATGAAAAAAATATCAGTCGAATCTATTTGCTTTGCGTTGGCAATTTTATTATTTTCTAATTTTTTGAAAGCACAAGAGAGTGTGCGCGCAACACCTTTCATTACAGCTGATGAACTTTCAAAACGCTTAGTTATTACAGGTGATTCTGTTTTACTGGTAAATTTTTGGGCAACATGGTGCAAACCGTGTGTCGCTGAATTACCATTTATTGAACAATTTGCAAAAGTAAACTCCGATAAAAAAATTAAAGTTTTGCTCGTCAGTCTCGATTTTAAAAACACGATTGATACGCGATTGAAAAGTTTTATTCAAACCAAAGGCATTAAATCGGAGGTCGTAGTGATTGACCAAACTAACGCTGATACTTGGATGCCAAAAATAGAAAAACGGTGGGGTGGTGCAATTCCCATTTCTTTGCTTTATACAAAAGATAAAAAAGTGTTCGGCAATCGCGAATTTGAATCGTTTGAAGATTTAAATACTTGGATAAATACCGAAGTTACCCTAAAATAAACTTACTCCTGAATTTTATTCGCTGCTTTAATGTAGTATTCAATTGCCATAGGCATTGAAGGCATTTCAGGAGACGGTTGAATATCAATCAATAAACCATGTTCTTTAACAGCGTTTGCCGTTAAATTTCCGCTCACAGCAATGCGCGTTTGATTTTGTTTGAAATCTGGAAAGTTTTCGTACAATGACAAAATGGCTTGGGGCGCAAAGAAAACTAAAACATCATACGTCACATCGCTCAAATCAGAAAGATCATTACTTACCGTTTGGTACATCACAACTTCCTGATACTTCACGCCGACACTTTCTAAAAATTTTGTAACATCTTTTGCGCCGTAATTCGAGCAAGGCAGCAAAAAAGTTTCTTTATCCTTATGCTTTATGAAATAAGACGTTAAATCCTCGATGTTTTTGATACCTACAAAAACTTTTCGTTTCCTGTAAACGATAAATTTTTGAAGATAATTGGCAGTTGTTTCAGAAGTACAAAAATATTTTGTGCTTTCAGGCATCGTAATGCGCATTTCTTTGGCTGCCTTAAAAAAATAATCAACTGCATTTTTAGAGTTAAAGATAACGGCACCAAAATCTAATGGATTGACTTTTTGGCGACGCACCTCGCGCATATCAAGTGCTTCTACGCGCGTAAATTCTCTAAAATCAATTTTTATTTTATATTTCGATTCAATATCGAAATATGGCGATTTTAGTAATGGGCGGGGTTGAGTAACTAAAATACTTCTAACCGATTTGAAATTCTCCCCATTAACTTGGGCAAGTTCCGTCATAAACGATAGCTTTTACACCGTAGCGAAAATAATAAAACAAATAATTAATGGAGAAAGGCGCAGTTTTTATTTATTTAAGGTAAGTATCAACACAATTAGGCTACAAGCCAAAATTATATTTCGACAGTATTTTAAAAAAAATAACAACGGGTGCAATTTCAACGCTGCAAATATACAACAAAAAATGAAAACGATTTTCTGTTAAAAATTTTCCTATAATACTAGCACTTCTGATATATCGAATTAGATACATTAATATAAAAATTCCGATACCACAATTAATAAAAAAAGGCGCAGTATTTTTAGATCCGAAGGCGATGAACAAATTAATAATAAACAAACAAAAGCCGCAAAGTATGGCTGAAATTAGAATGACAAAATTATAGAGTTGAATTTCTTTTTTTATCGGAAAGATGTTTGAAATACAATACAGAGTAAAGTGTTTGATAGTAAACGCTACAAAAACCACCCCGCAGCAACATAAAAACAAAGTTCCCTTTCCGAAAGGTAAAGAAGTGTTTTTTTCTTCCAAAATTAGAAAAATAAAGATGCTCAGACTCAAAAGGAAAATTATATACAAGCCATTAATTGTAAATTTAACTGTGCTTTTGCTTAGAAAATCCCTGAAAGATTGTTTTAAAATGTTTTCACTCGTTACTGAATTATACGCTGCTGAAATAGATTTTCTGCCATAAGACACTAAAACCGACATTATTAAGAGATTAAAAAAGAAAATCCAAAAATTAAAATTTTTATTAGACGGTTTATTTTCTATAATAGGCGAAGCAATAATTTCATTAGTAATTATCCCTTGTTTTTTTTCTAAGGATGGTGCGCCGCGTAAAACATCAAAAGGATTATCCGATTGCGATAAAATATGCGTCGTATCAGGAAAGTTATTAGTTGTTGATTGTTGATTAGTAGTAGCATTTACAATCGGAATTTTGCTCAAACTATCTCTAAAAAAAACTAATCGTAAACTGTCTGCAAGATGAATGGCTAAAGAATCTACGCGTTTTCTTCTCGTTCTGCGAACTTGAGTTTCTAAAGGTATAATAATGGGTGGAACAGTAAAATTTCCTTGCGGTATTGGAGCTGTCGTTTCATTAGGTTTGGTATTAACAGTAGGTGATTCAACAGTTTCTTTAGTTTTTGGTTTCAAAGAATCCGATTGAGCAACAAGCGTATTGTTTGCCCAAAAAATTATCCAAAAATTAAAAATTAAAAAATATTTGTTCACTCTGTGTAGAAAATTGAATGCTATCAGAACTAAACGTTCAAAAATTGAGTTAATGTTTTCGTTGCAAAAGTAGAAATGAATTTACATATTTTGTGCTAATTGTGTTGGTAGTTAATAAATAATTCTTAAAAAGTAATTAAAATGAGTGAAACCGTTCAAAATACAGAATCTATTGTTTTAGGTGGTGGTTGTTTTTGGTGCATTGAACCCGTTTTTTTAGAACTTAAAGGTGTTATTAGTAGCGTTTCGGGTTATTGTAATGGTCAAAAACCAAATCCAACTTATCGCGAAGTGTGTACAGGTGCTACTGGTTATGTAGAAGTAATAAAAGTCACGTTTGATACTAACGTTATATCGTTACAAGAAATTTTGCGTATTTTTTATCATGTGCACGATCCGACAACGCTCAATCGCCAAGGTAATGACAAAGGAACACAATATCGGTCTGGTATTTTTTACAATACAGATACGCAAAAAGAAATAGCCCAAGCCATCACTAAAGAAATTACGGATGCGCATTTATGGCAAAACCCCATCGTTACTGAAATTACAGCATTACATAATTATTACGATGCGGAAGATTACCACCAAGATTATTTTTACTTGAATGGTTCACAACCGTATTGCTCCATTGTAATTGCACCAAAAATGTCTAAGTTCAGAAAAGAATACCGAGAAAGGCTTAAAGAAAAAGTGTAATCCTGAAATCAGAATAAAAACTAAAAAAAGTTTTTATTCTGATTCTATTTTTTATTAGTTTTGTCTCACAAGTAATTATTACTATGAGCTAACAAACCAATAACGAGTACAAAAACGAACACGACGCCATTTTCAAAGCATTCTTTAGTGTTAAACAAACAATGCTTGATTATCTCAATCATTTTTTACCACCTGAACTTTTAATTCATATTAACTTAGAAGAATTAACTCTTGACGAAACTTCCTATCGAACGGCGAATATGAAAGCTTTTGAATCGGATAGAGTTTATCGGGCATTTTTTAAACTTAAAAATAAAAAAAGCAGACCTCTCGCTATTGCTTTTTTATTAGAACATAAGTCCTATCCATTTGCTTACATTTTTGTTCAATTGTTGACCTACATGTGTTGTATTTGGAATGACGACATTCAGAACAAAAGAAAATTGAGTTTTATTTTACCCATAGTTGTTTACCAAAGTAAGAAAACTTGGAATTATAAACCTTTCTCATCGATGTTTAAGAGCTTACCGAGTGAGTTCCATAAATTTATTCCAAGTTTTGATTATCATCTCACTAAAGTAAACGATATTGAAAAAGAAATTCTTGAAAAATTAAAAGGCACAAGCATTTTACATTCTTTATTTTTAGCTTATTAAAAACTTGATGATAATGCTTTTGTTGATAAAAATTTGGTTGATTTCTTTATTTCTTTCGAGCAAAAACCTGAATTAATCGAACTTTTTAAAATGTTTTTTGGTTATGTCACCAAAAAATCTGAACTCAATGCCGATGAAATTATTGATAAAATACAAAAGTCTACTTCCGAATCATTAAATTCAAAAATTATGTCAACTTACGATTCTATTATTGCCAAAGGTAAAGCCCAAGGAATATCTCAAGGTGAAATTAATAGTAAAATTATTGGTGTACGGAAAGCCTTAAATAGAAAAAAATTAACAATTGAAGAAATTGCTGAAGATTTTGAAGTAAGTTTAGAATTTGTTTTAAAAATAAAAAAAGAACATAATCTTTAGTTGGATCAAGCTGATTTTAAACTAATCTTGTCAAGATTTATCCTTAATAGTTACTCAAATTACTTAACTCCACATTAATTTTGCCGACAGAACTTATGAAAACTTTAATCTCGTTTTGTTGCAACTGAATATTGTTGATGAATATATCGGTTACAAAACCGTTGATACTTACGTTATTACTAAATCTGTAATTGCGCATTTGGTCATTTAAAGTATTTTTTAGTGTAGTAATATTATTATCAACTTTAAATACGCAGGACTCTTTAATTTTTTTTAAAATCGTTCTATCAAAAAGCCATTTGGCTGTGCGAATCATAAAACTTTTGGTTTGCAGGTCGTAATCTAAATCTTGTAGTTCAACCGAATTAGTCAATGAATTAAAAACTGGTTTACCCACTAAATATAAATTTCCACTAAAGTCGCCTTCGAATTTTGTATTGACAATCATTTTTTCATTCTGACCAAATAACTCAATTTTTGAAATCCGAATTTTTTTCCCGCCGGCATTAAATGTTTGGTTCGCACAATAATTTTGCGCCATGCGTTCTGCTTCTACTAAAGGAATAGAAGTTACTAAATTAATATTGAAACTATCGGCTGTGGTATAAGCATATTGAAAAGGTGGCAAAAAAGAGTTTGGGCGAAACGCAGGTTGGTTGTCGCCTGTTTTAACATCAACAAGAGTAGAAATAAAAACATTGGTAGCGAGCGCATCGTTCTCGTTTCTGAACGGCGTAAGTGTCACATCTTGTGGCGTTAGTTTCACCCACCAACGTCCGTAAGCATTCGTCATACTGATCGGATTTTGCATTTGTTTCCACGCTTCGTTCATTGGCGCAAACAACTGAAATTGCGATTTCAACTGCTTATCAATACCTTGAGTGATAACATTTTTTGTTTTACCGATAATAATATCCGCTAAATATTTCACATCAATATTGCCAATGCCCGTTTTAACTGCCATATTGTGTTGCCAACTATAATTGGTTAATTCTGTACGCGAATCAACTGTCCAATCGCCATAAATATTGAGCGTTGTTCTAAAATTTAAAGTAATGTCGCCTTCAGCTTCAATACCGCGTTTTCCCGTCCAAGCGTTGTCCAAAATTTTTCGCCAAACCCAAAGTTTCAACGGCACTACATAATCAATATTTAATCCATCGAGCTTTAATGTGATGTTCTGATTTTTTGTGGCTTTCATCATTAAACCGTCATCGTCTGCGTTATTATCTTCATAAATAACATAATTGAGTTTGGCATTGAGCAAATTTTCAATGTCAGAGCTTTTAAAACGAATAGGGATATTGACAAGCGAAGTTTTCGGTGCAACTTCTAAGGGTGCTGTGTATATTTCTACCGGTCTCGACGGCGCATTTGCGCTATCCGTATTATTGGCATTCGGTGTTGTTTGCGTTTTTGAAACGCCACATGATGCGCAAATAATTAATAGAATTGAAAGAAAAAAATTTGAATTCAGTTTCATAATTTTTATTCAAAATCGGGATAGAGTAAATATTTTTTACGAACGGTTTTAAATTTTTTTAGATCGTCAGCATAAACTGAGTCTATAAATTCACTCGATTTTTGTGCTTTCACGTAATCGCGTAAACTTTTATTACCGCTGAGTTTTTCAAAAAAATTATTATTATTAAAAAAACTACCTTTTTGCGAATGATTTTTATACGCTTCCAACAAATAGTCCCAATTTATTTTCCCGGCATTTTGAAGCACCTTTATGTCTAAACCAGATAAATTTTTACCATAACATAGTTGATTAAGCAGTGGTGGCGTTTTTGCACCTTCGGTTGGAATTGGCGTAAATTTAAAATTATTATTTTGAGTTTTCATGTTCGGTGAACCAAAAATTTGAAATGGTTTGTCCGTTCCGCGACCAATACTTACATCTGTTGCTTCAAAATAACACAGCGAAGGATATAAGTAAACGGCGTGCATATTTGGAATATTAGGCGAAGGTTTTATGGGTAATTGATAAAATGTTTTGTGCGAATAACCGTCGCATCTTATAACGATGAAGTTGAGTTTTGATGCATCAACTTTCAACATTTTTTCTTGAATCAGCATTCGCGCATACTCGCCAGGCGTCATGCCATAAACAATCGGAATGGGCTGCATGCCGACGAATGATTTGTAAGTTGTGTCGAGTATAAATCCATCTACATAATGCCCGTTCGGATTGGGTCTGTCTAAAATAATAAGTTGTTTATTAAATTTTGCGGCTGCTTCAATGAGGAATTGTAACGTGGATATGTACGTATAAAATCGTACACCAACGTCTTGGATATCGTAAATTAAAACATCAATATTGGTTAAATCCGTTGAATCGGGTGCATATTTTTTGCCGTAAATAGAAATAATTTTTACGCCAGTTTTAGCGTCTATACTATTGTCAACTTTTTCACCTGCATCGGCAGTTCCTCTAAAACCATGTTCGGGTGGAAAAATAGCGCGAATATCTACACCCAAACTTTTAAGCGTATCAACGAGTGGTGTATTATTTTTTCCGACAGCCGATGTGATATTTACTACCATACCGACTCTTTTATTTTTTAGCAGAGGTAAATATTCAGAAAATTTTTCGGCACCGACGATTATAGTATTATTTTCAAATAAATTGTTTGTATTTTGTGCTTTATTTGTGCAACATTGTGTTGTAGTTAAAACAAAAATGATTAAAAACCGTATTAAACCTGATAGCTTAAGCATAAAAATAAGATTTTAAAGTGTGTGCGTTTTGAAAAATACAAAAAATAAACTCTTTGCCATCATTGATGTAGAAACTACTGGCGGACGCGCCGATCGAGAGCGCATAACAGAAATTGCAATTGTTTTACACGATGGTTACACTGTAATTGATAAATTCAGTACGCTTTTAAATCCTGAACGCTCTATTCCGTATAACATCACAAAAATAACAGGAATTACGGATGCAATGGTAGCCACAGCACCAAAATTTTATGAAGTTGCTAAACAAATTGTAGAATTCACTGAAAATGCTATTTTTGTGGCACACAATGTGCGTTTCGATTATGCTTTTGTGCAAGAAGAATTTAAACGTCTCGGTTTTACGTATTCACGCAAACAATTATGTACGGTCAAACTTTCGCGCAAAACGTTTCCAGAAATTAAAAGTCATGCATTAGGTAATTTAATTTCGCATTGGAAAATTAAAGTGGAAGATAGGCATCGTGCTTTAGATGACGCTTTGGCAACGGCGATAGTTTTTGAAAAAATTTTACATAAAAATCGTATTGATCAACCTGCAAACGATTGGCTTGAAGCAGGTTTTAAAGAAACTGTTTTACCAAAAAGTATAGAACAGCCTTTGGTTGAAAGTTTACCCGAAAGTACAGGCATTTATTATTTTCATGATAAAGAAGGCGCGACTATTTATGTTGGTAAAAGTTTAAACATCCGCAAACGGGTGTACGAACATTTTAACGATAAAACTAACAAAGGCGATAAACTTTCGGATTCGATAAGTGATATTACTTACGAAGTTACAGGGAGTGAGCTGATTGCGCTTTTGCTCGAAGATTATGAGATTAAACGTTTGCGTCCGCGCATCAATAGGGCGCAACGCCGATTTTTTTTTCCATTTGCTGTTTTTACTTATTTCGATGAACACGGTTATAAACGTTTTCATGCGGCGCCGAATAAAAGAAACGTACGCATTACGCAAGTTGCTTTAAAAGAATTTACTAAAATTTTTGAAGCCAAAGCCTATTTAAAAGCACTCGGTAAAAAATTTAATTTGTGCGAAAATTTATTGGATGCTACACCGAATGAACGCGCTTGTTTTAGCCATCAGTTAGGAAACTGTTTAGGTGCTTGTTTGCAAAAAGAATCGCCTGAAATTTATAATATCCGCGCTGAAGCTGCACAAAATTTAATGCACACAGCTTTCGATGAAGATTTTTTACTGATTGATAAAGGTAGAGACGATGATGAATTAGCGGTTGTATTAGTTCAGGATGGAAAATATAAAGGGTTCGGTTACGTCTCACGTGAGGCGCAAAACTTACAAGAATATATTGATGCTATAAAAAAATATCCTGAAACTGCTGACGTGCAAAAAATTATTCGCAGGCAGATATCAACTCAAAAAAATTTAAAAATAGCTAAGTTAGCTAATAGTTGATATTTGTTCGTTTAAAAGAGTTAAATAACAATTTACAACGAACAACTACTAATGAACAACTATCTATGAATTTACAAACATTTTACAATTTTTTTTTGAAAAAAGCTATGATAGTATTATCTTTCGAGTTGAATTTATAAGTCGAAATTTTAAAAATTTTTGTAATAATAATTTTTAAAATTTTACGCAAAATAATAAGCCGTTAAAAAAATGAGTTTGATACCAGAAGAAGAGATTTTAAGCATCAATCGGAAATTCAAGTTTAAAGAAATTAAAATTTACTCGACAACTGAATGGCTGGCGGATAACAAAAAAAAGTATCGTCAAGTATTTGACCGTTACGAAACGTCGTACATTTATTGCGAGCTGGCTTTATTCAACAAATTATTTGACACTGAAGATTGGACAGCCGATGTTGAATTACGCTGCTATGCGCTCAAAAAAGGTAAAAATGAATTATGCGCCCTGCAATTTAAACGCACTGTCAGTAAATTCGACAGCACCGTCTATGTGCGCGAAGGGTGGGGGAATAGAAAAGAAGGTTCGTTTTGGAAACGCGGTACTTATTATTGGGAAGCCTACGTAGATGGCGAAAAAATGGGAACGAAGTATTTTTACATCGAAGATGCGGGTAGAGAGATAACTCTTTTTGAAAATCCTTACCTCGATGTAAAATCTTTACGACTTTACGAAGGTCCTTACGATGACATTCCGATTAATGAACGGACTTACATGACTTCGTTCAAGGGTGATCAAACGCGTTATATTTATGCCGATATTGAATTGCAAAACATAAATAATGCTTCTAAAAGTTGGCAATGCGAAATTTTTACAAAATTTTACAACAATGCACGTGAATTAAAAGGTCAGATTACGCGACTTTCGCGTATTGAAAAGAAAGATGAAATTATTCAATTTTCGGCAGGTTGGGGTTCTAACGTTATTGGTTCTTGGCGCGAAGATATTTATACTTGCGATGTAATTTTTATGGATAGGCTCATCGCGTCTGTGAGTTTTGAAGTTGGTGATGCGTTTGAGCAAGGTGAGCCAGCACTTTTAGTGCCTATGTCGGTAGAAGGTTATAGACTTCAGCAAGATTTGGAAGACACAAGTCTTTCATTTGAAGATGTTATGCAGCGCATGGATGCGCTTATTGGATTGAATAATATTAAACAAAAAGTACGCGATCATGCAAAATACATTCAATTCCTGCAACTGAGGAAAGATAAAGGCTTTGAAGAAATTACAAACATTAACGTACATTCTGTTTTTGTGGGCAATCCAGGTACTGGTAAAACAACCGTTGCTAAAATGATGGGATTGCTTTATAATAAAATGGGATTGCTTTCTAAAGGGCACGTTTACGAAGTTGATCGCGTTGATTTAATTGGTGAGTACATCGGACAGACGGCGCCAAAAGTAAAAGATGCGATTGAGCAAGCGCGTGGTGGTGTTTTATTTATTGATGAAGCCTATTCGTTAGCGCGCTCTAATGAAGATACAAAAGATTTTGGTCGCGAAGTAATTGAAATTTTAGTAAAAGAACTCTCCAATGGACCAGGCGATTTAGCAGTTATCGTTGCGGGTTATCCGAAAGAGATGCGCAATTTTATAGAATCGAACCCAGGTTTGCGTTCGCGCTTCAAACATTTTTTCGATTTTAAAGATTATTTGCCTCAAGAACTCTCGCAAATTTCTGAATTCGCTGCGGTTGAAAAAGGTATCATATTAAGTCCGAACGCAAAAAAACGCCTCGATGACATTATAGTGGAAGCATATAGAAATCGCGACCGCTCTTTTGGCAATGCGCGTTTTATTTACGATGTAATTGAACAAGCGAAAGTCAATCTCGGTCTGCGCATTATGCATAACGAAAGTCCAACTTCAATGAGTAACGAAGAAATATCGTTAGTAGAAGCGGCAGATGTAGAGAAGATTCAACTTATTGAACAAAATGAATTGCCAAAAATTCCAGTTGACGAGCCACTTTTAAAAATTTCGCTCGAAGAGTTGAATGGCTTAATTGGAATGGAAAAAATAAAAGAGCAGATTCGCGAGTTGGTTAATTTGGTGCGCTATTATACAGAATCGGGTAGAGACGCACTCGGTAGTTTTTACTTACACACAGTTTTTGTAGGGAATCCTGGCACGGGCAAAACAACCGTCGCGCGCATCCTTACTAAAATTTATAAAGCACTCGGTATTTTAGAACGCGGACACATGGTCGAAACGGATCGTCAAGGTTTAGTCGCAGGTTATGTCGGTCAAACTGCGATTAAAACATCCGAAAAAATTGAAGAAGCGTTGGGTGGTGTTTTATTTATTGATGAAGCCTATGCGTTAAACAATACGGGTACTAACCAAGGAGATTTTGGAATTGAAGCAATTCAGACGTTGCTGAAAAAAATGGAAGACAGGCGCGGACAGTTTTTTGTTTTTGTGGCGGGTTATACCGATAATATGGAGCAATTCCTTAAAACAAATCCAGGTTTAAGCAGTCGTTTCGATAAGACTTTAAAGTTTGAAGATTACTCCCCTTCCGAGTTGATGCAAATTGCGGAAAGAATGTTTAGCGATGCACAAATTCAGCTTTCGGAAGAATCACGCGAGCATTTAAAAAATTATCTTACTTTTCTTCACCTGTATCGCGACAAATATTTCGGTAATGCGCGTATAGTCCGACAAATAGTCAGCGAAGCAATTGCTAAATTTAATTTACGCATGGCAGGTATTTCTGTTTCTGCTCGTGTAGAAGTGGGTAATGTTATTTTAATGAATGACGTTGAACATTTCACCTTAAACAAAGAGGATTCTATTTTTATTAAAAAAACAATTGGTTTTAAAGGTGCAAGAGGTGCAAATTAATTGATAGTTTTTCGCGCAAAGTTGTTCATAGTAAATCGCTGACAAACGAATAATCGTCTGAGTAAAACATAAGACGCGATGCAAACTGATGACTCAGATGCCATTTACTCTGCTATTTTAAAAGCTAAATTACATATTGAGAAATTGCAAAATAATAATGAGTACAACAGAAGTATAACCATTATTGAACCACCAATTTTTGAGTTACAATAAACCCTTTTTGTGCTTTAACAGTCCATGCTTTGGTTGGGTCTAATATTTGGGTGTCTAAAATTTCGAGTTGGCGCGAAATTAAACCGATACCGTTTGCATATTTTTCTAATTGATAACGACGTTCAGTTAATATATTTGGATCCGACTTAGCCTCAACAACGGTTATATCAGTAAAAACTTTTCCATTCAGCGTTTCGGTTGCTTTAACGCTGGTAATTGTACTTTTCCAAGTTTGTATAAAAGGTAAAACGGTATTGTTGGCGACTGAAATTGTTGAGTACGCATCAGAATACGCA
This sequence comes from Saprospiraceae bacterium, assembly GCA_043758385.1. Taxonomy (GTDB): domain Bacteria; phylum Bacteroidota; class Bacteroidia; order Chitinophagales; family Saprospiraceae; genus JAAFJT01. The sequence goes on from JAYVNP010000040.1 coordinate 39,959, forward strand.
TTGCCATCCCATTGTTGATTGAAAGAAAAAGCAGTCGGTAATTTAATGTATCGAAAAGTACCCTCTAAACGTTGTGTGTTTTGCGAAGTGATAGTTTCAGTAAACGTGCGGCGATAAATCCAAGTAGTGTCATTAACGTTGCGCGAATGTTCGAATCTATCAATCAAATAATTGACATTTTTTTGAGCATCTATGAAAGTATCTTGAATAATTTCTTGCGCATACCATTTGAAAGTATCAATTTTTACAATCCCTGTGCCAGGATCAAATTGAATGGTATCTAAAGTATAGATATGAGATGCGCCAATTTTTAACGGAAAATAATCATTCGCGTAAAGTGTATAAGAATCGTTCGCACTTTTGGAACACGACCAAAGACAAAAACTAAAAACAAAAAGGAAAGAGTAAAATATTTGTTTCATTTCCAAATTTAACCCTAATTTAAAGAAATCAAGAAATTAAACACAACTAAAAATAAAAAAGATTATTTAATTCCAGTAATTCAGTAAAAGCATTTTACATTTTTATCAATTTAACAACTTTACTCACTTCTTTCTCAGTTCGGATGCGCAAAAAATAAATCCCTGCGTTAAACGGCGTATCGAAATTAAAACTGTTCATTCCTTCATTTAATTTTGAATTTAAATTCAAAAGCTGCGCACCTCTAATATCAAACAATTCTATTTGCGCATTAATTGTATTTTTACTCGAAACTTTAAGTGAAAGTTTATTATCGAACGGATTAGGATTAGCTTCTAAAATAAAATTGGAGTTAAAATCAGTAACAGCAGTTGTGTTCGTAGAATACCGGACATAATTCAAAATAGAATCGGAAAGATTACCATTGTATTCAAACCAATCGCCATTTAAAGATTTCACTGCAACTAATCGGAAATCGAGATAACTACTATTCAATTTTGTTTTATAAATATAATTGGCGTCAAAAATTTTGGTTACAACAGTATCAAGCAGATTTTCTTTAAATTTTAAGCTCCACGGAGAACAACCCGTTAACTTGAGTTTGACATTTATAGCAGAACCTAAAGCAAATAAGCGTTGAGAATCTTTGAGAATTGTTGCAGCTGGTATTGTTGGAATTTTTGTTGAAGCACCGCCAACTTCCGTTGACAAACCTTCTGCATCTTCAACACTAAAAGGAGTAATCGCTGTGCTATTCGAATCAATGGGCGTGTAATTAAATTCAAAAGTTGGAGTAGTTATACTATACACCGATTTATTTATGGCATTATTTTCTTGCACTATAATTTTCCAAGGTGAAGTACCTGTTAACCTAAAAAGCATATTAAAATTGTTTTTGCAAGTTGCGTCAGCACCCGAAAGCATAAAAGTAGGTCGTTTACTCGTCGGTGCATTTGAAGCATTTGCGACAGTTGAGATATTGGAAGAACCAGTAGATAATCCAATGTTCTCGTTAAAAAAATACAGATTATTAATGGAGTTAGACCTATTATTTAAGATATAAACAGTTTGCCAGGAATTTCCACCATTCGTTGTTCTCAAAATATAATCATTAGAAGATGTACTTTTAACGGATATGTATGCAAAAGTCGATGTAATAAAACAAATATTATTAATTGAGCCGTTAGGAATGCGTGCGTTAATTACCCAATTTTTTCCACCATCCGTTGTTTTATAGATTTCACCTACCGTAGTTCCCATAAAACCAAGCGTATCATTCTGAAAATTAAATGTACTTGCCGAGTTAGGAATGCTGAGGCTTTGCCAAGTTTTTAAATCGTCAACAGATTTTTCAAAAAGCAAAATAGAGTTTCGCAAAATAAAACGGTAAGCTGCTTTTGTGCTTGTAATAGCAGTGAGTTTATTGTAAACATATTCGTTTAAAATAATCGGATTCCAAGTATCACCGCCGTCTAATGTTTTATGAAAAGAAGAACCTGAAGTAGATGTTGTTACAATGTAACCAATTTTATCGGTGGTAAATATTATTTTTACGGGACGAGGCAAATCTTGACTTGTTTTTGAATCTAAAACAATGGATTTAAAGGTTAATCCACCATCCAAAGTTTTCCAAACATAATTGGTATTATCTGTTTCTGAATAGCCACAAATTAATCCTTTAGAGGCATCGAAAAAATGTAAACAGCCGTAATGAATTCCCGCATTGCCATTACTAACAGTTGTGGGTGTTATACCGCCGTCGTTTGAAATATTTAATGAAGAAGTATTTTTTGGAAGATTGTTGGAAATAAAAAAAACCTTAGTTGCCGATACGTAAGAAACATCCCTTATTTCAGAATTTATATCAGAACTAAAAGATTTCCATTGCGCATACGTACACAAGGGTGCAATTAAAAATAAAATAGAAAGTAACTTTAGTTTCATTAGATTATAAGTAAGTTTGTTGCAGCGATATGTTGCGAAAGTTTACGTCGCAAACATACGAATAATAAATTTACTTATAAGTTAATTGAAAAAAATTAATGTGCGCCTTCTAATTCTTTTTCTTTTTTGGATGAGAAAGACATACTTTTCATAATAATACCACCGCCAATAACGTCATTGCCTTCGTAAAATACAGCGGATTGTCCAGGTGCAACGCCACGAACTGGTGCAAAAAATTCAACCGAAATACCTTCTTCAACTTCTGTGATTGTTGCGAGTGTGCCACCATCGTTATATCTAATTTGCGTTGATGTTTCTATGGGAGCATCTATTCGCGCATATTTTTGCAAATTAATACCGCCAACAATAATGCCGTTGCGTTTTAAATCGTCGAGTTCCCCTAAAACAACAGTATTCGTTTCAGGAATTATTTTTGTTACGAACATCGGTTTGCCAAAAGCTGTACCCAGATTTTTGCGCTGACCAATTGTAAAAAATGGATAACCTGCGTGTGTACCAATCACTTCACCTTGAAGATTTATAAATTTGCCACCTTTCAATTGCGCATCAATGTCCGGATTTTTAAATCGCAAAAAAGCGCGATAGTCGTTATCGGGCACAAAGCAAATTTCGTAACTCTCACCTTTTTTTGAAAATTCCTCGTAACCCGCTTCTTTCACATATTTTCTAACATCTGGTTTTAACATTTTTCCAATTGGGAAAATAGTACGTGCTAAACAATCTTGCGTTAATCCCCACAAAACATAAGATTGATCTTTTTGCGCATCAACGGCTTTAGAAATATGATAACGATCTTTTGTTTTATTGATGATGGCGTAATGTCCGGTTGCAATATTTTCACAATCGAGCATATCTGCGCGTTTTACAAGCGAATTCCATTTTATGTGCGTGTTACACAAAACACACGGATTCGGCGTTCTGCCATTCATATATTCGCTTACAAAATTATCAATGACATAATCGCCAAACTCAACGCGAATATCAATAATAAAATGATGAAAGCCCATTTTAACTGCCACAGCGCGCGCATCATTTATAGAATCGAGTGAGCAACAACCTGTTTCTTTTTTTGACGCTCCCGCGTTGGCATAATCCCATGTTTTCATAGTAATACCCACAACTTCGTAACCTTCGTCGTGCAGCATCATTGCCGTTGCCGTACTATCAATTCCGCCACTCATTGCTACTAAAACGCGCCCATGCTTACTCATAAAATAAAATTAGTGCAAAACTGAACACAAATTATGTTTAGTAAAAGTTAAATAACAATTTCAGGGGGTAAATCGTTCATATCTTGTAAATTTGTACAAAAAAGTATGATTAACTTATTAAATTTATAGTTTTATGGCACTTATTGATAGATATATCAATCCATTTACTGATTTTGGTTTTAAGAAATTATTTGGCACAGAGCTTAATAAGGATTTGCTTATTGCTTTTTTGAACGATGTTATTTTACCGGAAAATAAAAAAATTCAAGACCTGACTTATAAATCAGCTGAATTTATGGGTCAAACAGAATCGGATAGAAAAGCGATTTTTGACTTGTATTGCCTCAGTGAATCGGGTGAACGATTTATTGTTGAAATGCAAAAAGCCAAGCAAAATTATTTCAAAGACCGAAGTGTTTACTACGAGAGTTTCCCGATTCAAGAACAAGCACTCAAAAAAGATTGGAATTACAAATTAAATGAAGTTTATACCGTTGGTATTTTAGATTTTGTTTTTGATACCTCCCAAAAAAATAGAGAAGTTCGTCACGTAGTAAAATTAAAAGACCAGAACTGTCAGGTATTTTACGAAAAACTGACGTTTATTTATTTAGAAATGCCCAATTTTACAAAAACGGAAAATGAATTAGAAACCAATTACGATAAATGGTTATTTGCCCTCAAAAATCTACCCGATTTAGAAAATCGTCCCGCTAAATTAAAAGAGCGTATTTTCCAACGCTTATTTGAGGCTGCTGAAATTGCAAAATATAATCCTGAAGAAAAAATTAAATACGAGCAAAGCATTAAAGTGTATCGAGATTTAAAAAATTCGATTGACACTGCTTTTGATGATGGCGTGATTAAAGGTGAAACTAAAGTGAGAATTGAAGGGGTCATTAATGCGCTTAAAATGAAAATTTTAAGCATCGAACAGATTGCCCTTACCTTCAATGTAACAATAGAATTTGTTCAAAAAATAAAAAGCGAAAACAAACTATAATTTTAGATTAAACTGTGAGCCAAACACAACCCAATTCAAACTAAAAAATATGAAACGGTTAGTTAAATTTTTTGTGCTTTTGCTATTGCCAACATTTGCGAAAGCTCAAAATCAGGAACGCGCCAAGCATCTTGAGAAATTAAAAACGGAATTAGCGAACTCAAAAGCAGATACAAGCCGAGTGCTGCTCATTGCCGACTTATGTACTATTTATCAATGGGTTAATAAAGATTCATTAGATTTTTATGGCAATCAAGGATTGGAACTGGCTAAACAACTTCAATTTCACAGCGGGAGTGTGCGTATTTTAAATAGTCAAGGCATCTTTTTAGCTTTTCACGGTAATTCTCCTGAAGCATTAGCTAAATTATACAAGGCGTTGCGCATTGCTGAAGAGAATAAATTAGCGTTTGAAACGGCTAACTGTTTGAACAGTATTGGTGCTTCCTATTGGTTTTTAAATGATTTTACGAAAGCGCATGAATTCATAAATCGTGCCGTAAAATTAGACGAGACTGTTCAGCATACACCAAGCGATATTTATTGGAGAATTTTAATTCAAATTTGGAGTGGAAGAGACTGCATTCATCTCAATAAATTAGATTCAGCCAATATAATTCTTGAAAAAGCTTATAATAATGCTTTCAATCCTGGGTTTACTGATTTTTCGGGCGTTCGACCTACTATTTTGATGTTTTCTGGCATCGCTCAATCGAAATTAGGTAATAAGGTTGATGCACTCAAATATTTACTACAAAGCATAGAAGGATCTATTTCACGCAGTGAACCGATTGGCGTTTCCGATGCTTGCAATTACATCGCCGAAGTTTTTAATGACATGAATCAGCGCGATTCTGTTATTTATTATTCTAAACTCGCTCTTGACGCGGCGTTGAAAATTAATTTTAAACCTGCCATATTACAGAGCAGCAAAATGTTGGCTGAGCAGTACGAATCAACCGACACGAAACAAGCTAACACTTACTGGAAAATGGCTTTTGCTGTGAATGATTCACTTTACGGCGCAAATAAAATTCAAGAACTTCAAAAAACGCTTTTCGAAGAACAAAGACAACAACAACTTGCACAAGAGTTACAAATTAAACGCGAGAACCAATTCAAACAATACGGATTTGGTGTAGGTCTCGGTGTGCTTTCACTTACAAGTTTGTTTCTGTATCGCAATAATCGCCATAAACATAAAGCAAATACCCAATTACAAAAAACGCTTAAAGAACTTAAAGCCACGCAAAACCAACTTATCCAATCCGAAAAACTCGCGAGTTTAGGTGAATTGACTGCCGGTATTGCGCACGAAATTCAAAATCCACTCAATTTTGTCAATAATTTTTCTGAATTGAGCTTAGGCATCACTAAAGATTTGGATGCAGAAATAATCAAAAAACCGATTGATGAAGAATATGTGAAAGAATTGATGCACGATTTAAATTCGAATCAGGAAAAAATAAACCACCATGGTAAACGCGCAGCAAGTATCGTAACAGGTATGCTCGAACATTCGCGCGCTTCAACGGGTGTGAAAGAACCTACCGACATTAATAAACTGTGCGACGAATATTTCCGATTAGCATTTCATGGTTTACGCGCTAAAGACAAAAACTTTAACTGCGATATGGTTTCAAACTTAGATCCTTCGCTACCTAAAATCGAAGTTATTCCGCAAGATATTGGTCGTGTGATTTTGAATTTAATTAACAATGCGTTTTATGCAGTTAATGAGAAAAAAAATCTCTTAAGTTTTGAA
>JAYVNP010000041.1:0-18177 GCA_043758385.1 Saprospiraceae bacterium
AGCGATATTTTATTAATCGGTCAATTAATAATGCCTTTCCTCATTGTTTTTGCAATGAAAAGAGAAAAAACAATTCTTTCTTGTAAACCGCTCGTGCCGTATGCGCTTTTGCTCATTGCAATGGCACTGAACCCAATGAATGAAACTATTTATCACGGAATTTTCGGATTCATCATACACTTTGGTTTTTGGTTTTTAATGCTCATGTATTTGCATGAGCGCGAAGCGTTCCCGATACAAAAACTTAAAACCGTATTTCTCATTTTTATTATCATCGAATCTGTTTTAGCCTTTACACAATTTCAATTGCCCTATAATCATTTCTTAAACAGATACGAAAACTCTGGCAGCCAAGATGATATCGCGAGTTTTGTGGGTGGAGGTGTGCGCGTTGTCGGCACTTTTTCTTACATTTCTGGTTTTGGATCGTTTTTATTTTTTGCGGGCTTATTCGTTTGGGCATTAATGATTGAAAAAAAATTTCCGCTCTTGTTAATTTTATTTCTGGTGGCGTTGGGTTTAGTCAGTTCGTTTATGAATGGTAGTCGCGCAGTTTTAGTGCCGTATGTAATGTGCATCGTTTTTGGTTTTCTAAGTTTTGGTTCGTTTGGTCAAAAAATTAAAGCCGTAGCTGTTGTGTGTGTTTTGGTTCTGCTTGCCAATATTTATAACATAAGCCAAGTTTTAACTTCCGTAGAAAAATCTTTTAATGCTATTGCTGAGCGCGTAACGTCTGGTCAGCAATCGGGTGAAGCTAACAATCGGACGACAAAAATTTTTGAAGAAACATTTAATTTTTCTGGAAATTATCCGTTGTTCGGTATCGGTTTGGGTGCAACATATCAAGGCGCAACAAACAAATGGGGAAAAGCGCAAGAGTTAGTTCGATACGGTTATGTTGAAGAAGAACCCGGACGTATTTTAATGGAAGGTGGTTATTTACTACTGATAATACGAACTTTTTTGTTTGCTTTCATAGCCATAAAAATGAAAATTCCACTGATTTATTCGGTACCGATTCTTTTTTATATGTTCTTCTTCACCATTTTCATATTCAATGCTTACCAAGTAGCGTATGCTTTTTTTGGTTTAGCTTTTTTAGATAAAGTTTATTTTAACAAGCTATCTATCTGAACGCTGTTTTTAAAAATTAGCCCTTCGATAAAATATAAATTACAATTGAAAATTATTGTCAGTCAAATTGGGAAACAACATACGAATGCGCTGTTGATTGCATTGGCAAAGCATAATATTTTAGCGCGATTCTTTACATCTATTGCTGCAAATAAAATAAGTTTCGTAAAATATTTGGGTGATAAAGTGGCTTCAAAATTTAAAAAACTAAATTTTGTAGGTATCGAAAGGAATAAAATTTCACATTTCCCATTCATTGCGCTTTCTCGAAAAATTATTACCGATGAATATTGGGTGACAAGAAACGCCAATAAATGGTTCGATACTTTGGTAGCGACGAAATTAAAAAAAGCAGATTTTGATATTTTTATTGGCTATGAAAATGCGAATTTATTATCTTTTAAAACGGCAAAACAACGCGGAAAAATTACCGTTTTAGATTTAGCATCAGTGCATCACAGTTTTCAAAATCCGGTTTTAACAGAAGTTGGCTCTTATAAAGATAAAAAAAAGTTAGCGTATATTTCTCATCGCAAAGAGGAAGCATACAACTATACCGACTACATAATTTGCATTTCATCCTTCGCAGAAAAAACACTTATTGAAAGCGGCTTTAAAAAAGAAAGAATTTACAAAACGTATCTCGGAATTAATCAGAAAGTGTTTACGCCGAAAGAAAGATATAATATAGTTTCAGTTGATAGTGGCGAGTTGATAGGTGATAGTTTAGAAACAACTAACGTTGAAAATCAAACATGGGACAACAGACGAAGAAATTTAGAAATATATTTCGTTGGTACGCTAAGTCATCGGAAAGGTTTACCGTTTATGATGGAAGTACTAAAAATTTTAGTCGAAAAAAAATTAAATATTCGATTGACGCTGATTGGACCAATAGAAGATTTTGACGTGCCACAAATTAATGCACATTATTTCAGATACATACCTTTTTTGCCGCACGCCGATTTAGTAAAACTTCATCACGCGCTCGATCTATTTATTTTTCCTTCCAATATAGATTCTTGGGCGCAAGTTGTAGTAGAAGCAATGGCGTGTGGTTCGCCTGTTTTAGTTTCTGAAAATACGGGTGCAAAAGATGCTGTTTCGCAGGGCGGCGGATTAGTTTTACCTGTCGGCGATTTAAATGCTTGGGTAAAAGCGATTGAATATTTTTATTACGACAGAGCAAATTTGCAAAAGGTAGGCGTTCAAGCAGTACGCGTGGCAATGAAATACACTTGGGAATCGTATCACGATCAAATATTTGAGGCAATGAAATCAATTAAGAAAAGAGCGTTGAGAACGGAAAATAAAACCTCAACGCATCGTGCTCAAACTTCTACGCTTAATTAAAAATACTATGACAGAAAAAAAACTCACATACAACCTCGTTATTGAACCGGGTAGAACTGAAAAAAATTATTGGTCTGATATTTATCGCTATCGCGAGTTGTTTTATATTCTTTCGTGGCGCGATTTAAAAGTGCGTTATAAACAAACAGTCATTGGCGTTTTGTGGGCAATTTTACGCCCGCTACTTACTATGCTCGTTTTTACTGTTGTGTTTGGTAGGCTGGCAAAAATGCAAACTGAAGGCGATGCGCCGTATGCCATAATGGTTTTTGCAGCCATGTTGCCTTGGCAATTTTTTTCCAACGCCCTAACTGAAGCCAGTAATAGCTTGGTTGGCAATGCCAATTTACTTTCAAAAGTGTATTTTCCGCGCCTCATTGTACCCGCAAGTTCGGTCATCACAAGTTTTATAGATTTTTTAATTTCATTTGCGCTACTATTGCTACTGATGGCATATTATCAGTACGTGCCGAGTTGGAAAATTATTTTTTTACCGATCTACATTTTTCTTTCTTTCATCGTCGCGTTTGGTTTAGGACTTTATTTAACAGCACTCAATGTTAAATACCGCGATTTTCGGTACATCATTCCGTTCATCGTTCAATTTGGTTTATACATTTCGCCCGTCGGTTTTAGCAGCAGCGTCATTCCGGAAAAATGGAAAATGCTTTATTATCTCAATCCAATGGTAAGTATTATTGACGGTTTCAGGTGGTGTATTATCAAAGACAGTGCGACCAATCCGTTTAATTTGTACGCGCTATTTTCGGTTTCAATGTCGCTACTCATTTTGCTTTTGGCTATTCGACAATTTAGAAAAATGGAAAAAACTTTTGCAGACCTCATTTAGTTGACAGTTTGTAGTTCAACTAACAACAGTCAACTAAAAACTGTCAACTTTCAACTTTCAACTATAATGACAGACACAATTATAAAAGTAGAAAATCTCGGAAAAAAATACCTCATTGGTCACGAAAAGCAGCAACGCTATACTGCACTGCGCGATGTAATGGTTAACGGGGTAAAAAATTGGGGAAAAGGCATGAAGCAAATGTTTCAAAAAGGAAACGATGCAATGGTTACCGGAGATGAAATTGAAGAGTATTGGGCGGTTAAGAATGTTTCTTTTGAAATAAAAAAGGGTGAAGCCGTCGGTATTATTGGTAGAAATGGTGCTGGTAAAAGTACACTTCTGAAACTTCTTTCGCGCATAACTGAACCATCGGAAGGTAGAATTGAAATGCACGGTCGCGTGGCAAGTTTACTCGAAGTCGGTACAGGCTTTCATCCCGAATTAACAGGTCGCGAAAATATATTTTTGAATGGCGCCGTTCTGGGAATGTCGCGCCAAGAAATTAAGCAAAAATTTGATGAGATTGTAGAATTCAGTGGTATCGAAAAGTTTTTGGATACGCCTGTTAAACGGTATAGTTCCGGTATGTATGTGCGTTTGGCTTTTGCTGTCGCTGCACATTTAGAGCCGGAAATTTTAGTCGTTGATGAAGTATTAGCCGTTGGCGATGCCGAATTTCAGAAAAAATGTTTAGGTAAAATGGAAGATGTTTCAAAAAATGAAGGCAGAACCGTTTTGTTTGTGAGTCATAATATGGGTGTTATTGCGCAACTTTGTAAAAAATGTATTGTATTGAATAAAGGCGGCGTAGAATTTTTTGGCGATACACAAACTGCGATTGAGAAATATTTGCGCGGAAATAATACAGAAACAAGTGATGCTATTTACGTGAATAATAAAAAAAATTACAATGTCGTGAAAGTTTCGAAAATATTTTTGACGGACGCGCGACAAGAAAAGCTAAATAAATTTAAACACGATGAACCCATTTCAATTCATCTGAATATTGAGCGACAAGCAGAAAATTTGAGTGAGTTAACCGTTGGGATTGCTGTTTTAGATAAACTTAAAAATAAAGTTTTTACAACTTTTCATAAACCTGAATTAACCGAAAGCCTTGAAAATAAATTTACTTGTACAATACCATCTACTTTTTTAATGCCGGGTATGTATTCTTGCGATGTCGCGTTGTTCAGCGGCGCAGCCAATATTTATGAATATTTGAATGATAAAGTCCCCTTCGATATTTTCGATAACGGCAGCGAATTTGCACTTTTTGAAGGCAGCAATAACGGCAATGTTTTTTCTAAATGCGCATGGTCCGAAAGTTTAAAACCCTCGTTAGAAGCGTATTGAAAAATTACGCGCTTCGGCGATACGAGAAGCAAAATATTTTTATTCATCCGAGTGTTTACATCGCTAAATCGGCATTGATTGAAACGCGCTATGGTGGGAAAATTTCAATCGCTGAAGGAACAGAAATAATGGAAGGTGTTTTGGTGCTTTCGTATGGTGGAGAAATTGCGATTGGTAAACGATGTAGCATCAATCCATACAGTATTTTAAATGGTCACGGCGGATTAACGATTGGCGATGATGTTTTAATCGCATCTGCCACAATGATTATTCCGAGCAATCATAATTTCCAAAATCTCAACACACCCATTCGGTTACAAGGCGAAACAAAAAAAGGCATCGTCATTCAAAACAACGTTTGGATTGCGCACGGTTGTAGCATTTTAGACGGCGTTACTATCGAGTCAGGTTCTATAATTGCTGCGGGTTCTGTTGTAAATAAAAATATTTTAGCCAATACAATTGTTGGCGGCATACCCGCTAAATTAATTAAAAATCGTTGATGGTTATTCATTGATAATTGTTCGTCTATGAAGGCTCAAAAATAAACCACTAATACCTGTGAACAACTAACAACTAACAACTAACAACTAACAACTAACAACTAACAACTATTATGGATTACACATTCCTAACGCCCATCCGAAAAATCACTCGCGATTTAGGCATTAACCGTGTTTTGGGAAATCTTTTTTTTAATCACGACAGTGCTGCCAAAAAAGAATATTTCGATTCTAACAAACCTGATAAAGTAAACATAGATATTTTCGGCAAAACTATACAGATGAATGTCGAAAATTTGAGCGAATACGTGCGCGTTAAATCTTACAAAAATGATACGCATATTTTAGAATATTTAGAAAGCAATCTCAACGATGGCGATATTTTTTGGGATATTGGTACCAACATCGGGTTGTATTCATTAATTTTAGGCGCGAAATCGTCAAAAATTAATGTAATTTGTTTCGAGCCAGAACCGCGTTGTTTTTCGAGATTGAAGGCAAACATTGCTTTGAATGGCTTTAAAAATATTCAAACTTTCGAGATTGCGCTTTCATCCGATAATTCCGAAATGTTTTTAAATACTTCACCAGAATTTGGTGTGGGCGATCACTCGTTGATGAATAAAGAAATAGTTGGTGCTCAAACTATAAAAATTCAAGCTGTCAGAGGCGACGATTTTGCAGAAAAACATCCTTCTATTTCCCCCAACGTTATTAAAATTGATGTTGAAGGTGCAGAAATTGAAGTGCTCAAAGGTATGAAAGACGTTTTATCGCATCCAAAATGTCGCGCCGTTTTGTGTGAAGTTCATTTTGCCATTCTCGATAAATGGGGTTACAACAATGGCGCAAAAATAATTACGCAACTCTTAAAAAGTTACGGTTTCACAGATATAAAATGGCTGGATCCGTCCCACTTAACAGCCAATAAATAATAGTTAGTAGTTAATAATTATTCATTCAAAGAATGCTTTTTAATTCGCTCAGTTTCGCCGTCTTTTTTCCCATCGTCTTTATCCTTTATTGGTTTGTTGCGAATAAAAAACTTGTGCAACAAAATATGATGTTGCTTTGCGCGAGTTATTATTTTTATGCTTGTTGGGATTATCGCTTTCTATTTTTGTTAATGTTTTCGACGCTGCTGGATTATTATACGGGTATTAAAATGTTTGAAGCGAAAAAGAACTATCAGCTATCAGCTTTGAGCTTTGAGCCTTCTCGTCATAATTCAAACCTAATAATTAATAAACTAAAACTTACAACGCGGTTTTGGTTTTGGTTGAGCATTATTATAAATTTAGGATTTTTAGGCGTGTTTAAATACTATAATTTTTTTGCTGCGAGTTTTGTTGATGCTGCAAGTTTTTGGGGTTTAAAAATTAATCCTTGGACGATAAAAGTGATTCTACCCATCGGCATTTCGTTCTATACTTTCCATGGACTGTCGTACGTGATTGATATTTATAAATCGCGTATAGAGCCTTGCAGAAATTTTGTAAATTACGCTTTGTTCGTCAGTTTTTTTCCACTTTTGGTTGCCGGACCCATTGAGCGCGCTACGCATTTATTGCCACAAATTCAGAAATCGCGACATTTTAATTATTTAAAAGCTGTTGATGGACTTAAACAAATTTTGTGGGGATTGTTTAAAAAAATGGTTATTGCCGATAATTGCGCGCAATTTGCGAATACAATTTTTAATCATTCAAACGCGTATGGCGGAAGCACTTTAGTTGCGGGTGCTATTTTTTTTGCTTTTCAAATCTATTGCGATTTTTCTGGCTATTCCGATATTGCGCTTGGTACTGCCCGACTTTTAGGTATTGAGTTACTCCAAAATTTTGCTTTCCCATATTTCTCGCGCGATATCGCCGAGTTTTGGCGGCGTTGGCATATTTCTTTGTCGTCTTGGTTTCGCGATTATTTGTATTTTCCGCTCGGCGGCAGTAAAGGTGGTATGTGGTTAAAAATTAGAAATACCTTTATTATTTTTTTAGTCAGTGGTTTTTGGCATGGCGCAAATTGGACATTCATTGTGTGGGGTGCATTGAATGCAATTTATTTTTTACCCTTACTCATTCGGAATAAAAACAGAGTGCATTTAGACATTGTCGCGAAAGGAAAATTGCTGCCCACGTTTACAGATTTTTTAAAAATACTTTCTACTTTTGGTTTAACCGTTTTCGCTTGGATTTTTTTTAGAGCAGATAATTTATCGCACGCTTTTAAGATTATTTCAACTATTTTTTCGCGCTCGTTGTTTTCTATACCTCAAATTCTGCCGATACCAATAATTCTCCTCATCATTATTTTTATAATTATAGAGTGGCTTGGTAGAGAACAGAAATATGCGATTGCAAATATTGGTATCAAATTACCAACATTTTTCAGGCTCGCGATTTATTATAGTTTAGTAGGCGCCATTCTTTTTTTTGGCGGCGAAGAACAGAAATTTATTTATTTTCAATTTTAGTCAATTTTAAAGGGCGTTTAATAGTTGCTGGTTGTAAGTCGCGTTATTTAATTCAACTACAACTATCAACTAACATTTAAGCAGTGATATACTTTCTAAAAAAAATATTTTTATTTAGTTTGCCAATTTTATTAATAGCAATTTCTTTTGAAGTGCTTTTGAGAAGAATACCGAACGACTATCAATATAAAAAAGATTATTTAGATAAAAATTCGAGCAGTGTTCAAACTTTATTTCTCGGAAGTTCACATTCTTATTTTGGCATCAATCCGATTTACACGCACTCAAAAAGTTTTAATGCGAGTTATATGTCGCAGTCCTATAAGTATGATTTGAAAATTTTAAAAAAATACGACGGCAAATGGAATGAGTTGAAATGTATTGCGCTACCCGTTTCTTATTTTTCTTTGTTTTGGAATTTAGAAACCGGAATTGAATCTTGGCGAACCAAAAATTACATGATTTATTACGGCTTCAATAGTTCGGGAAATATTAAAGATTACAGCGAATTTTTGAGCAATACTTTTAAAACTAATTTCCTAAAATTGTATTCGTTTTATTGGGTGAAACAAAACACGATTAATTGTACAGATTTAGGCTTTGGTCTCGATTATAATTCAAAATATAAAAAAGATTTGAAAACGGGAGGCGCAGAGCGCGCCAAAATTCATACGGCGACAGATTATAAATTTTTTAATCCGGACAAAGAATACCTAACAGAAATCGTTGAATTTGCGCAAGCACGAAATATAAAAATTGTGCTTTACACACCGCCTGCGTGTGCCAATTATATCGAAAATTTAAATTCTAAACAGTTAGAATATACCATCGAAACTGCGGAAGAATTGCAAAAAAAATACAACAACGTGCAATACTATAATTTAATGACCGATAAAAACTTTAAAGAAAATGATTTTTACGACGTAGATCATTTGAATGAAATCGGCGCAAAAAAACTAACCGGCATTGTTGATAGTTATTCGTTGATAGTTATTCGTTGATAGTTGTTCGCTACATACTCATTAACCCAAAAAAAATCTTTCACAAATTTTATTAACCGATGCACAAACGAACAACGAACAACAAACAACGAACAACGAATTTAATTCAACTCATCTCGCACCCGATTCAATACCAAACGCCTTTGTACCAATTGTTGGCGAGAGATGCGGAAATAAATTTTCAAGTATTGTATTGCAGCAAAATTGGATTAGAAGCGACAAAAGATACAGAATTTGGCGTTGCCGTTAAATGGGATATTCCGTTGCTGAGCGATTACAATTATAAATTTCTAAAAAACTATGCGCGCACCGAAACGCTCAATTCTTTTTTTGGTTTGCTAAATTTAGGTATCGTTAAAGAATTGTACCGCGCCGAGCGCAATAGTGTTATTTGGATTCATGGTTGGAATTATGCTACACTGCTCTTAGCTTTATTTTTTGGAAAATTATTTGGGCACCGCGTTTTTATTCGGGGTGAAAACACGGCAATCATTGAAAATAATAAACCCAATACACTTGCCAAAAAAATAAAAAATTTTTGGTTCAGTAAAATTATTTTTAAGTTACCAAATACTTTTTTAGCTGTCGGTAATCAGAACTCCGAATATTTCAGGCAACTCAATGTGCCAGAAAATAAAATTTTTTTCGCGCCGTACTGCGTGGATAATAACAGATTTATTAATTTTTTTAACGCACACAAAAACGAAAAAAACAACATTCGACAACAACTTGGTATTCCTCTCAACAAAAAAGTAATTATCTATTCAGGTAAATTTATTGAAAAAAAACGCCCTTTAGATTTATTGCGTGCACTCATATTAGCGCAACATAAAGAAAATATTTTTACCGTTTTTGTAGGTGAGGGTAATTTACGCGCTGAAATGGAAAAACTGATTTCGGAAAATAATTTAAATTCAAACGTTTTACTCACAGGTTTCATAAACCAAAGCCAAATGCCAAATTATTATTTATGCGCCGATTTATACGTTATGTGTTCGGGTATGTATGAAACATGGGGACTTTCGACAAACGAAGCAATGTGTTTTGGTTTACCAATTATTCTTTCCGATATGGTTGGTAGTGCTTACAATTTAGTGGATGGTAATGGATTTATTTATGCTTCGGGAGACTACAAAAACTTAGCAACTTGTATTGATTCTTTTTTTTCTCAATCAGATTCCGATATACAAAAAATGCGTACGCGCTCATCTGAGATTATTAAAGATTATAGCTACGAAAAAATAATTGAAGGAATAAAAAAAGCTATCGGTCATCAGTCATCAGCTATCAGCTCTGAGCATTACCCCGTTGGCTCAAAGCTCAAAGCCCCCTTATAAACCTCTATCTAAAAGTTCAAAGCTATTAGCTCAAACTCAATATGAAACTACTCCACATCATTCCAACTTATAAACCTGCCTATACTTATGGTGGTACAGTTACCGCTATCAGTTTATTGTGCGAAAATTTGGTTGCAAAAGGAAATTGTGAAGTGACGGTGCTTTCAACAACGGCGAATGGCGACGAAGATTTACCTATTTATAAAATCGCACCTAAAAAAATGGACGGTGTAGATGTGTATTATTTTAAAAGATTGACGAGAGAACCGATGCTTTGGGCACCCGATCAGTTGCGATTTTTATGGAAAAATATAGACGCTTACGATGCTGTGCACATACATTCTTGGTGGAATTTACCTTCCCTACTTTCAATAATTATTTGTTTAATTAAAGGCGTTAAACCCGTTTTTTCGCCACATGGAATGTTGAGTCCGTTTTCGATGAAAGGAAAAATTAAACCTATTTTTCACCGCGTTATTGGCAAATGGATTTTAAAAAATACTTTTCTCTTTACCACTTCGCAACAAGAAGCGAAAGAATGTTTGACTTTAATTCCAGATTGGCAACATTGCGTTTTACCTAATTTTATTGATTTAGAAAGTTTAGTGATACATAAATCTCCCTTGCACGAAGCACGAACAACAAATAACTCGCCGATAAATTTACTTTTTTTGTCCCGACTTCATCCCAAAAAAGGGGCGGAGCTTTTATTCGATGCGCTCGCAAAAGCCCATTTTAATTGGACATTAAAAATGGCAGGCGGTGGCGAAACCGATTATTTAAATCAGTTAAAAACGCGCAGCAAAAATTTAAAAATTGCCGATAAAATCCAATGGATTGGTTGGGTGAATGCGGAGCAACGTCGCGCGGCATTTGTGCAAGCAGATTTATTAGTGCTACCGTCTTATAATGAAAATTTTGCGCTGGTTGTTATCGAATCTTTAGCCGTTGGAACACCTGTTTTAGTGAGTAAATATGTCGGTATTTCCGATTACGTGGCAGAAAATAATTTGGGTTGGGTGTGCGATACAACCGTTGAAAGCATCGTTGAAAATTTGACAAGGGCATATTTAAATCTCACGGAACGACAAAAAATTTCTGAGCGCAGTGGTGCGCAAATTCAAAAAGATTTTGACCCGACGCATTTAGCGCAACTGTACATTGCCAATTATAAAAGTCTCACGCATCTCCAAAACTTGAACAGCTTAGAACATATTTTACAAAATGATTGACGCAGAAAACATCACACCGCTCATTTTAACTTTCAACGAGGCGCCTAATATTGCACGAAATATCGGCAAGTTATTGTGGGCAAAGCAAATTGTAGTTATTGATAGTTTTAGTACCGACGAGACGTTGCATATATTAGCGCAATTTCCGAAGGTGAAGGTTTTTCAAAATAAATTTGTTTCTTTTGCAGACCAGTGTAATTATGGTTTGCAAAAAATTGAAACCGACTGGGTTCTTTCTCTCGATGCAGATTATATTTTAGATGATGAAATCATCAACAGTATTTTGGGCTTACAACTCGATGCCACAAAAACAGCAGCATACTGCGCGCGATTTAAATACGCCATTTTTGGAAAACCTGTACGCGGCAGTATGTATCCACCGAGAAAAGTTTTATATGCCAAAAGTCGCGCACATTATGTAAACGATGGTCACGGACATACAGTAATAATTGAGGGGAATATCGGAAATTTAAACGGTTTTATTATTCATGACGACAGGAAACCTTTTTCGCATTGGTTAGCTTCTCAAGATAGATATTTAAAACAAGAAGCGGAAAAACTCATCAATACGCCTTTCAAGCAATTAAAAACGAGCGATAAACTGCGTTACCTTATTTTTCCTGCGCCAATTATCGCATTTTTTTATTGTCTTTTCCTTAAAGGTGGCATTTTGGACGGCAAATATGGTTGGCATTATGCTATGCAACGTGTAATAGCAGAGATAATATTATCTATCCGATTAACGGAATCGAAGTTGAATGGCAGATAGCAATTAGCAAAAGGCAAAAAATAAAGAACAAAAGAGCGCGTATTTTTTATCATCCGCTGAAGTCCGATTACCTCGATAAACAAAAAAAACAAACACCTTGAAAAAAATTTGTATCATTGGTTGTGGCACGTACGGCGCGTATTTATTGCGCCGACTGTTAGAAACATTTGTGCGCGATATAGAAATCACTGTTATTGAAATGGGAAATGAAAAAACCAAAAGTGAGGGTGAAATGGGTGTTGCGGCAGAATCGAAACTATCGCACGCGGCAGCAAAAGGCAGGTATTTTGGTTTGGGCGGTACGTCGGCGCGTTGGGGTGGACAAGTTTTATTTTTTGATAAGCGCGATAATCCCACAAATCAACCCGATTGGAATACGATTGTGGACGTGAATAATACTTATCGTTCTGTTGTTTTGAAAAATTTATTAGGTGCAGGAAATAAAAACCTCGTAGCTTTTGAAGATAATAATTTGCTTGAAAGCAGTAATGAAAAAACAGGAATTTGGTTGAAATACACAAAGCGCAATCTTTTCAAAGGTTTACACAAAGCAGATTTAAAATCCATTAATCTCATAAAAAATCAGCGTGTAACAGATTTTATTTTGGACGGTACTCAAATCAAATCCGTTATTTGCAGCGACACCGAAGGCAATAAAAAAAAGATAACTGCCGATATATTTTATTTAACAGCAGGTGCTATTGAATCGTGCCGATTACTTTTGGCAATGAATGAAAAACATCACCTCATTACTTCAACCGATTTAGGTAAACATTATGGCGATCATATTTCGGTAGAGTTGATTAAAATCAAAGGGCATAAACCGGTCATCGGTCAAACAAATTTCCTCCCAAATTTAATTCACGGCAGTTTAATTACAAAACGTTGGATTGTAAAAGACTCGGATAATAGAATGGGTTATGCACATCCTGTTTTTAATTCGGATGTTAAAATCTTTACTTCCATCAAGCGATTGCTTTTTGGAAAACAACAAATTGATTTTAATGTAAAAGATATTGCAGAAGGTTTTGAGTTTCTTGTGCGGTTTGGTTACAGTGTTTTAGTTAGAAAAAAATTGTACGCACACAGAAACAATTGGAGTATTCGCTTAGATCTCGAGCAAGTTTATCCGAATGAAAACAGCATTAGTTTATCGGATCGGACAGATAAGTACGGACAAAAAGCTGCCGTTTTAAATTGGTCGGTTAGCGAAGCGGATAAAAAATCGTTGGAGGAAATAAAAAATAATTTAGTTAATCTGCTTGAAAAAGAAAAGGTTAATCATGAAGTTATTTTTGATCCGTCAGTTGAATCAACAAAAATTGAAGACGTATATCATCCCGTGGGTTTTTTGCGCATGGGGCATGATGAAAATTCTGTTTTGGATATTGATTGTCGGGTAAGAGGCATAGATAATTTGTACCATTTTTCTACGGCGATGTTTCCAAGTGCCAAATCCATCAATCCGACTGCTGCGGGATTTTGCTTTATAGAACAACACATTTTTAATACCGCGTTGCAGTTGAAGTGCGATGAAAAAAACGCATTTCCAACTCAACAACCATATTCCTTATCCCACACATCTTAATTCAAAACTACATGGTTACAGTTCGGCTTTTTTTTCGCAAACCGCGACAAACAGGCAATACAAGTATTGAACATTCTTTCGCTGAAATGGTACAATCATTTCCGAAAAATAATGGTTTTATTTTAGATTGGTTCGAGTCTTCCTATTTTAGTAATGGGCTTTTACCACGTATTCGCGCAGTGTTGGAAGTGCGTCGGAACAGAGCAGGCATTAATCACATCACAGGCGATACAAATTTTTTTGCAATCGGTTTGCCACGCCGTTCAACAATTCTGACGATTTTAGATTGCGGTTTTATGAACGATAAAAAAGGTATATCGAAATGGATAATGAAAAAATTTTGGCTTGAGCTACCCGTAAAAAATAGTGAAATTGTTACTGCCATTTCGGAAGCAACCAAACAAGATATTATTAAATATACGCAGTGCCCGGCTGATAAAATAAAAATTGTGCCAATCGTTATCAAATCAACTTTCGCATTTAGCCCAAAAGAATTTAATAAAAATTATCCTACAATTTTACATATTGGTATTTCGCCGAATAAAAATTTAGAGCGACACGCACAAGCATTGGCAGGTTTACCGTGTCACTTTCATGTAATTGGGAAAGTCAGCGAAGCACAAATTGCACTGTTTAAACAATTAAACTTAGACTATAAAATCAGTTTTAATCTTTCGCAAACTGAACTTCAGAATGCTTACTCGCAAGCCGATATTTTATTATTTTGTTCAACCATTGAAGGCTTTGGGATGCCAATTCTGGAAGCTCAAACTGTCGGTCGCGTCGTTATAACGAGTCCGATTTCTTCGATGCCCGAAGTTGGTGGCGATGCAGTTTGCTACGCTGATCCTTTCAACGTGAATGACATACGCATAGCTATTGATAAAGTCATTGAGAACGATGCGTACAGAAATAATTTAATCGCTTTAGGTTTTGAAAACATAAAACGATTTAATCCTGAAACCGTCGCGTTGCAATATTCCGATCTCTATGCAAAAATAGAATCGCGCCAGCCTAAAATCAAGTAACATAACTATGCACATTCCTGCCGATAAAAACACTCTTAGCGGGTGTTTAATCTTTTAATTACACTTTTTTCTAACTTCACAATTCTTGAAATCAATGATTATTCTTGGACTAAACGCCTACCACGGAGATTCTTCAGCCTGTATTTATAAAAATGGAGAACTTATAGCTGCAACAGAAGAAGAACGCATCCGTCGCCAGAAACATTGGGCAGGTTTGCCTACCGAATCTATTAAATTTTGCCTTGCTGAAGCCGGCATAACACTGCGAGAAGTTGATCATATCACGGTTTCGCGCGATCCGAAAGCTAAAATGGCAGAAAAAATAAAATATGCTGCCAGTAATTTTTTTACACTCACCTCTTTGAGTAGCAGAACTAAAAATGCCTTGAAAATAAAAAGTATTAAACAAGATATTGCAGAAAGATTGGGTTTTGATATGCGCTCCCTAAAAGCACAAGTTCATTTTATCGAACATCATCGCAGTCACATGGCATCGGCTTTCATGGTATCGCCTTTTAACGAATGCGCTATACTTTCTGTTGATGGTTTTGGCGACTTTACATCAACGATGCGCGGCGTTGGGCAAGGAAATAAAATTAAAGTGATGGATAGCGTATCTTATCCGCATTCACTCGGAATTTTTTACACCGCTTTCACACAACTTTTAGGTTTCCCTTATTTTGGCGATGAATACAAAGTGATGGGACTTGCACCTTATGGCAAACCGGAATTAGTTGAAGAAGTGCGCCGCACTATTATTTATAAACCAAACGGACTTTTTAAATTAAATCCTAAATTTTTTAGACACTTTGCGGAAGGCGTTCAATTAGATTGGGAAGGCGGAAATCCGAACGTAGGGATTTTATTTTCAGACCACATGACTGCAGCTTTTGGTGAAATGCGCCAAAAAGATGAACCACTCACGCAATACCACAAAAATTTGGCGGCATCTGTTCAGAAAGTTTGTGAAGAAGTTATTTTCTATATGCTCAACGACTTACACAGTAAAACAAAACTCGATAGCGTTTGCATTACTGGTGGAGTTGCTCAAAATTCGGTTTGTAATGGTAAAATTTCTTCGTTTACCCCTTTTAAAAATGTTTTCGTTCCACCTGCCGGGCACGATGCCGGCACGAGTATTGGTTCTGCATTGTATCTGCAACATCAAATTTATAATTTGCCACGCGCACCGTTTAAACACCAACCTTATACGGGTGCAAAATTCGATAATAACTACATAAAATCTATTTTGAACGAAAAAAATATATCTTATGAAAAAATGGATGATAATACTTTGTTCGATATTGTCTCAGACTGTTTAATGGATGGCGGTGTTGTGGGCTGGTTTCAAGGTCGCGCAGAATTTGGCCCGCGCGCTTTAGGCAATCGTTCAATTTTGGTTGACCCGCGTAACAACAATGCTAAGGAATTATTGAATACTAAAATAAAACGCCGTGAAAGTTTCCGTCCGTTCGCACCATCTATTTTAGAAGAATTTGTTTCAGAATATTTTGAGATAGACGATAATGTGCCATTTATGGAAAAAGTTTTTCCGATTAAAAAAGAAAAACGCTCTGCAATTCCAGCTGTTACACACGTTGACGGTACAGGTCGATTGCAAACGGTTAGCCATATTGATAATCCGCGTTATTACAATTTAATTCATAAATTTTACGAAAAAACAAAAATCCCTATTTTAGTCAACACATCTTTCAACGAAAATGAACCGATTGTAAATACGCCTGAAAACGCTTTAGAATGTTTCCTTCGCACAAAAATGGATATGATTGTTTTAGAAAACATTTTAATTCGCCGCAATACGACCTTAAAAAATGAAGAATTGAAAGAATCTAAAATGAAGGAGTTAAGGAATTAAGAATGAAGGAATAAAAAAATTAAGATTTACTTTTTGATTTACTCTTTATTTTCGTTTTGATGCAAAACTTTAAATTTTATAATCAGAGTTAAGTGCAAACTACACTACAATCTATTTTTAATTTTATTAAACCATCCTTGTTATGTTTCATCCTAAAAGTTACTTTAGGGCAAAAGTTTGTGCTCAAACATTTATATTAAGGCATAAGTTTGTGCCGCTGCTTTTATTCACCATTGTTCATTTCTCATTTTCTACACCAAAGCCAAAACCTATTTGCGTAACTACAATTACAAATTCGAGCTTTGCGACTGCTATCAGAAATGTTTGCCCAACTTGTATTAATGCATCCAATCAGTTGACATCGGTTGCTGAAAGTACAACTTTTATTAGTTTTAGCAATCAATCTATAACTGATATAACAGGGATTGACGGATTTTTAGCACTTCAAAATTTGAATGTTAACAGTAATTTACTAACGTTTTTACCTAATTCGTTTCCACCGAATTTGCAGATACTAAATTGCAATAACAATCCGTCCATCTTGCTTAATAACTTACCTAACTCGTTACTGACTTTAGATGTTAGTTCCGATAATCTTTCTGCTTTACCCACTTTGCCAAACGGTATAACCACGTTAAATTGTAGTTTTAATAAAATTACAACCATAAATAGTTTGCCAACCAATTTACTACTACTTAACTGCTCTAATAACAGCACTGCTGATGGTGTTACTCGGTATTTAACTTCATTACCTGCTACATTACCTACAGGTTTAACTTACTTGGATTGTAGCCGAAATGATTTACTTACCTTGCCTTCACTACCGTCAGGTTTAACAAACTTGTATTGTTATAGCAATCATCGTCTTTCTTTTTTACCGACATTACAAAACTTAAATAGTTTAACAACGATTTATTGCTTAGAATGCGCTATTACAGTAATACCGACGTTGCCTCCTAACTTGAAAGATTTAGAATGCCAAAGCAATGCGTTAACAAATAATGGTTTTCAAGGAACGAATATGAGTTTACCGTCAGGATTAACAACTTTACTCTGCCAAGGTAATGTATCTCTTACGCGATTACCCATCTTAAACGCTGGTTTAACTTTACAAATTGACGAAGATCATGTTAATTGTTTACCCAATATTCCGTCAGGCTTAACAGTCAGAAATAAAGTGGGTACAGTTATTCCGCCGCCGCCATTATGTTCTACTTTACCTTTGAACTGGATTGACTTTCAAGCGAAAATTAATACTTTAGAACCAAGCTCAAACGTTTCATTGTTTTGGGTAACTGCTCAAGAATTAAATGTAAAAGATTTTTTTGTTGAGCGCAGTGCTGACGGCATAAATTTTCAAGCGATATCTAATTCTATTAAACCCGCTAATTCCATTCTGCAAACCAATTATAATTATACAGATACTCAACCGCTCCCCCGAATTTCTTACTACCGTATTAAGGAATCTGATTTCGATGGTATTGTTAATTATTCTTTGGTGCGTTCCATAAGTCCCATAAATTCTATAAGTCCTATAAAAGATTTTATATTTTTCCCGAATCCTGCAAAAAATTCAATTTGGATTGACCTTAAAAATTACGTAGGTAATGATGTAACTATTACGATTTCTGATTTTATGGGCAGAACAATTCAAACCGAAAAGATTAACGTAAA
>JAYVNP010000042.1:0-18092 GCA_043758385.1 Saprospiraceae bacterium
AGTACCAGTAGTACCTGTAGCTAATATGTCAGATGCGAGGATCGTGTAAGTACAAGTCGCCGGAGGCGTTGTACCGTCAAGAGTGATGTTGATTGCACCCTTACAACTAATACCTTGCGTTTGCGCCGATAAGTTATTTACCGCAAAAGCGATAAAAACCAACATGCTCAAACGACCCAAAAATAAATTGTGATTCGTTCTCTTCATGAGATGTGAAATTAAAATTAAAAAATTTAGTTAAAAAATAAGCGTAAGGTTACAGCACGAATTATGTCGTTGGAAATGAATTTCAAGAAACAAAAGTTAAAGAGAAATTGTCAAAAAGCAATTGTCAAATTTTGCAATTTGCTTTTTGCAATTTGCTTTTTTTGAATTTAGGGAAGACCTTAAAAAGTAAAGGATGTTGGAAGATGCTATTAAATCAATATGTTCTTGGGCTTCACTAAAAGTTCACTAAAAGATAGTTTGGTTATACTTAAATGTAGTCGGTTATGCCATGTAGTAATTTTGGTTAAAAAATAAGTTCAATTAAGAATTGTAATTCTTATTCTATAAAGTCAAATACAATGCCAATTTCGTTGTTCGTTGATAGTTGTTCGTTTGATTGATTTTAAAGACGAATAAATATCAACGAACAAGGAACAACTAAATTTATACATCGTAATTTAAAACAGGCGCTAACCATCGTTCTATCTCTGTGATATTCATATTTTTGCGCTCTGCGTAGTCTTCTACTTGGTCTTTAGATATCTGACCCAAACCAAAATATTTAGCGTCCGGATTTGCAAAATAAAAACCAGAAACGGACGAAGCGGGATACATGGCGTAACTTTCTGTTAATTTTATACCTGTCGCGTTTTCGGCATCTAAAATTTCAAACAAAGTTTTTTTCTCGGTATGGTCAGGACAAGCGGGATAGCCTGGCGCAGGTCGAATGCCGATGTATTCTTCTTCAATTAATTCTTCACTACTCAGTTTTTCATCTTTCACATAACCCCACAATTCTGTTCTGACCTTATAGTGCATACACTCTGCGAATGCTTCGGCAAATCTATCGGCGAGTGCTTTTAAAAGAATGGCGTTGTAATCATCGTTGTCTTTTTCAAATTTTTCTACCCAGGCTTCAATGCCAATACCCGTTGTTACGGCAAATCCACCGATATAATCTTTTTTATTCGTTTCACTCGGTGCAATATAGTCAGAAAGGCAAAAGTTTGGTTGTCCCGGTGCTTTTTCATTTTGTTGACGCAAATTGTGAAGGATTACGGGGATCGGGTTTCGGGGATCGGAAATGGCGATGTCATCTGTGTTAACTGTAATCGCTTCCCAAAAACCAATCACACCATTCGCACCAATCCATTTTTCATTCACAATGCGTTTAAGCATTACTTGGGCATCATTATATAATTTTGTCGCTTCAACACCGACAATTTCATCCGTTAAAATAGCAGGATATTTTCCTGCTAATTGCCACGATTGAAAAAATGGCGTCCAATCAATATACGGTACAAGTTCAGCGAGATCGAAATCGGAAAAAACTTTTGTACCTAAAAATGTTGGTTTCACGGGCGTGAAAGCATCCCAATTAATTTTAGTTTTATTCTGACGGGCATTTTTTAAACTGAGATACCGCTTTGACGATTTGCGATTGCTGCGCAATGCGCGCACTTGTTCATATTCTGTTCTGATACTTTGTTTATAGGCGTTGCGTGCTACTACGTTTTCATTTAATAAAGAACTTGCGACAGAAACTGCGCGGCTCGCATCCAGTACATGAACCGTTGTACCGTTATATTGCTGTTCAATTTTAACAGCTGTATGCGTTTTAGAAGTTGTTGCGCCACCAATCAATAACGGTTGCTTCATGCCTGTACGTTCCATTTCTTTCGCCACATGCACCATTTCGTCGAGCGAAGGCGTAATCAAACCCGACAGACCGATGATATCTACTTGGTGTTTACGCGCTTCCTGCAAAATTCTATCTGCCGAAACCATTACGCCGATGTCAATGATTTCGTAATTATTACACGCCAAAACAACGCCGACGATATTTTTACCGATGTCGTGCACATCACCTTTAACAGTCGCCATTAAAATTTTACCTTTCGCATAGCTACCCGATTTTTCTTCCTCAATGAAAGGCGTTAAATACGCTACTGCTTTTTTCATCACGCGCGCCGATTTAACCACTTGGGGTAAAAACATTTTACCCGAACCAAATAAATCGCCGACAACGTTCATGCCATCCATCAAAGGTCCTTCAATAATATGCAATGGGCGCGGATATTTTTGGCGTGCTTCCTCCATATCAATATTAACGTAATCATCCAATCCGCGAACAAGAGAATGCGTTATTCTATCTTCTAAAAGTAATTCGCGCCAAGCATCTTCTTTTTTCGCGGCTCTACCACCGTCATTTTTAACTTGTTCCGCAAAAGCAGTGAGGGCTTCTGTGGCTTGATTGTCGTTATTATTTCTATTAAATAAAACGTTTTCAATCAGTTTCATGAGGTTTTTATCCACGTCGGCATATACTTCAATCATACCGGCATTCACAATTCCCATATCCATACCCGCTTTCACAGCATGATATAAAAATGCCGAGTGCATCGCTTCGCGCACTTTGTTGTTTCCTCTAAAACTAAAAGAAATATTTGACACACCACCCGAAATTTTGGCACCCGGGCATAATTTTTTTATTTCCGATGTCGCCTCAATGAAATGAATCGCATATTCATTGTGCTCTTCAATACCGGTTGCAACAGCAAAAATATTCGGATCGAAAATAATATCGTTTGGATCGAAACCGACTTGATGCACCAAAATATCGTACGCGCGTTTACAAATTTCGACTTTGCGCTGCTTCGTATCAGCTTGTCCAAGTTCATCGAATGCCATGACGACCGCTGCTGCACCATAACGACGCACAATTGTTGCTTGTTGAATAAATTTTTCTTCGCCTTCTTTCATCGAAATAGAATTCACGATGCACTTACCCTGAACGCATTGTAAACCTGCTTCAATAACATCAAACTTCGATGAATCAATCATGACGGGAAGTTTGGCAATATCGGGCTCTGCCATGATCAAATTTAAAAACGTCACCATCGCTTGCTTCGAGTCGAGCAAACCTTCATCCATATTTACGTCAATAATTTGCGCGCCACCTTCTACTTGTTGCTTCGCCACGCGCACGGCTGCTGTGTAATCACCCGATTTAATTAATCGCGCAAATTCTTTACTGCCTGTTACGTTGGTTCGTTCGCCAATATTTATAAATCGCGCACCTTTTCTGATAATGAGCGGTTCTAAACCCGAAAACATACTCACGTTTTGCGCTTTCGGAATTTTGCGCGGTTTTACACCTTCAATTCCGCGCGCCATCAATTTTATATGATTCGGCGTTGTGCCGCAACAACCACCAATAATATTTACAAATCCCGACGATACATAATCGCGAATATACACCACCATCTCTTCTGCTGTTTGGTCATATTCGCCAAACTCATTCGGTAAACCTGCGTTAGGATAAGCCGACACTAAAATATTTGCTATTTTTGAAAGTGCCTCAATGTGTGGGCGCATTTCGGCAGCACCGAGCGCACAATTCAAACCGACGCTCAATAAATTTGGGCAATGCCTTATGGAAATATAAAATGATTCAACTGTTTGACCCGATAAAGTTCTACCTGACGCATCGGTAATCGTTCCCGAAATCATAACAGGCAGCGGCGTTTTATTTGTATTTTCGTCAAAATATTTTGAAATCGCGTAAATAGCTGCTTTACAATTCAGTGTATCGAAAATAGTTTCTATTAATAACAAATCCACACCGCCATCCACCAAACCTGCAATTTGTTCCACGTATGCCTCGACCAATTCATCGAATGTTATGGCACGAAAACCCGGATCGTTTACATCGGGTGAAAGCGACAATGTTTTATTCGTTGGTCCGAGGGCACCTGCCACAAAACGCGGTTTTTTCGGATTCGCTTTTGTAAATTCATCCGCCACGCGACGCGCAATACTTGCCGCCGCCAAATTTATTTCATACGCCAGCGACTCCATTTCGTAATCTGCTTGCGAAATACGCGTCGCGTTAAACGTATTGGTTTCTATAATATCGGAACCGACTTCGAGATATGCACGGTGCACGGCTTCAATAATATCTGGTCGCGTCAAACACAAGATATCGTTATTGCCTTGAATGTCGCGGTGAAATTGTTTAAATCGCTCACCGCGAAAATCTTTTTCCGTTAACTTATATTGCTGCAACAACGAACCCGTTGCACCATCGAGTAACAAAATCCTTTTCTTTGCTTCTGCTCTAATATCTGCCATGTCGAATTTTTAATTCTAAAACGTAAAATTACTATCAAGGCAAACAAGTTGCGCCGATAGACTGAATATCTGTAACAAAATTATTTGTGTTGGGTTTAGTTGAAGACTAATTTGGATTTGAAAATTTCTAAAATTATTTGAAATTACTTTGCCTTCATAAAACGATTATCATTAGTAGTTCAGACTTAACTTAGCTACGCAGCATTTCAATTTTTTATTTTTTCAGTTAACTAAATAATTAAAATCTTTTTAAAATAAGGTGCGAATAATCATTTCTCTTTCAAATTCAAATTCATCGTCTCGGCAAAAAGCACCGCTAATAAACTCACTGCAACTGTTAAGTGTAACGGTTGAATAAAAGCGGGAATAGCGAATCGGTGCATTGAAATACCAAGAATAATTTCTGTTGATAGCAAAGCAAAAACTACAAAGGATTGTGTTCTAAGCACTTTTTGGAAAGGAATTAAGTCGTGCATTCTATACAACCAAAAAAGTGTTAGCGGTAAAAGCAAATAATAAAAAAATTTGTGCACTTGGTAAATATTCGGTAAATGATTAACCCAATCATAGCGTTGTGCCTCCCCGAGTTGGCGTGAAATTAAATCAACCCCTTCGCGCACTTGCGTTCCCATAATTATTTGAATTGATACCAACGCACACAGCGCAACGCCACCATAAAATTGTGGTTTTGCTTTTTGTTTTTCTGTTTCAGAAATGATTCTCAATGATTTTGGTTTTGAAAGATGCCACGCCAACACTAAAACTAAGAGTAGTACAATCGCTAAAATCATGTGTACCGTAATAAATTGCGGCATCAAATTGGTTGAAACAACAATGGAACCCAGAAATCCTTCTAAACCAACGCCAATTAATCCAGCTAGGGAAAGCCAAAATAATCGCGCGTCGGTTTTGCGCAAACGCCAACCTAAAACAACCGTAATAAAAATAAATAAACCAATCAAAACGCCTATCAATCGGTTGATGTATTCAATCCATGTTTTAGTGGCATTAAAAATTTCTGCTTCTAAAATGGAGGGATCATTTTTAATCCTTTCAGCTGTTTCTTTGAAACCTAACGCACTTAGGGTTTTAGCAACACGTTCATTTTTTTTTAGTCGCAGCGCAATATATTTGGCTTCATAACCATCGGGTAATTGTTGTACAGAAGTAGGTGGCACCCAACAATTGAAGCATTTAGGCCAGTCAGGACAACCCATTCCAGAACCTGTTGATCGCACAAGTCCACCAATAGCAATCAATAAAATGGTTGAAAGTAAAGTTATAAAACACCACTTGCGAAAAATTGCCATAACACCTTGTTCTTAAAAAATTTTATTATGAATGTAAATTAAATAAAAAAACCGCGCGTTTTGTTGTGTGAGTGGTTTTTTCATTGTAAACAAGTTCTTTGAAAAACCCAGCAAAAAAAATCGCCGCCCTAAAAGTAGGAACGGCGATTATTATTTATGACGTAAGCAAAGCGTAAAAACTTTTGCTTATTAGTAATTCCTTATTACGAGCGATTCACTTTAAGCGATTTCACTACGCCGTTAGATGTTGTTAAACGCAAAATGAAAGTACCCGCAGGTAAACCGCTTAAATCAACTTCGTAACGAATTTGATCTTTGGAGAACGTTTGATTTGTCATCAAACGACCGTAACTATTGTAAACTTCAATAGTACCATCGAATTGCGCATCCGTCATTGTTTCGATATACAATTTATTAGTCACAGGGTTCGGGTACATAATCACATCGCCTTGCGCAGAAAATATAAGTGATTGACGAACGTCAGAATAAGAAACATCGCCGTTACCTTCTAAATGTTTGATACGGTAAAAATTATGACCAACAATTGGACTGTCATCTACGAAAGTGTAAGCGTTTTGCGCGGTATTTTGCGAAGGCACATTGACCATTAAATCGTAATTGATACCGTCCACAGAGTGCTCAACGACGTACTGACTTGGTATTAATTCGTTCGCAGTTTTCCAATCCAATTGAATATTTTTTGGATTTTTCACAACTGCCGTAAATGCCGAAATTGTACCCGATTGACCGAAACAAGAATTTGAATTAACATTCAAAGTAGCTGTTCTGGCACAACCGTTTTTAGTAATTGTAACCGTGACAGGTTTAACGCCAATGGTTATAAATTTTGACGTAATTGATGTGCCAGTTCCGTTCGGATTTGTACCGTTACTCACTAACCAAACAATAGATGATGTACCTGTGTTGGGTGTAGAAAAAGTTGCAGCATTTCCTAAACACACATCCGTTGGTCCAGTAATAACAGCATTGATAACGGGTGTTAATGTTACTGCATTCGATTCTAAATAATTACCACAACCTGCATTACGCACACAACGTCTGATATACGTTACTTGATTGACTATCGGAAATACTGTAAGGTTCGGTGTATTTCCACTTCCGGGAACTAATGTATAATGCGAAAGACTGAAATCGCTCGCAACTGTTGAATACATCCACATATATTGTAAAGCACCTGATCCGCCTTTTGCAGCTACAGTACTTTTGATAGCTTGAATGTCGGCTTGTTGACAAAAAGTTTGATCGCCGGATATAGCACCCGGATCAGTTACTTGCGCACAAACGGCATCAACTAACGTAACAGAAGCTGTTGCAGTACATCCGTTTTTATCGGTTACTGTAACTTTATAAGTACCCGCCGCTAAATTTATGATTGTTGGTTGCGAATAATTGTTACTCCATAAATATGTGAATGGTGCAACGCCTCCACTGACGGTTGCTGTTGCTGCACCTGCTGCGCTACCTTGTTCAGTAATTGCCGTAGCAACGGTTGCAGTAACAGTAAAGTTAGCTGAAGTCAGCGCTTGAACTGTTACGTTAGTATTCACGGAACAACCATTGGCATCGGTTACTGTTACTGTATATGTTCCGCCTAAAATATTTGTGATTGAAGCAGTGCTTGCGCCATTACTCCATTTATAAATATAGGGTGCTACACCACCCGAAGCTGCAACAGTAGCTGAACCAATTGGCAAACACGTTGCGCTCGTTGATGTAGTTGCAAGTGCAATAGCTGCACCTTGCTCAATTGTAACCGAACCAGAAGCGGAACAACCTGCGGTGTTTGTTGCAGTAACGGTGTAAGTACCTGCTACTAAATTTGAAATTGTAGCCGTTTTTGTTCCGTTCGACCATACATATTGGTAAGGACTTGTGTTATCGCTCACAATAGCTGTAGCAGAACCTTCATTTCCACCATTACATTTAACATTAGTTGATGTTATTGAAATAGTAGTTGCTGATGAAGCAGCAACAGAAGCAGAATTTTTTGCAGTACAACCATTTGCATCGGTAACAGTTACCACGTAAGTACCTGCTGCTAAACCTGAAATTAAAGCTGTTTTAGAACCTGTATTCCATAAATAAAAAAAAGGTGCAGTGCCACCATTAACTAAACTTGCTGATGCACTGCCATTATTTGAACTGCAACTTGTAGGTAGAGCGGTAATGCTTACCGTAATTGGAAGCGGTGTATTAACAGCAAAATTCTGAACAGCTATGCAGCCGTTATTATCAGTTACAGAAACGATATAATTTCCGCCAGATAAACCGTTGATAGATGCAGTTGAAGCACCTGAACTCCAAGCATATTTATAAGGTGTTGCACCGCCAGTCACGTTAGCTGTTGCAGCACCAAAACCATCCGAACAAACGGGATTTGAAACATTGACAGTAATTGCTACTCCCGAAGAAGAACTAACAGCAGCACTTTGCGAAGCTGTACAATTTTTACTATCAGTAACAGTAACCGAATAACTACCCGCCGCTAAATTTGTGATTGATTGCGTAGTAGCACCATTACTCCATTGATATTTATATGAACCAGAACCACCCGTAACTGCTGCCGATAAATTACCATTAGCACTGTTACAATTAGTAGCACCAGTTGTTAAATTTATAGCAATGGCATCGGGCTGAGCGATAGCGGCAGTGATGTTACCAATACAACCAATATTATCTTTTACAGTGACGCTGTAAGAGCCCGCTTTTAAATTTACTAAAGTATTAACCGTGCTGCCTGTACTCCATGAATAAAAATACGGAGCAGAACCACCGCTAACCATAGCTGTAATTTGTCCGTCGTTACCGCCGTTACACGTAACATTTTTAGAATCGGCTGTAACAGTTAAAGATGTTGTTGAAGCAATCGAAAAATTTAAAATTGTTGAACAACCTGCTGCATCTGTAACTGTGATGGTATAACTACCAGCACCCAAGTTTTTCAAACTCGCATCCGTTGCACCAGTGTTCCATTTATAAATATAAGGTGCTGTACCGGATGAAACGATTACCATACCAATACCATTTGCAATACCGCAACTTGCATCTGCTTTCTGAACAGTCGCTGCTAAATTGCCACCTGCTGAATTAACTGTTACCGAACCTACATTCGAGCAACCACTTCCATCAGTTACAGTGACGGTGTAACTACCAGCAGCAATGCCATTAATAGTTTGCGAAATTGCGCCCGTACTCCATTTATAACCCACAACACCAGAAGTGCCAATGGCATTTACTGTGGCAGAGCCATTAGAAGAACCGCAAGCTGCATCCGCTTTAGAAACATTAAGCGTAAAATTTGATTGTGTAGCAATTACAACATTCGACATTCTCGAACAACCATTTGCATCAGTTGCAACAACGGTATAGTTACCGACATTTAAACCTGTTGCAGTTACTGT
The DNA here is from genome assembly GCA_043758385.1 of Saprospiraceae bacterium. Taxonomy (GTDB): domain Bacteria; phylum Bacteroidota; class Bacteroidia; order Chitinophagales; family Saprospiraceae; genus JAAFJT01. The sequence goes on from JAYVNP010000042.1 coordinate 9,074, forward strand.
TTTTTGTCCGTTCGACCATAAAAAAGTAAAAGGCGCAACACCACCCGATACATTCGCAGTAGCAGAACCATTTGCGCCACCACCACACGACGGCGAAACAACCGATGTTGTTACAGTAATTTGTGGCGGATTGATAACTGTGCCTGAAGCAACCGACGTACAACCGTTTGCATCGGTAGCAGTAACGCTATATGTTCCTGCCGGAATACCAACTATTGATTGTGTGATGGCACCATTATTCCATTTATAAGTGAATGGAAAAGTACCACCTTGTGGCAAAGCGTCAACAGCAGCATCGCAATCGCCGAAGCAGCGCAACTTACCAATTTTTAAATTTAAACTAAATGCACCCGCTACATTCAAAAAATTTGAAACCGAACAACCGTTAGCATCCGTCAGCGTTACGTTATAACCACCTTGTGCTAAAGCTTGCGATGTTCCGGTTTTACCAGAACCCCATGCAAAAGCATAAGGTGTAACACCGCCGGTACCTGTAGCTGTAATAGATCCGCCGTTACACACGTCTGCAAATTTAAAAGTTGTGTTTAATTGTGCAGGTTCAACAATTGTTACGGAGTTGGTAGCTGTTTTATTAGCAGCGTCCGTAACAGTGACAGTAAAAGTACCTTTATTCAAACCAAATAAATTACTACCTGCGCTTCCATTACTCCAAGCGTAAGTGTAAGGCGGTAAACCACCAGTTGCCGTAGCAGATGCCGTACCATTAGTGTAGCCAAAACATCTTGGATCAGTTTTAGTTACAGAAATAGAAAGTTGTGCACTAGCGGAAAAAGAAAAGAAAAGAAATGCAAAAGCAATATTGCTTATACGCATTTGAGAGACTCTACTGACGTAAAGTCGTAAGTTAATGAATGCCATAGTCTTGAGTTTGTTGATAAGTAAAGTTGAACTAAATCTAAAAATTTAAAGCGTTTATAAATATGTTTAGGAATAAATTTACGTTAATAGCGCAGCATTGCACTGCATTAATGTAAAATTTTTTACAAATTAATAACTTTTTTTTGAATAATCAAAATAATTATTCTTGTCCAAGCAAACATTTTTTAAAAATGTTTCAAAAATTAATATCCAGTTCGTTTAAACTAATTATATTTGGTTACAAATTCGTGTTTTAGTTGGCACGAAAATTTCACTCAAACAAAATCCTGAATTTAAAAGGAAGAAAAATCTTACTTTTTTTTCTGAAAATATTGGCTATGCGATCAATTCTACTCAGTTTATTTTTATTTTTTACCTGCACTTCGATTCTAAAAAGTCAGACGAATTTTATTACACAAGACACAATTTTTGCGCGTTCAAGCGATTGTATTTTGGGAATTTCTGCTTGCATAGATAGCTTTCAGTACGAAAACCTAAACAATTATAATTTTTTTTTAAATAATTCGCCTTACGCAGCTTCGAGTATAAAATATTGCCGATTCGATTCTATTTTCGGCTATTCTTATTTTTTTTTGAAAGGCAAAACTGCGCCGTTTACACTCACCAATTGGATTGTTAACACCCGCGTTTACAACTTTACTTTCAGCGACCTAAATGTTTTGAAAGATTCTATGCGCCGTTGGACAACCGCAACTCCCAACTGGATTTATAGTACAAATAATACACTCATTTACCAAATCAATGCGGGTTCGGTAAATTTACTACCACAAGTTATAACAAGCAGTAACGGTACTGTGCGCGATACAGTGGCACTCAATCGCGGCATTTTATATCAAGGTGCGCGCTTAAATGTCGCGTCTGGAATTAATAAATTAGTTGTTCAGCGTAAGTCGGATAATATTTCCGATACCGTTATTATTGCTGCATCTTGTTTTGCGCCTCAGCCTAAATACGTTCGCTTTACACTTGCAGCCGATTCAGCACAAACTTTTTGCGCTGATACCTCAAATTTCATTTCACGCACAAAAAGTATTGAAAATATTTGTACGAAAAGCGATACCATTCTGAAAACAACGGTACTCAATACATCGTGCGTCAGTTACAAAGCCATTGGTATAGGTACAGATACCTTGTGTTTAAAAGTTTGCGATATGCTCGGGTTTTGCGATACAACTCAATTAATAGTTACCGTTTTGGCTAAAAACCAAGTGGGATTAAGATTGCGTATCGTTGATTCAGTTTATATTGACAGTGTTAAACAACGTTGCGATGTTCTTATTCCGAATGGAACTATCACTGTTCGGCAAAATTTAACTTTTAACAGCCCATTAAATGCTAAATTTAACGGCATCAGTACCACTAATTGCGTGTCATTTACGGGCGTAAATGCAGGTTTAGACTCTATTAGTGTACGCATTTGCACCGAAAGTATTTGCGATACAACTGTTTTCGTCGTTAAGGTACTTCAAAAAGTGGTGTATAAATCAAAAAAATACTTTTACGCCGATAGTATTGGTATTGATAGCACCGCAAAAGTTTGTTTAAATTTACCGCAACAAACATCAAGCATCACTAAATTTAATAACTTTTGCAGTGGCAACAACAAAAGAAATGTCATTTTCACGACAGATGATGTGCGACAATGCGTTTTTTATTCAGGCACAAAAGTTGGTAACGATACGGCGTGTTTTCAATTGTGTAATAATCTTGGCGTTTGCGATACCTCCTATTTTTATATTACGGCTTATACGCGAAAAGTTGACACTACACCCGTTTTATCGCCGCACACCGACACTGTAAAAATAAAAATTAACCAAACCATCAGTTATTGCCCCGATTCATCACGTTTGCGCAATTCACCCATAACAAGTATTGGTCATTGCGATTTAAGCAATTACGACAATGTGAAAACTGCGCTCGACAACGTTAATAAATGTTTTAAAATCACGGGTGTTAAGGTTGGTTTAGATACTTTTTGTCTGGTTTTGAAAAACCAAGCGGGTTTTAGCGACACAACGCGCCTCATTGTAAAAATTTTACCCGATACGCTGCGTACACAAGTGCGATACGATTCGATAAATATTTTTGTAAACGACAGTGCAAATTATTGTTACACTGATAGTAGTTTTTTGGGTGCAAAAATAGATACTTTTTACAATAGTTGCCCGACACGCGCAACGGGCGCAAGCCAAATAACACCCAAAGTGGGCACGCACTGTTTTAAAATTCAAGGTTTAATTGCTGGAACAGACACTATTTGTTTGCGCGCTTGCTCATATAAAACTAATTTATGCGATTCGCTCATCGTTTTCATCAATGTTCGCACTAAGGACGTTCCGAAACCCACAAAAATTGATTCGGTAAAAGTTAATATTTTTGGTAACGCATCCTATTGTTTGAATAATTTACCTGCGGGTACAATTCTCAGTTTTTGTAGCACCATAGATGCCAAAAAATCAACCAAAATTATAAAAAACAATTGTGTGAGTATAACGGGTAATGCTTCAGGAAAAGATACCGTTTGCGTTTTAGCGTGTAAACCTTCAGGCATTTGCGACACCACAAAATTATTTATTACTGTTGCTGCCGATACTACAAAAGCAGGTTCGCATCAAAAAAATATCATCATAAAAATTGGTACCGATACTTTAATTTGTCTGGACACTACGTTATTGCGAAGTCCCGTTGATACTTTTTTTGATAATTGTCCTGGTTTAAATGGTTTGTATGCGCGTATTTCGCCGAAAGTTCTGACGCGCTGTATAGATATTAAAGGCGTTCGCGCCGGCACCGATACGGCGTGTTACGTTATTTGCAATAAAGCGCGCACAATTTGCGATACTACAATTTTTGTCGTCACTGTTTTAGATACGGCGTTTATAAATTTACACGCTTTCGATGATTTTGACACAACGCGACTGAATAGAATAAAAGAGGTAGATGTATATGCGAATGATTCGCTCGGCGGAAAAATTCCTACATCGCTCACCATTATTACCCCGCCGACAAAAGGTATTGCAACAGTTATATCCATCACAAAAGGTTTTATTAATTACGAAACTTCCAACTCGCCACAATCGTGCGGCATAGATAGTTTCCGTTACCGCGTTTGCAACGGCACAACGTGCTCAGAAGCAACGGTTACAATTAATGTGCAATGCGCTGATTCACTGTTTGTTTACAACGCCATCTCGCCTAACGGCGACGGCATAAACGATAATTTTGTGATTGATGGTTTACAGAATTATTCCGATAACACGCTCCTCATTTTCAATCGTTGGGGAAATCAGGTATTAAAATCAGTAAATTATCAGAACGATTGGCAAGGACAATGGAATGGTAAAGAATTGCCCGATGGTACGTATTTTTTCTTTCTTTACGATAACACAAAAAATATTTTGTTAAAAAACGGCTATATTCAAATTAATCGTTAAGTTTTAACAAATTTTTTAAAACATGGCATAATTTTTTTCTTAGATATAATATGTAAATTTAGAAAAATAATTCTTAGTTTTGGGCGCGATTTTTTACACAACCAACGCTACTATTGAGTTTATTTTTTAGAAATACTAAACGAGATAACACATCCTTATTTGGTTCCTTCAAACGGAACACAAACTACACACTTTAAAAACTTGTACAGACGCAGCTTTTTGCGGCTCTACTTTAATTTTTTAAAACTTTATCATACGATGAGAAAAAAAATCGCACTTTTTGCTCTGTTGTCGTGGTCTGTTTTAGCGCAAGCGCAACAAGATCCCATGTTCACTAACTATTTATTCAATGCTTTAACGTTCAACCCAGCTTATGCGGGTTCAAACGAGCATTTAACCATCAACGCGCTCAATCGCAACCAATGGGTTGGTATTGATGGCGCACCAGTTACTCAAACAATTACAGTACACACGCCGTTAAAAGGTGATAAGGTGGGTCTGGGTTTTAGTTTGGTAAATGACAAAATTGGTCCAACCAACACACTCGACTTAGCGGTATCGTACGCTTACCGCATTCCAGTCGGAAAAAATGCAAAACTCAGTATTGGTTTGCAAGGAAGCTACAACAACAATCGCTCCGATTGGTCGCAACTGACAATTCAAAACCCTGACGATGCTTTTAAGTACAACATCAGTTCTTGGAAACCGAATTTCGGCGCAGGAATTTATTACTACTCAAAACATTTTTACACAGGTGTTGCTGTTCCGCGTTTTCTCGAAAACACCTACATCACTGCCAGTCAATCAACGCTGCCGTTACAAGGTAAAGAGTATCGCCACTATTATTTCACGATGGGTGGAGTTATTCCGTTGCGCGGCGATGCTTTAATTTTTAAACCGTCGTTACTTCTCAAAGCATCTGCACTCGACAACGAATTGCGCCCCGATGCAAATGGTTACACTGTTGGTGCACCTAAGGAATTAAATATTGATCTCTCATTGTTTTTTCAACAAACTTTATGGATTGGTACATCTTTTAGAACTTCTATTGAAGCCATAAAAAATACAAGTTCATTCGATTCTGTTGATTTTTGGGCAGCGTATTATCTCGCAGGCGGTTTGCGTCTCGGAACGGGGTACGATTACTCGCTCACAAAAATTCAACAAAAATCTGTCGGCAGCTTCGAGGTTTTCTTAGGTTATGAATTTGACTTCAAAGAAAAGAAAGTTGTTACGCCGCGTTATTTCTAAAAAAACATTTAATACAGTGCTTTGCACAAAACCAATATAGATATTAAATTTTAGGAAAATATTTGGTACGATTTTTTATAACTTATAGGCAATATATTCCGAACATTTAATTACTCACTTTCGGTTTCAGGCAATGCATCCCATTCACCGAAATCTAAATTTTAAGCGATGTTTTCAAAATCCTTTTACTCTACAGTGCTCGCATTATTTTTCGCAGGAACGATGTTCGCACAAACTACATCTAAAATTGAGCGCGCTAAGCGCGAAATGAAAGACTTAAACTACGTTGAAGCTATCAAATTACTGAATTCAGTGATGTCGAAAGGTGATAACGAAGAAGCTAAAATTGCTTTAGCGGAATGTTACCGCAAAGTCAACGACAGCGAGAACGCCGAATTTTTGTATGGTCAGGTGGTGCGATTACAAACCGCTCAACCTATTCATTACCTCTATTACGGTGAAATGTTGCAGCGCAACGGCAAATGCGAATTGGCGCGTGAATGGTTTAAAAAATTCGCACAAGCTGTTCCAGAAGACGTGCGCGGACAGTATCAAGATCGTGCTTGCGATTACGAGCAAGAGTTAAAAACAAAAGGCGAAGGCGTTTATGAAATTGCGCGCACAACGTTTAATTCAAACCTCGATGATTTCGGTGCAGCTTTTTATAAAGACGGTATCGTTTTCGCATCCGAGCGCGATAAAGGCGTTATTATAAAACGCACTAATACTTGGACGGGTAACCCGTTTACCGATTTATATTTTGTGCCGACAAAAGGTTGCGGCACGGGTGTAAAATCGGGTAAACCAGAAAAATTTTCGAGCGATATTAATACTAAGTTTCACGACGCTATTGTGACTTTCAACAAAGATCAGTCGCAAATATTTTTCACACGTAACAATTACAGTGGCGGAAAAACGGCGAAAGATCAAGAAGGTATCATTAAATTGAAAATTTATACTGCCAAGAAAAAAGGTAATGGTTGGGGAAGCGAAGAAAGTTTACCTTTCAACAGCGATGAATATTCGTGCTTACACCCAACTTTGAACGCTGACGGTACAAAATTGTATTTTGCAAGCGATATGCCTGGCGGTTTTGGTGGTATGGATTTATATTCTTCCGATCTCGAAAATGGTCGTTGGGGTCCGCCAACAAATCTTGGACCTGGCATAAATACCGAAGGCAACGAAGTTTTTCCATTCATTTACAAAAACAATCGCTTGTATTTTTCGAGCGATGGACAAATTGGTCTCGGTGGTTTCGATATTTATTACAGCGATGCTAAAGCAGAAGGACAATGGGGAACACCTGAAAATATTGGCGCACCCATTAATTCTAAAGATGACGACGTAACCTTTACGCTCAGTGATAACGGCGAATGTGGTTACTTCACATCGAACCGCACAGGCGGTGCCGGCAGAGATGATATTTACAGTTTTACGCGTTTAGCTGCACCCGTTAAAGTGTATGTTTACGACGAAAAAACGAAAGAACCGATTGAAGGTGCTACTGTTACATCCGATTCTTGTTTTAAAAGAAAATTAAAAACCGGTAAAGATGGTCGCGCAGTGATTGATGTTAAATTCGGTATGTGCTGCACGTATGTAGCAAATGCAGAAGGTTACGACAAAAATTCGCAAGCAGGTTGCGTGAAAGATGCAACGAGCAACGAAGATTTAATCGTAGAAATTCCGATGAAGCGCGAAAACAAGTTTAATGTGGAAGGTATTGTTTTCGATCAAATTACAGGATTACCATTACCCGACGTTAAAGTATCGTTGATGAATTCGGAATGTAAAGATTCTACTAAAACTTTTACAACCGATGCCACCGGCAGATATAATTTTCAACTCGATAATTTAAATTGTTGCTACAAAATTCGCGCAGAAAAAGATAAATATTTTGCAGTCACAACACCCGATACCGTATGCACAAAAGGTTTGAAAGAAAATAAAACGTATCAAGTTAATTTAAATTTGCAACCTACGCAAGCAGCACCTATTTCGCCAACCCAACCCGGACGCGATGTAACGTCAACCGATCCGAAAAATGGTAAAATGATAGATGGTACAAATGCAACTGCTGGAATGGAAAATACGCCAGGTGCATTGAATAACGCGACAAAAAAGCCTGGTAAAGTAGTGCCTACAAATCCAAACGTTGTTTATTACGACCCAGAAACAAATATGTATTTGAAAAAAGGAAAACCTTTTACCGGTAAATACAACGGCGTAAAATATAAAGATGGTTTACCTGTTGAAGAAGGTGGCTCAACTGTTTTCCAACCTTCAGTTACTAATTACCCGAACGATTCAGCACAAGCGTATTTACTACACGTTTATTACGATTTCGATCAATCGTATCTCCGTGCCGAATCAACACCGGAATTAGAAAAATTACTGAAATTAATGAAAGATAATCCCAGTCAGATTATCGAAATATCATCTCATACCGATGCGCGTGGTTCAAACTCTTACAATAACCGTTTATCACAACGCCGCGCCGAATCGGTTGTGCGTTGGTTAGCTGAGCATGGCGTTGATCGCGATAGATTAGTACCGCGTGGTTATGGTGAAAGTATGAGCACTAACAAATGTGTGAATAATGTGCCGTGCACAGAGCGCGAGCACCAAATGAACCGTCGCACAGAGTTTCGCGTACTCGGTTGTAAAGATTGTATTGACGACGCGAAGCGCAAGTTGTCGCGCCCCAACGAACACACAAAAGTTGACAAATGTCAAGGGTGTCCGTTTTAAGCTTTGGATAGAGTAAAAGTGAATATATTTATTGAGGCTGTCGAATTTTCGGCAGCCTTTTTTTATTGGTATTACTCAACTAAATTAAAATATCAACACATAAGTACTGATTATGGGAAAAAATTAATTCATTAATTTTCACACTGCAACTAACTTTTGAAGGATTCATTACTTTACACTGAAGAATAGCGTCTTAAAATACTGTTTATTCCATAAAGGTATAAAATTTTTAAATAAATCGGAACTTGGAATTTTACCAAGATTTACAAGACGTATGCCGCTAATTAAAGGATGGTAAATTAAAGCATAAAATAAAATTCCGGAGGCGAATAAATTAGCTCCAATGCTTTTTCCAAAATAACACCACGCGCTCAGTGGTGCAAAAATATAAATGTAGTACCAAAAAAGAGATTTAGGATTTGCCATAAAATGTCAAATTTATTATGTGTAGGGCTTAATTTTTTGTATAAGCCTAAATTAGGTTCTAAAAGTTACATCTAAATAACTGACAGGTCAATAATTTATTTAGAGTGAGGAAAAAGAAATAAATCAATTCCTCACTCAAAAATAAACCATCATCACACAAATACGGATTATGTGAAACAATTAAATTAACAAAACATTTTTTCCTGCTTGAAAAGTGATGTCTTAAAAACTATTTAAACTTTAACGAATAGCTG
>JAYVNP010000043.1:0-17718 GCA_043758385.1 Saprospiraceae bacterium
TGTACTATTGATCCATTCACATATAAAACGAAATTTGAGGTATTGGGGCAAATAGTGGAATCGGGCGTAAGCGCAAGGGCTCTTGGAGTTAAACTGAAAGCACTAAGCACTAAAATTGTAAGAATTTTTTTCATTGTTAGAAGTTTTGATAAAACGAAAGATGAGATTTAATGTTTGCTAAAGTATTCAACATGAATTGCAGAGGGGGCAATTCTGTTGAAAACAATTTTAAATGCTTTTGCGATAATTATTGATATTTTGAAGATATACCTTTAACTAAAAACGTTGTACGGCAAAAGTTAAAGTTTTAACTTTTTATAAATAGGTCATTAAAGCAGAAAAAATTAAACAGATTTGTAAATATCTAACTGAAAACCTGATGTTAATAATTTGAAACGCTGATGACGCCGAATTACGCTGATTGACTGTAATTTTCTCTGCAACTTAATAATTACAATAATTTTTAGTGGTTTAGAACCGCAAACCCATTTAAAAAGATTTGAAATTGAAGCAATTACAAAAAAATAAATAAGAATGTTTGTTTGTTTCAAAAAAAATGTAACTTCGCGACACAAAATGCTCTATTGAGAAATCTAAAATTAGAAAACGATGTTAAACCGAGTAATACTAATCGGAAATTTGGGTAAAGATCCAGAAATAAAAAAACTTGAAAATGGTAGTACGGTCGGAAAATTTCCGGTAGCCACCAACGAATACTACCGTGACAACAACAACGAACTGCAACAGCAAACCGAATGGCATGATGTAGTAGTTTGGCGACAATTGGCTGATCAAGCTGAAAAAATTTTACGCAAGGGCGCGTTGGTTTACATTGAAGGTAAAATTTCGCACCGCAAATACACCGATAAAAATGGTGTTGAACGTACGTTGACAGAAATTGCTGCCAGTGCTTTTAAATTGTTGGATAAAAAAGAAGGTAACTCGATGTCGCATCGCGAAACTAATTTTCCAACTTCGGAGCCTACACACATTGCGCGTACTGCCAATTCGAGCGATGTGAATGAAACAAACACTTCTGATGACGATTTACCGTTCTGATAACTTTAATTTTTTTATGCGGTATTCACGCACTTTTTTTGGAAATACAATTGCTTTTTGTTGTCTGATTTTTTTAGTATCTTCTTGCGACAATATTATTTATACGCCTAAACCGCGTACTTATCCACGCGTTACTTTTCCAGAAAAGAGTTACCAATCCTATACTAATGGCGATTGTCCATTCACTTTTAACTATCCGAAATATGCGCGTATTGAGCGCGATTCGCTTTTTTTTGAAGAAAAAGCACCTTCCGATTGTTGGTTCAATATTATTGTACCCGATTTGAACGCCGTCATTTATTGCAGTTATTACCACATTGACAAGAAAAATAATTTCGAGAAACTTAACAACGATGCGTTTTCGCTGGCTGGTAAGCACACGACTAAAGCGGATTTTATAGATCAGTTGCCGATAAAAAAACCCAACAAAGTTTCAGGCTATGTTTTTAATATTGAAGGTCCGGCTGCATCACCTTTTCAGTTTTATTTAACGGATAGTACGCACCATTTTTTGCGTGGCGCACTGTATTTTAAATCGGAAACAAAACCCGATTCGCTCAAACCCATGATTGAGTTTATGAAAACCGATATCATAGAAATGATAAACACTTTTGCTTGGAAAAAATAAATTACTATGAGCGTTAACGTAAAAATAGAAAATTCTTGGAAAGAAATACTCGCCGAAGAATTCGACAAACCGTATTTCAGTGCATTGGTTGAATTTTTAAAAACAGAAAAAACTGCAGGTCGTATAATTTATCCGCCAGGCAGTTTAATTTTTAATGCATACGAACGCACGCCGTTTAATAAAGTTAAAGTTGTGATTTTAGGGCAAGACCCGTATCATAATCCGGGCGAAGCGATGGGACTTTCGTTTTCTGTTCCTAAAAATGTACGCGTCCCTCCATCGTTACAAAATATTTACAAAGAATTGATTGACGATGTTGGTGTTCCAATGCCTAACCATGGCGATTTAACTTCTTGGGCTGATCAAGGTGTTTTTTTGTTAAACGCCATGCTAACGGTTGAACAAAATAAAGCGGCATCGCACCAACAAGTGGGTTGGCAATTTTTCACGGATGCGACTATAAAGGTGCTTTCTGAAAAGCGCGAGAAAATAGTTTTTATGCTCTGGGGGAATTTTGCGAAGCGCAAAGCAGAACTCATTGACACTAAAAAGCATTTAATTCTTGAAGCAGCGCATCCATCGCCGTTAGCGCGCAATGCGTTTGCCGGCAGTAAACCGTTTTCTAAAGCGAATGCTTATTTAGAAAAAGAAGGTGTTGTGCCGATTGATTGGCGGATTGCATAAAAGGGAATTGGAAACAGCGAATAGGAACAAGGAAAAAATGGAACGAAAGAAAAAAAAGTTTTCGGAAATGTATTTTAGTTATTCCTTTTCATTATTCCTTCCTCTTTAAAATTTTTTTATGAAAAAGAAAATCGTTGCATTGGGTTGTGCTTTAGCGGCAATTTCAGTAATACTTGGTGCGTTTGGTGCGCACAGTTTAAAAGCTAAACTTTCTGAATCTGGATTAGATGTTTTTAAAACAGCTGTGCAATATCAGATGTATCATGCGATAGCAATTTTATTTGTTGCGCAATGGATAAATGAATTGGGCGAACGCCGCGCGAAATTAATTGTGCAACTTTTTGCCATCGGTATAATCTTATTCAGTGGTTCGTTATTTATTTTCACAATCGAAGAAGTATTGAATATTTCAATAACTACTTTAATCGGTATCGTTACACCCATTGGTGGCGTTTGTTTTATTTCTGCTTGGGTGTTGGCGTGTGTATCAATGCTTAAAAACATTTCATGATTTTAATTTTTAACCAATTTTTTTATGAAATACCTATTTATAATTTTGTTTTCGCTTTCGCTTTCTGCACTTTCAGCGCAAAGTAAATTTAATCAAAAACCAACTGTTGATGCTGCTTTAGATGTACTATCAACTTACACGCCGGCTCAAAAATCTGTTGGTCATTTTGCTTTTACCGATACACTACGCACCTCGTGGTCTAATTTGCCAATGGAACAATTTAACCGCAAAGGTTTGTGGTTAAAAGATATGACAGATGTGCAGCGATTAAAAATTCATACACTTTTACACACCGTTTTGAGTGCAGAAGGTTATCAAAAAGCCATTTTAATAATGCAATATGACGAGGGTATTCATCAAAGATTGACAGAGGCGAATAATTTAGACTTAGCCAGAATTTACGGCGAAGATAAATATTTCACTACTTTTTTTGGTGAACCGAGCGAAAACAAAATTTGGAGTTTTCGTTTTGAAGGACATCATTTATCGCTCAATTTTACTTTTTCACCTTCTGGCGTTTCTTGTACGCCCATGTTTACGGGTATAAATCCGGCTTTAATTACTTCAGGTATTCGGGCGGGTCAATATATTTTGTCAGAAGAAAATGATATTGGCTGTTCGTTGTTTAAATCTTTATCGAATATGCTAAAAACTAAAGCACTCATCGGAACACACCCAAAAGATGCTGACGTAATGACGCGCACGGGTAAAGAAAGTTTTTTGAAAACATCGCAAGGTGTAGCTTATAAAGAACTCAATGCCGAACAAAAAAATATAGTTAATGGTATGGTTAGTTCTTGGGTCAGAAATTTGAACGCTGATTTAGCAAAAGAAAAGATGCAGTACATTGAAAAGCATTTGCACGATGCCACTTTTACTTGGATGGGCACAAACCAAACGACGCAACTACATTATTTTCGTTTGTATTCACCCGATTTTATCATTGAGTTCACCAATCGCGATGGCGGTATTTATCATTATCATTCGCTGTGGCGAAATTTAGGCGAAGAAAATTTTTAATTGTACAGAAAGAGTAACTGATATTAAGCAGAAAAGAAAACTGCACTTCAAGTACATTTATTTTCTTTTTTAAATAAATATTAAGGCGCGCTGCGCCTTGCGTAATATGTGTTAGTTTAGTTGTTAAGTTTTGTGCGCAAAAAGCACGCCTTAAAAGCAAATGCTTGAATCGCGCGTGTTAATTTTTGTACATTTACATTTGAAAAAATTAAAATTTATGTCCACTTCAGAAAATGCGATAACTCCCAATGTTTCTCCTGACACAATAGAAGACCGCGTTTTACAAAACAGCATGACCTATAATGCGTACATCGAAAACGTAAACGCCTTAGTGGCGCAAGGTAAATCATCAACCAACGACGCGAGTAACGACGAAGAGCACTTGCATTTCACGCAGCTCAATCAATCGCGCATGAAACGCCTCGATAAAACGATACACTTGAGCAGTGAAACAATCGCAATTCTTTCGCAATGGAAATTGCCGATTTACTTTTTAATCATTAGCGAAGGTTGGTGTGGCGATGCAGCACAAATTTTACCCGTCATTAATAAAATGACAGAAGTAAATGAAAATTTGAAAATGCGCGTCATTTATCGCGACGAACATCTAAATATCATGGATCGCTATTTAACCAACGGTGGTCGCGCTATTCCCATTATTTTAATTGTCAGACAAGAAAATGGTATCGTTGTAGGACAATACGGACCGAGACCCGATGAACTTTCAAAAATTATGGTAGCGCGCAAAGTTTTAGAACGTGAATTGCCCGTATATGAACAAAAAGCATTTTTTGAAGAAAGCAAAGCGTTAGCGCAAAAATGGTACAACGAAAATAAAACGATTGATATTCAGAACGGATTGATGGCGGTTTTAGATAAAATAAAATAGAAAATTATTTTTTAGTCTGTAATAAATCGTTCAAACACGTTTCCAAGTAATGGGTTTGTAAACCGAACATTGATTTCAAAGCCATGATTTCAATATATGCATCAGGTCGCGGGTTGGTTTTTGCTGCCGTGATAAGTACGTTTTTTGGTGTGTGCTCAATGGAAATAAACTCTTGCACTTTTACCGAATAACCAAAAAACTCTAAATATAAAGCGCGAATTGTATCGGTTAAAGTTTCGGCAGTGCGCTCTTTTAAAATGCCATATTTTAGAATGGGTGCAATGCGCTCGTCGGTGTGTTTTAAATCTTTACGAACTTGTTTATGGCAACACGGCGCAACCAGAATTAAATCTGCGTTGTCGCGAATTCCTTTTGCAATCGCAATATCTGTCGCAATATCGCAAGCATGCAATGCAATCAAAACATCAAACTTAATTTCGGTAACAGTGTTAATGTCTTTCGCTTCAAATTTTAAATCGGAATATTGGCACGCAGTGACTAATTTATTGGCATCGTTTACTAATGCCGGTCGCAATTCGTAACCCGTAATTTGTGGCGTAAAATTTTTAGAATTTTTGAGAAAATCGTATAAAGCAAAAGTTAAATAGCCTTTTCCGCAACCGAAATCGGCAATGTGCGCATTCTGCGGTATGCCGTGTTCTGTAATCAGATGGGCGAATAAATCTATGTAGTGCGCAACTTGCTTAAATTTTTTTTGTGATGCTGCCAATACAACTCCGTCGGAATTTGTAATGCCAAGCGCATACCAATACGGTGCTTTAGTATTGAGCGCATGAATTTTTTCGCGATCATGCTCAGCATTAATAATCTTTCCCACTTGCTGACTCGAAGAATTAGTTGCTTCACCTTGCGCGTTCATCTTCAAACTTTCTGTACCTTCAGCATGAATCAGATCGGCGAAGAAAAAATCTTTTTCTAACAGTGATTTTATTTCTGCGGTTGTTTCTTCTAAATTATAATTTTTAAAAACATCGTTCGTCGCATTTCTATACGTGAATTGACAAACTAATTTTTTTTTTACAACCACCGGGCGCACGTAAACGTTTTTGAGCGTACTCAGTTTTTGTCGCGGTTTAGAAAGCGTGAGTTTAACGAATGTATTATGCTCGAAACTTTCTGCGAAAAAATTTATAAATTCGTTCATTGTTATAAAATAAAAAACCTCGTAAGTTTTTAAAACCTACGAGGTTATGGTATTGCGCTTGTCCTAGGACTCGAACCTAGGACCTACGGATTAACAGTCCGTTGCTCTAACCAACTGAGCTAGACAAGCAAAATAAGGTAAAATAACTTCGCAGATAACAACTTATCCAAAAAGTTTTGCAAATATAGAGTATCTGAAATTAATGTGCAATATTTGCACTAAAATTTCTTCTACAAAATTCATTTTTTATTTATGAGTCTATTAACCGTTGGTTCTGTTGCATTCGATACTATAGAAACGCCCTTTGGCGTAGCTGAACGCATTGTGGGTGGTTCGTGTACGTACATTAGTTATGCGGCATCTTATTTTACAAAAAATATTCAAGTTTCTGCGGTTGTTGGTTCCGATTTTCCTGAAACGGAATTGACCGATATGCGTACGCGTGGAATTGATTTGTCGGGTTTGGATGTGAAACAAGGCGAAAAATCTTTTTTTTGGCACGGTCGTTATCATACTAATATGAATTCGCGTGACACTTTAGAAACACAATTGAATGTCCTCGCTGATTTTCAACCCGTTTTACCTGAAAACTATAAGAATGCGCAGTTTTTAATGCTCGGCAATTTAACGCCTGATATTCAGATGAGTGTGATTAAGCAAATGGCGAAACGCCCAAAATTTATAGCGCTCGATACAATGAATTTTTGGATGGATATTGCGCTCAAACCTTTGTTAAAAGTGCTCAAAAAAATAGATTTACTTATTATTAATGAAGAAGAAGCGCGCCAACTGAGTGGCGTACACGCCATAAAAAAAGCGGCGAATAAAATTTTAGCACTCGGACCAAAGTTTTTAATTATTAAAAAAGGTGAACACGGCGCAATGCTTTTTTACAAAGATAGCATTTTTTTTGTGCCTGGTTTGCCGCTCGAAGAAGTTTTTGATCCCACAGGTGCAGGCGATACTTTCGCTGGTGGATTTATGGGTTATCTCGCGGCTGCCAAAAATGTTTCGTTCGACACCATGAAACGCGCTATCGTTTACGGTTCGGCGTTGGCATCTTTCTGTGTCGAAAAATTTGGTGCAGAGGGCATCAAAGATCTTTCGCGCGAACAAATTGATGCGCGTGCCCAAGAGTTTACAAAAATGGTGAAAGTGAAATTATAATCTTCAAAATTTTAAAACAATTTACGTATTCAATCGTGTTACAGATAGGAAATAAAAAATAACACATGAAAATCGGTATAGTTTGTTATCCAACATTTGGCGGCAGCGGTGTTTTAGCAACTGAATTAGGTTTGGGTTTAGCGAAACGCGGACATAAGGTGCATTTTATAACCTATCGTCAGCCAGTTCGGCTGACGCAAAATCATTTCCATGAAAATATTTATTACCATGAAGTGGTGGGCATGGATTATCCTTTGTTTGAACACGCGCCTTACGATACGGCTTTAGCGAGCAAACTCGTTGATGTGATTAAATACGAGAACATTGAAATTTTGCACGTACATTATGCCATTCCGCACGCGATGGTAGCGTATATTACTAAAAAAATTTTACTTACCGAAGGTCGTTAC
This sequence comes from Saprospiraceae bacterium, assembly GCA_043758385.1. Taxonomy (GTDB): domain Bacteria; phylum Bacteroidota; class Bacteroidia; order Chitinophagales; family Saprospiraceae; genus JAAFJT01. The sequence goes on from JAYVNP010000043.1 coordinate 7,534, forward strand.
ATACCTACTATTACAACTTTACACGGCACGGATATAACTTTAGTGGGCCAGAATAGAAGTTTTGCGCCTGTTGTGGAGTTTTCGATTAATAAATCGGATGGTGTGACGGCAGTTTCAAAACATTTGCGCGACGAAACGTATTCCAAATTTAAAATTTCGAACGAGATAGAAGTTATTTATAACTTTATAGATTTTTCGCGCTTTAAGCGCACCAATAAACAACACTTCAAACAAATTTTAGCACCCAACGGCGAAAAGATTCTCATCCATACATCTAATTTCAGAACGGTTAAACGCGTACAAGATGTCATTCAGATTTTTAAACGCGTACATGAAATTATTCCCAGTAAACTTTTGATGATTGGCGACGGACCAGAGCGACAAAACATGGAAGAACTCTGTCGTGAATTAAATCTCAGCGACGAAATCAGGTTTCTCGGTAAGCAAGAAGCTGTTGAAGAACTTTTAGCCATCGGCGATTTATTTCTCATTCCTTCTACATCAGAAAGTTTTGGTTTAGCCGCGTTAGAAGCGATGGCATGCGAAGTACCCGTCATTTCTTCCGACGCTGGCGGATTACCAGAAGTAAACATACACGGCATTACAGGTTTTTTAAGTCCGGTGGGCGATGTAGAAAGTATGGCGCGCCATGCTATTGATTTATTGAGTAATGAAGAAAAATTAACGCGCTTCAGAGCAAATGCCTTGAAACAAGCGCACGAATTTGATATTCATAAAATTTTGCCACAGTACGAAAATTATTATAATCTCGTGATTGAACGCGCCATTTATAAAAAAGTGTTGGAGTAAAGTCTTAGCGCAATCCATGGATTGATTTCTATTTTCGAATGGAAACTTGTGAGTAAATCGAAATCGCATAAAGAATTTTCATAGAACTTATTTTTGTTTTGTGTCTTGAGTTTTGTATATTTGCACTGCAAAAAATACGCGCGTGGCGAAATTGGTAGACGCGCTACTTTGAGGTGGTAGTTTCGCAAGATGTGCTGGTTCGAGTCCAGTCGCGCGTACGCAAAAAGCGGTTCTTGAATAGAGAATCGCTTTTTTATTTTAAAGTATTTTAGAATTATTTTTTGGGTTTTACGCGACCCAGTGCCAGTGCGCGCAAAATAATTTTAGCGAGTGGTTTTTCTGGCGAACGTTTTTGCAAATCTAAATACCAGCCGTACTTTTTCATAATCGGAATTTTATGCGTTTCGACAAATTCTATGAGCGTACCGTCTGGATCTTCGATATATGCAAATCGTCCCGCCGCTTCGCCCATATCAAAACTGTTTGCTGTATCAACCGTAAATTCAAAACCTTGCTGTGCACATAAAGTTTGAGTCAGTGCCATATTTTTAACATCGTAACACAAATGAATAAAACCCAAATCACCCCACTGCCTATTAGCAAATATTTTATTGGGTGTGCGTTCAAAAACTTGCACCAATTCAATTTCAGAAACGCCTAAAAGTGGCGCAAATGCACCCGTATTACGTTCAGAATGGCGCAATAAAACGCGCGCAAAAACATTTTCACCTCCGTCTAAGGGTGCAAAGTCTTGAAAAATATCCGTCTTGTTATACACTACACTATCATAACCAAGTGCTTCTCGAAAAAATTGCGTCATTCTATCAATATGCGTTGTGCCGATAATAGCACCATACACGCCACCTGTCAGTGCTTTATTTTTTGTAAAGAAGTTCGAGCTTTCAATCACTTGAAAACAATTACCGAAAGGATCGTTCACCCAAAAATACTTTTCGCCGTGCGGTGCTTTTATTACCGATTCGCTTAAAACATCGGCATCGTTATTTACAAAAAACTCGAACGTTTTTTGCGCATTCTTGCATTTTACTTTAGCTGCATAAATGCCTGTATCGCCGATTAAAATTTTATTTTCGGGTGCCTGTGGTGTGCGCTGCGTGTATTGCCAAATCTCAAATCCGCCTCCGCCTTGAATATTTATAGCGAGTACAGCGCGTCGCGCTTCTTGCTTTCCGTTGGTATATGGAAGCATTAATTTAGCGACACCCTCATCGTTAAAAATTGGAATATCCATTCCAAAAAATTTATGATACCAACGCCACGCTTCTTCCACATCGGCGACACCAATTCCAATTTGTTGTATTCCTGAAATAACTGACATTACTTTTTGTATTTTTAATTTTACATGATTTTAATGCGTCTCACCCATTACAAATTTTAACTCGCCACCGTTCATAATATCGGCGTGTTTGAGTGTTTTACCCGCCAATAATCTGCCGTTTAAATAAATAGTTTGTACGTATTTATGCGCTTCGCTTTGGTTCTGAACAATTATTTTAAACGTTTTACCATTTTCGAGCGTGAGCGTTGCAGCGTTTATAATCGGTGAGCCTATTTGATATTCATCGGATACAGGTGCAACGGGATAAAAACCGAGCGCACTAAAAATATACCACGCACTCATCTGTCCGCAATCGTCGTTGCCACTTAATCCATCAATAGTGGGTTTGTACTGATTGGCTAAAATTTTGCGCACCGTTTCTTGTGTTTTGTGTGGCGCATCGGCAAAATTGTATAAATACGCCACGTGGTGCGCAGGTTCATTGCCATGCACGTACGTGCCAATTATTCCTTCGCGCGTGATGTCCTCCGTCTCAGTAAAATATTTATCGGGTAAATACATCGTGAATAGTGAATCGAGTTTGGCAATAAATTTAGTTTTACCACCCATTAATCCGATAAGTTTTATAGGATCATGCGGCACAAAAAAACTATAGTTCCAAGAATTTCCCTCAATTAAACCTTGATTACTCGTGCTGAGTGCATCGAAAGAATTAATGAAAGTACCGTTAACGTTTTTAGCTTTTACGAAGCCGTCAACATCAAAAACGTTTTTGTAGTTTTTAGAGCGTTCTGAAAACTCCTCGAAAATTTTTGTTTTACCGAGTTTTTGGGCAAGTTGTGCAATGCACCAATCGTCGTAAGCGTATTCTAATGTCGTTGAAACAGAAATATTTGATTTTTCATTTGGGATGAAACCGTTTTTTATGTAAGCTCCAACATTATCGTACTGAATATTGCGCGCCGTAATTACGCAAGCCATTAAAGCCGAATCGGCATTGATAGTAGTGTTGCCTTTTATAATCGCATCGGCAATAACCGACACACTGTGATAACCGCTCATGCACCAATTATCGTTAGCGAAACTACTCCACATTGGTAGCGCGTGCAGTGCACTTTGGTTGAAGTGCGCAAGCATTGATTTTACCATGTCGCCGTTGCGCGCAGGTTGAATTATATTATACAATGGATGCAAAGCGCGATATGTATCCCAAAGTGAGAACGTAGTATAATTAGTGAAATTAGGTGCATTGTGCGTATTGTAATCGAGTCCGCGATAATTTCTATCAATATCCATAAAAATATTAGGTTCCATAAAAGCGTGATACATGGAAGTGTAAAAATTAATTTTTGTATCTTCCGAAGCATCTATCTGAATCTTGGCGAGTTCTTTTTCCCATTTTGCTGCTGCTTGCGCTGCCGTTTTTTCAAAATCCCAATCTGTAATTTCTGCATTTAGGTTTTTCATCGCGCCTTCTATGCTTACTCCCGAAAGTGCGAATTTTATTTTTATTTTCTCATTGGCTTTGGTATCGAAATTGAAAAACATTTTCAAGTTTTTACCCGCTAAATCCGGAAAATTTTCAGCTTGATTAAACTTCGACCAAAAACCTTTATACTTTTCTTTCCTTTGCGCGTCGTTCGAGCCATAACCTTTAAATGGTTTTGAAAACGTCATCGCAAAAAAAACCATGCGCGTGCGCGCCCAACCAAAAGTTTGTCTATAACCTGTCACTGTCGAATCGTTTTCGATGCGCACTGCCGCCCAAATATTTTTTCCGTCATAATTATAGATGCCGTGTGTTAAATCTAAAATGATGTGCGCATCATTCGTTTCTGGAAAAGTATATTGGTGAAATCCAACGCGCTCGGTTGCCGTAAGTTCTGCTTTAATGTTGTAATCGTCAAGTCGGACGCTGTAATAACCGGCGCGCGCCATTTCATTTTTATGATTAAATATCGAACGATAGCCACTGCGCGAAACGTTGGCTGTTCCCGGATTTAGCATGACTTTACCAACAGTAGGCATCAATAAAAAATCGCCAAGATCTGAATGACCTGTACCAGAAAAATGCGTGTGACTGAATCCGACAATCGTTTTATCGTCGTACTGATAGCCAGCGCAATATTTATACACCTCCGGATTGTATTTTCCATTTTCTAAATATTGCAAAGTGTCAGTATCAGGACTTAGTTGCACCATGCCGAAAGGTACAGTCGCACCTGGAAAAGTATGACCCATTTTTTGTGTACCAATAAGCGGATTAACGTATTTAAGAAAAGATATTTTTTGCGCAAAAGAAAAACATATCGGCAAAGTGCCAAAAAAAATAAAAAAGAATTGGATTATTTTTATTTTAAAAGAAAAGAACATGGCAAATAAATTTAAGACACGAATAGAACAACGCGCAAAAGTACCTAAGTTGTCTCGATTTTTATTAAACATTAATAAACGGTTGGGTTTGAAAAAACGAATTAAAAACATAACTTTGCGATGTCTAAAAAAATATTTTATAGTTAGTAAAACCGTTTATTGTGCTAACAAAAAATTTAAGGCTTTTCATTTTTTTATTTTCGTTGGTTTTATTAAGCTGCAACAACAACAGTATGGGCCAAAACAAACCAAATTTTGGACGTGCGGAAAATAAAATAGAAGCAAATTATTCGGATATAGCTTATGCTTCCAAATCGAACGCAGAAAAATTAGACATTTATTTACCGAAGAATATTAAATCCCTGTGTCCTGTTATCGTTCAAATTCATGGTGGCGCGTTTAAAATGGGTGATAAAGCGGATATGCAAGTCAATGCATCCTTAGAAGGATTAAAACGCGGTTACGCTGTGGTTTCAATTAATTATCGTTTAAGCGGTGAAGCAATTTTTCCAGCGCAAATTCAAGATTGTAAATCGGCGATTCGTTGGGTAAGAGCCAATGCAGCTACTTATAATTTCAATGCAAATGCCATTGCAGTTTGGGGTGGTTCGGCAGGTGGAAATCTTTCTGCACTACTCGGCACTTCGGGTGATGTAAAAGAATTGGAAGATTTAACACTCGGTAACGAAAAGTTTTCAAGCCGCGTTCAAGCTGTTGTTGATTGGTTCGGACCGATTAATTTCAATACTCTGGATTCACAATTCAGAGTATCAGGTAAAGGTAAACCCAACCACGATGACGCGAACTCGCCTGAATCGGAAGTTATGGGAAAAAAAATTACGGAAGCCAAAGATTTAGTCCAAAAAGCAAATCCAACCACTTATATCAGCGCGGACGATCCTGATTTTTTTATTCAACATGGCACGAACGATCCACTTATTCCGACGCAACAGTCCATTGAATTTGCTAAAAGTTTAGAACAAGTTTTAGGGAAAGCGCGTGTATCCATTAGTTTTTTAGAAGGTGCAGGGCATGGTGGACCACAATTTTCATCACCCGAAAACGTAGATAAAGTTTTTATTTTTTTAGATAAACAATTGAAGAAGAACTAAGTGCATCAAAAATTAAGCGAGACCAATTTAAACGGAATTAACATAGCTGAAAATTCTAAAATTACGGCATTACAACGGGCGACTATTTTTATTTGCTTTTTAGTGAATATGCTCGACGGCATGGATGTAATGGTTATTTCGTATGCTTCACCTGCTATTTCAAAACAATGGGCAGTAAGCTCGGAAGCATTAGGCGGTGTTTTTAGTGCCGGTTTATTAGGCATGACGCTCGGCGCACTGCTTATTGCGCCGTATGCCGATATTTTTGGCAGACGCGCCATCATTTTACTTTCCGCTTTATTGATGGGACTTATGATTTTTGCAACGTGCTGGGCGCAATCGGTTGAGCAACTATTATTTTTTCGCTTTCTGAGCGGATTAGGCATTGGTAGTTTATTAGCAAGTATCGCCACACTTACTTCTGAATATGCACCCGCGAAGACGAAAGATTTTTGGATAAGTTTTGTCATGGGTGGTTACCCAGTTGGTGCTGTATTTTCGGGTTTGGTTGCGGCGCAAATAATTCCTATTTATGGTTGGCGCGTTATGTTTCAAGTAGCTGGTTTTGCAACGCTCAGTCTGATACCTTTAATTTTTTTCTTTTTGGCTGAATCGCTCGATTTTTTATTAAAAAAACAACCCCAGGGTGCATTGCAAAACGCCAACATCATTTTAAAAAAAATGAAGAAAGAAACACTTATAATTTTACCTCCACAGAGTGCAGAAGCATTAAAAAAACCATCCGTTACAGCATTATTAACGCCAGAACGCAAAACTTCAACGCTGCAACTTTGGCTATCTATATTCTTAGCACTCGCAACGCTATATTTTTTAACCACTTGGATTCCAAAATTAGCATCCGCTACGGGTTTATCGCTTTCGTTGGCAATTTATGCGGGTACAGTTTTCAATTTAGGTGCATTTTTCGGTATTTTAACGCAAGGTTATTTATCAGGTAAATTCGGTTTGCGAAAAACAATTTTTTCTTTTTTTCTTTTTACAGCACTGCTGATGCTTTTGTTCGGATTTATCAGTAACTCTATTTTAATTTTAATAATCTTTGGCTTTCTGGGTTTTGGTGTGCAAGGTGGATTCGTCGGTTTGTATTCGGTTGCCACGCGTTTATACCCAACTGAAATTCGCTCAACGGGTGTTGGTTTTGCAATGAGTTCGGGACGCATCGGTGGAATTGCTGGACCAATTTTAGGTGGAATTTTAATTGGTGCTGGTTTATCGGTAGCAGCTAATTTTATTGTTTTTGCTATACCTGTTACTTGTGCTGGCATTGTTGCTTTACTTATTCAATCGAAAAAAATAGAATGACAGATATTACTTGGGATATTGCGCACCTCGCACACGCCGAACTTTTAACACCAAAGTTAGACGAAAGTACGCGCTTTTTCACCGAAATAATGGGAATGTCTATCACTGAAGTAAAAGGCGATTCGGTGTATTTGCGCGCTTACGATGATTATGAGCACCACTCACTTAAACTCACGGCAAATAAACACGCAGGTATTGCACATTATGCTTGGCGTGTGCGCAGCGAAGATATATTAAATAAAAAAGCTAAAGCTATTGAAACAACTGGCGCAGGATTAGGTTGGACTGATGGCGATTTGGGCCATGGACGCGCCTACCAATTTAGAATGCCGAGCGGACATTTAACCGAAATTTATTTTGAAACTGAAAAATTTAAACCTACCAATACACAGACTTCGGCATTAAAAAACACAGCATCTAAATTTCCAGCGCGTGGCATTAATGTTAGGCGTATTGATCATTTGAATTTACTAACGGATGATGTATTAGCGTTTCAGAATTTCCAACTCCATTATTTGGGTGGGCGATTGACAGAAACAATTATTTTTGAGGATAACGATGTTAAAGGTGCTTGGTTTTCCGTTAATTCAAAATCGTATGACTTGGCCATCACACAAGATCATTTCAAAGGTTTGAAAGGTAGATTTCATCACCTCACGTATGCCGTTAACAGCCGTGAAGAAGTTTTAATTGCCGCCGATATCGCTTTAGAAAATGGAATTTTTATTGAAACGGGTCCGCATAAACACGCCGTACAACAAACTTTTTTTTTGTATTTATACGAGCCCGGTGGTAACCGTATTGAAGTGGCGAACGCGACGGCGCGTTTAATTTTAGATCCCGACTATAAAACAATTGTCTGGACAAAAGAGGAGCGCGCTAAAGGTCAAGCGTGGGGATTAAAAACTGTAGAAAGTTTTCATACGCGCGGTACGCCGATGCCGGAGTAAAAAGTAAAAGGCAAAGGGCAAAATGCAAAAATTGTAAAAGCCTAATACATTAAATGTTTATGTTTTGATTTTCGTTTTAAAATTTACAATCTATGCAAAAAAAATTATTAGTTGTTGGCGCGCATTCTGCTGATTTTGTTTGGCGCGCCGGCGGAACAATTGCAAAATCTGTTGAACAAGATGTTGAAGTTTTAAATGTCGCGCTGTCATACGGTGAGCGCGGCGAATCGGGTGAGTTGTGGAAAGAAAATCCGAATCGTTCGGTGGAAGAAGTGAAACAAATTCGGCATCAACAATCGGAAAGTGCGTCGCATATTTTAGGTTGTACGTTTAAATGTTTGAATTGGGGTGATTACCCGATGATGGTGAACGATGCGCGAACGGAAGAACTCGCAGAAATTATTCGCACTTTTCAACCTCACGTTATTTTAACACATACCGAGCGCGATCCATTCAATCCCGATCATCCGTTGGCGTTTACTACGGTTCAGCGCGCGCGTTTGCTTTCGGCAGGTGCAGGCGTTGCATCTGCGTTTGAACGCATTGACCCGCCGACGTGGTTTTGTTTCGAGCCGCATCAACCGGAACTTTCTGGTTTCATTCCCGATACTTTTATTGATATCACTTCGGTATTTGAAAAAAAAATTGCAGCGATGTCTTGCATGGGTGCGCAAAGTTATTTGAAAAATTATTACACCGAACTCGGCGGTCGTAGAGGCAATCATGCGCGACGCATTTCAGGTCAACAACACGTTAAATTTGCTGAGGCACATCAAAGTATGGTGCCGCGCGTGACGGATTCAATTTTCTAATTTTGACTGAGAATTTTTTTTACTATTAAAATACTTGTACAATGAAAAAATTAGGGTTGTTTTTTTATTTTTTACTGGCAACTTCAGCCATTTACGCGCAGTGGACTGCTGATAAAGGGCATTCTAAAATCGGTTTCACAGTTTCACATCACGGTATTTCAGAAGTAGATGGTTACTTCAAAAAATTTGATGCCACGATTACCGCCGTCAAACCCGATTTATCGGATGCTGTTTTTGAATTAAACATTGAAACACCCAGTATCAACACCGATTTAGAAATGCGCGATAGTCATTTGAAAAGCGAAGATTTATTCAATGTCGAAAAATTTCCAACGCTTACTTTTAAAAGCACATCGTTTAAAAAAATAGCTGGCAATAAATATAAATTGGAAGGCAACTTGACGATGAAAGGCATTACAAAACCAATGAGTTTGGATGTAACGATGAACGGACCCGTGCCAAATCCGAATAAGCAAGCGAATAATATGCAACTTGGTATTAAAGCGTTGGGTAAATTAAAACGCAGCGATTTTGGCATTGGTGGTAAATTAGAAACGGCTTTTGTGAGTGATGAAGTTGAATTGCGTTTAACGGGCGAATTTTCAAAACCTAATTAATTATGTCAGAAACAGAAATAATTCAACAACTCCGACAGTTTTCAGCAGCCACTGTGCACGAAGCTTTGGGTAAAACAGGAAATTTACCATCGGCAATTAAACCGATTTCTCCTAAAATGAAAGTTTGTGGAACAGCTTACACCGTTAAAACAATGCCACGCGATAACAAAATGCTGCATCGCGCGTATGCACACGCCAAAGCGGGCGATGTTTTAGTAGTGCATTGTTCCGATTTTTATGAAGCTGGTTATTGGGGCGATTTAATGAGTTTGGGTGCGCTCACAAAAGGTATAGCGGGTTTAGTGATTGATGGTTGCGTGCGCGATGCCGATGATATTGAAGCGCTGGATTTCCCTGTTTTCAGTCGCGGTTTGTGCATTCGCGGCACGGGCAATTACGGTGAAGGTACTTTGAACGAACCGATTGTTATAGGTGAATGTATAATACAGCCAGGCGATTATATTTTAGGCGATCGCGATGGTATTGTCGTTATTCCGAAAGCGCGCGCTTTTGAAGCGATTGAAAAGTCAATTGCCCGTGAAAAGAAAGAAGAAAATACGCGCAGATTGTTGCGCGAAGGTAAAACATCATTACAAATTTATGGTTGGGAATAACAAACAACTAAAATGACAATTCCATTCATGCAAATTCGCGGCGGGAGTTCTAAAGGTATTTTTTTTGATGCTAAAGATTTACCAACCCATGCTGTTGAGCGCGATAAAATCATTCTTTCGGTTATGGAAGGGGTGGGTATTGGCGATGCGCGACAAATTGACGGACTCGGTGGCGCAAACGCTTTAACGAGCAAAGTAGCAATAGTTAGTAAATCTAAAATGCCCAACGTAGATTTAGATTATTTTTTTATTCAAGTCATGGTTGGTAAAGGTA
>JAYVNP010000044.1:0-17663 GCA_043758385.1 Saprospiraceae bacterium
CTGTACAATAATGGTGGGCGGTATTTATTAAAACGCGCAGTGTATGGTGAGCAAGCACCTAAAACAGAACTCATTAAAGACATGGTGCTCACCAAAGACAGTTTTGTAGTAAAACTTGCAAAAGTGGACTTGGCGTTCAAACCCAAAACCAATGCAGAAATGTTGGCTTTGGCAACACCAACAAAAACACCGCCTGCGCCCGTAAAACCGGTACAAGCTGATGTGGACAAAGCGAAAAACAATGCTTCTCGCCGCACCTGCATTATCAGTGTGCAAGACTTAAAAGACAAAGTGGTTTTAATCGATTACGACCCCTATTGCGACCAAAGCGAAAAATGTTTGCAAGCGCAAAAAGCAGGTGCTGCCGCAGTTGTTGTCATTTTCGATGCCACCAAAAAAGAGAGCGACGTACTCGAAAGTGAAGGTTTTGATGATAATTTAAAAATTCCAGTGTATTCTGTCAGCACCAAAGTAGGCGATACCATTCGCACACATTTACCATCCAAAGCGATGCTGTGGGTGAAAAGTAAAACACCCGTTAAAACGCAATCGCTCGTTGCTGCACCAACAGACTCATCGAAACTTAAAAGTGCAGAAAATGTTGTAGCGAATGCAAACGAAAAAACTGTAGCAATACCTGCCACAGACGATGCAGCATTCAGAAGCAGCAACAAAAATTTTAACATTTCACCTAATCCTGCAAATAGTTTCGTCACCGTTAATTACAATGTAGAAAATGCAACTGCCGTGCGCATCACGCTCATCAATGAAGCCGGTGCAGAAGCGTACACGCAAAAACTTGGTGCAGGCACAGGTTCTCAAACTATTGATACCAAAAATTTAGGCGCAGGCGTTTATCTTTGTATTATAGATGTGGAGGGTGCAATAGTGCATGCGCAAAAGGTTTCGGTGAGTCATTAATTGAAAAAATTCGGGATGACTTATGTTTTATTTTTGCCCTATTATTTTTTAAAGTCCTTTACCAGTGGCAGCCCAATAAATACCGCCATACAAATGATCTAAAAAAGTTTGATCGGAATAAACGCCTGGAATATGTCCTAAGGCTGTATAAAAAGCGCGACCACCATCGTAATTATGATACCACGAAATTGGATGAAAATCGCCCATGCCTTTACTATCTTTACCAGGACCCCAATTTGCAGCGGGATTGTACGATTTTTCATCAACCGTCACTAAAAATTTTAGATCATCCGATTTTCGTGCTTGGAACTCATACCATTCGTCTGTCCATAATAATTTCTTCGGGAAACGTTCCATACCTGGAAAATTATAATCTACAACGTTCAAATAAGCGGTTTGCTGTTGCGGATGTAACCTAAACATCATGCCTACTAATTTAGTGTACCACTCCCAACCGTACTCAGTATCGCTTGCACTATGAACACCTACAAAGCCTTTGCCCGATTTAATAAATTTTTCCATCGCTTTTTTTTGCGCAGAATCTAAAATGTTACCCGTTGTACATAAAAAAACAACCGCACTGTATTGCTCTAAGTTTTTGTCGTTCAATGCGTTTGATCCTGTAGCGACATCAACAGCAAAAGAGTGGCGTTCAGCTAATTTTTTAATAGCAATAGTTCCTTCAACAATAGCACCATGTTGAAAACCTTCTGTTTTGGTTAATACCAAAACTTTGAATTGCTGTGCTGATAAAGCAAGCGCAAGATTAAGTGTAATAAATACACTGAGAGCTCTAATAAAAATATTTTTCATAAAATAATTTACAGTTTTTCGTTCCTCGTTGAGAGTTGAACTATTTAAGATTTTGTTTTTTTAATTCAGAAACCGCGTAATCGGCAGCGCGCGCAGTAAATGCCATGTAAGTGAGTGACGGATTAACGCAAGATGACGAAGCCATAAACGCGCCATCGGTGACAAAAACATTTTTACACGCGTGCACCTGATTATAACTATTCAAGACAGAAGTTTTCGGATCGCGACCCATTCGCGCCGTACCCATGTCGTGAATTCCGAGACCAATATGCACTTGTTTGTTGTCGTAACCGTTGATATTTTTAAAACCAGCTGCATCCAACATTTCTATACCCGATTTTACGATGTCTTTGCGTTGCTCTAATTCGTTTTCGCCAAAAGCAGCATCGAATACGATGAGTGGAATACCCCATTTATCTTTTTGCGTATCGTCGAGATACATTCGATTGTTAGGATTCGGTAAAACTTCTCCAAAACCACCAAAACCGAACGTCCATTGACCTGGGTGTGTCAAACTTTCTTTGAATGCCGCTCCAAAACCATCTGCATTTACACCACGCCCCCAACCTTCGCGACTTGCACCACCCTGATAACCGTAACCGCGCGTAAATGATTTTTGTTTATCTGAACCCCAGTTTCTAAAACGTGGAATGTAAATATTATTCGGTCTGTTACCGAATACATAATCTTCTTCAAAGCCTTCTACGGTGGCACTTGCACCCGATCCTAAGTGGTGATCCATTACGTTTCTGCCTACTTGGTCGCTATCGTTTCCGAAACCATTTGCAAATCGGTTCGATTTTGAATGGAGCATTAATGCAGAAGTATTCATTGAACCTGCATTAAGGAAAACAATTTTACCAAAAAACTCCTCCGTGTGCATCGTTTTCTGGTTAATAACTTTAACGCCTGTTACTTTTTGTTTTGTATCGTCGTAAATAAGTTCAGTAACAATTGTGTCGTTTAGAAGCGAAAGATTATTTGTTTTTGCCGCCGCCGCCAAAGCACCGGAAAGTGAACTATAATAAGCACCGTACGGACAACCGCGCGAACATTTGTTTCTGTACTGACAAGAACCTCTACCGAGTGCGAGTTGCTCCGCAGTAGGTTGTGTTAAATGTGCCGCACGACCCATTACAACAGGTCGGTTAAATTTTTCCATCATTTTTTGCTTAAAAAGCAATTCAGGCGGATACATAGGCATCTCCGGTTGAAATTCTCCATCAGGTAATACATCTAATCCATCTTTACCACCACTTACTCCGACAAATTTTTCTGCATAACTATACCAGGGCGCAATATCATCGTATCGCACAGGCCAATCAACACCGATGCCTTCTTTGAGATTGGCTTCAAAATCGCCTCTGTTCCAACGATACGATTGTTTTCCCCATTGCATGGATTTTCCGCCTGTATGATATGCGCGAATCCAATCGAATGGACGTTTTTCAAGAAATGGGTTTTCTTTATCGTTCGTAAAAAATTCGGCGGCTTCTTCGTTCGCTAATCCCCAAAAACGGCTATTTGACCATAGTTCTTCCGCACTTTTATTGGGCACTTTACCGCGATGTTGAAATTCCCAAGGGTCTTTCAGCATCGTATCGTAATCTTTTACGTGTTTAACTTCTCTACCACGCTCAATCACTAAAACTTTTAAACCTTTTTCAGTGAGTTCTTTAGCTGCCATACCGCCTGACATACCAGAACCTACAACAATGGCATCATAAGTATTTTTTTTAACTGCTTCTGTATTTAAATTCATAAATTTAGTTCTTAGTTATTGGTTAATACTTGTTCGTCAGAGTGTGGTTGAAATTTACGGATTATCAACTAACAACGAACAGCTATCAACTAAATTAGTAGATAATGGTTTTTTGACCCGATTTAATTTTAATATTTTCCAATTTACCTGGTATAGGCTCATAATCGAAAGAGGCTTTAATTCCAACTTCTGATGTGTAGTAGCCTAATAGCGTTAACTCTTTCATCAATTTCCAAAACGGCGTACCTTTCGATCCATCCTTCATTATTTTGGTATTGACTTCCACAATTTTGAGCATTTCTGTTTGCTCGGTGGCATTTTTTTGTAAGAAACTTTGTGCTTCCAAACCTTTAAGACCTTCTACGAAACTGAGTTGCTCTGGTGTTTTGTAACAATCATTGATCATCATTTCAACGAAAGCAGGAACGCCAGCATCTTTAGCACCAGGCGTATTTGTTTTTGGAATAATTAATTCAGCAACTTCTGCGACAATTTTTCTTTGATTGTCAGTCAAACTAAAAGTCGAAGTTTTGAGTAAATTAAAATCAGAACCTTCCCAACGCCCTAAAGCAGAAAGCGTTGAAGCGGATAATGTGCCACCCAAAAGTAGTGCAACATTTTTAATGGCGTGTCGTCTATCCATAGTATGAAAAATTGGTTTATTTTAAAATTTTAAAAAATATAAGCGTTAAAAGCATTAGAATACATTGTCTTTATTTAAGACAATACAAAACTAAATAACTTTTTTGTAAATCTAAATTTAATTCTTTATTTTTTTATTTTTATTTTTTTGCGAAGGTAATCGCAGATATTTCTGATTTTGGCAACACAATATTGTGTCGCTTGTGCTTTACAAATATTCCTATTAATTTAACGAGAAGTTCGGAATGTGTGCTGCAACAGTGTTATAGAAGGTAAGCATATTTATTTTGTATTGCATAAAACGCGTGAGTGGTAAAGCATTTACCCATTCCATCACTTCGGTTTCATCGGAAGCAATAAAAACTGCCCAGAGTTTTCCAGTTTCGAGCGATAACGCATAACTAAAAAGTTTTCCTTCATAAAAATAATCGTTTACCATTGCGCGCTGATCGGGTATGAGTAACGAGAATTTCTCACTCACTACCAACGGCATTGAAAAATCAACCATGTATTGAAAGCGTGCGCGCGCCATATTTTATTTTTGAATTCTTTCATTAACAACGAAAATAATTAAGAGTTTCGTGTTATCTTGTTTAAGTTTTGCAAGAATACTTTTTCATAAAGTTATGAATAAAAAATTGGAAATAAAAAATTATGTTCAAAGAAAATTTATTTGAAGGTAAAACCGCATTAGTAACTGGCGGTGGCACGGGCATCGGATTAGAAATTAGTCGGCAATTACTCAAATTGGGTGCAAGAGTTTTTATTGCTTCACGCAAAACAGAAAAATTAGAGGCTGCTGTTTTGAAATTGTACGGTGTCAGTAAAAATGTTTTGGCGTATCGTTTAGATATTCGCGAAACAGAAAACATTTCGCATCTCGCTGATTTTATTGCGCAACATGCCGACACACTCGACATTTTAATTAATAATGCCGGCGGTCAGTTTCCATCAGCAGCAGAAGCAATAACAGAAAAAGGTTGGCGTGCCGTAGTAGAAACCAATTTAAACGGCACTTGGTTTGTCACGCAAGAAATGGCAAAACGTTTTTTTCTGAAACAAACACAAAGTAATATTGTTAACATTGTTCTGAATAATTATCGCGGTTTTCCAGGCATGGCGCATTCTGCGGCGGCGCGAGCAGGTGTAATGAATTTTACTAAAACTTTAGCCGTTGAATGGGTTAAAAATGGTGTCGCCATAAACTGCGTAGCACCAGGCGTTATTGAATCTACAGGATTAGAAAATTATCCGCCCGAATTACTCAAAGGTATTTCCGAAAAAATACCAATGCGTCGTTTGGGAACGATTGAAGAAGTAACTGAATTAGTTTTATTTTTGGCTCATAGCCGATACATTTCGGGAGAAACCGTTTATATTGATGGTGCGCAGCGTTTGTGGGGTGATATGTGGAATTTGAGTTAATCAGATTAAAAAAAACATGGGCTTAAATGTTTTAAGCCCACGCACAACTATTAACGCAAATCATAAGCACTGTCGGCAAGGTTTGCCGACGACTAATATGAAGTATGCGCAAAAGTATATTGATTTTTACATTTTTCAAGAAAAAAATGTAAAATGATTTAAAAAAATTAAAAAAGGGGCTTATTAAAATTCAAATGTGCACCATTACACGTTCCGATAACCTTTACCTCAAATGTTTCTCCAACCAAAGGCGTGTTGTGCGATTTAGAAACAATATCTTTTTCAACAAAAGTGTAAAGTTGCAACGCAAAAAAAGTCAGCTCTGCTTTTTCACCTACTGCAATGTGAGGTAATTTAATTTTTAAAATTTTGCGCGGTGCTATCGTCCAAATCGAAATATATTGTTCGAGCGAAAGTCTATGCTTTAATGCGCGATAACCCAAAGCAAATGCAGTTTGCAAACTAATATTTCCATATTCTGCTTCTAAAAATTCGGTGTCTTTATTGTCTGTATCAATGGGTGTGTGTAACGATGTTAGAAATTGAATTGTACCATTGGCTACGGCATCAATGAGTGCATGCTTATCTGTTTCGCCGCGCAGCGGTGGCATAATTTTAAAATTAGTATCAAAATCCATCACGTCCTTGTCCGTAAAATTTAAATGCCAAACGGACGTACTGGCAGTTAAATTCAGATTTTTTTTGCGCGCTTCTTGAATAATTTTTAAAGACGTTGCTGCACTAATTCCGTAAGCGTGCAATCGCGAATCGGCGTATTCTAAAAGTTGAATATCGCGCGAAAGTGCGAGCGTTTCTGCAATTTCCGGAATACCTGTCAGACCTAAACTAACCGAGACAGCACTTTCGTGCACCGAACCTCCTTGCGCTAAATCGGCGTTGAGAGGTGCATTAATAATTAAACCATCAAACGATTTAACATATTGCAATGCGCGCATCATCACACCCGAATTTTTTATTGTCTGAATTCCATCGCTGAATGCAACTGCACCGTGTGTGTGCATATCCATCATTTCCGTAAAATCTGAACCATTAACGTCGGTTGTGATTGCGCCTATCGGATAAATATTTACGCCAGATTTTTTTGCCTGCGCTTTCAAATATAAAATATCTGTCTTGGTTTGGATTGTTGGTTCTGTATTCGGAAACGGAGCAAGTGACGTAAATCCACCGCGTTTTGCCGCGTCGGTAAGTGAATGTAAATCTTCTCTGTACTCAAAACCCGGATCGCCGTGTAAACAACCGATATCGAACCAACCCATACTTACAAAAAATTCGCTGGCTTCAATAATTGTATCACCCGATTGCGGTGTAACAACATCAGAAATATCCGATATAACACCAAGCGCGTCAATTCGTAAGTCAGTTTTAAAACTGGAAACCGCGCCTGTACTACAAATAAGCGTAATATTTTTAAAAACTATAGGAAGTTGCGCATCAGACATATTTTATTTTGGATAGCTCGTTTTTAATAAAGTATTGCAAATTTAGGTATGGTTTCTGGATTTAAACATTTCGATGCGTATTTTCTATTTAATTACCAAATTCCGAATTTAGATTTTCAGTTTAAATTTTTATTGATCATATTTTGGATGACAAACCATCAAAACAGTACACTGATATTCTTCAATACAAATTTGAAATTCTCAGAATAAATTATTGAACGCAAAGGACAACTTAATTGGTGATAAATATCATTTACTCAATCGTTTTGGCAACCTAAATGCTTTACTTTCAGAAGATTTCAAAAATTAACTTAAAATTTATTTAGAAAATACTTTTGTTCTTTTAAAAAATAATATATTTGTAATCATATTAAAAATGGTAATTTTTCATTAAAAAGAATCCAAATGCACGTTCAAGAAGAAACAAAAACTTCGATACCTTTACTTGGTATTGCGCCTTATTCAGGCACGTTTGGCAAAGACGAATTGACGCATTTACTTAAAAGAACGCTATTCGGTGTTAAAAAAGCCGACATTGATTTCTTTACAGGTAAAACGCTTTCTCAAGTTGTCGATATATTGCTAACGCCTTCAGCCGATCCGACACCTCCCGTTAACAATTATGGTTTAAATTCCAAACAAGATGTAGATCGCATTGCATCAGGTCAGGTTTGGGCTTACGATTCAGAAAATGGGAATTATAACGGTCAGCGCATTAGCTCATTGCGCGCTTGGTGGGTTGGCAACATGATTAATCAGAACAAAAGCATTCACGAAAAAATGATTTTGTTTTGGCACAATCATTTCTCTACGCGTATTGACGATACCTCTGCACTATATTTTTTTCAACACCTTACCGTCTTACGCCGTAATGCACTGGGTAATTTTAAAACTTTTGTCAAAGAAATCACGCTCGACCCAAACATGCTACGTTTTTTAAACGGCTATCGAAACGTTAAAACAGCACCCGACGAAAACTATGGTCGCGAACTACAAGAACTTTTTACCATCGGTAAAGGACCAAACTCGAAATACACAGAAGATGATGTAAAAGCTGCTGCGAAAGTGTTGACTGGTTGGAATGTAAAACAAGAAACTTTTAGAAACAATCCGAGTAATTTATCGGAGCCGCTCAAAACGCGTTGGGTTTCGTATTTTAAACCAACTTCTCACGATGTAACGAATAAAACTTTTTCTAATTTTTATAAAAACGCTGTCATTAAAGGTGATGCAACTGCCAACGGCGGTGCTAATGAAATTGATGGGCTTATTGCAATGCTATTAGCAACAGATGAATCGGCAAAATTTTTAATACGCAAATTTTACCGTTTCTTTGTTTATTATGCTATAGATGCGACCGTTGAATCGGAAGTTATTACGCCTTTGGCAACAATTTTTCGTCAGTCGTACGATATTAAAGCTGTTTTGAAAGCACTTTTTAGTAGTCAACATTTTTTTGATGCTGCGAATAGAAATGCCATGATTAAGAATCCAATGGATTTACTCGTTGGTTTAGTACGCGAATTTAATACAGAGTTTCCAACTTCCACAGATTACGTGACGCAATACAATGCTTGGTATCAAATAATTGCTAACGGCACTGGTGCCGATCAGCAAGGACAAGTTTTAGGAAATCCGCCAAATGTTGCGGGTTGGCCCGCTTATTACCAAGAACCAAATTATCATGAAATTTGGATTAACACCGATACTTTCCCGAAACGTTTACGATTTACAGATCAGTTTTTTACAAATACCGGCTTTGGTTTGGGTAATTCAAAAAAGTTTTACGGCAACGTTTTAGCTTTCACCGACCAATTTGGTACTGATGCCGCCGATCCGAATTTACTCGTTCTGCGCGTTCTTGAAATTATGTATCGTGTACAAGTGAGCGATGCGTTCAAGGCGTACATGAAAAAAACAATTTTGTTAGACGGTCAGGCATCCGATCATTATTGGACAGATGCTTGGAACACATACAAAACAGCACCAACAACGGCGGCAATTAATACCGTTGTCACGCGCTTGACTAAATTGTACAAATTTTTAACAGAAAATCCAGAATATCAACTCTGTTAGTTTTGAACGTTTAGCTATGAACTATGAATTCCGTCATAAAGCGAAAAACGAGTTCAAGTATGAAAGTTCAAAGTTTTTACTAAAAAGCAAAAAAATTATTTCATCATCGGCTAAGCTATGGGTTAACTTTAAAGCTCATTGCAAAAAGCTAATAGCTCGAAGCTACTCATGAAAAGAAGAAATTTTATAAAAAATACGGCAGCCGGTATCGCATTACCGAGTGCTTTCCAAGGATTGACGACAAAAGCATTTGGATTCAACGCTATGTCGCAGTTACTCAATCCTACCACTCAAACTGATAAAGTTTTAGTGATTGTGCGTTTAAGCGGTGGAAACGACGGATTAAACACGGTCATTCCACTCGATCAATATTCGGAATTAAATATTAACCGAGGTAATATTGCAATACCGGAAGCACAAGTGCTGAAACTGAACGGCAATACGCTTACAGGATTAAATCCGTCGTTAACAGGTATTCAGGCATTGTATAATGAAGGTAAAGTAAAAATAATTCAGAGTGTAAGTTATCCGAATCAGAGTTATTCGCATTTTAGAGCGACTGATATTTTTATGAGCGCATCGGATTCCGATCAAGTTTTAACTTCAGGTTGGGCAGGCAGATACCTTTCTAATGAATATACAAATTATCCGACGGGTTTCCCAAATACAACTATGCCGGATCCACTCGCTATTCAACTCAACGAAATGACTTTAACTTTTGAAGGTTTAAGCACTTTAATGGGTATTGCTATTTCTGATCCGACAAATCCTTACGCATTTTTAACCGATACCGGCACAACGACTGTTACTGGAAAAGCTGGAACAGAATTAAATTATTTGCGTACGGTTGCTATTCAATCCGATAAATATGGTAAAGTTGTACGCGATGCGTATAATAAATCTGTAAACACGGGCACA
This sequence comes from Saprospiraceae bacterium, assembly GCA_043758385.1. Lineage (GTDB taxonomy): Bacteria > Bacteroidota > Bacteroidia > Chitinophagales > Saprospiraceae > JAAFJT01. Next base: position 10,021 of record JAYVNP010000044.1, read on the forward strand.
TATCCGAATACGAGTTTAGCAGGACAATTAGCAAAAATTGCCCGCATGATAAAAGGTGGATTGAAAACGCGCGTTTACATGGTGCAGATGGGTAGTTTCGATACACACGCCCTTCAAGTTGATCCAACAAATCATGCAAAAGGAAATCAAGCTAATTTGTTGGCACAATTAAATGATGGTCTATTAGCCTTCCAACGCGATTTAGAAAAACAAGGTATTGCAGATCGCGTTCTGACGATGACGTTTTCCGAATTTGGTCGCCGCATAAAATCGAACGCTTCGGGCGGTACAGATCATGGTGCAGCGTATCCGATGTTCATTATGGGAACAAAAGTGAAAGGCGGTGTTCTGGGTAATAATGTTACTGTGCCAAAAATCGCTGACGACTACGCTAATATTCCGATGCAATATGATTTCAGATCGGTGTATGGCACAATCTTACGCGATTGGTTCTGCACACCCGATGCAGACGTAAAAAAGGTTTTGCTCAAAAGTTTTCAGTATCTACCAATTTTAGCAGCAGGTGTTTGCGCACCCTCCGGTGCTTTTATTGAACCTTCACAATTAGCAACGGGCACAACAGAAAACCAAACAGCAGGTGTTAAATTAATTTCAGCCTATCCCAATCCGTTCGATTTTGCTACTACCATTCATTTTACAACAGCAGGCGGCTATACTTTAGTTCAAATTATGGACACGGAAGGACAAGTAATTGCTATACCAGTTGATGGTAATTATAACGCGGGCGAATACCGCGTTTTCTTCAATGGTAGTTATTTACCGTCAGGTTTATATTATATACGTTTTCAGAATGGCGAATTTCAGCAAGTGAAATCGCTTGTAAAAGTGCAGTAAAATACTTAATTCAAGAATGATTAATGGTAAAGGATTATTGGTTAATCAGAAAAGGAATTAACCAATAATCATCTTTCGTTTATTTTTTTACCGTACTGCTTTTCAATTTCAGCAATAATTTTTTTCGATTTAGCAATGCAGGTTTCGTACTCTTGTATAATTTGTTCAATGCTGCCACTCAGAAAATTACAATGGTTTTTTGCTTCATCGGTACTATCCTAAGTTTTTAAAATGCTATTGCCAGAGAGAGAATTAATCGCGTAGGTTTTTTGGCAAAAGCAAAAGTTTGGTTTCCTACGATGATGTGATCGGCGTAATCGGAAAAATTACCCTCATAGCGTAAATCCAAACCAAGTCCGCCAAAATCTAAACCAAGCCCTGCCTGATAACCCCATTCTAATTTATTATAAGAGACAGTTAAACCAGCGATATTAGTTAAATCGGAAGTGCTGTTTAAAAAAACGTGACCAACAGGTCCTGCATTCAGTCGCAAAGTACCGAATTTAAAACCCAGCATTACTGGCACGTCAATATTTCTGTACGACTCGCCGCGTAAAGAATCTATAATTAAACCCAACCGCAACGATTTAGAATTATAATTTGCACTGCTCGAATTAAAGAGCACTTCGGGTTGAATAAAAAAATTACCCAAACCTAATCGCGTCCAAACACCCAAATGCCAACCATAATTCGCATCTGTTAATTTGAGTAAGAGCGAATCTCTGATATTGTTAATTTTCAAAGGGTTTATATCGTTTGGGTTTACATCGGGCGTGCTTATACCGCCTTTAATTCCAAATTTAAACGTTTGCGCTTGCGCCGTAAAACTGAATAAAGCTAAAACTGAAACAAGAGTAAGTGATTTTAATAAATTCATCTTTTGAATGCAATTGATTAATTTTTTGAAAAAAAGAGTTTGAGGGTGTTTAAGTTTTCTATTTTGAATTAAAATTATTACATTTTTGAATTAAAGGTTTTGAAATTTATGGTTCAAAAAGTCTTAACATCGGACGAGATAGAAAATATAAACACCCTCTTAATTCAATATTTTTTGTAAACGCTCTAAAATTGTTTGAACGACACAACCAGCAAAAGGTTTAACCCTAATTTAACAAACATTTTAATAAATCGGTGAAAATTTATGAATGCGCGTTGAGCTTATGTGAATACTCCGCGAATTATTTTTTACATCCGAAAAATAGGATTTCACAGCGTAATCGGTGGAAGCAAAAGCAATATCTGCCCAAGGCGTTGTGTTTTCATCGAATAATTCTATCTCAGTACTTTCAGTCGTAAGTTTGTAATCTAAATCAATCATTTCCACTAAAAAATGAAGATGGAGCTGGTTTACTTCGGGTACAGAAAAAATAGAATATAAACCAATTAAATTCACATCGGCATCCGTTTCTTCTTTCATTTCGCGCAAAGCACCTAATTCAATAGTTTCGTTATTTTCCATAAAACCGCCTGGTAAATTCCAAAAACCGAAACGCGGTTCAATGCCGCGTTTACACAGCATGACTTTATCTTGCCAAATAGGCAAACAACCTACAATAATGTGCGGATTTTGATAAGCGATAAAACCACAACGTGCACAGTTATAACGTGGCAAATGATCAACTTCTACGATACTAAACTGCATGGTGTTGCCACAATTAGAACAAAAATTGATGCGCATTGCCTAATAATTAATTTGATTCTGAAATAATTAAAAAAAAAGACTAATTTTACAAGCTACAAAAGTAATTAAAACCGTGCTCAATTATATTATCCGAAAGTTATTATACAGTTTGTTGGTCGTTATTTTAGTAGTGAGTGTCATTGCCGGAATTATTTATTCTGCACCCGTTGATCCAACGCGATTAACTTTTGGTCAACGCAGCAACAATGCAACAGTTGCTGCCAAACGCGCTGCACTCGGATTAGATAAACCGCTTTACACACAATTGGCTTTTTATTTAAACGATATTTCGCCCATTGGTTTACACCAAAACTCTTTAGAAAACTTAAAGAACTATCATTTCGTTTTTAAAATTCCGCTCGGCAGTTACGCGCTTCTTTTAAAAAAACCTTATCTCCGCGAATCGTATCAGAGTGGAAGAGAAGTCAGTAATATTTTAGCCGATGCGATACCGCAAACGGCAGTTTTAGCAACGGTTGCTATGCTCATCGCAATTATTTTAGGAATTACACTCGGCGTTGCCACCGCATTGCAGCCTAATTCTTGGTTTGAAAGTTCAGCTATGATGGGTTCTGTATTAGGTTATTCGCTGCCCAGTTATATTGTAGCAATGCTACTCGCGCTGATTTTTGGATATTGGCTTGCGCCCTATACAGGTTTAAATATTCAAGGTAGTTTGTTTGAGTTGAATGATTTAGGCGATGAAACAATTGTTTGGAAAAATGTTTTACTTCCTGCTATTGCGCTCGGCATCCGACCTGTTGCACTCATTACGCAACTCACGCGCAGTACTGTTTTAGATATTATTTCGATGGATTTTGTACGCACTGCTACTGCTAAAGGTTTGAACAGAATGCGTGTTATTTTTCAACACGTTTTACGTAATGCACTCAATGCAGTAACAACTGCACTTTCCGGTTGGTTTGCAGGTTTACTCGCTGGCGCGTTTTTTGTCGAAAATGTTTTTGCTTACAATGGTCTCGGTCAAGTAACGGTAACAGCACTTCTCAATTTCGATATACCCGTCGTGCTCGGTAGCGTTATTTTCACATCCGTCATTTTTGTAGTCATCAACATTGTGGTTGATATTCTCTACACTTTTTTGGACCCGCGCATTCGGGTGAGTTAATGTTTTAAAAATTAATCTCTCTACTCATAATCGCAGGTTTTCGCCACTTCAAGGCATTAATATTTGCGCCCACAATTTTCCCTTGTGCCATCCCAATTTCATTATCTTGTTGCGTATGAATACCGCCTAAAATGCGCGATTGACCAGACTCTATGGCAATTGCAGAAAAACTGGTATAAGTACGCGCCTTAAAATCAATATTCCGAGTCGTATCACGAACTCTATAAACGTTAGAATTATCAGTGAGGGTGAAATTATCGCCGTAAAGATCTGCTAAAACGGTTGAACTCGCAGAAGCTTGCACCGAATGACCAGAATAAAAAGCAGGGAAAGGCGGTTCGGGCCATAACTGATACCACGTATTATCAATAACAGTTCTAACAAAATTTGATGGGCGTTCACAAAAATAAACGTACTTAGCTTTCCAACAATTCACAAAAGCATCCCCGACGGACATTCCGACGCGCGCATACGTTTCGGCAGCTTTCATTAAATCGGGTTTGCTGACTTTAATGACAATGTTTGCAATACTGTATGAATGTCCGGGCGGTGAAAAAGTTTCTGAAGGATCATCTCCCCACCAAGCCGCAATTTCTTTATCTGTTTGTGTTAAAGTCTGACTTCTTTTGTATACCGCTAAGTATTGCTGATAATACGCGGAGTTCGGATCGGCACTATAAGGAATCATAGCTGGCACTGCAAGATTTGAATTACTCGGTGCAAAAGTTCTATTTTTTCCCCAATACGGATGTAAAGGTATTTTACTGGCACTCTGTCCACCAATGGGTGCAACCCAATACCCTGGTCCAGTCGGAAAAACATAATTGGGATCAAAGTTTCTGAGATAACCTTGATAGCCGCCATCCGTTTTCGACCAATTGAAAATAGCACTTGCCAAAGCACGACCAAAAGCAATTGAGCGATCGTTTATTTCTGGCGTTCCCAACATCGAATACCGATTTTGAATAACAGATTCCAACGAATCAATGCTATATTGACGCGCAGCATCCATATAATCGTAAATATTTTTAAGTTGCGCCGCTTGACCTGCATTTAAGGCGAGTATCCAATTATAATTTTGAGTGGTATCAGGAATTGGCAAAGCGGTTAAACCATTCAGTTGATTCACCAACGATTGATTATTATTGCTGCCATACACCACTGATTCATACATCGTTAAACCCATATAACCCAAAGCGCGCGACGCATACGTCGGCGTATTCAACGGCATTTTCGTCATTATTTTCAACGTCATTTCACCCCAAAGCACAGCAGGATCGGAAGGTAAAAAGGTTTCATCTAATTTAGTGAGCGGATATTTACTACAACCATTAATGAAAAAAAATAAAAGTAGAAAGGGAAGTGTGTAGCGTAGTGTTTGAAATTTCATGCAGAGTATTTTCCAAAAAAAATTAAAAAAACAAAATTAAAACGTTTTAGAAAAATTGTTTTCAATTTTTTGTTAAAATTTTTTATAAACATAAAAAAATTTTAAAATAAATTTAATCGTCGCAAAAAAATCCCGAAAACGCTGCGAAAGCATTTTCGGGATGTGAAACTTAATTGGTTGTTCGTTGTTTTTCTCTAAAGTGAAAGAACAACGAGCAACTATCAACGCATTTTATTTTTGTCTCTGAACTGTTACTGGTAAACAAATATATGGTGCGCACGCATTCTGCACAGAACAACTTGCTACAGGTGTTGTTACAAATTTTTGCGAAACGCAAGTGTGCGAATCATAATCGCGCGCAATGATCGTGTATGTTGTCGTTCCGTCAGCGACCAAAACATTGGCTGCACCAAGATTAAATTTAGAACCGTATGTCATCCCACCTGAATTCATAACTACACCATTTAAAAGCACTTCATATTTTCCGCTCGCTCCGCTGTTTTGTGCGTTAGCAGTAACTGAAACTGTAAAATAATCGTCGCTTGTTGTTGATGTTGTACCCGAATTATTGCAACCACTTTGTGAAAATGATGCAACGATGTAGCAAGGACAAACAGTTGGATTTATCGTAGCTGCGGTATCTATGTAGCACGTCGAATCAGCACCAAATACTCTGATGTAATATTTTCCAGCAACCAATCCTGTTTTCTGAATACTATCAGTCGTTAGTGCTTGCGATTTTGAAAATCCAAGTTGTGTTTTATCACTACTAAAACTGTAACGCGTTGCACCAATAATTTGTCTGACAACAATTTTGCTATCGTTATTCGGAACACCATTTGTACACGTTGCGCTATCCGCTTCAACAATCGCTTTTATTAAACTTGGCGACGGCGAAATTGTTAATTTCACAGGTGTTCGCGTTACGCTTTTACAATTAGATAGCGTGTCGCGCACTTCTGCATAGTATGTTCCGCTCGTTGTTGGTGTGTAATTATTTGATGATGTCGCCAATACATTTCCATTAGTAGCTGCATCATACCAATCAATAACTGCTGATGACGGCGCACTACTCGGTAATTTTGCACTGAGCGTTGGAATCGTATTTCCATCGCACACTTTTGCATCACCGTTACTTATGGCAGCCGCAATATTCGGGCAATTACAATTTGGTGGTGATACTTGCGCAGAATCTGAACAACCAGTTATATTATCTTTGACGTAAATCGTTACAATTTTAGTCATATCAATACCTGTAATGGTTTTAGTATTCGCATTAACTGTTCCTAAGTTACTTGTTACGGTAGTATTATTCGATGCTGTGTAAGACAAGTCGTAATATTTCAAATTGGATTCACACGTTTCCGATGTCACTGTGACGGTTGGTTTCGGATTGACGTAAACATTGACCGATTTTATAACCGAACATCCCGCATCAGAAACTGCTTTGATAAAATAAGTTCCTGTTACAGTAATTTTATCGGGAGAATTCAAAAGATTTTTCGTTTGCGCATCGGCAAAATAACTGAGCGATACACCGTTCAAATTACTACCAGTTGTCACTGATGAAGCTGTTAAATCAATAAATTGTGGTGCGCAAACTGCTGGAGGATCTACTGTAACTAAAACAGGAATCGAATTAATTGTTAAAGTTATCGGTGTTCTGCTGCTACTACAATTTGTGATGGAGTCGTGCGCTTCTGCATAAAATGTTCCGCCCGTTGTGGGTGTGTAAGCTGTTGCATTTTTAGCCAACAAATTTCCACCCGTTGCTGCATCGTACCAATCAATTTCTGTTGAACTGATACTTGAATTATTATTAACGCGCAAGGTTGGAATTGTTGAACCTGAACAAATGCTCGTATCGCCACTGCCTTTTATAGCTGTTGGTGAATTAACAATTGGACAAGAACAAGCTGGTGCCGTTACAGTTATTGTGGTATCGCAATACTGCGCAGCTTTGAAAGTAATTTTTATATCCTGACCTTTTGGGACATCTACTACCCTACTACCTAAAACAGTTCCGAAATTTGATGTTACTGTAGCTGTTTGTGGTGTTGCTGTAAAATCAACGATATACGTTTTTAAATCAGCAGAGCATGTCGCCGCATTGATGACGGCTGAAATTTTATTACATTGTGGTATTGTTACAAACACGATCGCCGTATCGCAGACACTTGTGTTTACTTTATTGCATATCTGATATATCAATGTGTCAACACCACTCGAACCAAGATTCGGTGTGTAATCCAGCGTGCCATCGGGTCTTGTCGTCGCAGTTCCTTTCGTGCCGTTCTTTGTGATAATCGGCAGCGGAACATTCGAAAGCGTCGCCAGTACATGGTTCGTACTGTCGTTATTCAGCACCGCTATGTTCGTCGTCGTGCCTATAACCGCTGTGGCACCATCTACATTCGCTACTATATTCGTCGGAACTGTTATCATGACCGTCGTGCTGCTGCAAACAACACTGTCTACTTTATCACATATCTTGTACGTCAAGACATCCGTACCCGCATAACCTGCCGTCGGTGTATAACTCAAAGTACCATCAACATTGATAATCGCCGTGCCGTGTGCCGGTGATA
>JAYVNP010000045.1:0-44553 GCA_043758385.1 Saprospiraceae bacterium
TATTCGTTATTGCATTTTCAATAAAATTAATCATACTGCGCACATCAATCGGTGAAAAAGTATTTTCATAATCGGCGCGTTTAAACCACGTTAATTGTCGCTTGGCGTAATTGCGCGTGTGCTGTTTAATTTTTTCTATCGTTTCATCTAAAGTTGTCGAACTATTGAAATAATTGAAAAGTTCGGAATAACCGACAGTTTGAAGAGTACGTAAATGTTGATAGGGTAGGAGTTGCTCAACTTCTGGTATCAATCCATTTTTAATCATTTCATCTACACGTACATTAATACGGTGGTATAAAATTTTTCTATCGAGTTCTAATTTTATAAAAATAGGCGAGAAGTTTCTTTTAATTTTTGTGCCGAGTGTAAATTCTGAAAAAGGTTTACCTGTTGTTCGAATAACTTCCAAAGCGCGCATGAGTCTAACCGGATTTTGTATATCAACTTTTGCAAAATAGTTTGGATCGGCTGCACGAATGGCATCTTGTAAAAAAACTAATCCGTATGCGCTATAATCATTTTCGATCGAAGTTTTTATGCTTTCATCAATTTCCGGAAACGCATCTAAACCATTTACAATGGCATCAATGTATAATCCTGTACCGCCAACGAGTATAGCAATATCATTTTTTTCGTAGTAATTTTTTAGGAAGTGTAAAACATCGCGCTCATAATTACCAACTGAATAATTATCGTGAATGCTTAAATTATTAATAAAATGGTGTGGAATTGCAGCAAGTTCTTTCACGCTCGGTTTAGCCGTACCGATATTCATTTCGCGATAAAATTGTCGCGAATCGGCTGATATTATTTCTACTCTGAAATGTTTTGCTAATTCAATGGCAGCAGTCGTTTTTCCAACGGCTGTCGGACCGGCAATGATGACGAGATATTTTTTTCGAGATTTTAACACAGACAAAGAATAAATAGGGTAAGTTCTTTTAAAAAATTACCCCATTTGTGCGATTAGTTTTAAACGTTTATAAAGTGCATAAAAGATTCATAATTTTCTTGCAACTGATTCATATAATCAGATTCACTGAAAGAAGCTTGAATGATATAACCAAACCGATGAAAAGCGGCGAGAATACGCGAAATTTCGAGTTTATTTATTTTAAGCGTAATTTCTAATTGCGTAGTATCGGATGAAGAAGTAATGAAATAATTTAGGATAAGTGCGTTTTCGCCTTCTACGATGCGTGCTATTTGAGAGAGTGCAAAATCGCGTTTAGTAATTGAAAGTACAACAACGCTACCTTGTTCGGATAGTGATGTGCTTTGTGCGAAATATTTGAGTAAATCGCTTAAAGAGACAGCACCAATATATTCTTTTTTCTCGTCAATAACTGGAACGATAGTTAGTTTTGTTTCGTAGAGAACGCGCATTATTTCATAAATATGGTCGCCTTCGTTTACGTAAGGGTGGTGAATTCCTGAAATATGTTTGTCCACTGTATCCGATAAATCGGAGTCGAGTATTTCTTCTTCCGATACAATGCCAAGTAAACGTTTGCCGTCTAAAATCGGTAAATGTCGGGTGTGATAATCGTTCATCAATGCGAGCGCATCATCACCTGTGTCGGTTGGCGTCAACGGAATTATGTCTTCCGAGATTAAATTACGAGCTATCATAGTGTACCAAATTTTGGCTGTGAGTAAATTGAGATTCGTTGCATTGCACGAATAAAAGTTTTTGTAGCTCTAACCTTTAATCATTCCAAAATTAAATCAAAATTTTTATAAAACAATAGTTTGGAGTATTTTTTATTTATTTATTTTTAATAATGGTGTTAACAACTTTCATAAATCGCCTAATTGAGGGCGTAATGTAATGGTTTCTACCACTGCTGCGTTACTTAAGTGCAAAGTTGCAACCATCATTTTAGCAATGTCGTCGGCTTGCATAAGGCGTTCGTGCGGCGCTTCAAATCCTTCCCACGATGCTGACCACGTTGCACCAGGTATAACTGTCGTTACTTTTATGTTAAAAGGTTTAAGTTCTTCGCGCAAGTTTTGACTAAAACCATGTAATGCAAATTTAGAAATACTGTAAGAACCGCCATTATTGTAAGCACGCGTACCTGCTACGCTGCCCAAATTAAAAATATGCGCTCTGAAAGAATTTTTTAGAAGTGGGAGTAAACCACGCGTCAAATTATAAACACTGATTAAATTTGTAGCCAACATTTTCTCTAATGCGCCATCTTGTTCATCCAAAATGTTACCTGCTATGTAAAGCCCCGCGTTATTCACCAACACATCAATGGTATCAAATTTTTCTTTTATTTTTTCAATAAAATTTTTAAGCTGCGCTGCGTCAGAAACATCTACTAAATAATCATAAATTTTAGTTCGAGGATTTTCAAATAATATTTTTTCAATCGCCAGTTTTAAAAATGTTTCATCGCGCGCGCAAATTATAAGGTCGTAATTTATTTTTGCAAATTCAATACACATTGCTAAACCTATACCTTTTGATGCACCTGTAACAACAGCAATTTTATTTTTAGTGATTTTCATCTAAACTTAACAATCAAATTATTAAATAGTTTTTGTTATTTATTACTATTGAGTCCGTCTCAATTAAAACTAAAATTCAAAACAAAAAATTTTCAAACATAAAACTAAATAATGTGTTTATCTTTAATCGCACAATTTAGTTGAAATTACTTGTAACTCATTTTATGAAATCAGGCGTTATTCTTCCCGATCGTTTAATTAATATCGTTCCAACAAAACCATTGATGTTGTTCGATGGCATTTGTAATTTGTGTCAAGGAGGTGTTCAGTTTTACATCAATCATGATAAAACGGGTAAAATTATGTTCGCTTCTTTACAAAGTGCATTAGGTCGTGAAGTTTCGCAAGTCATGAATTTTGATGAAGGCGAAATAAATACCATGCTTTTTATTGAAAATGGCAAAATTTATACACAATCGGATGCAGCATTGAACGTGACTAAATATTTAGACGGCGGTTGGAAATATTTGAGTTATTTGAAAGTTTTTCCTAAATTTTTACGCAATTTTGTTTACAAAATAATCGCAAAAAATCGCTACAATTGGTTTGGTAAACAAAACGAATGTTGGTTGCCTTCGCCCGATTTGAAAAAAAGATTTGTATGATGAATGGATCGAATTTTTTATGGCTATCTGTAATTTTACTTTCAGTCGGGATATTTATTTATTTTGAATTTCCTTTAAACGATGCAGGTATAGTTTACAAAGATGACAAATACGTCGTTTCAATTCCGTCTCAAGAAGAAGCCCAAAATTCTATAAGTTCTGATACAATTGATAATTTTTTTGAGAAAATTTCGGCTATTGATATGGCTTTGCAAATGAAAATTGATTCGCCAAAATTGAATTTTAGCCTAACTGTCGCGGCGTATAAATCTTTTTTAAAAAATCAAACGCTAAAATTTAAGTCTGCAGAAGTGCGCGGATTGAAACGCATTTGTAAAGAAATTTTTGCAGCTTTAGAAAATAAATCAACCATTGATTTAGTGCATGATATTCAGGTTGTAAAATTAACTGAAAATATTTACGGTAAAAACGTTTTTTTTACGCGCAACAAAACCATTTTTTTAACGGAACAATTTTTTAGCCTCAATTTTGAAGCGCGCAAAAAAATATTCGTACACGAGTTGAGTCACGTTTTTTCAAGAAATTATTACGATTACAAATCAATGTTATATCCGACGATTGGTTTTAAAAATTTAAACGTACAATACTATGTTTTCAAACTGGATGAAATAAATAATAATTTTGGTGATTTACTTTGGAATCCAGATGGATCGAACACGAATTGGTACTTTAATTTTAAAAATATAAATTCTGCAATTAATCCAGATTCTTCCGAATCTTTTCCTGTTTTATTTTATGAAAAAAGTAAAATTTTGAATGCCGAATATTTGCAAAATTGTATTTTCGGTTTTGTCGAATTTTCAAAAATGAACGAAAAAATTAAAGTTTCAGTTTTAAAAGGAAAAGACGTTGACGAATATAAAAATTACTTTAAAGAAAATTACGGTATCAATTATACAATTCATCCCGACGAGATAATTGCCGATTTATTTACCGAATGGTTATTAGACGAAAAGATTGTGAAAGAATCCGAAGGATTGAAACGAAAAACCTTTGATAGTTTTACAGCAGTTTTTAAAACGCGATATAAATAATTTATCAAACTTTTACCACCGCCAATTTTACCGCAGCTTTTATAGCATCCATTTTAGACATCGTTTCTTCATAACCTAATTCAATGATGTGTTTGATTTTGCGAATCTCAAAAAAACCGAGATCAATTAATTTTTCGGGTGCAATGTAAACATCAAGACAACTGACGTTAGGTTTTGTTGACATCCACAGACTTAAATCAACGAAACGTTGCGTTAAACCTTTAAAAGTTTGTAACTCTTTGTTCGATGCCACCACTAATTTAGGCTTTACGTTCGAGCCAATGAGTACATCGCATTTGTCGCGAATCACTAAAGCCGGCATATTATTCATTATGCCACCGTCAATATGAATTTCGCCATCGATTTCAATGGGTTTAAAAAGCCAAGGCACTGCACAAGAAGCAATAACCTTATCGGAAAGTTTGCCCGAATTAAAAATGGCGGCTCTGCCAGTGTTTAAATTAGTAGTGCAGACATAAAAAGGCATTTTCAAACTTTCGAAGGTGTCGAGTGGAACGACGGATAGAATACGCTCTTGCAAATAATCCAATTTAATAAAACCTGCTTTCGGTATTCCGATGCTCGTAAACATTCTGAATAAACTCGTACTCGAAATCAGCTCTTCCATTTCATCCGAACCGTAACCCGCTGCGTAAACTGTACCAACAATTGAACCTGCACTCGTGCCGGATACAATTTCGGGCACGATATTATTTTCGAGTAGTGCTTTAATGACTCCGATATGCGCAATACCTTTTAATCCGCCGCCTGAAAGCGTTAGCCCAACTTTAACCTTATTCGACATCGTAATTAGAATTTGTAAATCTAACAAAGATAACAAATAATTCTTCAAACAGTTTGCATTGTATTAATTTTTTGGGGCAGGCTTTTTCTTGCTTTGGCTCGTATAAATTTGTCTCGAACTTTTATCTAAAGGTTTTGGTCGTGGTGCTTCACTCATAATTGTTGTCGGTAATTGTTCAATATATTCCCAGCCTTCTTTGGTTAGTTTATAGGCTTCATACGTTCCATCTGGAATTAAAATGGGTTGATTAGTGCTGCTTTCGCCTTCTGTTAAATGATCGAAAATAATTAAATTTTCAGCATCGTCGTAATTCAATCGCACTTCCGCGTCGCTGCTGTAATTTAAAACAATGCGATTGTTTTTAATTTTATTACTCTCCGATTTTTGAACAAATACAGGTGAGCCAAACGTTATGCTTTTATTTTTAATTCTTAAAACATCGCACAATTTCGATTTTTCAGCACCATCACCAAAGTTGACACCGAAAAGCAAATAGCGCATCTCGCCATTAAATTTAAAAGATTTTAAATTGTAATACAGCGCACCCATCCAAGTTTCGGGCGTGAGCACTTCGCGCAAACTTTCAGAACGACAACTTGTTGCAGGAATTAATTTTTTAAAAAAAGACTTTGCCATATTCAATTGAACAAAACCTCTATGTTCATTGTGCAACGAATCGCGCAAAAATGTCCAAGTAATGATTCTGAAAGTTTTATCTTCGGGAATTAAAACCGATAGTGCTGTTGTTTTTGTTAGCGCGTAATTGAACGATTCGGGTTGTTTTAAGAATTTTTCTAACAGATTTTCTAATTGCGCATTACGCGCATCATTAAAAATAAAAAGTGAATCGGTCGCTAAAATATTGCTTACAATCGCGATGCTATCTTCTAAATCGTTTAGTTTTTTAGGATTGTTATTTTTGTTTTGAGCAGTACCTTCCTGAGAAGCCAAAACTAAAATTAAAAGGCAAACAATAATTGAACGCATAGAATTTGATTAATTGGTTGCTTAACGTCTAATCGCATAGGTTAATTGCAGAATTTGGTGTTTAAATTTTTGTTAACTTTTGATTTGAGATTTCAAATTAAGTTAACGCGATTTATTTTTTAAAGTCCAAATATACCACATTGCCAGCGATTTATTCGGCGACCACAATTCAGAAATGTTGCACATTTGCGCTTTTGTTTTCGATGCGCCGAGTTCATAAACGTGCGTCATTATTCGTTTTAGTTGTGCATCGTCGCTCGGGAAAATATTCAGTCTTTTTAATGTAAAAAGTACAATCATGTCTATCTGCCAATGCGTTATGCCTTTTACCTTCAATAAAAGTTCTCTAACTTCCTCGTCGCTCAACGTTTGCCAATCAAAACCTGTGAGATTGTTTTCTTGAAAAAATTCAACGAGCCGTAAAAAGTTTGATTTCTGCCAGGCGGCAAAGGCATACCATAAAAATCGGTTTCTGGTATTTTTAATTACTGGAAGCTAATTGCTCTTGCTTAACCACATCAAAAAAATAAAAGAATGGCAAAGCTTCTGTATAACATTTAATTAATTCAGGTTTGAATTGATCGGAACATACTAAATCGTTATCAAAATTTCTGTGAACGATATATTGTTTGAGCTTCAATAATTCTACATTCGGGTGTGTAGGTTCATAACCTTTTGGCGGACGCGCAAGGGCTTCGCCCGAAAGTTTACCAAAAAGTTGTATAAAACTCGGCTTGTTCAAAATTGCATTAAACTCCGAACCATTGTAATCAATTTCTTGACGGACTTTTTTTAATAATTCGGGTTCAGGTTGCCAAACGCCGCCGCCGATAAAACTACCACTCGCTTTAACTTGAATATAGAACGGACATTTCAAATTATCGGGTGCGCGTTCAATCAGACAACTGATGTAATCTTTATAAGGCGATTTATCTTTCGAGAACCGAATATCGCGATAAATTCTATCAGCATATTTTTTAGGTTCTTTTTCAAAAATGGGCTCAATTTTACGGATGTCTTCTAAAACATCTTGGATAAACCCAATGAAATTTTCGCGTGCTGCTTCATACTTGCCTTTGTTGGCTTCAAACCATGCTTTGTGGTTATTTTCGGAGATATCTTTGAAAAATTCTAAAGTTGATTTTTGAATAGTCATAATTACGGATTGAGTTGATTTTAAATATTTTGAAAGTACGTTCGATGAACTTCAAAAGTTCCCCTAGCGTTTTGGTGTTTTAATATTTTACAAATTAAAATTGCCATAAAAAACCCAAACTTGGAATCACCAATGCTTGTTTGTTAATAGTAGATTCTTCATAAACAACCGCGTTCGATCCATTCGGATTGAGTGGTTTATTATCGGTTGTTACAAAAGATTTTCCATCTTCTGTTCTTTTAAAATGATAAACAGGATTTTGCGGACTCTTTAAAACAAAAGCATTCGCTACGTCTAAATAAATATCAAAAGTCGTTTTTCTGAAATTAATAAATTTATCGAGCCTAAAATCAAATTGTTGAAAATTTCCAAGCCGCAGCGTATTCAATTTTGCGTAATCTAAAGTACCAACACCAGTATAATAGTAATTCGCGCGCGATGATGTTTCATCGAAAGGTGTATAAGGTGTGCCGGTAGCAAAGCGGTATTTTAAACCCATTTCCCAACCGTCTTTAAATTTTCTGCCGAGAAGACCAGAAAAAATAAATCTTGAATCCCAAGAAGATGGTGCTAAAACACCATTCAAGCCAGAAAATTCACTACTCAAAACCGACATGCTCACTACCGAATAAATTTTTTCAATTAATTTTTGTTGATAAAAAAACTCTAAACCATAAGCCCTACCGCCGCCAACAGTTTTTACGGCTTCATTGCCAACAATTTTATAATCGGAACCAATGTTGGCGATAGAAGTGCCAGAAATTACGCTGACTGGATAATTAGAATAATCTTTATAAAAAGCCTCCAGCGTGAAGCGCGTTGATGTGCGCGGAATGTATTCTAAACCAACAACATAATGCGTAGATAAAGTGTAATCGGCATTTTGATTGACTAAATTATTATTAGCATCGCGATAACCCAAAATAGTATAAACCGGTATTTTTGAATACCGACCGATAGAAGCATTGATTTTAAATTTATCGTTGAGTGCATAAAACCCTGAAAGTCGAGGCGCAAAAGTTTTTAATGGATTATTGCCATCGGTTGTGAAAGTGTTCATATCTGTTCGCGCACCCAATGAAAAACCGTAATGTTCATTGTCAAACGATTTTGAAATTTGACCGAACACCCCATATTTTATAAAATCTATGCCACCATTATAATTTATATTTATAGCAGACTGAATGATGTTTCCTTTCACATCGCGCGTTTCTTGCTGAACAACTTGAAAAATACTATTTGTAAACTGATCGTATTGTGCCATGGCGCCGTAACTCAATTTCCAACCACGAAAATATTTATTCATATCGAAACGCAATTTATTTTCTGTTTCGCGCGATTGTGTGTTGAGCGTTAAATTGGAAAAAATGGCATTATCTGGATCGTTGTATTGGCGTACATTGTTGTTAAAAGTATTTCTACTGAGCGAAACATTAAAGTATCCGTTTTCGACTAAACGTTTCAATGTAAAACCTGCGGTATAATTCCATTGATCCAAAAAAGGTGCTTCACGACGTAAATATTCTTGCTCAGGGGTATTTTTATTAACTGATCCGATGGAGAAATTATCAATTGCACCAATTCCAATAGCAGTAATTGTTGTTTTAGCATCCAATTTGGTTTGCACTTTATACTGGAAATCCCAATACTTCGGACGAATACCAATATCTAAAAGTTTAAAAAACTGATCAATATACGATTTTCTGGCGGAAACTAAAAAAGTTGTATTTTTTGAAATCGGACCTTCATAAGTTCCTGCCAATTCTGTTCCACTCAGTCTCAAACTTCCTTGATACCTCTCGGCGTTTCCACTACGTTGTTTAAATTGAAAAACAGATGAAAGCGGATTATCGTAACGCGCCTCGAAAGCAGATGTACTCAACTGCACATCTTCAATAAAGTTGACATTTAAAATTCCTTGCGGTCCTCCAGAACTTCCTTGTGTTTGAAAATGATTTAAAACTGGAATTTCAATACCATCGAGATAAAAAACATTTTCGTTTGGTGAGCCACCGCGAATTATTATATCGTTCCGTGGGCCATTTGAAGAAGAACCAAATGGAATGCCGACACCCGGTAGTGATTGAACGACGCGTGAAATATCGAAATTAGCACCTGGATTATTGCGAATTTCTTCGGCTGTTAACTTTTGTGTTGAAAGCGGTGTTTCTAACGTTGCTACTGCAATAGAACGATTGATCGAAATTTTTACTTCTTTTAAATCGGTTTGCTCTGGTTCCATCTCAAAATTAATGAGATTGGAATTGCCTGTAGTTACAACCACATTAAATTTTGTAATCGGTTTATAACCCACCGAAGTAGCAACAATATTGTAACTTCCGACAGGAATTTTTAAAGAATATTTTCCTAAAGTATCAGAAACAGTGCCGATATTTGGCAATTGTTCAACTTGAAAAGTCACACCGATTAAAGTTTCTTGTGTGTTCTTGTCAATCACCACACCTTGAATGATACCTTCTTTTTGAGCCAATAAATAATTGTTGCCAATAAGCAAAATGAGAAACGATAAGAAAAAATTTTTCATTGTAATTTTTTTAACCTGAATTGAAAACAAAAAAGTGAATTAAAAGACTATTCGTAATAAAAAAATAATCTTTAAAAAACGGTTTTTTTATTTTGTGACTAATAGTAATAAAACGAACGCCAGTCATTTTTGTTTAAAAAAAATTTATTTATTTTCTGAACCCATTTTCAATAATGCTTAAATAACTCGATAAAATTTGTTTTTCTGTTATGCCCTGATACTTTTCAATGAATTGTCCGCGTACTTTTAAAAGTTGCACCATACCTGTCGTCATTCCCCAAATAGAAATTGTAAAAAGCATCGGGTCTAATTCCGAATTTAACGTGCCTTCTATTTTTGCTTGTTCTGTTATTGCCAAAACCAATTTAGTGATATCCATACTCGCGTTTTGCAATTCAAGCGTTTCTGTGAGTTGTTTATTAATTTCGTACAAAGAAACCAACTCACTGTACAATGGCTTTTTTTTATAAAAATTAAAATTTGAAAGTATTATCGCTTTTATTTTTTCAATAGGTGAAGAAATATTAATCGTTGCTTCTTTAAATTCATTGAGTAACAATTGTCTCGATTTCAAACTCAGTTCCGCTAAAATATCTTCCTTATTTTTAAAATACAGATACAGCGTACCTTTAGCGAGTTGTGTTTCTTTAGCGACTAAATCCATGTTCAAACCATATAAACCATGCTCGAGCATAATTTTTTCGGCAGCATTTAATATGGCGTTGTGGCGTTCTTGTTTTTCTTTAAATTTTCTGTCTTCTATACTCATTCCAAATTTTCTACAAAAGTAAATTGTAAATTTGACTTTTTTCGTTGGGTTTTTAATTTTGGTTTTAAATTAGGCTTTATAACAAGTGTTTCCGTACGAGTCAACCCGTTAGATGTTTTAGCAGCCGATAAAAAACAGCCACGTTTAGAATTGAACCTTATCAGAAATAGAAAATAGCTCAAAGAATTTGAAAATCATTTAGTTTAGTTTTTATCTTTGACCATGAGAAAAAAAACAACAAGCGCAACTAAACAAAATTCTGACCTAGCTGAAGACCATAAATACGATAAAATCATCCGGGAGAATATTAACGAAGTATTTATTCCATTTGTAATTAAATCATTGGGATTTCATATTACCCTGGAAGAATTTCTGCCTGATAAACTTTTCACGACGGAAGAGCGCGAAATGGATTTGCTCTTAAAATTGCGCAATGAAAGTGGTCGCGTTTTTTTATTACACGTTGAGTTTCAAAGCAATCCAGATTACGAAATGATTTGGCGTATGTTGGAATATCATGGTATGATCACGCGCAAATGTAAACTGCCAATAATTCATCTTGTTGTTGATTTAGACTGTAGCAATGCTAAAATAAAAACATAGCTCGAACCTGAATTCAATTTCAAAGGTTTTGAAATTATTAAGCTCTATAATTTAGACTATAATACGTTTCTTAGTCCACAAATTCCTGCTGAAGTTATACTTGCTATACTTTGTAATTTCAAAAGCAAAAACCCTGAAGCAGTAATAAGATTGATTGCTAAACGTTTAAAAGAAGTTATAATAACTGATGCTGAATTAAAAAAATACATCAATCAGTTGAATGTTTTGTCAAATCTCCGTAACTTGTGGGAGTTAACAAAAAAGATAATTTCTGCTATGCCTATAATTTTTGATTTTGATAATGATGTTATAGCTCTCGAAGTGTAAATAAATCTAAACGCAAAGTAATTGAAAAGATGCTTTTAAATGCTTCAATGGATATTACTCAAATCGCTTATTTCCTGGATGTTGAAGAAGACCTTGTTCTTCAAATTAAAAAAGATATGGAGAAAAAGAAAATTAAGAAATAATTCTGCTGCATTTAAATTTTGATGTAATTATCTCAAAACATTAAAGTTGCTGTCTGTGCCATTGTTTTTGGCAAGGACATAATTTTTTTATGTATGGCATTCCAAAACTACTATGTGAATTTAGATTTACAAAGAATGAATTATTTCTTGTTTCTGAGCCCGCAATCTTAAAAAACTATTTCCTGACCTATTCGATATTCTTTAAAAAATGTGTTACTTTGCATAAATTGGGTTTTGTAAAACGCTATAAGAGATATGTCAGAACAGGAAGAAGATGAAGTTTTTGAAAATGAAGCCCTCGATGCAGATATAGAATTGGTGGAGCATTCCGATTCTTTTAGTGAAGATTTGCACGAACATTATCGTTTTGTTGTTGATAGAGGTCAATCGCAAATTCGGATAGATAAATTTTTAACCGATAGATTGCCACGTGTATCGAGAAATAAAATTCAAAATGCGATTCGCGTGGGTTATGTTTTAGTGGATAACGAGGTTGTAAAACCCAATTATAATATTCGCCCGAACGAAATCATTACGATTGTTTTTCCTTATATCCCTGAGGAACATTCGGTTATTCCAGAAAATATTCCGCTCGATATAGTGTATGAGGACAATGATTTATTGGTTGTCAATAAACCTGCCGGTATGGTTTGTCATCCGGGCGTAGGAAACAGAAAAGGAACTTTAGTAAATGCCTTAGTGTATCATCTTCAAAAAAGTGTTCCAAATTACAGTGAACTCGGCGCAGATGAACGACCTGGTTTAGTACATAGAATTGATAAAGATACAAGTGGTTTACTTTTAGTTGCTAAAAACCAGCAAGCTATGACCCACTTGGCACGTCAATTTTTTTATCATACTGTAGAGCGACGTTATCATGCGTTAGTGTGGGGTCAACCCGATCCACTCGAAGGAACGATTGATATAAATATCGGTCGTAGCCCCAATGATCCATTATTAATTGTTCCGTTTATAGAAAACGAAAGTGGCAAACACGCAGTAACGCATTACAAAGTAATTGAGCCGATGTATTATGTGAGTTTAGTAGAATGTAAATTAGAAACTGGAAGAACGCATCAAATACGTGTGCACATGAAACATCTTGGGCATCCTTTATTCATGGATGAAAAATATGGCGGCGCGCGCATTTTAAAAGGTACAATTTTTACGAAGTATAAACAATTCGCCAATGGCGTTATGGAAATTTTACCAAGGCAAGCCCTACACGCAAAATCAATTGCCTTTGTGCATCCCACAAAAAATGTTTGGATGCAATTTGAAAGCGAATACCCATCCGATTTTAGAAACGGGTTGGAAGCGTGGCGTAAATATGTTGAAGGTAGAAGAGCACTGATGTAGTCGTTTATGCTTCGCAAATTTTAAAGTTCATTTTTGAACCAAACTCATTGAACAACTCTCCAAATACAACTAATTATTATTTACTACCGTAGCGCCTAAGCCATTCGTTTTGCCAATAAATCCACGAGCAACGAGTGTATAAATTTTTCCTTCGGCTAAAGTAATATTGGGTATGCGGGATAATATATTTGTTGTTCCCGACGATTTAATTAAAACATCGTAACTGCCAACTGGTTTCAAAGCAAAATTTGCTTGAGGGATTTTAAATCTTAAATTACTAAAAGTATTATTAGAAGCATCGGGCGTAACAGCGCCACCGGGTTTTACTAATTCAACATCAAATCCGTAAGTGAGTGCGTCGCTGACTAAATGAATAAATCTAAATTTAGCGTTTCCAGCCGTTGGTGCAGAAAGATCGTCGGAAGTACCTATAACAACGGGTGTCTTCGAAAGAGTATCTAAGGCAACATAGTAAGTTATACCTGTATTTTCAGTCAAAGTTGTAGAATCGTTGTATAGAAAAGTTCCTAATTTAGTTAAACCGATTTTAAATTGTGTTTTCATCCCAGGCATTATTTTAACATCCGAGTAAGGCGTATTCGCACCATAAATGATGGAATCTTTATTTATTTTAGTTCCATCAATAAAAAAATCAATGGCAGGTGCATTAACGTCGGCGTGAACAACCATAGCTTTAGCAAAGGTATCAGCAACAACGGTATCTGAATTTTTTTTGCAAGCTATAAAAAGAGATGTAACTAAAACGATTGAACAAATAACGAAGTAAGAATTTTTTTTTCTCAACATTTTCTTAAATATTTTTTATGTACAATTCAAACGAAAGTCAATACACTTTTATTTTTGAGACTCTTTATGATTCACAGGATTGAGCAAAATTTTATCAATACGCATTCCATCCATATCAACGACCTCAAAAGTATATTTGTTCCATGTAACTTTCTGTCCGACTTTAGGCAATTGCTCTAAGGTATGCAAAATAAATCCGCCAATAGTTTGAAAAACATCTCGCTTGTGGTCGTTATCATCAATATCAAATTCTTTCAAAAAATCATCCCATGGGTATTGCCCATCAATCAACCAAGAACCATCGTCGCGTTGAAATAATTCGTAACCGATAGCACCATCTTCTTGAGAAATGTCGCCCACGAGCGTGTCGAAAACATCGTTAATAGTTACAATGCCGGCAAGCGTTCCGTATTCGTCAACTACTAAACCTTGATGTATGCGCGATTCTTTAAATTTTTCGAGTGCTGAGTAAGCATTCATCGTTTCAGGGAAATAGTTAACTTCGCGCACAATGTCGCGTAAAATAATGGGTTGGTTTTTTAAAAGAATAGCTAAAATATCTTTAACTGTTACCATGCCAAGCACGCTATCGAGCGTATCTTCACAAACGGGGTAAACTGCGTGATTAAATTTTTGAATTTTAATGAGGTTATCCTCCAGACTTTCATTGATGTCGAGCCAAATAATATCAGCTCGATGCGTCATTAATGCGCCAACACGTTTATCGCCAAGGTGAAAAACATTTTCAACAATATCTTGCTCAATCTCTTCAATTGTTCCAGCGGTTGCACCTTCATCAATAATTGCTTTAATTTCTTCTTCTGTTACGCGCGATTCATCTGTTTTAATGTTCAGTAACCGAATAAATAAATCTGTTGTCTTGCTCAGAAGCCAAACAAAAGGTTGTGTGATGCGCAACACTATTGTCATTGGAAGCGCAACAAGTTCCGAAACTGTTTCCGGTTTCGACATACCGATACGTTTCGGAAGCATTTCACCAAATGCAATGGTGAAGAAACCAACCAGAATAACATTTAATACAACGGCAATGGGAGCTGAATATATTCCGAGATGAAAATATTTTTCAATAAATTTGCCAATCTGATCGGCATAGGCTTCACCACCCACAATACCAACAACAATACTCACCAAAGTAATTCCTATTTGGCTCGTTGAAAGAAATTTATTCGGCGCATTAGCTAAAGACAACGCCGATTTTGCACCACGAATACCTTTTTTAGCAGAA
Organism: Saprospiraceae bacterium; assembly: GCA_043758385.1. Lineage (GTDB taxonomy): Bacteria > Bacteroidota > Bacteroidia > Chitinophagales > Saprospiraceae > JAAFJT01. The sequence goes on from JAYVNP010000045.1 coordinate 14,931, forward strand.
ATTTCTAATCGTATTTTTCGTGCTGAGGTGAGTGCCATTTCCGACATGGCAAAAAATCCGCTGATAAGTGTGAGGACAATAAGAAGTAAAATACTTTCCATCGTAACATGAATTGCATTTGAATTTACAGTTATTACAGACTCTTGTTTAAGGTTTTTTGTTCAAAAATTCCGTAGCAACCACGCACAAAAAATTATTGTGCTTTCGAAGCATTGCAAAAGTACAATTTTTTGAGCATTTATGTATTAATTTTGTCTGCTCAGATTAGAAATATGATTAGAATTAAGAAATGTATTGCACCAGTGTCTTATTTTCCGCCCATTCATTACTTCGCAGCATGGCTTTTAGCAGATACTTTTTTTTTTGAAACGCACGAAAATTATCAGAAAGGAAGTTTTAGAAACAGATGTATGGTTATTACATCGCAAGGAGCAACAACTTTAAGTATTCCACTTTTGCAAGGAAAAAACGAACAACAACCAATTAGTGAAGTTTTAATATCCGATCCAAAAATTTGGCAAAAACAACATTGGGCAACATTGCAAACAGCGTATGGTTCTGCACCTTATTGGGAACATTACGCTCCCAAAATTGAAAAATTAATAAAATCGGAGACAACTCATTTTTTGGAGTTGGCGCAACAATCCTGTTTTCTTTGTGCCGATTTATTGCATCCCGAATTGAGAAAAAAAGCTAAAAACACAACTGAATTTTTTGTAAAAAATGAAACAAGCTACGGTGCAAATGATATTTTTTTATTCGAGCCTTACATGAAACTAAAAAATCTAAGACAATTACACGCACCACAATATGCACAAGTTTTTAGTGATAGAAATTCTTTTATACCGTATGCAAGCATTTTAGATTTACTTTTATGCCACGGAAACCGAAGTTTAGAAATATTGTATCAATATGCAGAAACTTTTAACTTTTAATTTTTCACTTTCAACGTCTCGGGCTGTTGTCATCAATCAATTATTTAGATTTTTGAGTGGATTATCGTTTCAGATACTTTTAACGCACAGTGTGCTCAGTGCTGTACAAGTCGGTGTTTTTGAAACTATAATTTTTGCTTGGGTATCAATCAGTTTTTTTTGGGTGAACGCTTATGTTAACATCGTTTTAGTTTTTTTGAGTGATTCAAATTTTGAGAAATCGTATACAGAAACTTTTTTGGCGCGCCAATTTATTTTTATATCCGTCTTAAATTTTATTTTCGCAGTTATTTTCGCAACGGTTTTTTCTTCCCAAATTTTTAAAACAGCACCATTTGTTTTTTTATTTTGGGGCGCACAAATATTTTTAAATGCTACAAATTTTATTGAGCCCAAACTTATTGCTGAAAAAAAGCCTCAAAAAATTTTAGAATTTGGCGTGCTCAATTTATTATTTCCTTACATTTTATTAGGTCTCTTAATTTTTTTTGGAATCAATACATTTTGGGCAGTAGTAATTTTTTTTTGCTTTAGTGGATTCGTTTTTTTTGTGTTTATGTTTCCACATATCAATTATAAAAATTCTAACTCCCATGTAAAAAACATAAGAGCGGAGTTTTTAAAATCTGTTTCGCCGCTCATAGCTTATGCAGCAACAAATAATTTTACCACCATTTTTACGCAAAGTTTGGTTTTAGAACTTTACAAAGTACAACCCGATAAATTTGCTGTTTATCGTTATGGTGTTCGCGAATTACCTTTTACGCTTGCAATTACTAACGGATTTGGTTTTTCAGCCATCACTAATTTACATTCAGAAAATGATTTGTCGCGTTTTCGCGAAGATTCCAAAAAAATACTACTCCAAATTTTTATTATATCGTGGGTGTTATTACTGACAAGTCGTTGGACGATACCCTTTATTTTCTCAAATAAATTCAGAGCTGCTATTCCTTTTTTTAATTTGAATGTACTTTTAGTTTTAAGTCGCGCATTAATGCCACAAATTATTTTGCGGGCAAAAAATGCGCAACTTTCAATCCTTTATGCTGGTATTGCAGAAACAATTTTTATAATTATTTTAAGCGTGTTGCTCGCCCCAAAGTTTGGTACAATGGGCATTCTTTTTTCGGTGATTGTCGGATTTATTTTTGAGAAAATTGTGCTCGCCATTATTCTGAAAACTAAATTCAATATTTCTTTGAAAAATTACACCCCTATCAGTTATTACGTTCTTCTCAGTTTTTTTACTTTAGTCTTGTACTTTTGGATAACGTTCTGAGCGTTGCGCGTGGCAAGTTTCAGAATTAGGTAATTGATTATCGCTCACACTGTGTGGTCTATCGTTCAAAGCTTTCGTAAAAGCCCTGAGCAAATGATCAACATCGGCAGGTTTGGGAATAAAATCGAAAGCACCACTGTTTAAAATTTCCTCAATCACGTCTTCATCGGCTAAAAAAGAAGAAAAGATAACGGGAATTTTTGAATCAATTTGTTGAAAGTGTTCCAACATTTGTAAGCCGTCAATATTGTCTAAATTAAAATCGGTGATAACTAAATCATAGATGCGGTGAATAAAACAATCGAGCGCGTCGAAACTATCTTTTGCCACATCTACTTTGCAATCCATTTTTTCAAGAATAAATTTGTAGGATTGGCTCATTGAATTTTCTTCGTCTAAAACTAACACACGGGTCATGGTAATTATTTGTAAGGTTTAAAATTATAGTGAAAAGTGCTAACCTTACAACGCAATTGATATGCCACAATTTACAAAAAGGCATTCGTAACCAACGTTTTGAGTAATACACCCTTAATGGGTTACTTACGAAAAATTGGCGCGATTTGTGACAATGGCCAAATTAAAAGCTCAATAATTCGTTTTAATTGCACTTCCATCCTCATTATTCAAAGTAACGAATAAATAATTTTCAATCTCTGCTTGCATCTCTGCTACGTGCGATATAATACCGACAATGCGATTTTCTTTTTGCAAAACTTTTAAAAATTGAAAAACCATTGTGAGCGATTCAGTATCGAGAGAACCAAAACCTTCATCGAGGAAGAAAAAGTTTTGGTCGGTATTGTACATAGTCTGAATATTTTCAGCTAATGCCAATGCTAAAGAAAGTGAAACTTGAAACATTTGCCCACCCGAAAGCGATTTGATGCTGCGTATTTCACCACCGTTCAAGTTATCTATAACAACAAAATCATTATTCGCATTGATGTCAATTTGCAAACGGTTGTACGTGAGTGGCATAAAACGCTGATTTGTACGACGACATAAATCGCTTAAATATACCGTAGAAACAAAATTTACAAAGCCTGAACGCGCAAATAAATTTTGTAATTTTTTTAAATTTTCAGCGCGTTGTTCTAAAATCTTTACTTGCTCAAAGGTTTCTCTTTTTGTTTTTAGTTGGTTTTCAATAAGTGTTTTTTGGTTCTCAAAATTGGCTTTTTGTCGAATATTTTCTTCGGTTTGAATATCCGAATTTTGGATATTCAGTGCTAATGCACGTTTAATTTCTTCCGAAAAAATTTTACCGTTCAATGATTCTTCCGTTTTTAAAATTTCGTTGCTGTTCAAATTAACAGCATTATTATAATTATTTAATTTTGTGCGCGCGCGCGTTACATCAAATTTTTGGAGTCCTAAATTTTTCCATTCTAAAACTGTTTTTAGTGGTGCCCATTCTAAAATTTTATCCAATTCGTTTTGTATCGCCAAAAGCGATTGATTTTGTATTTGAAACTGTTGGTCAAGTTCTGCTAAACTACCTTGCGTTTTTTGGCGCGCTTCTCCATTTTCAATTAATTCTTTTTCGCTATTTTCAAAAACTGCTATTGCTAATTTTAAATTTTCTTTTTGGTTTTTAATTTCTCGTTCAATGTCATTAGTAGTTGTTAAGCACCATTTTTCGTAATCAGTTGGTAATATTCTTTGTGCTAATGCTTCGCGTTTGGTTTTTAAACGCGTCAATTCTATGGCGCAATTTTGTTTTTTGGTATTTAAAAATTCTGATTGTTGTGCTAACTTAGTAATTTGTTGATTAATTTTATTTACAACACTTTGCGCCGTTTTTATTTTTTGATTATGCGATTGCGCTTCAGACAATGCCGAATTTAATTTTGATTTATCGGTTTTATCGAAAGTATGCCAAACAAAATTATTGATGTGTTGCCCGCGCTGCGCAGCCAAATCAGTTTGAACGGTCTCTAAATTTTTCTTTTCTTTTTGTATGGATTTAGCCGATTCCATCAAACGCTCTAATTCCAATTCAATACTCCTACAATTATCCAATTGTTGTTTGTTGCTCGATTTCAGTTTGTTCAATTCTTCAACTTGAATGTGTGCTTCTTGGGCGTTAAAAATTTCGGGATGATGCATAGAACCGCACAACGGACAAGGTTCACCTTCTTGTAAATTATTTGCAGCATCCACAAATTTGTTATTCGATTTTATTTGAATAATGCGTTCTGCAATTTCAGATTGCTCTATTTCTAATTCTTTTTCGCGCGTTTTTAAAATTTCAATCGTTTCCTTGAGTTTAACTTTTGTATCTATCGGAATTTGCAACGCTTTGAATTGCGTTTCGATAATATTATTTTTGCTCAGTTGTAGCGTTTCTAAGTCGGCATCTAAATTTATATTTTTCTGGACAATATCTTTCGAGCGACGTTTTAAATCATCACTGTCTTTATACCAATTATTTAATTCCGTGAGGCTCTCAATATTTTGAGCAGAATTGTGTAACGCGTTGTATTCGGCATTACGCGTTTTTAATTCTTCTTCGGCATTCCTTTTTTCGTGATTAATTTCACCAATTGATTCGTTAAGTGTTTCAATTTCTTTTTGTTTAGGTGTAAGCAATACATCTGTTTCTACAATTTGCAAATACAGTTGTTGTCCTTCCATTTGTTTTTCTGTCAGCGCGCGCGATTTATAAGTTTCTGCGTGATGCGCGCGCGCGGATTCAATTTTCTGAATATTTTTTAAAATAGTGTTGAACTCAATATTTTTTTGATCGAGTGTTCTTTTTGTCTGCGCTAAAGTTTCTGTATTTTTTTCAAGCAATGCAAAAGGCGTTTCAAGATATTTTGAATAAAACTCAGCGTGTGAAATATTTTGGATAGTCGTAGCGATTTCTTTTTTCTGTGATTCTAATTTTTCCTTTTCAGATATTAAAATCTTCAAACTTTGATGTAGCTTTTCAATTTTAATTATTTCTTCCCAATTTAAATTGAGTTGTCGTTTTGTTTCAGTTAACACTTCGCGTTCTTTCACAATGTGGTTAATGCTGCCTGTAATATTTTCTAAATGAATAAACTCAACGTGTTTAACTTCATTCTGTTTTTCCTCTTTCAGAGCTAATTGTAAATTGCAGGATTCTACTAATTTTTTTGTTTTTTGTTCGAGATCGAATTTTTCGAGATCAACAAAAATATCTTTAATCATCCGTATGCGTTCAACGGTCGTCATTTGAATAAATTCCTGAAATTCATTTTGCGGAATAATAACAGTTTTTCTAAAATGGCTCGCTTCTAAACCCAGAATATCTTTGGCTTTAAAATTTTTGAGTGGAAGCCAATTAGTTGATAATTGATAATTGTTAGTTGATAGTTCCAGTTTAGTACTGATAACTGACAACTGATTGCTATCAACAAATTTAAAATATCGAAACTCAGGCGTATCGGTTTCATTAAAGTTTTTCTTTTTGCGCTTCGCTGAAACCATGCAACGATACGTTTCATTTTTATGTTCAAAAATAAAATCAATTTTAAACTCTTGACTCGCCAAATTCATGATGTTATAGGTTTGGCGCGTATTGTCTAAACGTGAAACTTCACCATACAAAACATACATGATGGATTCTAAAATGGCAGATTTTCCCGCGCCTACTCTTCCAAAAATGCCAAACAAATAATTGCGCGTCAGTTTTGTAAAATCAATTGAAGCCTCATTTTTATAAGAAAATACGCCTTTCAGTTTCAATGAAATTGGAGTCATAGTTGTTTTTTAACAGAAACAAATAAACAAAGTCGTTCCGGTGATACAAAATTATTGATGCACGTACACACTAAATTCTTTTTTCTCAGTCATTGTTCCAATCGGTAAATGCGGCACACCATTTTGTTTCAATAAATAACTAAAATCGTTTGCAAATTCTTTTTCAACAGCAATTAATAAACCACCTGAAGTTTGTGGATCGCAATATAAATATTTTTGTTTTTCTGTGAGTGGTGCAATTTTATCGCCATAGCTTTCAAAATTGCGCATCGTTCCACCGGGAAAACATTTTTGTTCTAAATAATTTTCGAGCGCTACTGTATCTAAGAGCGGAACATTTTCAGAAAAAATATTTGCGCTTGTGTTCGAGGCTTCGCACATTTCGTTCAGATGGCCCAACAAACCAAAACCGGTTACATCAGTTAAGGCGTGTACTTGTGGTAATGCACCAAAAATTTCACCTAATGAATTTAAAGCTTTCATAGAATTGAGCGAAAGTTTCGCGTGTTGATCCGTCAGGACACCTTTTTTTTGGGCAGTACTAAAAATTCCAACGCCGAGTGGTTTTGTTAAAAATAAAACATCACCAACGTGCGCGCCACCATTTTTTTTAATATTTTCAACTTTTACTTTACCTGTTACTGCCAGACCAAAAATAGGTTCAGGCGCATCAATAGAATGTCCACCTGCGAGTGGAATTTTTGCTTCTGCACACGCAGCGCGACTACCTTCAATTACTTTATTAGCAATTTCAGCCGGAATTAAGTTAATAGGCCAACCTAAAATCGCAATTGCCATTAACGGTTTTCCACCCATTGCGTAAACATCGCTGATAGCATTTACCGAGGCGATATAACCAAAATCGAAAGCGTCATCAACAATTGGCATAAAAAAATCAGTCGTAGAAATTAACGCAGTCCCATCACCTAAATCTAAAACTGCCGCGTCGTCGCGTTCTTCATTTCCGACTAATAAGTTTGGATAAATTTTTTTTTCGTTCTGATTTTTTAGAATGGTATCTAAAACTTTAGGCGAAATTTTGCATCCGCAACCTGCACCATGACTGAATTGTGTGAGTTTGAACACGATTTAAATGATTTTAAAGATTTTTAAACACACTCTAAATTTATAGGTTTTTATTTAACAAATTTTTGAATCGTCAACGGCGGAAAAACGTCGAGGAAATACGTATTTTTTGTTTTCTGGGTTAATCCAGCATCAAGCAAAAAGCCTGCAATTTGCGCATTGTTTTTATAATCGCTTAAAATAACGGTGCCTCCCGTTTTTAAAATACGCACTATTTCTTTACAAGCCGTTTCTCTGCCAAATTTACTGTAAATATTGTGCAAACATAAATTACTGACTATTACATTAAATGTGTTATCGGCAAAATTGGTTTTTAAAATATTTTGACTTGAAATTTCAATTTTGTTCTTCACTTTTTCTATTTCAGCGTTTTGCATAGCATTTTCAAAACTATTATGACTTAGATCTAAAACACTCCAAATATCAATACCAAAAGCTTTACCCGTTGTTAGTTTTTTTGCGGCTCCAATTAAAAGCAAACCTAACCCACAACCAATATCTAAAACTTTTTCATCGCCACGCCAAGTGTAGGCATTTAAAATGCGTTCGCGCTGTTTAAATTTTCCGAACTTCGCGTATAAAATTGCCAATAAAACTTGGGTGTAAAGAACGATTGCGAGATAAAAAAAAGTTTTATGATTAATTTTTACGAATGCTAAGTTTACATCCAACTTAAAAGCATACAGCGTCGAAAAAATAAGGCTACTTATCATTACCCAACGTACAACGTTTATACCATCAATACCATAATTGACTTTTTTATTCATAATTTTTAAAACCTAAGTTAGTCAATTTATTTTCTTTTTCAGCGACAAGCTGTCCTAATTCTTTTTTGTATAAAATTATTTTTTCTTGAATTGCTGTGTCGCTAATACCTAAAATTTGAACGGCGAGTATTCCTGCATTTTTTGAGCCATCTACAGCAACTGTTGCAACGGGTACGCCGCTCGGCATCTGCACTATTGATAACAAAGAATCAAATCCATTTAAAGAATTTGATGATTTTACGGGCACACCAATAACAGGAAGCGGCGTTAAAGCTGCAACCATACCAGGTAAATGCGCGGCGCCACCTGCGCCGGCAATAATTATTTTATAACCACGCGTGTGTGCATTTTTAGCGAAATCGAACATAAATTCGGGTGTTCTGTGCGCCGAAACAAAATGCACATCGAATTTAACGCCGAAAAGTTCCAAAACTTCTGCTGCTTGTCTCATTACAGGCAAATCCGAATCGCTTCCCATTATTACTGCAACCATAATTTTTAGTTGAGGGTTTTTAGTTGAAAATTGTTAATCAATAGACTAACAACTAATTTCAATTTGTTGATAAATTTTTTTTATAATTTCTAGTGCCTTATTTACATCATCATTTAAAACGGTTAAGTGCCCCATTTTACGAAACGGTTTTGTAGTTTGTTTACCATAAAGATGCAAGTGCACATCGTCTAATTTTAAAATTTCTTCATAATTTTTGTATTTTGGCTCGCCCGAAAAACCCTCTGCACCCAATAAATTTAAAAGTGCGGCAGGTTTTCGAAGTGCTGTGCTACCCAATGGAAAATTTAAAATAGCGCGCAGGTGTTGCTCGAATTGCGAAGTTGCACACGCTTCAATAGTGTGATGCCCTGAATTGTGCGGACGCGGTGCCACTTCATTCACCACAAGTTTATCTTCGTTTGTTAAAAAAAATTCAACGGCTAATAAACCTACTATTCCGAGTTCTGTTGCAATGCGTTCGGCGTAATATTGCGCTTCTAATTCTTTGAAGTTTGAAATATCAGCAGGGCAAGTTTGGAACAAGAGCAAATTAGCTGTATCCTCAAAAATCATTTCAGTAGTAGGAAAAAAAGCAATATCCCCGTCGCTGTTTCGCGCCAATAAAATACTGATTTCTTTTTTTATTTTAACGGGTGTTTCTGCAATGCACGGCGTGTCGAGTAAAGTATTTAAAATTCTTTCATCTCGAACAAAAATAACGCCTTTACCATCGTAACCTTCTGTGCGCGATTTCCAGACAAACGGCGAAAAATTATTCTCATAGTGTTTTACTAATTCTTGTTTACCTGAAAAAAAAAGTGTTTCCGTTGTTGGAATATTATTTTTCAGATAAAACTCTTTTTGCGTACCTTTATCAATAATTTTTTTGAGTGCGCGTGTTGAGGGATGGACCAATTTGCCTTCGCTTTCTAAAATTTCGAGTGCTTTTATATTAACGTGTTCAATTTCAACGGTTATTACGTCAACTTTTCTGCCGAAGGCTAAAACATCTTCATAGTTTTTAAAACTGCCTTCAGTAAAATGCGTACAATAATTTTGTGCAGAACACGGCGCAGTATCGAGAATAAGAGTTTCGAGATGTAAATTAGCAGCCGAAAGACATAACATTTTTCCGAGTTGACCACCGCCTAAAATTCCAATTTTTGTTTTATTAAACTGCATGACATCCCGTTTTTAAATCTTAAAACATTTATTATAGTCAAAAAGTAAAGTACAAAGTGCAAAATTTGACCTTTGCTTTTTGCCTTTTGCCTTTTGCCTTTTGTATATTTACGCAAAACTAAAACTTAGAATCGAACCAAGCACACCATTATGTATAAATTGTTAAAAAATGTGCGCGTTGTGAACCGCGGGAAGATAATTGAGGCAGATGTTTTGATTAAAAAAACGATGATTGAACGCGTTGAAAGTGGTATTTCACCGCCAGAAAATTGTGAAATAATTGATTGCAAAGGATTACACCTTATGCCTGGAATTATTGACGATCAAGTACATTTTAGAGAGCCTGGTTTGACGCACAAAGCAACAATTGAAACCGAATCGCGCGCAGCTGTTGCAGGCGGCGTCACATCTTTTATGGAAATGCCCAACGTTATTCCACCAACAACTACTCAAATTTTATTAGAAGAAAAATATGCCATTGCTGCAAAATCGTCTTTAGCGAATTACAGTTTCTTTTTTGGTGCAACCAATAATAATTTTGAAGAAGTAATGCGCACGCCGAAACACAATGTGTGCGGTGTTAAAATTTTTATGGGTAGCAGCACAGGTAATATGCTCGTTGATGACAATAAAGTTTTAGAAAATTTGTTTGGTAATGTCGAACTATTGATTGCCACACATTGCGAACGTGAATCAATAGTGCGCGAGAGCACAGCACGCGTTAAAAACTATATAGAGCAGAATACATTTAATGCTACTGCGAAATTACATCCGTTCGTCAGGCCACGCGAAGCGTGCTATGCCAGTTCGAGTTATGCTGTTGATTTAGCAAAAAAATTGGGTACGCGTTTACACGTTTTGCATATTTCTACTGCCGATGAAATCGAATTATTCGATAACACATTGAAACTTACTGACAAAAAAATTACTGCCGAAGCGTGTGTACATCATCTTTTTTTTGATGATGCCGATTACGCACCGCTTGGTAATAAAATTAAATGTAATCCAAGCATTAAAACAGCATTCGATAGAGAGCAAGTTTTTAAAGCTGTTCTGAATAATTCGATTGATGTTATCGCTACCGATCACGCGCCACATACGATTTCGGAAAAACAAAATCCATATTTCGATGCACCTGCGGGTTTACCACTCGTGCAACATGGTTTACAACTAATGCTCTCGCATTATCATTATGGAGAAATAAGTTTAGAGCGGATTGTCGAAAAAATGTGCCATGCACCCGCCGAATGTTTCCGAATTCCCAATCGCGGATTTATTAACGAAGGCTACAAAGCCGATTTAGTTTTAGTGGATGTCAACAAGTCACATCGCGTGAGTGCTAAAAATATTTATTATAAATGTGGTTGGTCGCCATTAGAAGATGAAACTTTTAAAGGTGAAGTCGTTCAAACTTTTGTAAATGGTCATTCGGTTTATAAAAAAGGAAAGTTTGAAACGGGTATTGCAGGTGAAAGATTAACTTTTAAACGCAGTAATTAAAATTTTTCCTTAAATTTGTTTTAAAATTATGGATTACCAAGATTTCCTTTACAATATTTTTCCAACAAAACTCCGCGAACTAAAAGTAGAAACGCTCGCGCTTTGGGGAAAAATGAATGCTCAACAAATGATTGAGCATTGCGCTTATATCGTTAGTTACTCGAACGGACGTTTTTCGGCACAAACAAAAGATGATGCAGAAAAAATGGCACATCGCAAAATGCGTTTTTATGAAAAAGACGTAAATATGCCACAAAATTATCGCGTTGATGAAGTGCCTGAAGACCCTATGCCGTTGCAATTTCAAAATATTGAGGATTCTAAAATGTTTTTGTTTAACCAGTTGCAACGCTTCGACGATTATTTTCTCGAACATCCGGGCATAACAACCATGCACTTCAAACTTGGCGCACTCAATTACGATGAATGGAAAATTATGCACGCGCGGCATTTCAGACACCATTTAAAACAATTTGGATTGTGGTCAGAGTTGGAATAACAGGCGGTATAGGTTCGGGTAAAACAACGGTGTGTGAAATTTTTTCACAACTTAATGTACCTATCTATTCATCGGATGAGGCTGCAAAAAATTTGATGATTAATGATCCTAAAGTTAAAGATGAACTTATAGAAATTCTCGGTTCAGAAATTTATTTTCCGAATGGTACACTCAATACAAAAGAAATTGCCAACCAAATTTTTAATAATTTGGAGAAAAAATTAGCCCTCGAGCGCGTTGTGCACACTTCCGTTTTTTCTGATTCCGAGCAATGGTTTAAAAATAAAACCGCAGAAAAATTTATTTATGCCATTTATGAATCTGCACTTTTGTTTGAATCGCGGATGAATAATTTACTCGATAAAGTTATTGTGGTTACTGCGCCTGAAGCGTTGCGCATCGAGCGTGTCGTCGCTCGATCGAACGGAACACTCACAGAAAAAGAAGTTCAACAGCGCATAAAAAACCAAAAATCGGATTCAGAAAAAATAAAATTGGCTGATTTCGTTATTCATAACGATAATTCACTCATGCTTACACAACAAGTTTTACTAATTCACAAAGCATTACTTACTTTTGCACTTTAGTTGATGGTTATTAGTTGATAGTTGTTCGTGTACGAGCTTATCAAAACTAACAACTATCAATTAAAAACTATCAACTAAATTCATGCTCGAAAAAATTCTTATCCTCGATTTTGGTTCACAATTTACGCAACTTATTGCACGCAGAATTCGTGAACTCAACGTTTACGCCGAAATAATTCCTTATCATAAAAAATTTAGCTTAGATGAATCTATAAAAGCTATTATTCTTTCAGGCAGTCCGTTTTCTGTACGCGATGAAAAAGCACCTACCGTAGATTTCGATGCTTTTGTAAATAAAGTTCCTGTTTTGGGTGTTTGTTATGGCGCACAACTTCTGGCGCAACATTTTGGCGGTGAAGTTTCTGCATCCAGTAAACGCGAATACGGAAAAGCGATTGTTGAAAAAACAAAATCGGTGAGTGATTTATGGCGTGGCATAAAAAATAATAAACAAGTTTGGATGTCTCATGCAGATACTGTTACTAAACTGCCGCCGAATACAATTTTATTGGCGCAAACGACGAACGGTGCAATTGCTTCATTCAAATTCAACGATAAAAATAAAAAAGCACCTATTTATTGTGTGCAATTTCACCCGGAAGTGACGCATACCGAAATTGGTAAAGCGTTACTTCATAATTTCGTTATTAATATTGCAGGATGTACACCGAGCTGGACATCCGAAAAATTTGTTGAAACATCGGTTGCTGATTTACAGGCGCGTATTGGTAACGACGAAGTTATTTTAGGTTTATCAGGTGGCGTTGACTCGAGTGTAGCAGCTTTGCTTTTGCACAAAGCCGTTGGTAAAAACTTAAAGTGTATTTTTATTGATAATGGTTTGCTCCGAAAAAATGAATTTGTAGAAGTTTTAGACGATTATAAAATTTTAGGATTAAATGTTGTTGGTGTAGATGCCAAAGAAGAATTTTATAGTGCTTTAGCGGGTATTTCTGATCCAGAAAAAAAACGCAAAGCAATTGGCGGTGTTTTTATAGATGTTTTTGATAGAGAAGCTAAAAAATTTAACAACGCTAAATGGTTAGCGCAAGGTACAATTTATCCCGATGTGATTGAATCTGTTTCGGTACACGGTCCTTCAGTGACAATTAAATCGCATCATAACGTAGGTGGATTACCTGAAAAAATGAATTTGAAAATTGTTGAACCTCTGAGAATGCTTTTTAAAGATGAAGTGCGTAGAGTAGGAGCGGAGTTACATTTGCCAGAAAATATTTTAATGCGACATCCTTTTCCTGGTCCTGGTCTCGCTATCCGTATTATTGGCGATATAACAGCCGAAAAAGTGACATTATTACAAAAAGCAGACGCCATATTTATTGCCAATTTAAAAAAATGGAATTTATACACCGAAGTTTGGCAAGCCGGCGTTATACTTTTACCAATTCAATCGGTTGGTGTAATGGGTGATGAAAGAACGTATGAGCGTGTTGTTGTTTTGCGCAGCGTAAATTCTTCAGATGGTATGACCGCAGAGTGGTCGAGATTGCCACACGATTTTTTAGCAGCGGTTTCAACCGAAATTATTAATTCTGTGAAAGGAATTAACAGAGTTGTGTACGATATTTCAACAAAACCACCCGCAACAATTGAATGGGAATAAAACTTATTGTATTTTAGCACTTGTTTTTGGCTTAACGGCTATGATTCACTAAAAATTCTGACATGATTAATTGCACACCAAACTTAAAACAGCTTTTTACAGCTTCTGTTTGTATTATTTCACTCGCTGCATTAGTAGCTTGTGGCGGCGCAAAAAATGCGAAATCGTCTAATAGTTCTAAACCATCGAATGGTAAAATGGATAGAAGTACAACGCAAAACGGCAATAGAAAGCCTGGCGTTGACTCCATCCGTTGGAACGTTGATCCTGCTGCGCGTCCACCTATTTCAGCGAATACACCGAGAACGCAACCCAATAATGGAAACGGCGGAATTATAATTGATAATAATGGTACTACAACTTATCCGAATAACGGTAGCACTATCACGCTTCAACCTGGCGAAGTTATAAATGCGGCTACACCTTTTAATGTGACGCTGCTTCTGCCTTTTTATGGTGAAAAATATGCGGAGGGAAATCCTATTCCTTCTAAATCGCAGTTTGCAATTGATTTTTATGCAGGCGCACGCTTGGCGATTGATTCGCTTTCGTTGCAACCTTACAAAACAAATATCAATGTTCTCGATTCGCGTAGCAATCCTCAGGGTTTGTTTTCGCGCGCAGAAGTCGTTAATAGCGATTTGATTATCGGTCCAGTCGAAAAAGATTTAGTGCCTCAATTTTTAGATTTTTCTCAGCGTTATAACAAAACGGTCGTCTCTCCTTTTTTCCCTTCTGGCGATGTAGACGGTGTGCATTCTAATTTTATTCAAGTGAAGCCAAGTTTGCGCACACACTGCGAAAATATTATTCGTCACGCACGCACCAGTTTTAATGCTTCACAAATTGTTTTAGTAGCGCGAACAGCCGAAAACGAAGCAGCGCGATTTACTTATTTTCAAGATGCCAATGCTGTTATAAATCAATCTCAAAATGGTGGCAGATTAGAAGAATGGAATATTACGGATGAAAATAATTTAGACGCTTCTGCATACATCAGACCTACGGGCGTAACAGTTTTCATTATTCCTTCTTGGAATGAAAATTTTGTAAGTTCATTCCTAAAAAAATTAAATGCTTCGCCGAACAGAAATAATATAGTTGTTTACGGAATGCCGCAATGGCTTGATTTCGATAAATCGCTTTATCCAGCATATTCTAATTTAAATGCGCACATCAGTAGCTCAACTTACATTAATGCTAGCGATATTAGCGTACGCGATTTTAAATCTAAGTATGTTGCGCGTTATAAAAAATCACCTTCACCTGATGCGTATTTGGGTTTTGATTGCCTTATGTTTTTTGGGACTGAGTTGTATCGCTATGGTAATAAGTTTTCACCGAATTTACAAAGTGAGCAACGCCCAGTTTTACACACACAGTTCAAATTTGAACCCGTTGTTGCGCGTACTTCAGCCGACGGTGATATCGGAGATAATGTTGCTAAATATGAAAATAAATATGTCAATATTTTAAAATTCAGCGTGAACGGTTTTAAGCTCGAAGGGAAGTAAATTTTTCTTCTTTCATATTAAAATAGTTGCTTACAGCGTTAAGTATGAAATTACATTATGCCTAAGCAAATCTTTTTATTATTGTTAGCAACGTGCTTGTCTGCTTCAATTTTTGCCCAAACCACTATTCCAAAACCGAAATTAAAACCGCGAAAAGTTGAAAGTCGTGGCTCTTTTGGTATAACAGATGCGGCGCAAATTGAAAAATTTTTAGTGAACATTGAAGGTGTAGGTTCTACTTCTCACGATTTTCTAAATGAGCAATCCGTAAAATCGTACATGATGCCACCTCGAAAAATGGTTTTAGCGAGTGAATCAGCGGTGTATGCTGCAACGGCTTGTTTCGAATATTACCAAAATATCAATTCTAATTTTAAGGATAATCTTTCGCCCGATTTCATTCGACTCAATGTTTCCGAAAATTCGATGGAAAGCGATTTAAATTTTTTGGCATCTCAAGGGACAGTGTCAGCTGCAATTTTTCCGTTTGGTTCAAATAATTTATTGCCATCCGTGCAATCGGCAATGAAATTTAAAATTAAAAACTATCTCAATCTTTATCAACCTACTACACGCGGGCAACAAAAAGTGTACGAGTTGAGAAAAGCATTATTGCGTGGACATCCTGTGATTATAGAATTGCCAGTAAATGAAACTATTTTTAGTAATTTAAATCAAGTGAAAACGTGGAAATATGAAAAATCGAATGAAAAACTTACATCGCACTATGTTGTAGTTGTTAGCTATAACGATGAGCGCAGTATGTTTGAAGTTATGAACTCTGCCGGGAAAACATGGGGAAGTGGTGGTTATTTATGGATGAGCTATGACGATATTGCTAATTATTCGGCGCATGGCTATGTAGTGGTAAACTGAAAACTAATTTTAAATGAATGGCTTTATCCTTTTTGTCTGAAAAAGTAAATTACAGAATGGAACAAACCATGCGTTGGTTTGGTCCCGATGATCCAGTTTCGCTTTCAGATATTAAACAAGCAGGTTGCACGGGCGTTGTTTCTGCTTTGCATCAAATTCCGAATGGTATTGTTTGGCAAATGGGAGAAATCTTGAAACGCAAAACCATAATAGAAGCATCAGGTTTAACTTGGTCGGTAGTTGAAAGCGTGCCAGTGCATGAAGCCATTAAAACACAATCGCAGGACTTTGAAGTATTTATTGAAAACTATAAACAAACGATTTTAAATTTGTCAGCGTGTGGTATTAAAAATATCACTTATAATTTTATGCCTGTTTTGGATTGGACACGTACCGATTTAGGATACATGCTCAATGATGGTTCGAAAGCATTGCGATTTGAAATGGCGGCGTTTATCGCTTTCGATTTATTTATACTAAAACGCAAAGGTGCTGAAAAAGAATATTCAACCCAAAATATTAAACGCGCTATTGAAAAATTTGCATCCATGAGCTATGCAGATAAACAACTATTGCAACGTAATATTATTGCAGGATTGCCAGGTAGCGAAGAAAGTTTTACCCTTGAACAATTTCAAACAGCTTTAGATACTTTTAAAAATATTGACAGCATTAAATTACGGAGCAACTTAATTTATTTTTTGAAAGAAATAATTCCCATTGCAGATAAATGTAGCATTAAAATGTCAATTCATCCCGATGATCCACCGTTCAGTATTTTAGGTTTGCCGCGTGTTGTAAGTACCGAAAAAGATTTTGACGTTTTAATTAAAGCTGTTCCATCTTTGAATAATGGTTTATGTTTCTGTACAGGTTCTTTGGGTGTAATTCCAGAAAATAATTTACCACTTATGGTGAAAAAGTTCGCTAATCGTATTAATTTTATACATCTAAGAAGTACGCGCAGAAATGAATGGGGAGATTTTTATGAAGACAACCATTTAGAAGGCGATGTGGATATGTATGCTGTTGTTAAAGAATTAGTTAAGGCTATGAAATTGCAAAAAGCGAATATTCCTATGCGTCCTGATCATGGACATCAAATGCTCGATGACCTAACAAAAAAAACAAAACTTGTAAATCCAGGTTATTCGGCTATTGGTCGTTTACGCGGTTTGGCGGAAATTAGAGGTTTGGAATTTGGAATAATAAAAGGGATTTAGTGGTTAGTTGTTCTTTTACACTTGTTCGTTTTAGATAGTTCTTGAACAAGTTTAAGCGAACAACTATCAAAGAATAACGAACAACCATGATTATCTGTTTTGGAGAAATAATGCTACGGCTCAGTCCGCCTAATAATTTAAGGTTTGCACAAGCGTCAAATCTGGAGATGAATTTTGGGGGTTCGGAATCGAATGTAGCAGTGTCGTTAGCACAACTTGAAATCGCCTCCAAATATATTTCGCGCGTACCTGATAATGATTTAGGTCATGCGGCATTGAATGGTTTGAAACAATATGGTGTAGATGTTTCCGCGTCTGTATTTGGTGGGCAGCGTTTGGGTTTATATTTTTTAGAATCGGGTGTCGGTCGGCGTGGCTCAAAAGTGATTTACGACAGAGCGAATTCTGGTATGGCAACATTAGAACCAGGCATGATAGATTGGAAAATCCTATTTAAAAATGCCAGTTGGTTTCATTGGTCGGGTATAACGCCTGCCATTTCACAATCTGCCGCCGATGCGATGGAAGAAGCGCTTATAATTGCCGACGCGATGGGTGTAAAAATTTCTTGCGATTTAAATTATCGTGCTAATTTATGGAAATATGGTAAGTCGCCCGCCGAAATAATGCCAAATTTAACGCAGCATTGCGATGTACTAGTGGGTGACGGTGATGCGTTCAAATTATTTTATAGCCATCCGCTATCAGATGTGAACACTGCTCTCGAGCAGCAGCTCATAGCGCACAGCTCACAGCTCACAGCCAAATTTTCTAAACTAAAAATTGTAGCAATGACTGCGCGCCAAGGATATTCCGCGTCGCATAATACTTATCAAGGTTTTATTTTTGATACACAAAATGTCTATTCCTCTAAAGTTTACGATATTCCAGATATTTTAGATCGAATCGGTGGTGGCGATGCTTTTATGGCAGGTTTAATTTATGGTTTAACACAAAATAATAGTTCGCAAAATATTGTTGAATTTGCGACTGCAGCCGCAACGCTCAAACATTATGTGCATGGCGATATGAACTTATGCACTGTTGCTGAAGTAGAAAGCTTAATGTCGGGAAATTTAGGTGGAAGGGTAAAAAGATAATAGTTGTTCGTTGTTTGTTGTTCGATACCTCTACAACAAACAACGAATAACGAACAACGAAAAGCTTATGGCAAAATTTACAAGATTAGAAGTTTATCAAAAAATTAATGATACAGGATTAATTCCTTTGTTTTATGAACCCAACTTCGAGCGTGCTAAAGATTTACTTATTAGCTGCTACAACGGTGGGGTACGCGTAGTTGAAATAACTAATCGCGGTGATTTTGCACACGAAATTTTTGGTCAATTAGTAAAATGGGCAAACGTAAACTTGCCGGATTTAATTTTAGGCGTAGGTACAGTTATGGATGCACCCACTGCCGCATTGTATATTCAACTCGGTACAAACTTTGTGGTTACACCCGTATTTCAGGAAGATATTGCAAGGATTTGCAATCGTAGAATGATTGGATGGCTTTCAGGCTGTGCGACTTTGACAGAAATTTCGCGGGCACAAGAGTTTGGAGCAGAGATTGTAAAAGTTTTCCCTGGAGAAGTTTTATCGCCCGCATTTGTGAAAGGTGCCTTAGGCCCGATGGCATGGTCGAAAATTATGCCTACTGGAGGTGTTGAACCAACTTTAGAAAGTTTAACAGCCTGGTTTAAAGCTGGTGTTGTGTGTGTAGGTATGGGCTCAAAACTATTTCCGAAAGGTGCCACCGCTCAAGAAGTTGAAGAAAAAGTGCGATTTTGCATAGAGACTATTAAAAAATTAAATAATGAAAAAATGAAGGAATGAAAGAATATACCTGTAATATATTCTTCCCTTCAATTTTTTCATTCCCTCGCTCTTTAAGTTCTTTAGTTTTTTCATTCCTTCATTAAAAAAAATGGGTAAATACAGATGGACAGTTGTAGCACTTTTATTTTTTGCGACAACTATAAATTACCTCGATAGACAAATCATTGGTTTATTAAAACCAACTTTAGAAAAAGCATTTAGTTGGACAGAAACGGACTACGGACACATTGTAACTACATTTTCTGCTTTTTATGCATTGGGTTTACTCATTTTTGGTCGAATAATAGATAAAATTGGGACGAAAATTGGATATACTATTTCAATTGTGGGTTGGTCTATTGCAGCAATTTTACACGCGTTAGCGACTTCCACTTTGGGATTTATTAGTGCGCGTGCTTTTTTAGGACTGACAGAATCTGGAAATTTTCCGGCTGCCATAAAAACTGTTGCAGAGTGGTTTCCAAAGCGCGAACGTGCATTAGCCACTGGTATATTTAATTCGGGTGCGAACATTGGTGCCGTTGTTGCCCCGATTGCTGTGCCTTGGTTATTAGGAATGTATGGTTGGCAGATGGCTTTTATTGCTACGGGCGTTGTAGGATTTGTCTGGCTCATTTTTTGGTTACTTTTTTATGAAATTCCAGCAAAGCAAAAGAGATTAAAAGCTGAAGAGTTTGCTTATATTAACTCAGATATTGATGAGCAAAGTGAAAACGAAGTGAATACATCCGGTGTAAAATGGTTGTCACTTTTCAGCATAAAACAAACGTGGGCTTTTATTTTTGGTAAAATGTTGACAGATCCCATCTGGTGGTTTTTTCTTTTTTGGTTGCCTTCTTATTTCGCCACTACGTTTCAGATTGATTTAAAAAAACCAAGTCTCGAACTTATTTTAGTCTATACCGCTACAACTATCGGTTCAATTGGCGGTGGTTATCTATCGGGTTGGTTCATAAATCGCGGTTGGGCAGTTTTTCGGGCGCGTAAAGTTTCTATGTTATTTTTTGCGGTGTGCGTTACGCCCATTATGTTGGTTCAATATGCTTCAAATAAATGGCAAGCAGTGGCACTCATTGCGTTAGCTGCCGCTGCACATCAAGCATGGAGCGCAAACATTTTTACTACTGCTAGCGATATGTTTCCGAAAAAAGCACTGAGTTCCGTAATCGGTATTGGCGGTATGGCGGGTTCAGTCGGAGGTGTTTTTTTTCCACTACTTGTTGGATGGTTACTCGATACCAACAAAGCGGCTGGTAATATTGGTTTAGGCTACAATATTATTTTCATCATTTGCGGGTGCGCTTATTTAGTCGCGTGGCTTTTAATGCACATTTTTGCACCCAAAATGGAAAAAGTAAATCTTTAAAAATTAAAATACTTCTTCGCATTGTAGTAGCAAATATCCTGAGTTAGTTTACCGAGCCATTCAATATCATTCGGTAGTTCACCATTTTTAACATCCTCTCCGAATAAATTACAAAGCAATCGGCGGAAATATTCGTGGCGCGGAAAAGATAAGAAAGAGCGCGAATCAGTCAACATTCCGACGAACTGACTCAACATTCCCATATTGGAGAGTGCGTTAATTTGTTTTGTCATGCCATCTTTTTGGTCTAAAAACCACCACGCTGAACCCCACTGCACTTTACCCGCCACTGAACCATCGTTAAAATTGCCAACCATAGTTGCAAAAATTTCATTGTCAGCAGGATTGAGATTATAAATTATGGTTCGAGTGAGTTTATTTTTTTCCTCCAATGCGTTTAAGAATTTTGAAAGTGAAACCGCTTGTTTAAAATCGCCGATAGAATCCCAACCAGTATCCGCACCCAGCGTTTGCAACATTCTTTTATTCGCGTTGCGCAGCGCGCCCAAATGAAATTGTTGTGTCCAACCCAGTGTATGATACATTTCCCCTAAATGAAATAAAATGGCTGATTTAAAAACTAAAATTTCTTTATTTGTCAATTCCTTTTTAGCTTTAGCCTTCTGGAAAACTTTATTCGCTTCCGTATTTGTAAAATCTTCGGCATACAAATGATCCAAGCCATGATCGCTCAATTTGCAACCTTTTGACGCAAAAAAATCTACGCGCAACTTTAAGCTCGATAGTAAGTCGTCGAAAGAATTTATGTCATTGCCAATAATTTCGCCCAGTTTTTCAATACTATCTAAAAATGGTGGCGCATCAATCAAAATAAATTTATCCGGACGAAAGGAAGGAAGCATTTTGAACTTTGAACTCTGAGCTATGCACTTTGATCCATCTTGTGAAGGCTCAAAGCGCATAGCTAATTGTTCGTGGCTCAATAAATTATCCGTAGGGTCGTCCGTTGTACAAATTACTTCGACATTCATTTTTTCCAATAATTTCTGCGTAGAAAATTCCGGCGTAGAAAATTTTTCGCACGTGGAATTATAAATGGAAGTTGCCGTTTCAGGGTTTAGTAATCTACGCTCATCAAAATAGCGCAGCAACTCCAAATGCGTCCAATGATACAACGGATTGCGCATAGTGTAGGGAACAGTTTCTGCCCATTTCATAAATTTTTCTGCATCGGCTGCGTTACCCGTAATAAATTTTTCATTAACGCCATAAGTGCGCATAGCGCGCCATTTATAATGGTCACCGTTGAGCCAAACCTGAGAAATATTGCCAAAAATTTTATTTTCTGCAATGTCTTTAGGTGGTAAATGATTGTGATAATCTATAATAGGCAAATTCTTAGCGTAATCGTGATATAACCGACGGGCAGTTTCGCTGTGTAATAAAAAATCTTCGGTTATAAACATAATTTATTGATAGTTGAAGGTTGTTAGTTGTTTGAAGTTAGTAACTTAATTCTGATAGCAGTTCGCTAATAGCAATTGATAGCCCATCGCTGATTGCTGTAAGTTGTTTGAGTTTATCATCAAAAATTAAATTGTTATTGAGCACTGTTTGAACAAATTTTTTCAAACTCGATAAATCATTTACATTTGTTTCTTTCCATGCTATTTCAAAAAAAGGCGCAAACGCGTCGTGAATGAGATAATATTCTCCAGAGGACTTTTGCCCAAAATATTTCCCACCCTCTTGTTTAACAGGTTTTGTGAATAGCAAATAAGCCGCAAAGCCTTTAATCATAAGCTTTGGTAGTTTGCCGAATTTTTCAAAATAACGAATTATTGTTATGACGTTACGCGCGTTCATTTTAGCTGAACATTCAAACATAATGCTGATTAGTTTATGCTCTATAAACGGATTTCTAAATCTATCGAGCACGCTTTGCGTAAATTCATTCGTATCGAAGTTAAGCGTTGGTGCAATTTCATTTTTCAAAACATCTTCCACCAAAACCCGAATCGTCGCATCATTCATCATTTCGCCAACCGTTCCTAATCCTTTAAGAAAAGCTAAGGGTACGGAAATTGTATGACAGCCGTTTAAAATCCGAAGTTTTTGTTCCCTAAAATTTTCAATATTGGGCGAAATAATAATGCGAGTATCAGTTTCTGCAAAACTGAGTATATTCTGCAAAAACGCATCGCCTTCGATTGCCCACAAAAGAAAACTTTCAGAATTGATAATTAAATTATCTTCATAACCATTGGTCATTTCTAAATTTTCTTTTTCTGTTTTATGAGGTGCGCCAGTAACGATTCGATCCACTAAAGAATTACAAAAACGACATTCTGTATTCAACCAATTAATAAAACCTTCCGGCAAATTATTTCTTTGCGCGTGTTGTACAACAAATTTTTTGAGCAGCGTGCCATTACCTACTAATAATTCTGTTGGAATAATGATGAATCCGTTGCCGATTCCCGCCACAAATTTGTATCGCTCAAACAGCAAAGCCATTAATTTTAACGGAAAAGATTGCGGTGGTGTCGCATAAAAATTATCACCATCAACATATTTTAATCCCGCTTCAGTTGTGTTTGAAACGATGATATCCAAATTTAGATTTTCCACTAATTCTAAAACGCCTTTCCAATTATCGTTGGCATTCACTACGCGCGATATGGAAGTATTAATAGTAGTTTTTTTAAAAACTTCGCCGTTTTCAATGCCCTGTTCCGTGTGCGTAAAAATGCCATTTTGTTTATCAAAATCAGATGCATCTGAATGTGTCGTTTTTATAACCACTACGCGACCATTAAAATTATTTTTTTTATTCGCTTTATCAATAACGTAATCAACCAATCCGCGCAATAAAATACCTGTTCCAAACTGTATGACGCGCTCGGGTAAATCGAACAGGTTCGATTCGATTAACTTATTTTTTATTGCAAATTCTTTATTTAAAAGATTCATATTCGTGAAGTTGAGCGTTGAAAGTTGAAAGTTTGAGAGCGTTCAACGAGTGTCATAACTAACAATTATCAACTATTTTAATGCGCTTATTGCTACTGCATCCATATCCGAATACGTATAATTTTCGCCTGCCATTCCCCAAATAAATCTATAGTTGGTAGTGCCACAACCAGAATGAATGGACCAAGGTGGCGAAATAACCGCTTGATGATTGGCTACAACCAAATGCCGCGTTTCTTGCGGCTCTCCCATTAAATGCAAAACGCGATGCAACGCAGCAACATCAAAATAAAAATAGGCTTCCATGTGCCCATCGTGCGTGTGCGCAGGCATGGTATTCCAAACATTGCCTACTTCTAAAACTGTTAAACCCATGACCAATTGGCAACTTTTCAAACCCTCAGCATGTATGTATTTATAAATTGTTCTGAGATTCGCCGTTTCTACACTTCCCATTACAGTTGGCGAAGCTTCTTCTTTTTTTAATAATTTATTTGGATAATCGTGGTGTGCTTGCGCTGAAAGCAAATAAAATTGTGCAGGTCTAGTAGCATCATCGCTGGCAAATAGCACATTTTTTGTTCCTTTTCCTAAGTATAAACAATCAAGGTTGTGCAAATTAAAAATTTTATCGCCCGTAATAATACTTCCATTTCCGCCAACATTAATGATTCCCATTTCGCGCCGTTCCAAAAAATAATCCGCTTTAAGTTGGTCATACGTCAATAGCTCGAGAGATTTTGACTTTGGCACCACACCGCCAAAAATCATTCTATCGTGGTGCGAATACACAAAGTTTGCTTCATCAGCGACAATGAGGTTTTCAACCAAAAAATTATTTCGCAACTGTTCAGTTGTCATCTGTCGCACTTCATTCGGGCTTGATTGGTATCTAACTTGCATAAATAAGGAATTAAAGAATGAAGGAATGAAAACGGAAATGAAAGCGAAAGCGAAAGCGAAACCAAAAATTAAAACGAAATCGAAAATCAAAATGAAAACGAATTAAATAGTCTAACTTTTTTTATTCTTCATTTTTCATTTCTTCATTTTTCATTCCTAAGCTTGTTAACGACCCATCCAACCGCCATCAACAGTAAGTATTGTTCGATGAACATAATCAGAAGCCTTCGAAGCTAAAAAAATAATTGCACTTTTTAAATCATCCGCTTCACCCCAACGATTAGCTGGTATGCGCGCTAAAATTGAATTTGCTCGAGCCGCATCATTGCGTAAAGCCTCTGTATTATCTGTTGCAATATAACCTGGCGCAATGGCATTTACGTTCACGCCATATTTCGCCCATTCATTTGCAAGTGCTTTGGTTAAACTGCCTATTGCACCCTTCGACGACGCATAACTCGGCACGTTTATGCCACCTTGAAAAGTAAGTAATGAAGCTGTAAAAATTATTTTACCTGAACCGCGTGCAATCATATCTTTTCCAAACGCACGACTTAAAATAAAAGGTGCATTCAAATTGACTTCATGCACTGTGTCCCAGTAATTATCCGTATGGTTAGCGGCAGGTTTTCGCAAAATTGTACCAGCATTATTTACCAAAATATGAATCAGTACATTCTCATTTTTAACTTTTTCTATGAAATTGTAAAGACTTTCACGGTCTGAAAAATCGCATTGATAGGCTTTAAACTTATGACCAATTTTTAAAACTGATTTTTCAACGTCGCTATTTTCTAATTCTAAACTTGCCGATACACCAATAATATCCGCTCCCGCTTCCGCCAATGCTTCTGCCATCGCTTTACCAATGCCGCGTTTGCAACCTGTAATTAGTGCTGTTTTATCTTTCAATGAAAACAACTTCATATTTTTACAGCTTGTCGTGCTAACATAAGCCAATGATCTTTTTCTTTTTTGAAAACATAAAGTATCGCAATTTTAACCGATGAGACATCTTTCCCTGCATCGTGCGTTTCAGCAACAAGTTTGTGCCGAACGATAGCCGTGTTTCCGACTACACTAATAATTTGATCTGAAAATTCTATTTTCAAAAAATTAGATTGTTTGCTCGCTAATTTGTGAACAAATTCAGATTTGCCTTCAACATGACCACCTGAATGACCGTAACTGAGTGAATCGTGCGCAATATTTGATAACATAACTGAATCGCCGCTAATCATAGCGAGGCGTAAATTTTCAATAGTTTCAGCAACTTGCTTTTCTGCTTTTGACTGTGCCATAATAGATAGAGATTGTGTCGAAAAAAATAAAATGAAAAAAAAGCAAATGTATTTCATGTATTTCATAGAATGGATAGTGATGAGCAATTTTTAATTTTTTAGTCTTTAATTTTTTTTGCCATGCCGGATATTTTGTCAGCAGAAGTTCGTTTGCCCAAGTGCCATACCAGGCGTAATGAATGCGTCGCTCGTTTTCAATTTCTGCTAAAGTATATTTTTTTAAACCGTCTCGACCGCTAAAAAAAGGTTTACACGTTTCTAAATCGTAAAAGCGCGCCCACATCGGAGGTGCTTTTGCGTCTGCAATAACAATCACGTCTTCCCCTAATTTGATTTCAGAAATAAAACGTTCTTTGATAATCAGCATCTGATGATGATACAATTGTAGGCGTGGGTGTAAACCTACGTTCAAATGTCATACCCGCTTTCTAAACCGATTTATCGGTGATACAGGTAATAATATAATTGTGTCGCCAATAAATTGGCTTTATATGCTATCCTTTTTTTCCGTCGGCTCACGCCGACGGCTACAATTGTGCCATCAGCTAAAGCTGATTTTTTGAATAATGACTGCTCATTTTTTATTTTTCATTTTTCATTTTTCAAATGAATAGTTTCCTCCAAATTCATCCTGAAGATAATGCTTTGGTAGCATTACAGAATCTTCCGAAAGGTAAGCAGATACAATTTAAAAATACATCGCTTGAGCTGCAAAATGATATTGAATCAAAGCATAAATTTGTAACTTCAAATTTAAATATCGGCGATGCCGTTAAAATGTATGATGTTTTGGTCGGTAAAGCCACGCAGTTTATTCCGAAGGGTGGATTAATAGGTACGCATAATTTAGCGAGTGGTGAATACGATACGCGCGCTATGATTTTAGGACAAGATGATTTTATTTTTTGGAGAAGAGGGATTTCGTTATAGCTTTCTCTGGAGATAGCGTAACATATTGCTGCTTAAAAAGTTAATTGCCAAATATTTTCAAAAAAAATCCTATTTCCTGTAAAATATTGTAACTTTACATATAAATAAAGCACGGGCAATATTTCAATCATCGGGAGCAATTCTGGACAGAAGTTTTTCAAATCCCCCACAATCCCCAAGCCGAAAATCGTTGTGTGCCATTTTAAAAAGACAGCTAACAAATGCCAATAAACATAAAATTAAAAGGACAGGCTGACACTGACGAATACAAAGCTGGGCTACAATTGAAAAAAATCTTTGAAAGTTCAATTCCTACTGAATTGGACGGTAAAACCATTGAAGGCGACATTTCAATAGTTACAAATGTTACATTATTTGGACAAGAAGTTAAAGACGTGGATATTGTTGTATTTGGAGAACTTGGTCAAGGTTACAAAAGAAGATTAAAATTCAGACCAAAAAATGAAGAAGACTACATTACAAAAAATGTATTTTTTTCAAATTTTTGCTTTACAATTGAACTCAAAATACACTATTTGAAAGACATTAATATTGGGGCAATGAATAATATTCTTGTTACTTACAATGGCAAAAAGCACGATGTAACCTATCAGAGTGAAAGACAAAAATATTCATTGGTTAGGTATTTGAAAAATAGTGATGAAGTAGGAAAACCAATTTGGGTTTCCAATTTCATATGGTTGAAAAACGTTACAACAAAAGAACTATTACCGCTAACTAATGGAAAAGAACATAATATCTTGCCAAATGAATTTGGGATTGATTGGTTATTTATGTTGATGTTATCACAAAGTAAACCATTTGAGAATACGCAAGGTATGTATCCATATTGGAGTTCTCGATCTTGGAAAAAAGAAGAAATTGAATTTTCTAATATTGAAAAAGCGTTAGATTTATTTGAAACAGTCAAGAAAAATGTAGGTAATATTTCAAGATCTCATTTTGAAAGAATGTCAAAAAGAATTCTGAAAGAACAAAAATTTGCAGAAGCAATTTTAGATACTACAAATAAAGGCGGAAAATTTGTAATAATTCAAGGAAAGGCAGGAACAGGAAAAACAGTTAAATTGTTAAATATTGCCTGCGATTTATGTTTAAATTATCAAAAAAGATGTCTTATTCTTACTTACAATTTCACATTAGTTGCAGACATTAGAAGAACTCTAACTTTTGCTCATATTCCTGATGGTGTAGGACGTGAAAGTGTGAGAATTATGACACTTTTTAAATTTTTCATTGATTTATTTGAAGGCTTTGGGATTTATACAGGAAAAGAGGTTTTAGACGACAAAGAGTTTTTCAATAATTACGAATCATATTGTAAGACACTCTCAGAATTTATCAAAGAAAATAAAAAGCCTGATGTTGATATAGAAGATATAATGCTGCAAAATCACCAATTGGTAAGTTGGGATTTTATAATGATTGACGAAGCACAAGATTGGAATCCATTTGAGGTTGAAATATTATACTCTATTTTTGGTCCTTCTAAAATTGTAATATCACAAGCACCTGACCAAAAAATTAGAGCTTTAAATGACCCAAAATGGGTGAAACCAAGGTGGCAAAATGGCAGGGAATTTATTCAAACAAACGAGAAAAAATCTTTTAGGCAAAAGGTAAATCTTGTCAGTTTTGTTAACCAATTTGCGGAAAAATTTAATCTTGCTTGGGAATTAGAACCGAGAGAAGATTTTACAGGCGGTAAAGTAATTATAACGACCAATTATAGTGAATCCTTACATAAAGATCTATATGCAGATTGTTTAAAAAATGGAAACAAAGCATACGAAATGATGTTTCTTGTTGCACCTTCAAAAATCATTTCTGACGGAGAAAAAGAAATTACTTTTAAAAGAAATGAAAAAGATGAGAACTCTATAACAAAGACTATAAAGCAAAGACATTGTAGTTTAGTTGATGAGTTTAAAAATATAATAGATTTTTGGGACGGGACAAATAAAGAATTGAGGAGAGATTATCCAGTAAAATTAGACCAACATAGACTAATCCAATATGACTCTTGCAGAGGTCTTGAAGGATGGACAGTTGTCTGTATAGAAATTGATGAACTTGTAAAATACCTATCAAGCAAATTTAAAGATGAAAACGAAAATAATGAAATTGCACTTGAATTACCCGAAGAGAAGAAAAATAGGTATGTTTTTATGTGGACACTTATTCCTTTGACAAGGGCAATAGACACATTAGTAATAACAATTAAAGATAAGAACAGCGAAATAGGCAAAAAACTTTATGCACTTTATGAAGAAAATAAGGATTTCGTAGAATGGAAAGTATGATGCAAAAAAAATGGCACACTACTTGGGTTGACTTTTATGTGGCAGGATAATAAAGCCACGACAGTTTGCATAACCCGACTTTTGCAATTTATCTTGTACATTTGTTTTTCAATAGGCAATGTTACGATCTTGACATTCCATGAATACTAAACTTAAACAAAACTTTTTTTGTTGTGTGCTATGTGTTTTGATATCTAATACTTGAAACGGCGAAAGAAAAATATTATCTTTACGACGAGATTTATTATTTATAGAAATGCAAAGATTTTATTTTGACACTTCTGTTTTTGGCGGTGCGTTTGACAAAGAATTTGAAGAAGCAACCCTTCAACTTTTTGAACGTGTTCTGTTAGGAAAAATTATTTGTGTATTTTCAGATTTGACAGAAACAGAATTGTTGAATGCGCCCGAAAACGTTAGAGAGTATTTTAAAAATTTACCCAAAAAAAACGTTGAGAGAGTAGTTGTTACAGACGAAATTCTTATTCTTGCCTACAAGTATGTGACCGAAAAAGTTGTCGGTCAAACAAGCCTTGATGACTGTATCCATATTGCGACAGCTACAATTTATAAGGTTGACATTTTAGTAAGTTGGAATTTTAAACACATTGTAAACGTTTACAGAATTAGAGGTTATAATTCAATCAACATGCGTTCAAATTATCAATCGTTAGAAATTCGTTCACCAAAAGAAATATTAGAGTATGAAGACTGAAATTAAAA
>JAYVNP010000046.1:0-17391 GCA_043758385.1 Saprospiraceae bacterium
CTCAATACCATCAACATATCGAGCAATCAGTTGAATGGTACTATTCCGAGTTTTAATTTACCCAACTTAACTTACCTCCAACTCAACGATAACACATTCAGCAATGGCATTCCAAGTTTTTCTAACTGCCCACAACTCCAGACAATTAATTTGGCTAATAACCAACTGACTAATGGTATTCCAAGTTTTAATTTACCCAATTTGCAAACGCTGATGTTGAATAACAATCAATTGAGCAGCAATATTCCGAATTTTAATTTACCTAATTTAACATCTCTGAATGTATCTGCCAATCTACTTTCCGGTAATGTTCCTGATTTTGCATTCAGCTCAAAACTCAAAGCCATTAGCATAGATAACAACGGATTTATTTTTGGCGATTTAGTCAATTATCAATTGCCCATTGTCAATTTGAAATTGACTTATTCGCCTCAAGCTAAAATCGGAATTAATTTTTCAAAAGATTCGCTCAGCGTTTCAACGGGTGAGCCTGACAGTGCGCAGCAATTTAAATGGTTCAAAGACGGTGTATTAGTTGCTACTACGCAAAGTCACAAATACGCGCCGCTACAAAATGGTATTTATAATTGTCAAATTAGCCACAACGTGCTTACTGTAACAACCGATATTAATAGAAACTTAGTACTTCAAACAGAAAACTTTGAAGTGAGTATTTTTGCGGTCAATTTTTTTAGTTTTACAGGCAAAAAAGCAGACACCTATAGTTTGCTCGATTGGAAAACTTCGGTTGAAGTTATATTAGATAGTTTTGTTGTTGAGCGCAGCAATGATTCCACCCATTTTGTGCCGATTGGTGCGCTTAAAGGTTCAGGTAATAGTTCAACAATTTTAGCCTATCAGTTTAAAGACATTGCACCGTTAATAGGAAATAATTACTACCGCCTAAAAGCGAAAGACAATACGGGCAAGTTTTTTTACTCCAATATTATAGTCATCCCTTTTTTCACGCCTACAATTGATTTGCAAAATGATGAAATACTAACTGTTTATCCGAACCCCGCTAAAGATTATTTACGGATTATTTATCAATCCCCCACGCATCAACTACCAACTATTAATTATCAAATATCAAATATTGCAGGACAAGTCATTCAATTTGGCATTCTGAAGAACGGCGATCAGTTGAACGTTTCTCATTTGGCGCAAGGTATTTATTTTTTGCGAGCGAATACTAAAGTCGCTCGGTTTATTAAATCGTAATTTCGTTTTTCGTTCATGGTTGTTCGTTGTAAAATTTTCGTAAACGGACGACGAACAACGAAGAACGAACAACGAAATTTGAAATTGAAATAATTAATCTATCTTTGCGCAAATTAGCTGCTCGTTGATAGTTGTTCCTCGCAGAGCGCTCTCAAATTTATAACTATCAACGAACAACTTAATAGTCAATTAAATTTTTTTTGTGGAGAAAATTAAAATAGGAATAACCGTTGGCGATATAAACGGTATTGGTTTAGAAGTAATTTTAAAAACTGTTGCCGACGAACGCATCTTGAATTTATGTACGCCAATAATTTACGGTTCATCGAAAGTGGTATCATACCATAAAAATATTGTTCAGGTAGAATTTCCGTTTGCGAACATGAGTTCGGCACGCAACGCCGAAAATGGCAAAGTAAATGTCGTTAATTGTTGGCAAGACGCGGTAAGTATAACACTTGGCAAAGTCAATGAATTGGGTGGAAAATATGCACTCATGGCGCTTGAAATGGCGACCGAAGAATTGAAAGAAAATAAAATTGACGCACTCGTAACGGCACCCATTCATAAACACGCTATGCAATTGGCAGGTTTTAAATACGTGGGACACACAGAATATTTAACCGAAAAATTAGGCACTGGCGAAAGCGTAATGCTGATGGTAAACGATAATTTGCGCGTCGGTTTGGTAACCAATCATTTACCGATTGCACACGTTGCTGCGGCAATTACATCAGAAAAGATTGTAAGTAAAATTGTTGTGCTAAACACATCGCTCCAAATAGATTTTGGCATTGAAAGACCAATTATAGCAGTTTTAGGTTTAAATCCACACGCGGGTGACGATGGCACAATTGGAAATGAAGAAATAAATATTATTCATCCTGCTATTGAAATGGCAAAAGCGCGTGGCATATTAGCCATGGGACCTTTTGCAGCCGATGGGTTTTTTGGTAGCGATAATTTTAGAAAGTTCGATGCTATTTTAGCCATGTATCACGACCAAGGTTTAGTACCTTTTAAAACGCTGTCGTTCGGTAATGGCGTAAACTACACAGCAGGTTTACCGTTTGTGCGCACTTCGCCTGATCATGGAACAGGAATGGATATTGCCGGAAAAAACGAAGCGAATCCACACTCATTCCGTCAAGCTCTATTTTTAGCCATTGATCTGGTGAAAAGAAGAAAAGAGCACGCCTATCTTATCTCCAATCAACTTAAATCGCGGAGCGCTAAAATCAGACCAATTGAAGATGAGATTATTGTTGAAGATTAATTTTTAGAATTGTAGGAGCTAAGTATATTTTCAATTTTGGTTGATCCATTATGTCATTATTGTTTTAATCTGAATTTTGTATTCTAATTTTCTTTTGCGCGTTGTTTGATAACTTCTAAAATATTATTTTGGATATCGCACATAATAAAACCCGCCGACCAATAATTTATTTGTGCTTTAATAGGTCTTGGGAAACCCATATTTTTTGTTAACCAACCTTGATTCTTTTTATCTTCTATTTCTTTTAAGTGCGTAACATTTGACCAAATTTTTTCTTGTTCTGAATTTATATCAATGAAAGTGTGAGCGGTGTATCGCTTTAGAATACTTCCTATCTAAATAAAAATAGTTTCTAATAATAAGTTCTCCCATTATTGAAGTGTAGATAGAAAAATCTATTCCAGAGACTCAACCGTAAAAAAAATATTGGCGCGATTTTAGTTTGTTTGTAAAACAATAGATTATAATCTTTTTTCAATTTTAAGCGCAACAATCCATGAGCGATAATTTATACTTTAATTTAGCAGCACTTTCTCGCGAAATTTCTGCTATTGCCGAAAATTCTTTTGTTGATTTAGGTTTAACACCGTCTGAAGCATTGCTTATATTAGTGGTCAATGAAAAAAGCGAAACACAACCGAGTGAAATTAGCGAGCGCATTACGTTAGCGCCGAGCACCATAACGCGGATGATTGAAAAAATGGAAGTGCGTAATATTGTTCAACGCAGACACGAAGGCAAATATACTTTTGTAAGCTCCACTGAAAAAGGAAAAAATTTAAATGCTTCTATTTTAGAAAAGTGGGCAGAGACGCAGCAGTTGTATAAATCTATTCTTGGCGATAACGCCGTTAAGGTACTTAATAGCGCATCAAATTCAGCGGTAACAATTTTTAGGAAAAAGAAATAAAATATCGTGTAATTTAGGGCAATAGCTAATTTATAAAACGCGTATTTTAGTACAATTCACACTTAGACTTACTTTCGGAAACCGTTCATTCAATTCATTATTCCACATAACTATTGACAGTATGGCGCATTTATTTTTAATAATGGATAGATTAGGCAGATTAGGTGGCAATTTATTTTTTAAAAGTGCCAATGTGTCTTCTTTTTTAATGGGGCACTTTGTTTGCACTAAGTAATTTAAATTATTAATTATGAATACCGAACTTCCGATTCCGAAAGAACTTTTAGCAGGTATTGATTTTGGCAATACAATCAACGGTGGCATAGCACCAGCACAAATACAAGCGTGGCGCGAAGACGATGGTTACAGGCTGCGCTTAAAAGCGCCAGGTTTTGACCGCGACAAAATAAGAATTGAGACGACTAAAGATCGTTTTATGATTTATTATCCGATGAGTGTTTTAGGTAGCGAAATGCAATATCCATACTTTTTTGTAAACTTTCCACTCGATCCGCAAGTGGATGTAAAAAAGATTGAGGCGAAGCCTTCTGGTTCGAAGGGCATTTTTCTTATTGCGCCGTTTAAAATACAAACCGACTTAGACGACGATGATATTAACGAGATTCATTTATCTGAATAATAGAGACGAAATGCAAATAGAAACCGCTTTGAGATTGTTTTCAGAGCGGTTTTTTATTTATAAGTTACTCTACCTAAAAAACTTTGAACTTACACTGTAAGTAGAGGAAAATAATTAATTGGAATTATTCTGCGACAATCTGCGAATGTCTGCGAAAGATATTTTCCCACAGAATTCGCTGAAATTTTCACAGAAATTTCAGCAGATACTAATTTTCTACTTCTGCGAATTTCAAGGAATCTTCGATTTCTGCGAAAATTTCTGTGAGGTCTGCGGGAGATAATTTCGCAGAAATTGATTCCTTTAAGATATTTTCAATTGATTTTTTTCGCATACTTATGTTTTGCGAGGAGAGAATAAGAGTGTATTTAAATTTTCTAAAAATACAAACCTTAATTCACCGAACAAGTAATTTCTTTTCAGACTTTTATTCTAATTTTTTTAAAAATCTATTTTTACGCGCGCGCGAACACCTCCGCTCGGTGCGTTCGGATTACTGAGGTAGCTCAACCGCCAAATATAATCAACGCGTAAAAACTTTAGAATATTAGTAACTCCAACACCTGCTTCCATGTACGGACCAGAATTTAAAGCATACGAAAGCGGTACACCTTTGGCATCCGTCGGAAATAAAACTTGTCCGTTTTGGCGTGTCGGATTATTTGCTGCATCTAAACCACCCCAAATACTTTTAAAAGTAAATGCTTCGCGCCATTTTAATCTTTTCAGAAGTGGTACACGATTGAATAAAAATCCCCCCATGTTGTAATATACATTTACCGAAGCGTACTTATCGCTGATAAATTCCATGAAGTTCATTAAATTGTACGATTCCATTTGGTACGAATACGTTTGGTTGGCACGATGAATAGTTAATAATGGATACGGCAACGTGCCAAAAGTTCTACCACCTTCAACAATAACATCCGCAAAACCGATGAGTGGAAACCAAAATACGCGTTCAACCGAAGCATCAACTTTGTTGTAGTTGTATTGGCTGTTTAAAATACCTGAAAATCCTTTAGCATATTTTAAAGAAAAGATAGGAAATTTTGTCAGAATCGGCGTTCTGTAATTCGCGCCCTGATAAAATTTATCGTGCGGTGCATAACGCAACGACAAATCCACTTCACTCGTCGTGATTGATGGCGTTGAAAGTATTTGATCTGCTTGATTGTAATAAACAAAATCTTGTACACCTGTCGGATTATCGGTGCTGATTGGATTTATTTTCAATCCGCCGCCAGGTTCGTACACAACATTTTTTGCACCAATAGTATAAGAAAAACCATTTCTGTTTTCGTTTGCATATTCAAAACCAGCATCTTTAATGTAAAA
The DNA here is from genome assembly GCA_043758385.1 of Saprospiraceae bacterium. Lineage (GTDB taxonomy): Bacteria > Bacteroidota > Bacteroidia > Chitinophagales > Saprospiraceae > JAAFJT01. The sequence continues at coordinate 5,386 of JAYVNP010000046.1, forward strand.
AATCTTATCGTTAATGCCGCGTTTTACAGAAAGTAAAATATTGTCTTCCGAAATGTAAGAAAGTCCGAGTCCAGGTGTTTTTGTATCATAGTTATAATATAGCTTGAGTTGATTGAGCGGAAAACGCAAAATTTTATTTTGACTAAAATTGATGCGCACATCCGTTACGTACTTAAATTTTTGATCTTTAGTACCATACGAACCGATGGCTTCTAAAAGCACAGTGTTACTAAAATTTGGCGAAGTTCTACCGCCAAAGCGCAAGCGCGTTCCTTCAACATCATTAAAACTGATAAAAGTTGTTGTCGGTCCCATGTCGAAGTTACCCAAAGGAATATAACCATCGAACAAAAATTTAAAAACACCCGTTATGATTCGGAAGCCTGTATTTTTATTCAATTGTGCCATCGTTCCGTAAATACCACCTTCCGATTTTGTGAGCGAGTCAATCCTATTTTTTTGCCAAAATTCTTCGCCCCGTTCATAATATTTATCATTATGCGCTTCAAACTCATCTGCTCTGAAAATAGAATCTTGAATGGGTTTATTAATACTGTACTCGGCATACATTGTTGTTTTTTTGCCTTGAATCGTCCGCGCAGAATCTTTACCGTTGAACGAAAAATCCATCGAAATAGAATCTTTAGAAATAATGAGTGCTTTGCCATTGGTAGCAGTTTCTAAAAAATCGTATTCTTGCGAGATGTACATATCATGCAACCAATTCAAATTTATTTCTTTCGGGAAACCCATTTCAACTTTACGGACAGCATACGTAGAATCTTTGGCTATCCACAATTTGCCTTGAAATGAAATATCACTTTTATTGCGCGGTCCGAAATACATCGTTATACACGAATCGTTTTTCAGTTTAACGGTGTCAAGAATATAGAAGCGATAAAAATCTGGCGCCAAATCATTCAGCGGACTCATAAAACTGTTCGTCACTAATGAAATTGAAGGATCATAAATGTCAACTTCTTGGTACATATTGTCAATGTAATTCGATGCGCCATCTTTATCAATGACGTTAAAGTCGGAATGTTTTTCGGCTAATTTAAATTCTTTTAAACTTTTAGGGCTCTTTCTATAAAATACATCCGAAACGATTTCGCGTAGGTAAATCGGAACGAGCACTTTATTGGTAATTTTATTTGTATCCACGTTATCGAACATAAATTTCAGATTGCGCCAAATAAAATTTTTGCGCATCTTATCTGTCACGTTATTGATACCAAATTCAACTTTTTCGTATTTTTTGTAGGAATAGTAATCGAGACCAGATTTATGGTTTTGCTCTTTGTGTGCAATCACGCGACGGATAAGTTCAACGGCGGGATTTCCTTTGTTCTTATATTTTTCAACTTTAACAACAACTTCTTTGAGTTCTGTATTGCCTTCTACAAGGTTGATTGTGAGATTATTGTATTCGCCAAAAATTATTTTTATAGTTTGCGTACCGTATCCGATGAATGTTACTTTTAGTCGCTCGTTTTTAATACGCGTTTGGTAATTAAAATTTCCAAAATCGTCTGTAACCGTTCCAGCGTTCGTCCCTTCTAAAACTAAATTTACGCCAGGTAGACCCACACCTGTTTTTGAATCCACAACTTTACCGCTTAAAGTTGTTAAGCCGCGCTGTGCGAAAGAAACCTGAGAAAAAAATAAAAATGTAAATAGGAGGGCAACAACTTTTATGTATAAATTATTCATCGAAGAAAATAGTATGCAATACTGAATTAAAATGTGGTTAGGTGTAATGTTGTTGAAACGAATGAGGAACGAGAATATTTTTAGATTTAGTGCTCATGCCCAATATTTATAGAAAAGAAAAGCGATAACTATTTGTTTAAACACAAATAATTATCGCTTTTTCTGAAAAACTTATATTCTATTTTTTAGTTAATACCGTATCAAAAACATGATCCCAAATCGGGCTGCTTACGCCAAATCCTTTTTCTGGATCTGCAAAGTGGTGTCTCATGTGATTTTCTTTCATCTTTTTCCAATAATTTCCTTTTATGTTGTAGTGATGTAACGCATAGTGCATCAAGTCGTAAAGTACATAACCTGTAATATAACCGCAAAAAAACGGATACGCGTTGGGCAAACCAAAAACCATTTTATACGCCCAAAAATGTAAATAAGTTAAAGGCAGTCCTAAAATAGGTGCGAAAACCAAACGTGCTTTGTCATTCGGGAAGTCGTGGTGCACACCGTGATAAATAAAATGCAAACGTGCGCCAATTTTGCCAGGTGGCGTCCAGTGGAAAAAGAAGCGGTGTAAAAAATATTCCGAAAACGTCCAGAAAGCGAAACCGCCTAAAACCCATTCTAATGAAAGAACGCTAATTCCAACTTGATATAAAGCAAAACCACCTAATGGTAAGTATATTAATGGAATTAAATAAAAAGGGGTGCGCGATAAAACTTCAATCCATTTCGATTTAAACATCTGTACAGGTTCTGGCGATGTAGAAACATACAACCTTTGTCCTACCTTTGTACCATGTATATCTTTGGTTGTTCTATTTAATTGAGCCTCCATGAAAAAAATTATTTAAATGTTAGAATATTTTATAAGTAACGCAAAGGTAAAATTATAATTTCAATACTTCATTAGAACTAAAAAATTTTACAATTCTATGATAAACCGTATATTGGAGCTTTAAAAAGTTCATAAAGATAATTTTAAAAAATTAAAACTTAACTAATCAACTTATAAAACGCGAAATTTCGCTAATCGTCACAAAAAAAGCATTAATGGACAATATTTTAGAAATTATAAAACACCAGAAAGACATTATCTTTCAAGGTGGTGGCGTAAAAAAATTAGAAAAAGAACGCGCCAACGGAAAAATGACAGCTCGTGAGCGTGTCAGTTATTTATTAGATATAGGTACGCAATTTTTGGAAGTAGGGACTTTCGCTGGTTTCGGAATGTATGCCGCCGAAGGTGGTTGTGCAGCAGGCGGCGTGATTGTAGTTATCGGTTATGTGCAAAAACGGCTGTGCATTATTGTTGCCAACGATGCTACTGTTAAAGCAGGTGCTTGGTTTCCGATAACAGGTAAAAAGAATTTACGCGCCCAAGAAATGGCGATGGAAAACCGTTTGCCAATCATTTATCTGGTTGATTCTGCAGGTGTGTATCTGCCGATGCAAGATGAAATTTTTCCGGATAAAGAACATTTTGGCAGAATTTTCAGGAACAACGCCAAGATGAGCGCGCTCGGCATTCCGCAAATGGCAGCTATTATGGGAAGTTGTGTGGCAGGTGGTGCGTACTTACCCATTATGAGCGACGAAGCGTTGATTGTCGAAAATCAAGGTTCTGTTTTTTTAGCGGGTCCGGCATTGGTTAAAGCTGCCGTGGGCGAAATTACAGACAAAGAAACGCTCGGCGGTGCAAAAACACATTCTGAAATTTCGGGTGTGACGGATTATATGGTGCCAAATGACACCGTTTGTCTGGACACCATTAAAAAATTAGTCGCGCAATCGGGTCACGCTATCACAAATAATTTTGACAGAATTTTACCGGCACCGCCGCAATTAAATGAAAAAGAAATTCTTGACATTTTCCCTTTCGAGAATTCGGCAAAACCTTACGATACGCTCGAAATTTTAAAGCGCCTCGTTGATAATTCTGAACTGTTAGAATATAAAGAAAATTTTGGTAAAACTATCATCTGTGCGTATGCACGCATTGACGGTTGGTCGGTTGGTATTGTTGCTAATCAGCGCAAAGTTGTCAAATCGGGTAAAGGCGAAATGCAATTTGGTGGTGTTATTTATTCTGATTCAGCCGATAAAGCCACGCGATTTATTTTAAACTGCAACCAGAAAAAAATACCGCTCGTCTTTTTTCAAGATGTAACTGGCTTTATGGTTGGTACGCGCAGCGAACACGGCGGCATTATTAAAGACGGTGCAAAAATGGTGAATGCCGTTGCTAATTCAACAGTTCCAAAATTTACAATTATTACGGGTAATTCCTACGGCGCTGGTAATTACGCCATGTGCGGTAAAGCATTTGATCCAAGATTGATTGTGGCTTGGCCTACTGCAAAAATTGCAGTAATGGGCGGTGCGCAGGCGGCAAAAGTATTGGTGCAAATTCAAGCAGCATCTTTAAAAAATAAAGGTGAATTGGTGGATGAAGCCAAGGAACAAGCGTTATATGATGTCACGAAAAAAAGGTACGATGAACAAACTACACCACAATACGCCGCTGCACGTTTATGGGTTGATGAAATTATCCATCCGCTTGATACGCGAAAATGGATTTCGATAGGCATTGAAGCAGCAAATAATGCACCCGTCGAAAAATTTAATGTTGGTGTGATACAAACATAAATGATTTATTTTTCTAAAATTATCTGTAATAATTAATTATAAAATTGACTTACCTTTATTTCAAAATTTATATAATGGTAATTTTAAACGAACTAATAGCGGCTTTATATTTTCATTTCAAATTGCTTTTGAATTCAGAAGATGAAACCCTAAATTTATTTTTAGCAAGATTGAGTTTGGTGGCAAGCATTTCATTTTATTATCATCCGATCAGTAAAATTCTCCTATTGTATCATATTCAAAATCCTTACAGCAAATTCATTCAATTCAATTTTTGGACTGAAATTACTTTTTGGATTATCATATTTTTATTTTTCAGATTTTGCACTTGGAACGTTTCACAAATAAAAAATTTTATGAAAACCGACAGTAATAATTTGGATGCAGAAAAAAAACACAATTTCTATTCCTATTTTTTATTAACGGGTTTGCTTAGTTCAATAGTTATAGATCTAACACTGTGGTATTTTCAAGTCTAAAGAATTTTACTGAAAAGCAAAAACAATAATTTTTATCAATTGACCCCACAACTAAACACTTTTAAATTTACTTTATTTTTTACAAAATTTTTAGAGGATGTCAAATCAAACTTACACCGTCCAACAAATAGAATTTGCGACACCCGAATACGATGAAATGGTGCGCTTGCGCTACGATGTTTTGCGCAAACCTTTGGGTCGAGAGTTTACCGAAGCGCAACTTGCCGCAGAATATGCCGACGCGCTTTTTGGTATTTATGATGCACATAATAATTTGTTAGGTTGTTTAATAATGACAGAAAAAAATTCTGAAACGCTCAAAATGCGGCAGGTTGCCGTAGCAGAAAACGCGCAAGGAAAAGGCATCGGCAGTGAAATGGTACGCGCCGTTGAGCATTGGTCAAGCCACAAAAATTACAAAATTATTGAACTTCATGCGCGGGAAGTTGCCGTTAATTTTTATAAAAATTTAGGTTATACGGTTGTCGGTGAGCCTTTTGCAGAAGTAGGTATTCCGCACAGCGCGATGGTAAAAAAATTATTTAAAAAATTTTAAAAAATAAAACTACTTCCAACATTTTTAAAAATAAATTTCTTGCGCCATTCTGAAAGTATTGGCGTGTGCTTCCAGTATGGTAGAAATTTTTGGCGAATAACCTCCACCCATACTAACGACTACGGGTATTTTATTTTTTTGACACGTTTTAAAAACCATCTCATCTCGCTGTTTGCAACCTTGCAATGTTAGACTGAGTTTACCGAGTTTATCGGTTTCTAAAACATCTACTCCCGAATTAAAAAAAGCAAATTCGGGTTGAACGACATCCATAAGCATAGAAAGATTTTCTTCTAAAACTTTCACATAAAAACCATCCGTAGTTTTATCGGCTAAACCAATATCTAAATGACTTTGCTCTTTATGCAACGGATAATTATTTGCGCCGTGCATCGAAAACGTAAATACACCTTGCTTGCCATTCCAACCAAAATTATTCGTCTGAAAAATTTGTGCTGTTCCGTTACCTTGATGTACGTCTAAATCAATTACAAGAATACGCTTGGCTAATTTATTTTGCATTAAGTAATTAGCTGCAATCGCTACATCATTCAGTAAACAAAAACCTTCGCCTCTATCTGTAAAAGCGTGATGCGTTCCGCCGGCAATATTCATAGCCACACCATATTGTTGTGCATACTCTACACATTTTAAAGTCGCACCAGAAATTGTCACAGTTCTTTCAATCAACATGGGAGTGAGCGGAAATCCGACTTTGCGCATTTCTTTAGCACCAATGGTCAGATTTTTTAAACTTTGCCAATATGCGAACGTGTGTGTCTGTAAAATAATATTTTCGGGAACGGGTGTTGGCTCAAAAAAATTTTCAGCATTTGCTGTGCCTTCATATAAAAGTTGTTCCGGCAAAAGTTCATATTTGGAAATCGGAAAACGATGACCCTCGGGTAATTTTAAAACGTACACAGGGGCAAAACCAATTTTTAACATACACCATTTGTTGTTCTTTGATAGTTGTTCGTTGTTCAATTGTAGTATTCCAAAATTTTCTACATCAAACACTTTCAACCATTAACGAACTAATGTCACTTCGCCTTGCATTGTTTCAGTTTTTCCATCTTTATATAAAACATTCACAAAAAAAGTATAAACACCGACAGACGCATAAACGCCTTTATAGTCGCCGTGCCAACCAATATTTTCACCATCAAGTTTATAGTTTTGTAAACTGTACACTTTTTCTCCCCAGCGATTAAACACACTAAACTCATTAATTTTATCCACCGTTTGATCCGCAAACGGCGTAAAAACGTCGTTGATATTATCGCCGTTGGGCGAAAATGAATTGGGAATGAAAACCGAACGGCGTTTATCAATATAAACCGTGATATTATTGGTTAACGTGCAGCCGAGTGAATCTTTCAAGACAACATTATATTGCGTAGAAACAACAGGTTTCGCAATAGGATTTAAGCACGAATCGCAATTTAATCCGGTCAGTGGTGACCATTTAATATTTTGCGGAAAAAAATTAATAGCAGCACCGATGTTGGCACTATCGCCGAGCGCAATTCTGATATCGCTACCAAGGCTGAATTGCCGAATCGGAGCAGTAGGTATATTTACAGTTGTATCGAAGCGACATTTATTTTTATCAATAAAACTAAAATTTGACGTGCCGACAGAAATATTTTTAAACGTATAGGGCGTTTTTATCGAATCGTAATTAATGTTTAAAAGAATTATTTTTATGGGCAATGCTGCATTACTGATAGTGTTTAAAATAATAGTGCCGCTTGCATCCGGATAACACAAAGGCGGAATGACATTAAAATTTGCGGAAATTGAAACAGGTTGTTGCAGCGTTATTGAATCGGAAAATACACAGCCTTTTGCATCAGTGAGAGTTACGGAATAAAAACCAGCTTGCAAATTTTTTATTGTGTCTGTGTTATAACTATTACCCCATTGAACTGAATACGGCGGAGTACCACCACGACGGTCGGTTAATCCAATAGCGCCATCGTTTCCGGCGTTGCAAGTTATTTTTTTAACGACTTTCAATCCAAAACCAACGGTACTATTTTTTAACTGAACCGTTGTTTGAACAATACTATCGCAACCGCTTATACTTTTTAAAGTTTTAAGAAAAACGCCTACTTCCGAAGCACTACAAGTGAATGTTTTAGATTGTGTAGTATCTTGCTGAGCGAGTGTGGTTTTAGTAACTACAAGCGAATCGCAGCCAAAAGCGTTTTTTAATCGCGCCGTATCCGAACCCGTTTTACTTTTTAGACACGTTTGTAAAACTTTGTATGTTGTATCGGATGTGTGAAATATTTTTTTTGTTGTCACTATACTATCGCAACCGCTTGAACTTATAAATTTTAAAATCGTTGTTCCCGCTTGCGAAAAATCGCACGTATTGGTGTTAAAAAAAGTAGAATCGGATTTAGAAAAAGTTGTCCGCGTCGTGACAATTGAATCGCAACCGTTTCTATTTTTTAATTTTAAAACTTTTGACCCGATGTCTGCGATGTTACAACTCGTTGCAGGAATAAATATGGAATCGGATTTAGCAAAAGTTGTTACAGTCGTGACAATGGAATCGCAACCGTTTTGGTTTTTAAATGTCGCGACTTTCGTACCAACATCTGCTAAATTACAACTCGTTGCAGGAATAGTTACTGCACTGTTAGTACCAAATTTTAAAACAAGGCTATCTGTTGCATTTTTACAACCTGGCACAGTGGGCTTAACAGATGCTAAATAAATTTTAATTGCGCCGCGAATAGAATCATTTGCCGAAGGCGTATAAAGTGTTTTAACATTCGATGAATCAGTGAAACTTCCGCTTCCAGTACTTGACCACAGCGTTGACTGTGCGAATTGGCTACTGCCATTTAAATTTATAGATTGATTTTTACAAACACTGATATCGCTACCAGCCACAATAATCGGCGGAGTAGTACAAGTACACACTTTCACATTAATGATTATACTCGGCGAATTTTTACAACCGCTTGAATTCTCCGTATCGTGCACAACGAGGTTTTTACCAACGCTCGCTAACTTTGGATAAAAAGTATTACCGACGATGCACGCGCCGCAAGAAGCAGAATATTTATCAACTGCTAAACCTACTTCCGCCGTTCCAATAATTTTAAATGGTGCATCGGTACTACAAATTGTATCTGAAACTGGCGCGATTGTCGCAACGGGTAATGGTATAACTTTAATGGCTGTATCAACTTTTGTGGAACAACCTAAACTGTCGGTGCCCACCACAGAAATAATACAACCCGGTGCTGGTAAATAGAGCGAAAATAATTTTACGGTATCACCTGTTTTTGTGTTCAATCCATCGGAAGCAATGTTTGGAGTACCCGACCATACGTAAGTTTTGGCACCCGAAGCATTGAACGTAACCACCTGACCATTACAAATAATAGTTGACGTGTTCAAACCCATTTTTACTTTCGGAATTAAGTACGGACGACAGAATATTTTGAACGTATCAAGCACTATTAAACCGTTAGCGTCAGTTGCTTGAGCTACAAAAAAAGTGCTTGCCGTAATGGTTAGTGAATAAAACAAATTATTTTTTTGTACAGAATTTCCTGCGCTGTCGAACCAATCAACAACAATTGGATTGGTGCCACCCGAAATTTGAGCTACCAAATCATCCATACCACCGATACAAACTGAATCTGTACCAGAAATTTTTACAACAAAAGCCGCCGCATTGCCGAGATTAAAACTTTGTGCCGTGCTACACGTTCTGCCATCACTCAATTGAAGTGTATAATTTCCTTCCGACAATGTTACAGTCGTTGAATCCATTCTATTTACGACACTACTACCGCTCCATTTTATTTTTAAGGGTGAAATTACATTAGACGTATCGAGCATAACGCGCCAATTTTTTTCTGTACCGATATTAATCGGCGTTACTTTAAAAGAATAATTTATGGGCGCGTTTACACAATCGGAATTATCGAAAAGTTTCTCCGGCACACAACTGTTTAAACCATAAAGCTGTCCGCCTAAATAATCAATACCACTATTATTTTTGGGAACGATGTACGAACCTTTTCCCTCCGCGGTGGGTGGATTGGATTGAGAATGCGGCAATTTAGAAACATCGTAAATAATTTTTTCGCAAAAAGAATTATTCGCGTCGAAATTTATATCTATTTGGCGCAGGCACATATTTGTACACTGACTACTGTAAATATAATTTTCAAATAACGACTTACCGGCTACATTGTTTAAAACAGTTCCAAAAGCGATGAATATTTTTGAGCTGCACCAGTTTTTTAAAATCGCATCATTTAAATAATAGACATCCGTATTGTTCTTATCGTTAAAAATAAGTAGAGCACTTTCTGGCGGAATTATACCAGAATATTGCTGCGATTGTGCATCAACGAACACGTCACCAAAATAACAACCTTTATAAGCGTTGTTCAAATAATTTATTGCCGTAACATTCGAACTATTGGGCTGAACGATGACTTCACCCAAAGGCGTATGACCATTTGCAACAGAAACTTTGAGATGATAATTTTTTAAATCGAAAGGAATTTTACCCGTTTTTAGTAGAACGTGTTCGCTTTTAGCATCGAAACCACAACCATTAATCAGAATTTCTTGAACTATTGGCGAGGAAGACATACAGGTATGCCACCAGCCTTCAACTTGAGCAGTAACGCTGTTTAAAAAAACGGAAGCTAAAAATATAAAAAGTGTGTAAGAGTAACGCATGGGTATTACTCAGTTTGTTTTAAAGTGTTTGTTAATTTCTCTTACAAATATAGAACAAAAAAATGACTAAATTTAATTTCATTTCACATTTTGAAAAATTTAAACTATTTTAGTAGTTAATTCCCTACACTTTTTTTTAATAAAAGTAATAAATTAAAGTCTAAGCAACGGTTGAAATCTGAATTACTCCTTTTAACGCTGCTTAATCCTGTATTTTTTATAAAATAATTTGTTTTATTGCATCCAAAATATTAATTTTGCGAGCATTTTTGCAATAACAATAATAAACTCTCCGTTTCGATTTATGCGAAATTACGAAGTTACATTCATCGTTGATCCCACGCTGCCAGGCGATGAAGTTGCAGCAACCGCTCAAAAATATGTCAATTTTATTTTTGAAGCGAAGCACACCATTAATTCAATTGATGAATTAGGTTTAAAACAGTTGGCGTATGCCATCAATAAACGTCATTCAGGTTATTACTACACCGTAGAATTTGCCGGTGAAGATGGTAAAGTGATTGATGGATTAGAATTGATGCTCCGTCGCGATGAAAAAATTTTACGTTTCCTAACCATTGCTTTAGATCGTCATGCGGTGCAATACAATTCCGACAAACGCGAAGGTAAAGTTGGAAAACGCAAACGTGAGGCGGACGCGAAAGCGAAAGAAGCCAAAGAAGCGTTAGCGTTGAGTGAATAGTATCGCGCGTTTTAACTTTTAATTTTTAATCTTTAATTTAAAAAAAATGGCTTCAAGAGAAGATATAAAATTTTTAAGCAATCCAAATATTGGTCAGCAACGCAAAAAATTTTGCCGATTCAAAAAATTTGGTTTGCGCCACGTTGATTACAAAGACGCTGACTTTTTACTCCAGTTTATAAACGAGCAAGGTAAAATTTTGCCACGCCGTATCACTGGTAATTCATTAAAATTTCAACGCCGTGTTGCAACGGCTGTTAAACGTGCGCGTCATTTGGCTATGCTGCCTTACATTGCAGATTTAATGAAATAAATTGAGTTGATAGTTGTAGGTTGATAGTTTTTAGTTTGCGAATAAACGAATAACTCACCGCTTACAACTACCGATTAACAATTTTAAATTTTTTATTAATAACCGTTCCTCACGGAACTAAAAATATTTTCACAATGCACATCATACTTTTAAAGGATGTCGCTAAAGTCGGTGATCAGTACGAAACGATAAAAGTACGCGACGGCTTCGGCAATAATTTTTTAATCCCACAGGGATTAGCTATTGTGGCAAACGATAGCAACACGCGCAAATATGCTTCAATTATTCGCGCCATGGACAAAAAAGAATTGGAACGCTTGAGCGAATATAAAAACGTTGCTGCTCAATTAGAAGGTAAATCAATTACCATCACTTCAAAAGCGGGCGATAAAGGCAAGTTGTTTGGTTCAGTTGATGCTGCGCAAATTGTGGCTGCCATTCAAGAACAACTCAATGTTACTGTTGATAGAAAGAAAATTAAAATGGAAGCTATTAAAACTTTGGGTGAGCACGATATTTTAGTGCAATTACACAAAGAAGTTTCTGCAACCGTTAAATTAGAAATTGCTTCGCGCAAAGGTGCTACTGCGTAAATTGTAAAAAGCAAAGAGCAATGGGCAGTTGATAAAAATTTACTATTTTGTTCTGAAAAAAAGGCGACCAAATTGGTCGCCTTTTTTTTTCAAAACACTAACATCTTTTTTGTTTGATAATATTCAGCAGTTTCTAAACTGTAATAAATAACACCGCGCCCACCAAGTTCTGATTTATTTATTTGAACGGCATTGATACCTGCTGCACCGTCAATCGCTTTTACGAACAACACTTTACCTTCAACATTCATTACTGATAATGTTGCTTTGGCAGATGT
>JAYVNP010000047.1:0-16880 GCA_043758385.1 Saprospiraceae bacterium
TTGAAATGAAAAGTAAGGGTAAGGACCTTAGTAAAGCATTTCAACAAGCTAAAGATTACCTACAACAAAGGTTTTTACTACCCCTAAAGAGGATGAACCCGTAAAGCAAAAGAACTCCGTTGTATTATATGTAAAAGCATTCTATAATATCATAGTAGCTATGAAAACACATAGGCTATTTGGTAGCTTTGGCCTGAAAATACCAAAGAAAGAGAAAGGAGAAAAGGCTCAATCTAAAACAACAACGGACCACGAAAAATGGATATACAATCCCAAATCTTTTGATTGGGAAAATACGCTTACCAAAGAAAAGCTAAATGATTACGGGCCTTCAGATGAATTGGTCCAACTCTTATTTACGGATAAGATTGATCTTACTACGGAATGAAAAATAAAGAATAAATTACCAAGGTACTCCTAGAGATAATTCAAAAAACCGCAATGAATGCTAAGCTCCGGGAGGCGAACTCAATAGGAGTATTTCGTTTTGTGTTAACTATATTTGTTAACCATGTTAACAAATATAGTGGCAGGGTCTATTTATTTCGTGAAATCAGTAGTGTTGGATTTATTATTGAGCTTATGTTTTGACGTTACTGAAGTTGAATCAGTTTTGTTTAAAATTTGCTCACTTTCTCTTTCAGTAAATTTAATGTACTCAAAATAAGCTACGACAATGGCAGAAAATGCTCCAAGTGTAACGAATACACTTGACATAACTTTGAAAAAAGTATTTACAGATTTAATTCTATCATTGCAAACATAACCCTTAAATAACTTTCCTTTTCTTGTTAATTTATAAGATTTGGCAGGGAAGTCAGTTTCGTAAATGAAATTTTCTTCAATGAGTTCGTTAAAAATATCATCTGATTCCTTTCCCGTATTTTTAGGGAATTGTTCAATACAAAATTTAGATATACTTAAAGGTTTTCCCTTGCTTAATTCTTTCAGTACTTTGTCTAATTGTTGCTTATACGTCATAAAAGGTATTAATTATAATTCAACTAGGGGTATTTCATTTTTTGTTGACATCATTTACACCCCACACAATAATGGAGTTTTGTATGCAAATTGTATGCAAATAAAAAGAGGTTTGTAAAATTTATTTCACAAACCTCTTATTTTCAAGTGATCCCGATGTGATTCGAACACATGACCTACTGCTTAGAAGGCAGTTGCTCTATCCAGCTGAGCTACCAAGTCAAATAATTTTGCAAAACTAAGACTTTTTTTCATTTTAAGAAAATATTAAAAAATGAAATGCACTTCCAAGGCGCATTTCATTCTATTTTTGCCAAAATTTTAAATTGAATGTATGAAACTCACACACATTAGTGCATTATTGTTTTTTGGATTAGCGATTTCAGTATTAGCTGCTTGTAGCAAAACTGTATCGGAAGATCAACAGATGTTAGATTATATTGCTAAAAAAGGTTGGATTGCTTCTACTACATCGCAAGGATTATATTATGTTCAAGATACGACCGCACTGGGTTCAGGTGGTTATCCAAGTTCGACAAGTACGGTTACGGTTAAATACAAGGGCTATTTAACTGATGATACTGTTTTTGATAGCAACACAAGTGGTTTTAAAACTTCGCTTTCAGGTGTAATTCAAGGTTGGCAAATTGGAATACCTAAATTTAAAAAAGGCGGTAAGGGACATTTGCTTATTCCATCTGCTTTAGGTTATGGAACGCAAGGGGCTGGTAGCATTCCGGGTAGTGTGCCAATTATATTTGATATTGAATTGGTAAGTTTCCAATAAAATAATTACGGTAGCAAAAGGCAACCGCGCGAAATTTTATTAAAAATAAATTCGCAAATTGCATACAGAAAATAGTTAATTTATTTAATTTCGGACTTTCTGAACTAAAGCATAGATTTTATAAAAAACTTTATAATCTTGAAATTAGTGCAACCAAAATGCGATTTAACCTGACGTTGTTATCTCTGTGTTTCTATTGTGTTTCTTGCGCGCAATATCAGACGCCGACGCAGTTTAGAACTGCTAATGAATACGTACCCAAAAATTATTCGCCTTTTCGGTATGGTACAAATATGGGTGTTTATCCGCCTTATACCGATTTCGATTTAGCAAATATTGCCGCAAAAGCAGGTGCCGATGCGATGCGACCCGCATTGTTTGAATCTTTTTTGGAAGAATGGGGTTACGATATTCGTTTGGATGCGTTTAAACATTATGCCGATTTAGGCATGACGGAAAATGTTTTATTTCTCGGTTATCCTTCCGATGCGCACAAAGAAAAAACTATTTTTTGTGGCAAAGAACCTTCAACGCTTTTTGCGAATTTGTATGAACCTATTTGGAAAAATAGCGATTCGGGTGTAGTGATAAATGAAAAAAATTATTACGCCAACTATGTGTATAAAGTCGCTTCGAGATATAAAAACCAAGTGCGATTTTATGAAATTTGGAATGAACCCGATTATTCGTTTACGGTAAAATCGGAATTACCTGCGGGAATTAATGGATCTTGGTGGACGACGAATCCCGATCCCTGCGAATATGCTTTGCACGCACCCGTTCAGAGTTATATACGTATGTTGCGAATCAGTTATGAAGTGATAAAAAATGTTGATCCCGATGGTTTAGTGTGTGTCGGCGGAATCGGTTATCCGAGTTTTTTAGATGTTTTGTTGCGACAGACAGATAATCCGAAAGATGGTACAATCACAAAAGAGTATCCGAATCGCGGCGGTGCCTATTTCGATGTATTGAGTTATCATTCTTATCCGCACATTGACAATTCTGTGCGTGCATGGAGTGATAAAATCGGCGGTTTTGAATATTTTAGACATTCAGATCGCGCTGTTCTTGGCGTTATTCAAAAAAAATTAAACTTTGATCAGGTTTTAAATAAATATGGTTTTAACGATGTTAAACTTCCCAAAAAACATTTTATAATTACGGAGTGTAACATTCCGGCAATTGCAAAAGGCGAATACATGGGCAGTGTAGAGGCGCAACGCAATTTTATAATGAAAGCATTGCTGCGATGTCAAGAACAAGGTATTTTACAATTTCATGTGTATAGTTTGAGCGAACTTAAATCGGATAGAGAAGCTTCGAGCGAATTTGATAAAATGGGTTTGTATCATCCAATTTATTACACTCCCGAAAATAAAACGCTTTTCACTTTGGCAGGTTTGGGCTATCAATCAACGGCAATGATTTTAAAGGGATTTAATTACAACGCATCCGAAACTAAAAAATTAAACCTAAATCCGAATTCAAACATCGTTTGTTTAGCTTTTAAAAGTTCTACATCGAATGAAGTTATTTATGCACTTTGGGCTTTAACGAGCATTGATCAATCGGAATTTTCAAAAGCTGAATTTAGTTTTACAGATTCTTTGCATTTAAAATTGCTTAAAAGATACGATTGGGATTACGCGCAAACTTTAGAATCGCAAACCGTTGATAGTAAATATATTCAACTGACGGGCGTTCCACAATTTTTTAGTACGTACGTTAATGAAATACACCCGCAAAATAACCAAGATATTTTAAATGTTTATTCAAATCCTACAGATTCAGAAGTTGTTGTTAATTACAGTTTGGAGGTTGAATCAATAGTTAGTCTGACAATTTATGATGCTTCTAAAAAAACTTCCATTGTATTAATTGAAAACCAACGCACACAAATTGGTTCGCACGAATGGCGATGTAATTTAAAAAAATTTTCAGCAGGAATTTATTTTGTTCAGATAACCATTGGAAAAAAGATTTTTACAAAAAAAATTGTAAAAATTTAACTCAATAAAACCAAAACTCCCATTTATTAGTTTTCCATAAGCGGCAAGCTAACTGCGTAAAACTTCTTTTTCAAATTGAAGAAATCTGAAACCTAATTCAATTTATAATTTGGTGTGAGGATAAAACTTGGAATTATGACTTCTGACATTTGGAGTGTATCAACATTTTTAAAAAAATATAGCCCTTCCATTTTCCCCATTTCAGTAAAAAGCTGCGAACCCGAAATATATTCGTACACGTCGTTGGGTTTTAAAATGGGTTGTTTACCAATTACACCATCACCTTCCACCATTTTAACAATACCGTTCGAGTCGTAAATCAACCATTTGCGACTTAAAAGTTGCATTGTTTGTAATCCAGTGTTTTCTAAACGTATTCTATAAGCGAAAACAAATTTTTTATTTTCTGGTGCGCTCATCTCCGATTGGAAAAATGCTTCCGCACTTACTTTTATACCGTGTGTTACTTGGGTCGAAATTGCCATTTTTTTTGTTATTCTTTTAGTTGATAGCTGTTATTTTGAAACTGTAACTACAAAACGACTTAATATTTGCTTACGACTCTAAAAAATGTTTAACAAGCAAATCCGCTTCTTGTAGCGCGTGTTTGAGCGTATCGTTTATAATTTTAAAATCAAATGCGTCGGCATATTTTAATTCTTCTTCCGCTTTAATAATGCGCTGCACTAAAGTTTGTTCTGTTTCAGTATTTCTATTCTTCAGTCGGGTGTACAAAACTTCTTTCGATGGGGGTTCAATAAAAATAGCTAATGCTTGTTTCTTAAATTTATTTTTGAGAGAAAGCGCACCTTTAACGTCAACATCGAAGACGATACATTTATTAACCGACCATAGTTTTTCAACTTCTTCTGCTAACGTACCGTAAAATCTGTTTTCATAAACTTCTTCATATTCTACAAATGCGTTAGCATTAATTTTCTGTTTAAAAGTTTCAGTATCTAAAAAAAAATAATCTTTACCATTCACTTCGTTTGAACGTTTAGATCTGTTGGTGGCAGAAACAGAAAAAGCTAATTGATTAAAAGTTTTTAATAAATGATGTACAATAGTGGTTTTGCCTGCACCCGAAGGCGCGGTTACAATTATTAATTTTCCATTTTTATTTAATTGCGTCACGATAAAAGTTTTGATTAAACAATGTTAGCAACCATTTCTTTAATTTTTTCAAGTTCGTCTTTCATCTTCACTACCAAATGTTGTATATCGGCTGAATATGCTTTTGAACCGAGTGTATTCACTTCGCGACCAATTTCTTGCGCAATAAAATTGAGCGTTTTACCTTTCGATACATTCTTAGTTTCTTTCAAAGTCTCATCAAAATATTTGCAGTGTTGCGATAAGCGCACCTTCTCTTCGGTAACGTCCATTTTTTCTAAATAGTACAAAATTTCTTGTTCAAAGCGGTTGTTGTCTAAATTTTCTGCTTTAAAGTGCTCTTCTAAATTTTGTTGCAGTCGTGCGCGCAATCGTGTAATGCGTTCTTGCTCGAAAGGTTTAACAAGTTCTAAATAGTTTAAAATATTTGAGGCGCGCGAAGAGAGATCGTTTGCCATAGCATCGCCTTCTTGTTTTCTAAATGCCATAAAATCTTTCATCGCATCATCGAAAGCAGCCGAAGCAACAATCCATTCTTCATCGGTAACCGATTCTTCTTCATCGGCAACAATATGTGGCAACCGAACAATAGTTTGCATCAAATCGCCCGAATTTTTAATTTTTAATTCTTTTTGCAACTGTTCCAGTTCAGCATAATATTTTTTAAACAATGAATGATTAATCATTGTCGCGTCAGTGCTTTCCCCAATTTTAACTATAAACGAAACATCAACTTTTCCACGCTCTAACGCCTCGCTGCTTTTGCGACGCAAATCCATTTCGCGCTCTCTGTAATTAATGGGCATTTTAAAACGCGTATCTGAAATTTTGGCGTTCAGTGCTCTAATTTCTACAATAATTGTTTTCTGGTTGTAGCTACGCATTCCTCTACCGTAACCCGTCATTGAAAATAGCATATATTTTTTGAGCAAATTTACGTATTAAACACCAATTTAAACCTTTGAAACAAAAGTTTATACAACTATAAACTAATTGCTTATGTGGTTATTAATTTTTTATTGAAATTTTTAACAAATTCTATTCGCTTATTAACTAATAAATTTAGTTACATTATTTTAAATGTGCGTCTTGATTGTAATCAAATATAAAAAACCTTTTTTCACAACGGATTCCAAAATTTATTGTTTTATAAATTCAATCTTTTTTGGTTCTAATGTTGACTTCTTTTTATTATTAACATTTCTTTTTTGTCTGTCTGTCTCTAATTTGTGTATCTTTGTGAGCTATTTTTGTAAGAAATAAAATTAACTTTTGTGATTTTTAAGTACAACTACATTTTTTAAAACTTTAATTTATTATTTTAACGAAGCCCAATTTTTTTATGAGAAAAGCCGACTTAGTCATTAAAATTTCCGAAAAAACGGGTTATTCTAAAATTGATGTTTTAGTCACTATCGAACATCTGTTTTCAGAATTGCGCGATTCATTAGGAGACGGGGAAAATGTTTATGTGCGTGGTTTTGGTTCATTCATTATTAAGAAACGCGCTGCCAAAGTTGGCAGAAACATTAAACGCGGAAAAGTTGTACAAATTCCAGAACATTTTATCCCAGCATTTAAACCTGCTAAAATTTTTATGGAACACGTTAAAACCCGTGTCACCGCTTTGCCGAAAGATTCTCTAAAAGAGATAGAAGAATAATTTACTGATGCCGATACTTGAATAGTTTTTGCTTAAATTTGCGCATTAAATTTTTGAAATGAACAAAGAAGCAGTAATTGCGATTGTATCGGCAGTAGTAGTGACATTAGGAATGTTCCTTTTTTTAGACGTAAAAGTTGTTAACACGCCTAAAGAAAAAAAAGCGACGCCCACTGAAAATTTAGATACTTACGTTCAGCAAGTATTTTCAGAATTACCCGATAGCACAAAAGTAAAAATTCAGCCTTTAATGCCAAACGGTTTGAAACAGATGAATGCTGTGCAATTTAAAGAACTTTCGGGTTTATGGTATAAATCGGGATTTGATTTAGCAGCAGCTTATTTTGCTAAAAAAGCGGCTGACTTGGAACCCAGCGAAGAAACGCTTTCTTTAGCGGGTGCTAATTTTTTTACAGCGGCTAAAAAATTAGAGGCTGGCACCTTGCGTGACGAAAGTTTTATGGAATCGGAAGCATGCTTCAAAAAAGCATTCGATTTAAATCCCAAAAAATGGGAAAATAAAATGAATTTAGCATTATGCTACACTGAAAATCCGTTACCTACCGACCCAATGAAAGGTATTTTAATGCTGCGCGAACTCGATACGGAATATCCGAGTAATGTGGCTATTAATTTACAACTCGGTCGTTTAGCTATTAAAACTGGACAATACGATAAATGTATCGTACGATTAGAAAAAATATTACCTGCCAATCCAACAGATATACGCATAACGTGCTTATTGGCGCAAGCTTACGAAGCGACGAGTAATCCAAAAGCAGCAGAATTTACAAAAAAATGTGGTCTTTAAAATAAAACTTTTCCCAAAAATTAATTTTATAGAATGTCTTACATTGCTTTAGAAGGAATGGAATTTCACGCGTATCATGGTACGCATCCAGAAGAGCAAGTCTTTGGAAACCATTTTGTACTCGATGTGTATTTGTACACCGATGTCAGCAATGCGATGGTTTATAAAGACGGTGGCGAAGAAAAAATTATCGGTACTATCAATTATGAAACCCTATACGATGTCTGCCGATTTGAAATGCAAAAACGCGAACCGCTTTTAGAATCGGTTGTGTATAATATTATTGCAGCTTTAAAAAAACAATTTCACGTACTTCAAGGCGTAAAAATTCGACTCAAGAAAAAAAATCCACCTGTCGGTGGAATAGCGGCAGCCTCCGTCATTGAAGAAGAAGAATATTTTGCGCGTGAATGCGCCCGTTGTAAACGCCCGATGATTTGTTACGGAAGAAATACTAATAATTTCGATGCCGATTGCGCTTGCGTAGAATTGCGCGAAAAAATTCATCCGCGTACATTCGAGATGTTGAGTGCGCAACACAAGGGTTGCCTTTGTAATAGATGTTTGAAAGAATTTGCCGGCTAAGAAGGTGTTTAAATTACTTTTAAACTTTAGGATTTTATTAACCACTAAAATTTAAAAGTCTGCGTTATTGTGTTGTCATTCAAATTTAACATTCAAACGAAAATCATGAAAAGATTTATTATTGTTCTTTCTGTTTCTCTCGCCGTTTTGTATGCTTCATTATCATTCATGGCATGCGCAGCGTTACAACAAGCCGTGAATGCTGCAGGTATTTTAACCAACGAAGATATTGGAAACGGTTTGCGCTCGGCTTTAACAATTGGTGCAACGCAAGGCAGCGATTTACTCTCGGCTAAAGGCGGTTTTTTTAATTCACCTTACAAAATTTTATTGCCACCCGAAGCGCGCCAGATTACTGACAAGTTGCAATTTATCCCTGGTTTTAATCAGTTCGAAAGTTTAATTCTTCAAAAAATTAATGCTGGCGCAGAGTCGGCAGCAGCAAAAGCTAAACCTATTTTTATTGATGCTGTTCAAAAACTCACCATCACAGATGCACTTACTATTTTAATGGGTGATAAAAATTCAGCCACTCAGTATTTGCAAAAAACAACAAACGATCAGTTATACGCGGCCTTTTTGCCCACCGTTCAAAATGCACTCGATGAATTTGGTGCACGTAAATATTGGAGCGATGCTGTAAACGCATACAATAGAATTCCATTAGTGAATCGCGTTAATCCAAGTCTCGACGATTATGTTACGCGTCAAGCAATGGCAGGTTTATTTTCTGAGATTGAAAAGAAAGAGCGTGCAATTCGTTCCGATAAATCGCTACGTACAAACGATATTTTGCAACGCGTTTTTGCCAAACAGGATGCGACTAAATAGGAAACAAGTAGAAGCTGCGGCTGCTAAAAAATCTATAATCAAGAAGAAAAATTGAAAAAATTATTGTCAAAGCATTAAAATACGATAAAAAGACGCAAACCGAAATTGCAGAGGATTTAGAAGTCTGTATTGAATAAAAAAAAACGGCTTATAAAGTGCTGAAGTGCGTATTTTTTTCAAAACTCTTGACAATAACTCATTGCAGGCGATAAACCCAAAGGCGTAAAACTGGGTGTGCCGATTTCAACTTTGCTTTTTTCGTTTATAAGAATGGCGAAGCCAAAAGAAAAATAAGAAGGTTGCGTATTTATACCTATTCGTGTTTCTAAATTTTTTATCGGCTTATATGCCAAACCAAAATTAAATCCGCTGGGGTTTTCAAAACTAAAATGATATTCTAAATTGGTGCGCACAGCGCTGTTAATTTTTATTTGTGCAAAAAACCGTACATCGCGCGATGTGCGCTCGGATGCGTTAATTCTGTATGGTACTAAATTCCATAATTGCGCACCAAGCGTTAGATTTTCGGTGAGTGTGTTTTTAAAACTTATTGCGTAACTCAAATACTTATTACTTTCGTAGCCTACAATGCGCCAAGTGTTGTAATAAAAATTTACACCCAAGCTATTTTTTATACTTAATTTCCGTGCACAAACAACACCCAGTTTTAAAAATGAAGCCGATGAAATACCTAATTTTTGGATGGATGCACCAAAAATATTTTTGTGTTCATTTGCTCGAAAGTAGCCGATACCGACTGATTGAAATTCAAAACTACCAAATTTAACTTCTGCGTTAGCTATAATATTATTTTTGTTTTCATCAAGTAGCTGTACGCTATTTGTAAAAACTGAAGCACAGCCTTCTACCGAAGAAATCGCTCCGCCCATAGAAGCACTAACTGCAGTAGTTGAAAAAAAATCGTTGCGCTGAGCTTTAACAATGAATTGTGCACAAATAAATAAAAATAATCCAACTTTATGTTTGCAACTTACGTTCATTGATTTAAATTTAAGAAGCTAAAAGTTATTGAATTTAAACTGATTTCATTTTTCATTTTTCATTTTTCATTTCTCTTTGGATCAAATTACTTCACATATTTTAATGGTGCGACCTGCGCAGTTCAGTTATAATGCTGAAACGGCAAAAAATAATGCCTTTCAAACTAAAGATGAATTTGCGAGTTCGGATGCAGTTCGACAAAAAGCTATGCGAGAGTTTGATGCGCTCGTTGAACTTTTGCGTAGTCGCGCTTTAAATGTTTTTGTGTGGCAAGATACGCCAACGCCTCCAAAACCCGATGCCGTTTTTCCAAATAATTGGGTAAGTTTTCATGCCGATGGCACTATTGTATTTTATGCAATGTTTGCGCCGTCGCGCCGAATAGAGCGCAATGAAGATTTAATAAACGCGTTATCACACAAATTTATAATCAGTAAACGTTTACATCTCGAACAATACGAACAAAGTAATAAATTTTTGGAAGGCACTGGTAGCATGATTCTCGATCGCAAAAATGAAATTTGCTACGCTTGTTTAAGTCCGCGCACCGATGCACAACTTTTAGATGAATTTTGCGAATCGCTCCATTTTAAACGCATGAGTTTTGAAGCAGTTGACAAAAACGATACGCCTATTTATCACACCAACGTAATGATGGCACTTGGCGAAACGTTTGTCGTAATCTGTTTAGACGCTGTCAGGTTTCTCGAAAATCGCGTAGAGCTTTTAAAACTCTTTAAAAAAACGGGGAAAGAAGTTATTGATATTTCTTTCGAGCAGATGAATCATTTTGCAGGTAATATGTTGCAAGTTAAAAATAATTTCGGCGAAACTTTCCTAATCATGTCATCGCAGGCATTTAATAGTTTGCATTCTCAACAAATTGCGCATTTAAATAGGCACACCACTATCCTTCATTCCGATATTTCAACCATCGAAAAATACGGCGGCGGATCGGTGCGTTGCATGATGGCAGAAGTATTTTTGCCAACCAAATAATTAAATTGCAACTGTGCGCATCAGTATGTGTAAATCGTTTTAATAAAAAATTATAAAATTATTATATTTGCGTCTGCTACACAAGTTACGGATTATTTTGCGCCGCAACATACTACGGTTAAGCAATAAAAACAGCATCAACGAATGTCCACAGCATTACACGTTATTCGTGAAAAAGGAAAATTTGGTTTTATAGATTCTCAAGGAGAGATTATAATTGAACCGCAATACCGCGAGGTTGAAGATTTTCATAATAATTTCGCGCGTGTTCAACTTTTTGATCGCGTTGTGCTGATTGATGAACTCGGCAGACCGCTTCTAAAAAACATATACAGCGCTATTGGTAAAATGGAAGAAGGTTTAGTAAAAGCGCGATTAGTTAATTTTTGGGGATATATTGACGGACGCTGTAACACAATTATAGATTTTCAGTTCGAAAACTGTGGCGATTTTAGTGGCGGATTAGCAGCTGTGCAAAGATACGGACAATGGGGATTTATAAATCGTTCAGCAGAATTTATCATTAAACCACAATTTCAAAATGTCGGTGCTTTCAATAACGGATTAGCTTTTGCACAAATTGACGATTTATACGGCTACATCAATAACAAAGGAAAATGGATAATTGAACCACAATTTGAAAACGCTTTTACTTTTCAAGGCGATGTAGCAGCTGTTTGCGACGAAAATAAATGGGGATTGGTGCATAAATCGGGTAAAGTAATTTGCGCAACGCAATTTGAATTTATTCCTAACATCAGCGAAGGTCATTTTTCGGAAGGTTTTGCCGTTGTGAAGCAAGGCGACAAATTCGGTTACATTAACGCCGAAGGTGTTGTTGCCATCAAACCTGTTTTCGATGCTGTTGGTGAATTTAGTGAAGGTCTTTCGCTGTTTTGCTATCGCGAAAAATGGGGATATATGACGCGCAATGCTACACTACATATCGAACCGCGATTTGATATTGCACTGCCGTTTAAAGAAGGTTTGGCGGCTGCGTACGTTGAAGGTGCGTGGCTTTATTTAGATTCTGAAGGTGGCATTGCTCTCGAACCACAATTTTGGAATTTAGCAGAATCGTTCAGAAATAGTTTAGCACGCATCGAAAAAGATGGCGTTTGGGCGTATATTAATTCGGACGGCGACATTGTTTGGGTAGAAGCTGAATAAAATTCCCACAAAATTTTTAAGAAAGAACTTTACCTTTGCGTAAAGTTTTTTAATTCGAGCAATGATTCGTGAAGCATTTCCACCCGATGGCAGTCAGTATGAAGGCGGTTTAAGCGATGGTTGGGTATATGAAATTAGATTTACAGGAAAAAATAATGTTTCAACCTATCAATTACTTAAATCTTTTTTGATCGAAGAAGGTTATACCGATGTAGTTTTGCCGGATAAAGCCGAAGAACTTCTGCTGTTTAAATTCCCTCCCGCTTCGGCGCAACTAAGTATTTTTAACGAAGTGGGTTATTTCCAATACCCTATTAAAATTTTTTTTGACCTTAAAGAACGTACCACCAAAACATTTATACTCCGCATTTACAATGAAAAAACTGAAAATAGTTTGCTCCGCTTTTTTGGAAGAAAATAAGTAATCTGCTTTCTTGAACCGAATTATTTTGCATTTCGGAAATTAGTTGTATTTTTATCAGAACATCGCACATTAGTATGTTTAAAAAAGGTCTGAATACAACTATGCACTGGCTGTTGCATAAAAGGATGCAGCGTATCAGTTATTTTTTAGACCATGCTGCATTGGTTCAATCAGGTTTAATGCACCAATGCGTTCAATCGGCAAAATTGACTGAGTTTGGGCGACTGCATCATTTCGGAGAAATAAAAAGCTATACTGATTTTACTAAAAATATTCCGTTGCAAGATTATGAAACGCTCAAACCTTTCATCAATCGTATGATGTTAGGGGAATCCAATATTTTAGTGGATGGTAAAGTGAAATGGTTTGCTAAATCAAGCGGAACAACAGATGATAAAAGCAAATTTATTCCCGTCACGATGCGGAATTTAAAAACGTGTCATCTGAAAGGTGGCTGGGATACAGCCGCATTGATGTACGATGCACGACCACAAGGCACTAATTTTGAAGGTAAAATGTTGCTCATCGGTGGTGCCTTCTCACATTTTTCTGAAAATTCTAACGTTTTAGTCGGCGATGTGTCGAGCATCATGATCGCAAATATGCCTTCTGTGGCGAATTTTATTTATGCGCCACAGAAAAACTTAGCTTTACTCACTAATTTTGAAGAAAAAATTGAACGCATCGCGCAAGCACTGATTAAAGAAGATATGCGTACCATTGGTGGCGTACCCTCTTGGACGGTTTTACTGTTGCGTCGCGTTTTAGAAATCAGTAAAAAAGAAAACATTTTAGAAGTATGGCCTAATTTGCAAAGTTATATTCATGGTGGCGTGAGTTTTGTGCCGTATAAAAAAATATTTGAAGAGCTTATTCCCGACAAAAATTTTCAGTATTGGGAAATTTATAACGCCTCCGAAGGTTATTTTGCAACTCAACACACACCCTTTGAAAGCGATATGGCTTTGCTTTTACAAAACGGCGTCTTTTTTGAATTTTTACCTGAGAGTGAATGGCACAGCACACACCCGATTGCTATTAAATTATCGGATGTTGAAATTGGGAAAAAATACGCACCTGTTGTTACAACCAACGCAGGCTTGTGGCGATATATTCCCGGCGATACCATAGAGTTTACATCAACAACACCGTACAAAATAATTATTTCAGGCAGAATAAACCAATTCGTCAATGCTTTTGGTGAAGAAGTGATGGTTGCCAACACCGATAAAGCACTCGCCGAAGCGTGCAATATGTTTGGCGCGCAAGTGCGCGATTACACCGTTGCACCCATTTTTTTTGATGGCGCGCAGCGTGGAGGACACGAATGGTTGATAGAATTCGAAAATCCACCCAGCGATTTAGAAGCCTTTAACACACATCTCGACGTAACACTTCAAAGTCTAAACTCCGATTACGAAGCCAAGCGATTTAAAAATTTAGCGATGCAACGACCCCGCGTTCGGCAATTACCAAAGGGTACTTTTTACAGATGGTTGAAAGCAAAAGGCAAATTAGGCTCACAAAATAAAGTGCCGCGTCTGGCCAATCATCGGCAATACGTTGAAGAAATATTGACCTTCCTTTAAATTATTATTGAGATTTATTTTGGGTTTAGGAAAATTTTTAAAAATTAAAAAACTAATCCAAAGATTGGTACCAATTATTATTCTCTGCGTAGCGTTTTGGTCTTACAATTTCAACTTCATCTGTAATTTCTTCGAGCGTCGGTGCTTATTTAGATTTAGAGCGCATTTTTTTAATAACTGCTTTGAAATCTGTTTTAGACGGCCCTTGAATAGCAATAAGTTTTAAGTCTACTAAATTTTGCAGCAATTTAGTGACTTCAGAATTCAAAATATCAATGCGAATCGTAGTCATAACTTAGGTTTCTCAAAGTTTACAAAAAAAATTAGTTTGTACAAATATTTTCATTATAGTTTTATAAAAGATGCCTGTTATATACCAATTAACTTTTGTTTATTTCTTGTTCTCACTAAAAAATATATTCTTTATTTTATCAAAATCCTTACTATTTTTGTTTTTAAATTTTTTATTATTTTAAATTTAATTTTTTATGTCAAGAAGTTTTCACGTCACAATTAAGAATTTTCGTAATTATACAAAACTGGATTTAAAATTAGCTGAAGAAAATCCTGATTCAGATTTACACTCATGGTCTAAAAAAAAACAAAATAACAATTCAGTCATCAAGAATAGACGTTCTAAAATTGTATTATCGCGCTACAATCCCGATTTCAATTTGAGGATAGAAGATTAAGCTCAAATTATACTCAAGTTGATATAGCGAAAGTCAGAAAAAAAAATTACTTTTGTTTCTATGAATTACATTGACATTAAAGGCTATAAATCTATTAAAGATGCTCACTTAGAGCTCAAACCAATTAATATTTTAATTGGGGCTAATGGAAGTGGTAAAAGTAATTTCTTATCTTTTTTCGAATTTTTAAATGCCCTTTACGAAAGGAAACTCCATAATTTTGCAAGCGAAAAAGGAATAAATAAAATATTGCATAAAGGGATTAAAGTAACGCAAGATTTAAAGTTCAGATTAGCTATTGACGATGAATCTTATTTAGTCGAAATCAAAAACATAAATTATACTCTACTTTTTAATTCAGAGGAGACCTTGAATAAAGATGAAGTAATATTAAATACTAATACGCAAAACTTAAATGCAGAGGCACTTCTTAGAATAATGCCTGAGTTTAAAGTTCCAAATATTAAGAAGTATTTGGGAGGAATTAAAAAATATCACTTTCATGATACTGGAACAAACTCACCTTTTCAAATTGAAAGTAATATTGAAAAAGACGTGCATTTTCTGTATGAAGACGGCAAAAATATAGCGGCTTTTTTGTTCAAACTGCGCGAGGATCATTATAAAAAATACAATATTATAATCGAAATAATTCAGAGTGTCGCACCCTATTTTTCTGATTTTTATCTCGAACCAAACGTTCAAGGGAATGTCCGTCTCTTCTGGAAAGATATGCACAGCTCAACCATCTATAGCGTAAATGATCTTTCAGATGGAACACTCCGGTTTATTGCGCTCACTACTTTGTTTATGCAACCTAAACTTCCTTCTGCTATCATCATTGATGAGCCAGAACTGGGGCTACATCCGTTTGCAATTTCAAAATTAGCTGGTATGATTCAATCTGCTGCTTCAAAAGATTGCCAAGTTATTGTTGCTACGCAATCTCCTGATTTAATCAGCCATTTTAAACCAGAAGATATTATCACAGTAGATCAGATTGATGGTGAAACGCAATTTAAAAGACTCAATTCTATCGACTTAGATGTGTGGTTAGAGGAATATTCTATCGACGATTTATGGAAACGTAGCATTATAACAACAGGACAACCCAACTAAAAAATGAAACGCGTTATAATAATTTGTGAAGGTCAGACCGAGCAAGAATTCTGTAAAGAAGTTCTGTACCATTTTTTTCTAACTAAAAAGATTATTGTAGAAAGACCGTTAATTAAAAAATCGGGTGGTGGTATTGTGAATTGGACTGCGCTTAAAAGTGAAGTTGAAATTCATTTAAAAAAAGATAAAACTGCGGTTGTAACCACATTAATTGATTTTTATGGCATAAGGGCAAAACATGGTTTTCCAAATTGGGGTGAAAAAGATAAGATTGGAGATAAATTTGAAATGATGGATTATATAGAAACAGCGATGAAAGAAAATATTGTTGCGTCTTTAAATCATCGATTCATTCCATATATACAACTTCACGAGTTTGAAGGACTGTTATTAAACAATCTTTCTGTTTTTACATCGCGGTTTGATGCAGATGACTTTGTTAATTTGTCGGCGTTAGAAAAAATAATCGCTGAAAACCCAAACCCAGAGTTAATTAACGATGGAGCAGATACTGCGCCGTCAAAACGATTAGAAAAATTAATTAAACGATACAAAAAAACAAAAGACGGTGCTGCAATTGCTAAAGCGATTGGCATTGAAAAAATGAGAGAAAAATCCAAAAGATTCAATAATTGGATAAGTACGCTTGAAAATATTTAGCTTAAATTAAAATTTGATATAGCTCTTTCGCCCAAGCATCTAAAAAACCATATACATTCTCCAGAAAATAATTAACTTTAGTTTTCAATTTTAGGATTATGCCTTTCACACCCGCGCCACTCGATTTTAATATATTTGATACACTCCCAAATACGAAATCGGAAACCATAGAAACGCCCGAAAGTATTTCTGTTCCGACGCATTTCACGGCGGAAACGGTTAAAGATATTCATCACGAAGGTTTTACTGCAGGCTTACCACCATTTTTGCGCGGACCTTACAGCTCGATGTATGTATCCCAACCATGGACAATTCGGCAATATGCGGGATTTAGCACGGCAGCAGAATCGAATGCGTTTTATAAAAAAAACTTGGCAGCGGGGCAAAAAGGATTATCGGTCGCTTTCGATTTAGCAACGCATCGCGGATATGATTCTGA
>JAYVNP010000048.1:0-102656 GCA_043758385.1 Saprospiraceae bacterium
AAAGAGTATATTAATTTATCAAAACGTTCGACGCGGTTGGTTTTTGGAATACGAATATAACAAAACCAAAAATGTGGTACATCGGAAGAAATAAAATTGATGTGTCCTGTAAAAAATGGCGCGTGCGATTGGTCTTTGTCGCAAATATTTATTTTATATTTTGGTTTGAAATCAAACCCCGCTAAAACATCTTGATAAATCCCTTCACCGAGCCAACCTTCGGTATCAAATAAGCCTTCAAAAGCATAAGAACTTAAAATATTCGGATAAGTTTCTGAATCTGTTTGAGTTACGACACCCAAACTATTAAGATTATTTTTAAAAATTTCCAGTTCGCGGTCATCGCGCACATCAATGAGAAGTTGTTGGCGGGCACCAAAGCTCGCGCTTTTTACGCCCGATTTTTTGGCAACATTTAAAACAGAATGTAACCAAGAGGGAGAAAGAATACCGCCGTTGATGTTTATTTTAAAAATCATAATTTTGAGCTTTGAGCCGTGAGCTTTGAGCTT
Source organism: Saprospiraceae bacterium (assembly GCA_043758385.1). Lineage (GTDB taxonomy): Bacteria > Bacteroidota > Bacteroidia > Chitinophagales > Saprospiraceae > JAAFJT01. The sequence continues at coordinate 513 of JAYVNP010000048.1, forward strand.
TGAGCAGTGTTATTTTGTTGCGGCTCATGGCTCATAGCCAATAACTCATAGTTTAAGATGCTTTTCACTTCCATTTTGCAACTTCCACAACCCGTTCCAGCACCCGTTTCATTACAAAGTTGCGAAAAGTTTTTGCAACCCGATTTAATTTTATTTATCAAATTACCCTCACCGACAGAATTACAAACGCAAACTAATTTACCGATTATGGGTTCAGTTTTTTTGCCACTGCGCAAAAGTTCGAGACGTTTTTCTGAAAGTTCAATGCCATTTTGAATAAGATTTTTAAAATCTAAAAATTCCGATTTATCACCGATAAGTATTGTGCCTACAAGTTTATCGTTCTGAATAATACATTTTTTGTAGTAACGTTTAGCCTTATCAATAAATAATATTTCTTCAAAACTCGAATCGTTTTCAGGAGATTCAACCCGACCAATTGAACTGAGTTGCAAACCTTCCATTTTTAAAATATTCATCGAAAGCGAACCATTATATGGTTTTGCCACATCGCCAGCGATAAAACGTGCTGCAACGCCTGCTTGATCTTCTGCACCCGCTGTAATTCCCCACATTTGTCCACGCCATTCTGCAATTTCACCCATGGCAAAAATATTGGGGTCATTGGTTTGAAGAAAATCGTTTACAATTACGCCGCGATTACATTTTAATCCTGCTTCGCGCGCCAATTCAACATTCGGCGATGTACCGACAGCCATCACTATCGCATCGCAATTAATTTTTCGACCAGAACTCAATCGTACGGCTGTTAGCTTTGAGTTTTGAGCTTTAAATCTTGAGCCATCTTGTAAATTTGGAAGCTCTTCGCTTAAATTTAAATGCTCAGTGCTATTGGGTTCAGAACCAAAAAACGTTTGTACAAAATCATTGTAATATACATCAATACCACGTTCAATAATTTCTTCGTGCAACAGTTGGCTTGCTAACGGATCGAGTTGACGATCCATAAAACGCGAAATGCGTTGCACGATGCTAACTTTCAAACCCATTTCATTCAAAGATGCCGCCATTTCGAGACCAAGTAAACCACCGCCAATAACAACTACATTAGCTTTCATCTGTGAGCCATCAGTCTTTAGCGTTCCTCGTAGGCTGATGTCTGATGTCTGATGACTCAAAGCTGATGAATGATGGGTGATAGTTTTTAAAAGATTATCTGCATCGTGACGACTACGCATCGTGAAAATACCAGATAAGTGTTGCGGAATATCGCGTAAAATGTTTGCACGACTTCCCATACCGAGTATTAAAATATCATAGTGATGGGTTTCACCTTTATCGTCTTCAAGTGTTTTATTCTCTGGATTTATTTTTTTGATGCCCAAACCTTTATGAACAACAATATTTTTTTCGTAGAAATCTTTTTCGTTGAGCTTTTGTAATTGTTCCCATGTTTGAGTACCGCTCACGTAATCGGGTAACATAACACGATTGTAAAAAGGATAAATTTCTCGGCTGAAAACATGGATTTCATCTTCGTCATTCAATCCACGATAAGTATTTATAAAACCACAACCTGCTGCACCCGCTCCAATAATAACTATTTTCTTTTTTGTTTGACTTATTTTGCTAACCTCGACAGCCGAAAATTTAAAATCAGGCTCTTTTGATCGCGGATCAACAAGGTTGTTAGTTATGTTATTAACGCGCGATAAATCCAAGCCGTTTCTTTTTCCCCAATGTATCGGCAGCGCAATAACGCCATGCTTTATATCTTCTGTTAAAGTCGCGCGCGCGCGCATTTTACCGCGCGCATTACTAATTTCAACCATTTCGCCGTCGTGTATATGCCTAAATTTGGCATCTATGGGATTGATTTCGAGTAATGGCTCAGAAATATGTTGATTGAGTTTATTCACTTTTCCGCTCCTACTCATTGTATGCCATTGATCGCGAATGCGCACCGTTGTTAGAATGAGTGGGTATTCGGATGTGGGCTTTTCACTTTTATTTTCATCGTCGCAACCCTGAATTTGCGCTCTCTGATTAGGTGTATAAAATTTTCTATCTTCAAACAACCTCTTATTCCCCCATTGATATGTGCCCTGGGTTTTCAGAACGTCGTAGGTTAAATGAGAAATATCTATGCTTGTACCTTTGGTAAGGGCAGCATGTTCGGCAAAAATCTTATCATTATTCGTAGTTCGTTGTCCGTTAATAGTTGTTCGTTTAAGCGTACTCTCAGAAGAACAACTATTAACGGACAACGAACAACGATCAACCAAATAGTCAAATTCTTTCTCAAATCCCATTTTGTGCGCGAAGCGCGTAATAATTTCGGCATCGGGTAATGCTTCGCCAGGTGCATCCGTTATTTTTTGCAAATACGAAATCCTACGTTCTGCATTCGTCATCGTACCTTCTTTTTCCGTCCAAGTAGCAGCAGGTAAAACAACATCGGCGTATTGCAGCGTTTCTGGTTTGCTCGATATTTCCTGAACGACGACAAACTTAGCATTTTTTAAAGCTGCTTCTGCCATACGCACATCTGGTAAACTCACCAACGGATTCGTGCACATTATCCAAATCGCTTTTAATCTGCCATCGCTCAGTGCTTCAAACATTTCAGTAGCAGTCAATCCATTTTTAGAAGAAATTTTAACAGGACTTCCCCAAAAATCCTCAACTTCTTTTCTATCATTCGCATCGAGTAAATTCCTGTGCGCAGGTAATAGATTTGAAAGTCCACCCACTTCGCGTCCACCCATAGCGTTAGGTTGACCAGTTAAAGAAAAAGGTCCAGCACCCGGTTTTCCAATCTGACCTGTGATGAGGTGTAGATTAATTAGACTCAAATTTTTATTGACACCAATGACAGATTGATTCAATCCCATTGTCCACATAGAAAGAAAACCTTGGGCTTTACCAATATAGGATGCCGCTAAAAAAATATCCTCAGCCGGTACATCACAAATTATCGCCGCTTCTTGAAGGGTTTGCGAAAAAACAATTTCTTTTAATTTCTGAAAACCGTCTGTATGATGGATTATAAAATTATTATCAATCCATGCGTTTTCAATTAAAACTCTGGCAATCGCATTAAATAGAGTAACATCGGTTCCGGGTTTTAATTGTAAATGTAAGTCGCAACTTTTAGCAGTGTCTGTTTTTCTGGGGTCTATGCAAACGAGTTTTATGTTTGGATTAGATAATTTGTGCGCTTCTACACGTCTCCAAATTATTGGATGACACCAAGCAGGATTAGCACCAGCTGCTAAAATACAATCCGACAGTTCAATATCATCATAACAAACGGGTACGCTGTCTTCTCCAAGCGAAAGTTTGTAACCAACCACCGCACTACTCATGCACAGGCGCGAATTTGTATCAATATTATTTGAGCCGATAAAACCTTTAATCAGTTTATTAACAACGTAATATTCTTCCGTCAAACATTGACCAGATGCGTAAAAAGCAACAGAATCGGGTCCGAATTTTTCGATAAAAGTTTTAAAAACTTTGGCTGTACGTTCTAATGCTGTATCCCACGAAACGCGTTGGCGCGGCATATTTTTACTCCACCGCATTTCTGGATAGAGTAATCTATCCGATTTATCCCACGCGGTATAATGCAAATTCAAACCTTTAGAGCATAAAGCACCTTTACTTGATGGATGATTTTTATCACCCTCAACTATAATTTTATTGTTCCCTAAATCCGTAATTTCTAAACCGCAACCCGTGCCACAATAGCAACAAGTAGATTTGAATTTGACCATAAAAGTTGATGGTTGTAGTTGGTAGTTTTTCTACCAACCCGAAACTAAATAAAAACAAAGAGCGAAAGCACAAATTTCAAAATTAAAGAGTTTTCAGGTTAAATGGATAATTTTCATCTTGAGAAACCTAATGGTATCCTCACTTATTCATTTTTAACTCCTTTACTTATTTGTCCTGCTCTCGCCCAATGACACAAATTGAAAACCAATTATTTATCTTAATCAGTTCGTTCAAGCAATGGCATTTTCACCAATATATTCTGGCGCAACCGATGTTTCGGTTACTTTACTAAAATTTGTTAAACCTACTAATGCGGCCACTACCAAAGCAGCAACACCGATATAAAAAAACGCTTGGCTGTAAGTAATGGAGGAAGATTTGAATAAAAAACCCATGAGCATACCGCCCAAATTTCCGCCAGCGCCAACAATACCAGCTACAACGCCCATGTTTTTAGGATTCATAAAAGGTGTAAGTGCGAACGTTGCGCCGTTAGCCATTTTTAAAAATAAGGCAAAAACTATCATAGAAACGATAGCAAAAGTTAAAGTTGACGATTGTGAAAATAGCATTAAACCCAAACCTTGCAATCCGAGAAGAATTGCTAAAAGTTTTCCTTTACCAAATAATCCAGATAACCGTCCAACTTTATCGGCAGTAATACCGCCCAGTGCGCGCGCAAAAATATTCATCAACCCAAAAGAACCTGCGAGCAAGCCTGCCATTTTTTGATCAACTTTAAAAGTATCTGTAAAATGGAGAGAAGCAATATTATCGAAAGTGATTTCCATGCCAAAACTCATAGCGTAAGCAAATGCTAATGCCCAAACGCGCCAATCAAGTACAACTTCGCGCCAATTCGATTTTTCTGATGATACATTGCGCTGAATATCTTCGTAATTGCCAGCTGGCGTATCTTTTGTGAAACGATAGTACAAAAAGGCGCAGATTAATAAGAGCGTACCTGGTAAAATCATGGCATATCGCCAAGCATCGTGTTTAGAAAATCCGAGAGTAACAATCCAAGCGAAAACTAATGGCATTACAATATTTGTTACGCCACCACCTAAATTTCCCCAACCACCGGCAACAGCGTTAGCAGTTCCTTTAATGTTCGGTGCAAACATGGTTGATGTATGAAATTGGGTAATCACAAAAGATGCACCTACGATACCGATAGCGAATCGAAAAAGTAAAAAAGAAATGTAATTTTGTGAAAGTCCGACCAAAAAAACTGGAACAGAACAAATTAAAAGCAATGCTGTATAAGTTTTGCGCGGTCCCCAAGTGTCGCACAATCTTCCGATAAACAATCGCGCAATAATAGTTGCTGAAACGGCAGCGATGATAATATTTCCAATTTGATCTTTCGATAGACCTAAATCTTGTCGGATAGTTGGCATGAGTGGTGCTAAACCAAACCAACTAAAGAAGCAGGCAAAAAAAGTAACCCAAGTCACGTGAAAAGTACGCATTGGAATGGAGCTGATACTAAAAATGTTCAGCTTTTCTGCTGGTTGAGCAGTTGCAGTGGCGATAGAAGACATAGCTTTTAGTTTTATTTACAGTGAAAAATCAGATTCAATACCCATTCGAATTAATGATTTTAGCTCCTAAATAATTCTTTCAACTATCTAATTTAAAAAGTTGTCAAATGATTTTTTAAAGTTTTATATTTTTTATGGAACGAAGTTAAGCTCCTAAAATCTTTTTTACAAAATTTGCAAGTGGCTGTTATTGCCAATTTTGTAATAAAATAGATAATTTTTGATGTTTTAATTTTAGGTTTTCACAATTATTTATTTTTTTTTAACTTAGTTACGGTTAAATTAATTTTATAAAAATCATTTTAATAAAATTTAATTTTGTTTGATTTTCATATATCGTTTCTTATATTTTTCCATTTCTAAACCGCGCAATTCAACTCTACCTTTGCATTATCAATAAAAAATCAATACCCACTCGATTTTAATATTTACCACTAAGTACTCGGCACTTCAACCGAACCATTCCAAAATTATTTTATAATTAATAGGAAGTAAGAAGAGGATTTATTCAAACCAATTATTTATGTCAAAAAAGAAAATAGTAGTTGTCGGCAACGGCATGGTGGGTTACAAATTTTGTGAAAAACTCATCGCAAAAGCTGGAATTGATGCATTCGATGTAGTTGTTTTCGGTGCAGAGCCACGACCTGCTTACGATCGCGTTCATTTGAGTTCTTATTTCGATGGTAAGACGATTGAAGATTTAACCCTTGCGCCCGAAAATTGGTATTCTGACAACAAAATAAATCTGATTCTTGGAGATGCAGTCGTAAATATAGATACCCCAACCCAAACAGTTACTTCGCACAAAAACAAAACGGAACACTACGATTATTTAATTTTAGCAACGGGTTCAGTGCCTTTCGTTCCACAAATTGAAGGCGTAGAAAAAACAGGTGTTTTTGTTTATCGAACTATTGAAGATTTAGATTTAATGCTCGATTACGCCAAGAATGCTAAAAGCGGTGCGGTAATCGGCGGTGGTTTGCTTGGTTTGGAGGCAGCCAAAGCGCTTATTGATTTAGGAATTTCCGAAACACACGTTGTAGAATTTGCACCGCGCCTGATGCCGCGACAAGTGGATATCGGAGGTTCGCAAGTGCTTCAGGCAAAGTTAGAAGATTTGGGTTTAAAAATACATCTTCAAAAAAATACGGAAAAAATTCTAGGCAACGGAAAAATTACCGGTTTGCGTTTTACGGACGAAACGGTGCTTGATGTTGAAATGCTTGTTATTTCGGCGGGTATAAAACCTTCCGATGAATTGGCGCGTGTCGCAGGTTTGCACGTCGGTGTTCGCGGTGGTATAGTAGTTGATGAAAATATGGAAACTTCTGACCCAAATATTTTTGCCATCGGTGAATGCGCTTTAGCTCACAGTATGATTTATGGTTTAGTAGCACCCGGTTATGAAATGGCGGATGTTGTAGCGTCGAATTTAGTTGATAGATGTTTCAAAGAATCTGACGAATTGTTGAAACAACAATCGACCAAGACGTTTAAACCCTACGATATGTCAACCAAATTAAAACTCATTGGCATTGACGTAGCAAGTTTTGGCGATCCGTTTGCAGGCAATCCCTACATAGCAGGCACAGATCAGAAAGGCGTTCGGAGTATCGTTTTCCGAGATCAATCGAAAGGGATTTATAAACGCGTCAATATTTCACCCGATGGAAAATATTTACTCGGCGGCGTTTTAGTGGGCGATGCGTCGCAGTTCGGAATATTGCAACAAACTGTAAATAATAAAATTATTTTACCTATTAATCCCGAAGATTTAATTCTCGGTTCGCGCGGAGGTGCAGGTTCAGAAGATTCAGGCGTGGCGAGTTTGCCTGACGATGCAATTATTTGTTCGTGCGAAGCGATAACAAAAGGAATGATTTGCAATGAAGTCACTGAAAATGATATTTTCACGCTTGATGGAATGAAAAAAGCCACAAAAGCTTGTACAGGTTGTGGTGGTTGCACACCAATGGTAAAAGACTTAATTGGTACGTCAATGAAAAAAATGGGTCGCATTGTGCGCAACGTTATTTGCGAACACTTCGATTATACGCGCCAAGAATTGTTTAGCCTCATAAAAATAAAAAAAATAAAAACTTACAACGATACACTGGATGTTCTGGGTAAATCACAAGGTTGCGAAGTTTGTAAACCTGTCGTAGCTTCTATTTTAGCAAGCCTTTGGAACGAACAAATACAAAAACAAGCCACTATTCAAGACTCGAACGACAGATTTTTAGCCAACATTCAGAAAGGTGGAACATATTCGGTTGTGCCGCGCATTGCCGGTGGTGAAATTTCGCCTGAAAAATTAATTGTCATCGGTCAAGTAGCGCAAAAATATGGTCTTTACACCAAAATAACGGGTGGACAACGCATTGATATGTTCGGTGCACACGTCGGCGATTTACCCATGATTTGGACAGAACTTATTGCAGCCGGTTTTGAATCGGGTCACGCTTACGGAAAAGGTTTACGTACTGTTAAAAGTTGTGTCGGCTCAACGTGGTGTCGTTATGGTTTGCACGATGCTGTAACTTTTGCTATTGATATTGAAAATCGGTACAAAGGTTTCCGATCGCCACACAAATTAAAATCGGCAGTATCGGGTTGTATTCGCGAATGTGCCGAAGCTAACTCAAAAGATTTTGGCTTAATTGCTACCGAAAAAGGTTGGAATTTATTTGTGTGCGGTAACGGCGGTTCTAAACCTGAACACGCAAAACTACTCGCAACGGATTTAGATGAAGCCACCGTCATAAAATATGTTGATCGCTTTTTAATGTTTTATACTAAAACGGCCGAGCCACTTATGCGCACATCTGTTTGGCTTTCTAAACTCGAAGGTGGAATGGACTATTTACGCGAAGTAGTTGTACATGATGCTCTTGGCATGGCTGCTGAGTGGGAAGCTGAAATGCAAGGATTGGTTAATACTTTCGAGTGTGAATGGAAAAACGCCATAGAAACGCCTGAAATTCGTAAACGCTTTTCGCATTTTGTAAACAGCGACGAAAAAGATCCCACAGTATCTTTTGAAGGTTTACGCGATCAGAAACGCGCAGCAGAATGGGTTAATAATTAAGTAATAAACGAAATAAGTTACGAAGGAATGAATGATTTAATGAATGAAAAAGTGAATACAGCCGTTCAAACAATTTGGACGTACGCTTGTAAAGTTTCAGATATACCCGAAGACGGTGGTGCTTGCGCTTTAATTAACGGTGAGCAAATTGCTATTTTTAATTTTGCACGACTCGGTAAATGGCTTGCATCGCAAAATTTGTGTCCGCACAAACAACAAATGGCTTTATCGCGTGGCATGATAGGCACTGCCAACAATATTCCAAAAGTGGCTTGCCCATTTCACAAACGCACATTTTCACTCATTGACGGTCATTGCCTCAATGATGACGAATGCGAATCAATCAAAACGTATGAAGTTAAGGTTGAGAATGGCGAAGTGTATGTTCAGATTTAGTTTTGAATTTGTTTTAGTTCTTTCATTTTAAATCACTTAAACTTGAACCGTACAAACTTATTTACTTGACGACCCTTGCCCACAAACAATATGCAAACAAAAAGCGATAACACTAACAGGTTGTCGCTTTTTGTTTTTAAAAAATAACGCGCACTCAACTCAGTGTTGATTGCATCACTTTCAAATTATGATAAATTTTTAAAAACAAGATTAATATGTAAGTACATTTCTTTTATTTGAGAAAGGATGAGCCTTTTATTTTTGAATGAAACCATAATGTTGTAAAATTGCTGCAAGATAAAATTCGATGAGGTATTCAATAAACATTGCCAACAAACTTTTATTTAGCGAAAAAAATTCGTTTGTACGGCGCATTCTCATTCTTTCTATTTCGGCAGTAGCATTGAGTATTTGCGTTATTGTTGTGGCATCGGCAATGATAAAAGGTTTTAAAAAAGAAATCAGTGAAAAAATGTTTGGCTTTTGGGGACATATTCATGTTAACTCTGCGATTGTAAACTCAACGTTTGAACCTATTCCGATGATTTACGATGCGCGCATTGTGGCGCAAATAAAACATATTCAACCGATGAATTACACTTTTAATAATAAAGTAAACACAACGCTTGGCGGTGTGCGACACGTTCAGCAATATGCAACAAAAGCGGGTATCATAAAAACTAAAAATACCATTGAAGGAATGCTTTTGAAAGGTGTGAGTATTGATTTTGATTCTTCATTCGTAAAAAATAATTTGACAGCTGGAGAATTTTTTCAAAGCACAGATTCAACGCATCCGATTTTGATTTCGCAAACAACGGCGGATAGATTAGAGGTGGGTGTCGGCAAAAAATTGCGTTTATATTTTGTAGAAAATAATGAACAGAAACAAGTGCAGTTTCACGTAACAGGTATTTATAAAACAGGATTGGAAGAATACGATAAAAAATTTGCCATTACAACACTTGCGGATGTACAAAATTTATTGGGTTGGCAATTTGATCAAATATCAGGATTAGAAATTTTTGTTGATAATATTGACGACAGCAAGACCATAAAAAATTATATCTACAACGAAATTATTCCTGCTGAGCTTTCGGCGCAAACAGTACGCGAGGAACAACCCGGAATTTTTGATTGGCTCGATTTACAAAACGTTAATGAACGCGTCATTATAATTTTAATGCTCACCATTTGCATCATCAACATGATTACTGCTATTCTGATTTTTATTTTAGAACGAACGAATATGGTGGGTATTTTAAAATCTCTTGGTGCGCGCAACAGAAATATTCAGCAAATTTTTTTCTTCTACGGTGCTATCATTATTGTGGTTGGAATTACTGTTGGTAATTTTTTGGGTATTAGTTTAGGTTTATTGCAGCACTATTTTAAATTCATTAAACTCAACGAATCGGATTATTATCTGAGTTATGCACCCATTTACTTCGATGTGCCGTACCTTATTCAGATAAATTTTTTAGCCGTTTTTGTCATTTTACTCTTCATTATTCTTCCTACTTACTTAATAACGCGCATTACACCTGTTGAAACGATTCGATTCCGATAAATTTCTATTAAAAAAAATTAGTAAACATAGTTATTTTTTTTAATTGTTAAAATTAGAATTTACTTGGTATTTAACGATAACTTATTTGCCATTAACTTTGCGTCAAGTTATAGAAATAAAAAGTGTTCGCACTTTCAAGAAATAATTTAAATGGTTATGAGTAGTGCTGTCTAAATCGGGATTGAAAAAATCCCGATTTACGACGGTTTTTTATTTTTAGGCGATACCTTCAATACCAGTGACGGTTGTGTATTTAAACGAGAGTTTTTTATCGGGATGTACAATTTTAAATGCCGATTGCACAGCCAACGTTGCTTCATGGAATCCACACAAAATAAGTTTAAGTTTTCCGGGATATGTATTAATGTCGCCGACAGCAAAAATACCATTGACGGACGTTGCATAATCGAAAGTATTTACCTCAATCGCCGATTTGTTAATATTTAAACCCCAGTCTGCAATCGGTCCAAGTTTAGGCGAAAGACCAAACAATGGAATAAAATGATCCGCTTTTACAGGAATTATACCTTCCACATCGTGCTTCACATCCAGTGAAGTTAAATGCTTTTCGCCGTGCAATGTAATAACTTCAGCTTGGGTGATAAGTTTTATTTTACTTGAAGCATTAAGTTGTAAAATTTTTTCAACGCTATCCAATGCGCCACGAAACTCAGAACGACGGTGAATGAGCGTTATATGCTTCGCTACGTCGGCAAGAAAAATTGTCCAATCCAATGCTGAATCGCCGCCTCCGGCAATAACAATATTTTTATTTCGATATAATTCTGGATCGCGCACCATGTATTCCACACCACGATCTTCGTAATACGCGATATTTTCAATCGGTGGTTTACGTGGTTCAAAACTACCAAGACCACCCGCAATAAAAATAATGGGTGCTTCAATAACAGTTTTTCTATGTGTCGTTAATTTAAAATGTCCATTTTCTAAACGGTCAATACTTTCAGCACGCTCACCGAGTGTAAAATTTGGTTGAAACGGTTTTATTTGCTTCATTAAATTTTCGATTAAATCGCCCGCTAAAACGGATGGATAACCGGGTATGTCGTAAATAGGTTTTTTCGGATAAATCTCTGAGAGTTGACCACCGACTTGCGGCAGTGCATCTATTAGGTGGCAACGCAATTTTAAAAGTCCTGCTTCAAAAACGGAGAATAAACCAACTGGTCCAGCACCAATAATAATTATGTCTGTACTATAAACTTCTTTCTGCATTAAATATTAATTTTTTCAGGGCGAAATTAGATTATAAATTTCGATTCGATTAAAAAAAAATTTACAAATTTCCAAACTGTATAAGATTTTCGAGCTGTAAAATGTTTTAAATAAACTCCGATAAAGCAAATAATCTTGAAAGTAATGTTTGCAAAGTACATTTGCAAAAAAGATAATCGAATATGGATAGTGTAGAAATCATTGATTACGAACCAAAATTCCAATCCGCTTTTCGCGAACTTAACGTAGCGTGGATTTCAAAATATTTTAAAATGGAAGCTGCCGATTACAAAGCGTTGGATCATCCGGAAGAATATATTTTAAATAAAGGAGGTTTTATTTTTATCGCTTTGCTTGATGCCGAACCCGTTGGTGTATGCGCACTTATAAAAATGAATGATGCCATTTTTGAATTGGCTAAAATGTCAGTTGCACCAAAGGCTCAAGGGAAAAAAATTGGTTTGCTGTTGGGTAATACTTGTATTGAAAAAGCCAAATCAGTTAATGCATCTAAATTGTATCTCGAAAGCAACACTATTTTGAAACCCGCTATAAATTTATATCGCAAACTCGGATTTCAAGAAATATCCGGACAACCTACACCGTATGAGCGTTGCAATATTCAGATGGAATTAAACCTAAATACTGTTGAAAAAATAATTTAAAATTTAAACACCCTCTTCATTATTCTAAAAAGTATCATCCGGTTTATCAACTAAATAATAAAGATTTCACAAATTTTAAAAAAAGGAAAGACACTTGCCTAATCATTACTCTTAAATTTTCTCCAATACTGTTTGCGTAAGTTCGTGCACAACTTCGCCCGTGTGTTTAGTTTGCGCGGGTTCAAAAAGCATGAGCAAAACTTCCTCTTCTGCAATAGGGTTGTGTTCAACACCACGCGGAATTATTATCATTTCACCGGGATTGAGCGTCACGGTTTTATCTCTAAATTGTATTTTTAAAATACCTTTAATGATGAAAAACATTTCGTCTTCATCTTTGTGACTGTGCCAAACAAATTCCCCTTTTAATCGCGCCAATTTTACTTGTTGTCCATTAAGTTCACCAATTATTTTCGGTATCCAAGTTTCAGTAAATAATCCAAATTTTTCTGAGATGTTGACGACTTCCATAATTTTTATTTTTAAAAAGGAAATTACGATCTCACTGTTGCTCCAAACTGTGATTCAAATGTTTTTTGCAGTGCACGCATCATCGTATCAATTTCAAAATCGTTCATTGTTTTTTCGGTATCTTCAAAAATAAAACTTAATGCGTACGATTTTTTATCTTCGCCGAGTTTTGTTTCATCTTCAAAGACATCAAAAAGGTTAATTGCTTTGAGCCGTTTTTTTTCAGTTTTGCGTGCTGCTTGCGCTAATACGCCGTAAGTAATTTTTTTATCGAGCGTGAGTGCTAAATCGCGACGCACCGTTGGAAAGCGACTAATTGCAGAAAAAGTTGTGGTATTCGGTTTCAAACTTTGTAAAATAGTATCCCATGAAAAATCAGCAAAGAAAATATTACTTTTAACGTCAAATTTTTTGGATAAATGCGAAGCGATTTTACCAAATTCAACCAACATTGTATTGCCTCTATGATAGCGTACACCGTATTCAAAAATACCCTCTGTTAGAACAGTTTCTTGATATTGATGCACGTTTAATCTGCCTAAAATGTTGTTGACATAGCTTTTAAGTAAAAAAAAATCTGTTGGCGAATTATATTGCGCCATCCAAGATTCCGTTGCGCGCTTACCTGTGAGCATGAGTGATAAATGGCGCGTTTCGATAAATTTTTCGTCCTCTTTTGAATACGTTTTACCAAATTCAAACAATTTTAAGTCGCTCGCTTGTCTATTTTGGTTTTCAGTTACCATTTTTAACGCAGACATCAACATTGTTGGTCGCAAAATATCGAGATGCACATTGGCAGAATTAGCAAGATAAACTAAACTTTCTTCTGAAAATCCGAGATTTTGAATAGCCTGCCGAGCATTAGTCAAACTCAAACCCATGCACTCGTTAAAACCCTGCGCGGATAGATAATCAGAAATTTTATCTTGAATTTGCAATGGTTCAATAATTGGCGCAGCAACCATAGCAGTCCGCATTGTTTGCGGTAGAGGCACGTTATTAAATCCGTGAATGCGTAAAATTTCTTCAATCACATCAATTTCTCTGATAACGTCGGGTTTGTTGGTAGGTACTCGAACGATACAAAAATCTTTTTCGCTCGAAAGAACAGGCATTTGCAAAGCGTTGAGAATAGCATGTAAGCGCTGAGGATTGAAATGCTCACCTATAACCGCGTCAACACGCGAATAACGGAGTGTAATTTCAGGCGATTTTATCTGGTTCGGATAAATATCAATAATTTCGGAAGCTATTAAGCCACCAGCATATTCTTTTATCAGTAATGCTGCGCGTTTTAATGCGAATAATGTATTATTCGGATCGGTACCTTTTTCAAAAGTTTTGGCGGCATCGGTGCGCGTATTGTGTCGGAAAGAGGTTTGACGCAAACGTTTACCGTTAAAGTATGCCGATTCGAGAAATATGCGCGTTGTTGTTGACGAAACACCCTCTGTTGGATTTCCGATAACGCCTGCAATACACAATCCGTTGTGTTCGGCATCGCAAATCATTAAATCCGAAGCATCAAGTTTAAATTTAACGTATTCGCCCGATTCATTTTTTTTGAGCGACGTAAACTCTGTTCCTGTTGGAAGCGAACCCACGATAAGTTTTTGTCCGGAAATTTTATCATAATCGTATGCGTGCAAGGGTTGTCCACATTCGTGCAGTACAAAATTGGTAATATCAACTACGTTATTGATACTGTTTACATCAATAGCTTTGAGATATTTTTTTAGCCATTCTGGCGATTCACCAATACGAATATTTTCGATACACACGCCACTGAATCGTGGGCAACCTGCTACATCTTCAACTGTAACTTCTATTTTTAAATTGTGATTATCGGTTTTAAAAGAAGTTACATCGGGTGTAATCAATTTTGTTGAAGGTTCAGTGAGCATTAGTCGGGCAGCAACATCGGCAGCAACGCCCAAATGACTCATCGCATCAGAGCGATTCGGCGTTAATCCGATTTCGATTACGGTATCTTCCTCTGTGTTCAAATAATCTTTTCCTTCAGCACCCACATTCATATCGTTAGGCAAAATCATAATGCCGTCGTGATTCGCACCCAAACCCAATTCGTCTTCTGCGCAAATCATTCCTTGCGATACAACTCCGCGAATTTTTCCCGCTTTTATTTTTATAGTTTCACCACTGAATGTATACAGCACCGCTCCAATTTTAGACACCCAAACTTTTTGCCCTGCCGCTACATTTGGTGCGCCGCAAACAATGTTTAGGAGTTCAGATGAACCCACGTTTACTTTTGTAACTGAAAGTTTATCTGCATCAGGATGTTTTTCGCAAGAAATTACCTCTCCTACCACAACATTCTCAAAAGTATTTTTAGATGCACCAATTGTTTGTATTCCTTCCACTTCCAAACCCAAATCGGTTAGTGTTTCGGCTAAAAATTCTTTAGAAATCGGATTAGGTAAGTAATCTTTGAGCCAACGCATTGAAATAGTCATACTATCGCTTTTTATTTTTAAACACAAAAGTAATCTTTTAGGAAAGAATTTAAAAGTCGGAGATTCAAAGTATGGATAAAGAGCAGATAAATTTAGGCTTAACAATATTAGTAAATTACAAATCTTGCTGTTTACAAATTAATAACAAATAAAAAATTCGTTCTAAAGTATTGATTTTCAACAAAAATAACATTTTGTATAGTAGTACACAATAACATAACTACTTGCAGAAAAATAGTTTATATTGTATGTTTGCAGTGTCGTCAGAAAATTCTTTTGCGATATTAATTTAAAAAATTCATTTAACATGAAAAATTTAGTTTTAGCACTTGTTGCAACAATTGGTTTATTATCTTTCACAACTTTAAAGACTTCGACTTATGCAGTTGATACTAAAGTCAGCACTTTAGAGTGGTTGGCAAAAAAAGTAACTGGTCAACACAACGGAACTATCAAAATTGCATCAGGTGCATTTGTAGTTAACAAAAACAAAATTGAAAGTGGCGATTTTACAATTGACATGAAAACGATTGCTTGTTCAGATCTTCAAGGTGAATACGCTGGCAAATTATTAGGTCATTTAAACAGCGAAGATTTCTTTTCGACAGAAAAATTCACAACAGCTAACTTAAAAATTAAAAAAGTAACAGAAACAAAAGTAGCTGGTACTTATGACGTTGTTGCTGATTTAACAATTAAAGGTATTACAAACGAAATTATGTTTCCTGCAAACATCACAATGGATGCAAAGCTAGTAAAAGCAACGGCTGATTTTATGGTGAACCGTACTAAATACGGCATCAAGTATGGTTCTAAATCTTTTTTTGCAAGCATTGGCGATAAAGCAATTTACGACGATTTTAACATGAAAGTAAATTTAGTGGCTACTAAGTAATCCGTTAAAATAAATTTTTACAATAGCGTATTGAATATAAATTTGTATTCAATGCGCTATTTTTTTATAAACAACTGCTTAAACATTTTTTTACGGCATTATATTTTATTTCCAGAAATTGTATTCTATTTTCTGATAGTTCAATATTTATATTCTTTTGAGGCGTAAATTTGTATTCCTTAATTTATGAAATAGCATGGCAAATCCTTCAGGATTTTTATTATACAAACGCGAAGAACCCGCGTTAAGATCCGTTATTGAACGTTTGAATGATTATTCCGACGTTCATGTTCCGCTCACTGAATCAAAATCGGTTGAACAAGCAGCGCGTTGCATGGATTGCGGTGTACCTTTTTGTCATCACGCGTGTCCACTCGGTAACATTATACCGGAGTTTAATGATGCAGTTCAACAAAATAATTGGCAATCAGCTTATAATATTTTAGAAAGCACGAATAATTTTCCAGAATTTACGGGTAAAATTTGTCCAGCACCTTGCGAAGCAGCGTGTGTGCTCGGTATTAATCAACCTGCGGTGACGATAGAACACATCGAAGAAAAAATTTCAGAAATTGCATTTGGGCATGGTTGGGTGAAAGCAAAAACGCCGAAAAGCCGAACAGGAAAAAAAATTGCGATTGTTGGTTCAGGTCCGGCAGGTTTGGCTGCTGCCGAACAACTTAACAAAGTAGGTCACTCAATTACAGTTTTTGAAAAAAATATAAACGTGGGTGGTTTGCTACGCTACGGTATTCCCGATTTTAAACTTGAAAAACGCATTGTAGAACGCCGATTAGATTTGCTAAAAGCAAGCGGTATAGAATTTGTTTTAAATGCAAATGTCGGTGAAAATATAAAAACTTCGTGGCTTCAATCCGAGTTTGATGCAATTATTGTTGCAACAGGTTCAACTGTGCCACGTTTATTAAAAGTTCCAGGATCCGATTTAAATGGAGTTCACTTCGCGATGGATTTTTTAGAGCAAAATAATAAACGCGTTAACAACGAGCCATATATTGGAAAAGATATTTTCGCAACCCATAAAAACGTGGTTGTTATCGGCGGTGGCGACACAGGTTCGGATTGCATTGGCACAGCGAACAGACATAAAGCTAAAAGTATTTCCCAATTGGCGTACCAGATTGAACCACCTTTAGAGCGACACGCATCCACACCTTGGCCCAGTTATCCACTTATGTTACGCACGTCGAGTTCGCAAGAAGAAGGTTGCGAACGCGTTTGGGCGATACAAACTAAAGCATTTTTACCCGATGCTAACGGACATATTCGCGCCGTTCAAGTCATAGATGTTGAATGGGGAAAAGATGAAACTGGTAAACGCGTTATGATTGAAAAAGAAGGCAGCGAACGCGAAATTCCGTGTGAATTATTACTCATCGCCATTGGTTTTTCACATACAGAGCACAGCGGTATGGTGGCTCAATTTAATTTAGATAAAGATGCGCGCGGAAATATTTCTGCTAAAAATTTTAAAACCAATATTCCTAAAGTTTTTGTCGCAGGCGATGCGACGCGCGGGCAATCACTCGTTGTATGGGCAATTTCGGAAGGACGCGAATGTGCGCGCGAGGTGGATAAATTTTTAATGGGTAGTTCTGTTCTGGAAACTAAAGATGCGTAGATTAATGCCCATCGAATTAACTTTTGTTAGATGCTGAAGTAGAACAGCTTCCGGCAGACTTCGCAGACTTCCGCAGATTTAAATAACATTTTTGGGGAAGTCTGCGAGAAATTACTCAAAGCATTGAGCGTTTAAAAATGCTGGAGAAGTTTACCTTAAATTTATAGTAAGGACACTCTATAGGAGCAAAAAACAGTACTACAAACCTAATATTCTTCTATTTAATTTCTCATCAGCAGCACCGCCAGCGAAATCATCAAAGGCTTTTTGTGTCACTTCAATAATATGTTTTTGAATAAATGGCGCACCTTCACGTGCACCTTGTTCCGGCGATTTTATACAACATTCCCACTCCATCACTGCCCAACCTTTGTAATCGTATTGCGAAAGTTTTGAAAAAATAGCACCAAAATTAATTTGTCCATCGCCAAGCGAACGAAATCTCCCTGCGCGATCTATCCAATCAGCATAACCACCATACACTCCTACTCTACCGTTCGGATTAAACTCTGCATCTTTAACGTGAAACATTTTAATACGCTCGTGGTAAATATCAATGAATTGCAAATAATCGAGTTGTTGCAGCACAAAATGCGATGGATCATATAATAAACACGCGCGTTTATGATTTTTAACGTGTTGTAAAAATAATTCGTAACTCAAACCATCGTGTAAATCTTCGCCCGGATGAATTTCATAACAAACATCTACTCCCACTTCATCGAACGCGTTTAAAATGGGTAACCAACGTTTTGCCAATTCTTTAAAAGCTGTTTCAGCCAAACCCTTCGGACGTTGCGGCCACGGATAAACAGTATGCCACATTAAAGCACCTGAAAATGTAGCGTGCGCATTCAATCCTAAATTTTTAGATGCCAATGCGGCATATTTTAATTGCTGCACCGCCCAAACTTGTTGCTCCTTGGGTTTACCGCGTTTATCGGCAGGTGCAAAACCATCAAAATTTTCTGAATATGCAGGATGCACCGCTACTAACTGACCTTGCAAATGCGTCGAAAGTTCTGTAATGTGCATTCCTTCGGCATGAACGATGCCTAAAAGTTCATCGCAGTATGTTTTAGATTCAGCAGCACGTTGTAAATCTATAAAACGCGCATCCCAAGTAGGAATTTGAACACCAACAAAACCTAAATTTTTTGCCCAACGGCAAATACTTTGCAGCGAATTGAATGGTGCAGCATCATCTGCGAATTGCGCTAAAAAAATGGCAGGTCCTTTTATAGTTTGCATGGCGTTGCGAAATTTTTTATTTTTAAAATGTTGGTTTACGCTGCTAAAGTAGCAATAGGCTACGAATCTACAAAATTTTTGGGGCGATGAGAATTATTAATTTATTATAAAAATCTGAGGATTCAGTTTGAAAAAGGATTCAAGCGGCGACGTTTTTGAAACAATTTCTGCTCAAACAAATATTCAAACAAAGTGTTTCGGTACATACCATGCTCCATCGGCGAAATACAATGTAAGCGATTGTGCTTTTTCTATAAATGCCGCGCCTTTTATTTACATATTCAGTTCCACATGATGCTTAAAATGCCACGCACGAAAATATCGTGTTCTTGATAGCGTATAGGCTTTTCAGGGCTTATGGAGGATTTTGACATAGAAAGAGTTGTCTCGATAGTGTATAGAAAAATTTCTGTAAAGATAATTAATAAATGTCAATTCAAATTTATGCTGCTATAGCTCATAATTTGACACTTTTGTTGCATAAATAGAAAACGCCAAAATAATTACAAAAAAAATCCTTCATTTCAGTAAGATGTAATAAATTTGCATATAAATTAAGTATTTGCAATATTTTTAACAAAAAAAGCTCAACAATACAAAAAGCACTACAAAACTTTCTTATTTTAGAGCGTTGTGTACAACCTAAAAGCGACATCTTTAAATTGAATGATTACTATAAAATACTTGAAATAGAATCCGGGGCAGACATCCTGACCATTAAAAAGGCGTATAGACGACTTGCTCTAAAGTTTCATCCTGACAAGAACAAAGCGCTTGACGCATCTCAAAAATTTATTGAAATAACAGAAGCATACGAAGTATTAAGAGACCCTTATAGAAGAAAGGAATACGATAAAATTTATGAGATACATTACAAAACAAAGACTAAACCTGAATTTGTAAAATCCGAATTTGAAAAGACGTATGAAAACAAACAACGAGAATGGGCAGACTACGGAAAAGAAAAAGCGAAAGAATATTCATCCGTTCCTTTTGATGAATTTGCAAGAATACTTTTGAAAGAAATTAGCATTGGAATTAATTTCATTCCTAATTTATTAGCAATATTAATTACACTCACAACGGGAATACTTTTTTTAACTCATTTACCAACAAATGGTGGTTATCCAACAGATTTTGCAGGATTGATAGTAGTTTTTTCAATTGGTGCATTTTATTTATCATATAGACTATTTGTAGTTGCAAGATTGGATTACAATGAAGAACGAAAGCGTAAAATTTTAAACAGGAAATAATATGGAAGGATTAGTTATGTTTGTAATTTTTGGTGCAATTGCGTTCGCTATTGCTCATTTTTTGGGTAGAAAAAGACAGATAGGTTTTGGTTGGTCGTTTTTCTTTTGTTTATTCCTTAGTCCAATTGTAGGTTTCATAGCAATTATGCTAAGTAGAAAATATTATGAACCAAATCCTGCCCCTTCTTCAGCAAAGACGGTTTGGGGTTGGATTTTGATACTTCTCATTTCATTAAGTCTTATTGTACAATTCCTTAAGCCTGCAAACGGACAAATAAGTGCAGGAAGCATAAATGCTATATTCATTGATATTGGATTAATTGGACTTGGTGCTTACTTGCTTGGATTAGCCAAAGGAAAAAATTTCAATACAGACGCACTAACAAAAGTTGAATGAAACCTTACTATTAATAAAATACTTTCCTTCATTTACAAAAAACTTTCTTTATTATGAAAATATTTTTGACCTTTCTATGTTTGACGACAGTTTCATTAGTACAAAGTCAAACTTCGAATTTTACAAGTTCTAAATATGGATACACAATCAATAAACCAGAAGGTTTTGAACTAAAAACTGCAAGTGGAATTCATATAGATTACAAAGTAGTTAGTAGTGACGGAAGCAGCATTTTAATGAATGTTAGCAGACGTTTACCAGAAGAAAAAGGAATAGACGCTCATAGTTATTCAAAAGAATTTTTTCAAACAAGTTTCAATCAAACTGACCGAAACATTACTATCATCAAAACAGAAAAGATTATTATTGACGGAAAGAAAACGTTTTTAATTTACTATAACTATTCTTCAAATACAGGAAACAATTTTAATGTTATCGAAGCATATTTATTTTTTGGCGACAATGCTTATGTTATAACAACAACTTCGGTCGACAAGAATTACGAAGGACATAGAATTGAATTTTTGAAAACTATAAAATCGCTTAAATTCTAACCCGATCGCCACAACTCTTACGAAAATTGCCAAAGCTTGTTTAACTATCTACCTATCTTTCAATAATGTAGTCGCTTGTTTCAGTTTGAAAATTTAATTAAGCGGCTACGTTATTAAAACAATTTTCTCAATCAATTTTTCAAACCAAGCGTTTTAGTACAAACCGTGTTTCAGCGATTCTTTATTTTTCATCCAAAACTAAACGATTTTTTTCCCGTTTATTTAACAATATCTTCTTATTATTTCATTATTTTCAAATTTCAGATCACTACACAATGACAAATTCATTATTATTTAAGACTTTGCTTTTGCTTTTTATTGGTTTTACTGCCTTTGCAAACCCTCCAAAAAGAGAATTTTATAATATCAAAATTTACACGGTTAATAGCAAAGAACAAGAATTGCGCGTTGAACAATATCTTAAAGATGCATACATTCCAGCTATGCACAGATTGGGGATAAAAACGATTGGTGTTTTTAAACCTGTGGCAACAGATACAGCAGCTTTTGGTAAGTTGATTTACGTATTAACACCCATCAAAAATTTAGACCAATTATTAGTTTTGCCTAATAAACTCAATGAAGATGCAGTTTATCAGAATGCAGGTAAAGATTATATTGAGGCGATTTACAAAAACCCACCTTATGCACGTTTTGAAACCATTATTTTACAGGCATTCCCGAATGCGCCAATACTTAATTTTCCACAATTGAAGGGACCTAAAAGTGAAAGGATTTATGAGTTACGCAGTTATGAAGGACATACCGAAAAAATACATCAAAACAAGGTAAAAATGTTTAATGCAGGGGGCGAAGTAAAATTATTCACAAGACTTGGTTTTAATGCTGTGTTTTATGGACAAGTTATTTCAGGTAGCCACATGCCCAATCTGATGTATATGACGACATTTGAGAATAAAGAGTCGAGAGATGCACATTGGAAAGAGTTTGGAAGTTCGCCTGAGTGGACAAAACTGAAAGATGAGCCAGAATATCTGAACAATATGTCGAAAAACACCAGTTATTTTATGTTTCCTGCAGAGTATTCTGACCTTTAGTCACCAGAACAGCAAACCCGCTCCAATTTCTCAAAGCGGGTTTGTGTTATTATATTAAGCGGATTACAAATTATTTATTCAAAATAAACGATTTGGTTTGGTCGTTTTTATTCTTTGAAGGAATACTCAACAAATAGTTACCCCTCGACAAAAGTCTTTTACGAAAATTACCATGGCTTGTTAAACTAACTACTCATCTTTCAATAACGCAGTTGTTTGATTCATTTTGAAAACGGATTCAAGCGGCTGCGTTTTTGAAACAATTTCTGCTCAATCAATTATTCAAACCAAACGTTTTAGTACAAATCGTGTAATAGCAGTTTGCAATTTTATCAATAAAGCTTGCATAAATTATTATTTTTAAACTTGGTTACCCCTCCCAAGTACAAGATCCAGAATAGACCCTTATTTTTTCTTTCATTTCATCCTCTTTTAGTATTAAACCAACTGTAATTTTGTAAGGTGATTTTAGTTTTCTTAGCAGTAAACTAAATTGATTTTCTTCTTTTTGAGGTAAATAAAACTCTCTTATTTTCAGAAGAGAACTATCACCATTTAATTCTTCAACTTGTACAATAATTCTGGAAAAAAAATCTATCATACTATCTTCTTCAAAATAAAAACTACTTTCACACTTAATAATATTTTTATCCCAGTTATTACAGTTCCAAGAAAAATACTTCTTACTTCTAACAAAATCTAGTACTTCTTTTTCATTAATTTTTCCTTTGTCAATTTTTTTATTGGCTTTGGAAGACTGACCAATATTTATTGTATTATTATTTCCTGTAACTACTGCTTGAATTTTCGCACTATCTTTTACAATTACTGTTCTAATAGTAGAATCACGAATAATTGATTGTGCACTTGCTTGCTTATTGAATATCGGAATAAAAAATAACAAAGCTATCAAGTATTTTGATTTCATTTTTAAAACTCTTGTTTAATATTTATTGTGTTAGAATCGCCAGTAATAATAGCACCAACTTTAGACCGATCTTTAACAATAATTTTATTTTTAACATCGTAGGGAATGCCTTTTATTTTATTTTCTATGGGCTCTAATTTTAAAGCGTCAAGCTTTTTATGATTATTAGACGTATCCGATTTGATTGACAATTGATCATAAATTTTATGACTGTTGGGCTTTTTATCGCGTATAGCTTTTAGAGAATCAATATTAATTACTTCTTGTTTCTGGGGACTATTTATTGGTGAAGCGATTACTTTAGGTTCTTCTTTTTTGAAAAAAGATTCTTTAATAGCGCCAACGTTGGCAATAAAAGCAATTAAGCCAGCCATGACAGCTGGCGCACCTATCCACCAACTTATTTTTTTATTTTTATTTGAATGTTCCGCATTATTTCCGTCGCTCATAGTCACGTTACCGCCTCCCGAAATATTCACTATGTTCACATTTTTTGAATCGCGCACAGAAGTTCCAAAATTACCATCGTGTTTGTTGCCGATATTGGAATTGTTTTGCGCGTGCTGCTTTAAGTTCGATTTGCCATGTACGCTCTGTGTTTTAATAGAACCATTCTCTTCCAGTTCAGTTAAAGCAGCGAGAATAGCAAGCGTAATTTTATTTGTTTCAATGCTATAATCAGCTGAGCTAATAGCACCTAAATTATTATTTTTTTCATTAGTAGCGAAACGTGCAGAAAACTGCGTTACGCTGTTTTGTGTTTCAGAATTTGCATTTTGCATAGTCCAAGTTTTAAATTCAGCTAATGCTTGTCTGATTTCTCCGTCACTAATTAGTTGGCTTATCCGCGTTGTCAAAACTTCGTGATTTGGCATGGTGTATTTTTTTTACAAAAATAACAAAAAAATAAAGGGCTTTCCTAAAAAAATTAAATTAAGTTTAGTTCTTTGTGGAACTTAATTCCCTTAAAATTTTCCCGTGCGTGGCGTGGGTTGCCAAATGCCCGATTTTACACCTTTTGAATAATTTAAAAAACCTTCAAACAAAGCCATATTCATTAAAACCAAATAACGCCAAGCCCGTAAATATTTTAAGCTAAAACCAAGTTTCGATAATAAATAATCGAGCAGAGGCAGTAGAATGAGTAAAATAATTTCTACTAAAAATAAAATACGCCACTCTATATTATTTGAAAGGATATTTAAAAAGACTGTGCAAAAAATTATGCCGAATAAAAAAAACGGACCTAACCAACGCAAAACTTTATGCGACCAAAAAATATACGCACGCATATTCAGTTGCCAGAGTAAATGCGAAAACGTTTTCAAATTTTGAAAATTTCCTGTCGAGATGCGACGTTTTCTGCGATACTCTACTTCAATACTCGACGGTAAAGGTTCGTAGCAAACTGCATTTAAATCGTTTATAGCACCGCCATTTTTTTCTAATACGCGCATTGCCAGATAAAAATCATCCACTAAATTCTTAGTTGGTATTTCCGAAAAAAAATCGGTACGCAACGCGTAACAACCGCCTAATGGACCAAGCATATTGTAACCCAATAAACCTTCGCGGTGTTTGAGCACAACTTCTCTACTGATATAATTTTTTTCGGCTTCTGCAATGCTCGCTTTGCCGTCTAAAATTTTAGGTATTTGCTGACTATCAACGAGCGCAATGGCAGGATTTTTAAAATGTTTTACCAAATTAAAAATAGTGCTCGGCGTTAAAATGACGCTTGCATCGGTTAAAACGAAAACAGAAGGCGAATTAATTTTGAGTGGACACAGTGCTGTGCTGAATTTTACTAAATCATTTATAACGGAAGGTTTACCGCGCCGCTTATCGAATCGAAAAAAATGAAAGTTTGAATTTTTTTCTTGAAAGACTTTTAGGATTTCATCGGTTGCATCATTAGAAGCATCGGAGCCAACAAAAAAAAAGATTTTATTTCCCGAATAGTTGGATTGAAGGAGCGATTCTATTTTAGATTCTATAACATGCGCTTCATTGAAAACTGACATCAGTACGCAAACTAAAGGTAGGTCTTCATCGTTTGGTTTATAGCATAGCGCATTATTTTTTTTATTTTTGGTGAGTATTGCAAGCGAAAAAGGATAAATCAAATACGTGTGCAATAGGCAAAGAATGCAGAAAACCAGAATAAGTTCGATTGCTAAAACCATAATTAATTATGGTATTTTAACTTTTTGTACATCTTCTTTAATGTAAGAATTAAGCATTTCTAAAACTTTGGAGGCAATTTTAATGGTGTTAAAATCGGTTTCCATCAATTTGCGCGCGTTTTTTCCCATCTGATGTACAAGTTTGGGATTTTTTATACACAAATCTATTTTAGCTTGAAAATCGTAATCGGTATTCGCGACTAAAACGTCTTCGCCATCAATAGCATGAATACCCTCTAAACCGATAGTTGTTGTCAGAACAACTCTGCCCAGTATCATAGCTTCTAAAATTTTTACACGAATACCGCTACCACTGAATAACGGCACTAAAGCTATCGGATATTGTTTTATGAAAGCGCGCGCATCCGTTACTTCGCCATGAAAAATAACATTTTTCATGCGCAGGTTTTTAAACCAATCGGGTGCGTTTCTGCCAGCAATGTGTAGTTCGACATTCTTATCGTAATGCCGCCATACGTTATCAATAAACCATTTTAAACCTTCTTGATTCGGCATCCAATCGAGTGAACCGATAAAACCCATTGATATTTTTTTGGTATTTAATCGCTCATCAATCGGATAGGAATGCGCATCTAAACCAACCGGCGTTGCAACAGCTTCACCGCCATAACCGAGCAATCGAAAGATGCGTAAATCGCGCTCTGTAATCGGTAATAACACATCGCATTTGCTGAGGCTTTCAATTTCAAAACGGCGAAGTTTTTTGTTTAAGAAATTCAGATACCAACGCTTCGGTCCAAAGTCGGTTAAATCTGCCACGCGTTTCCAAATTTCGTGTTCAACATTGTGCGTTCTTAAAACAATTGTTGCGTTAGAACAAGCGCGAATTGTTTCAATATAAGGTGCAAGAAAAACGGTTTCAATTTGTACAACATCAAAGTGTTCGGAAGTCAGAATTTCGATGAGTTTATTTCTATAATCGGCATTAATGAAGCGCGTAACATGATAGGATTCTTTTTGAAATAAATTAACAAACGCCTCTTTAATGGATAGATTATTGTTGACTTTTACGAAATGAATTTTATTATACCCCTTAGAATAGTTGGGTTGAAGCAAATTTACATCTACTGGGTGCTTGCTGGTATTCATAGCCAACAACGTGACTTCAACACCTAACTGACTGTAAGCTATACCCAAATTAGTAACAGCTATTGATTCTCCATCCTTGACAGGAAATGGAAATTTTTTACAAATCTGGAGTAATTTCATGAAACACCATGCATTTAGGCAAATTTAAAAGCGATTTCGATATTTTCAACTTTTTTGGGTAGGAAATTGTATGGCATGACGTTCTAAAATCTCTTTTCCGCGTTGCTTACTTGTTTTTTCTTTCTTAACTTGCCATAAAGTGTCGCTCGCACTGCGCGCAGCCGATTTTAATTGTATTATCGGCAACGGATAATCAATGCCTAAATTAAAACCAATAAGTTGCATTTCGAGTGGTGTGAGCGTAGAAGGATCGTGTAATGCGTGTAACGGTACTTTATTCAGTTCGGGAATCCATTTACGGATAAACACGCCATCTTCATCGTGCTTTTTAGAATTGAGCGTCGGATTGTACACGCGAATTGTGTTTACACCCGTTACGCCAGCTTGCATCTGAAATTGCGGAAAATGAATGCCTGCTTCGTAATCCAGAAACATTTGTGCTAAATGCGCCGCGCCAACTTGCCAAGGTTGCCACAAAGCGTGTGTAAAAAAAGAAACTACCATTGCGCGCATTCTGAAATTGAGATAACCTGTTGCTTTTACGCAACGCATACACGCATCCACGAGTGGAAAACCTGTCATACCGTTTTTCCAAGCATTTACGATATGCTCGTCTGTTTCAGTTCTCAAATGATTGTAAGCAGCATTAATATTTTTAAATTCCATGCTTGTCTCCGATTCAAACTTCTGCATAAAATGACTTCGCCAGCGCAACCGATCTAAAAATTGCTCGGTGTTGCGCGCACCGATACGAAATTTATTTTCAATACCAAACTGATACACTTGCTTTGAAGAAAGATTTCCGTACGCTAAATAGGTTGAAACGCGACTGCAATGAATACGACTCGTTTCGGGTTTTGAAATATTGCGCATATAAGTTTTGCCGCGCGCATCGAAAAAACTTTTTAAATATGCCCATGCTTTTGTTTCGCCACCTGGTTGCATAGTATAAGGTGAGTTTTTTATTTCTTGAACAAGTCCTGCGCTCGAGAATTTATTTTTTAGTTCAGAAATATCGTTTTCATCCATTGATTTCAATAAACTGAGTTCTGAATTTTGCATTGGTTCTTGCATGGTATTGTACCAATCGTCGCGCCACGAATCCCGGTTTTTTAATCCGCGATAAATGCCCAGCATTTGCGATTCAACCCAATTAATTCCTTCTTTTTTTAAAAACTTTTTAACGGCTTTATCGCGCGCGTAAGTCAAAGTATTTCCAACTTCTTCATAACTTCTGACAGAAACAATATTAAAAGCAGCGTTTAAAAATTCAAAAATAGGAATTATTTCAGCATTAAGGATAACGATTTCGGTTTTAAAAATTTTTAAACGCTTATTCAAATCTTCTAAACTTTGGCAAATAAACTGTGCATGACGCGTGTCATAATCGTAATTTTGCATAACGCTTGGTTCAAAAACATAGAGCAGCAATGTGGGTATTTTATTTTCAGTATGAATGCCACAAGCATCGAACAACGGTGCATGATCGAACAAACGCAAATCGCGTTTAAACCAAACTATCTGAATTTGCTTCTTTAAAACCATTGATACCTTTTTAAATTTTAAACTCACCTACTTAAAACAATTAAATGAACTAATCGTTCGTAATTAATAGAACATAATTTAAATTACTATTTTTGTAGAAATAAATACCATGTGGTCAATTTGGGATACCTTTAAAAAATCGAAGCAGGTCAACGACATAACGAATTGGTCAAAAAATATCAAGATACCACTTTCAGATGGAATTAGTGTGTATGAATTTACGATCATTCTGTATCGAGAGTTGTTTTTAAATTCTACATTTTGGATGCGCGCCAACGCGATTGCTTACAGTTTTTTCCTGTCGTTGTTTCCATCGTTCATTATTATTTTTTCCATACTACCCTATTTGCCGTTTAATAAAATTGAAATTTTAAGCGAACTCCGTTTTGGTATTCACGAAATTATGCCCAACCAAACAGGCGATGATTTATTCGACACGTTGAGCAAATTTTTAAAAACGAAACGCGGCGATATCCTTTCCATTGGTTTTATACTTTCAGTTTACTTCGCAAGCAATGGTTTAGTAACCATGATGAAAGGTTTTGAAAAAACACACAAAGTTTTTTTACAACGTAATTTTATTCATCAACGGTTGGTTGCCATAGAGATGACTTTTTTGCTCGGTTTTTTATTAGCCATGAGCAGTGTTTTTGTTATTTCAGGCACTTGGATTTTTACGAAACTTTTTGTGCTTCTAAAACTCACTAAACTTTCCACACTTTTTGCGCTACTTATTAAATGGGTAGTTGTGGTGGGTGCACAATATTTAGGCATTGCCATTTTGTATAAATTTGGTATGTCGTTAAAAGAAAAATTATCCTTCTTTTCTTTTGGTGCATTGGTAGCAACTGTTTTTTCCATTCTTTCTTCCGTAGCATTTTCTTTCTATGTCGATAATTTTAGCAGCTACAATAAAGTGTATGGCTCGTTTGTGGCAGGTATAGTTTTACTTTTGTGGTTGCAAATGAATGCTGTGACACTTATTTTTGGTTTTGAACTCAATGCTGCCATAGCATTAGCTAAAGACGAGCGCGTGCCATTAATTCAGAACGAAGAAGTTAAACTTTTAGGTGCTGATGCGAGCGTTGAACAACAGTTAGAACCGTATAAACATTCTTAAGTTTTTTGAAAATGTCTAGTTCAAAGTAAATTCCATGAAAAAAAAATTATTTTTTGTTTTTATATTAATTGGGTTTTATGCTGTAACGGGTTTTTCAAAATCATTTGAAAAACAAAAATCATTTGAACTTATCGTACAATTTAAACCGAATGTTAATTCAACAACTTTTATAACTACGCAAGATAATCACCGCACGTCGAAATGGCAAATTGTGCGCTGTATTGCTGACGATTGGAACATTTGGCTTATCAGTATTGGCGACTCTATAGAAACAGAAAATTTTATAAATTTTTGCAGAACCGACATACGCGTCGTTTCAGTTCAACATAATATCAAAGTAACGTTTAGAGAAAATAAACCTAACGATGTTGGATTTTCAAACCAATGGTATTTAAAAAATACAGGTCAAACAGGCGGAACAGCGGGTGCTGACGTTCAAGCAACGCTTGCTTGGGATATTGCAACAGGTGGCAAAACACCTCAAGGGGATGACATTGTTTTTGCTTTAATTGATGACGGTATTACTAAAACTAATCCCGACTTGACGACAAATATTTGGCAAAACCCAAACGAAATTGCAAACAACGGAATTGACGATGATGGGAACGGATTTATTGACGACATAAACGGTTGGAATATGATTAACAAAACCAACGATGTTACGGGCGGTTCGCATGGTATAGAAGTGGGTGGCGTTGCTGCCGCTAACGGAAATAATTCTATCGGCATTACAGGTATTAATTGGAACATCAAGCTCATGACGCTCAAAATTGATGGCTCAGTTGATCAGATTATTTCTGCCTACGATTATGTCTATAAAATGCGTAAACTTTATAACGACACCAAAGGCAAACGCGGTGCATTCATTGTAGCAAGTAACAGCAGTTTTGGTAACGCTGGTTTTGCAAAAGATCAACCGCTGTGGTGCAGTTATTACGATTCGCTGGGTAAAGTTGGCGTTTTAAATTTTGGTGCAACCGATAATTCTAATAAAAACGTGGACGTTGTTGGCGATTTACCGAGCACTTGCCCGAGTAATTATTTAGTAGTTGTTACTGCTACCGATGCCAACGACATAAAAAATACCAACGCAGCGTACGGACCGATTAATGTTGACATTGCTGCGCCCGGACAAAGTATTTATACACTCAATGGCAATAATTTTGGTTTCACTTCCGGCACGTCGCTTTCTTGCCCGATTGCAGCAGGTATTGCAGCTTTAGCGTATTCAGCGCCTTGCGCAAAACTGACGGATTATGCAAAATCAAATCCTTCTGGAGCCGCTTTGTACTTAAAATCGGTAATGATGAACACAGTTGATAAAATTACTTCACTACAAAATCTCATTGTTTCGGGTGGCAGAGTGAATGCTTTTAAAACGCTCCAAAAAATTATGACCGATTGCCCAACTTTAAATGTTGGTATAAATGATCCACAAACAACGGAAGTTGCGGTTAAAATATTTCCGAACCCAACTAATAACTTAGTGTATTGGTCAATTGATTTATCGGACGGCATAAACGAATTTCAAGTCTATGATTTGCAAGGAAGAGTGGTTCAAGAAAAAAAATTAGCGTCAAACCAAAATAACGGTTCAATAGATTTGCAAAATTTACTGAATGGTGTTTATTTTGTTAAATTCAGAAATAAAGAAACATCTTTTTTCGGAAAAGTTATAAAATTATAAAGTTATAAAATTGTAAATTGTAAATTGTAAATTGTAAATGAAAAATACGAATTCTGATATAGTAGAATTAAACACTGTTGGTGGTCAGGAGCAAATTTTTTTAAAAAGTGCCCGATTAGCTGGTCTAAACTATGAAATTCGAGGCGAAACTTATGAACGCGCATTACAATTGCAACAACAAGGCATTAAAATTATTCCACTCAATATCGGTAATCCGGCTGCATTTGGTTTTGAAACACCCGATGAAATTGTAGCAGATATTATTTCAAACATCCGTGATGCGCAAGGTTATATTGATTCGCGCGGATTGTTTGCAGCGCGCAAAGCAGTGATGCACTACTACCAAAGTATTGGTGTTTTAAAATCAACGATTGAAGATATTTTTATTGGCAACGGTGTAAGTGAGTTAATTATGCTTTGTATGCAAGCACTGCTCAACCCTAACGATGAAGTTTTAGTGCCCGCTCCCGATTATCCACTGTGGACTACGGCGGTTGAATTGTGTGGCGGTAAATCGGTACATTATGTTTGCGATGAACAAAGCGATTGGCAACCCGATTTAATGGATTTAGAAAAAAAAATCTCGTCGCGTACAAAAGGTATAGTACTTATAAATCCAAATAATCCGACAGGTGCGGTTTATAGCACAGAAACAGTTGAACACATTGTAACGCTTGCCGAAAAACATAAAATTATTTTATTCGCAGATGAAATTTACGATAAAATTTTGTACGATGGTGCTAAACATCAATCGGTTGCACCCTTAGTGCGCGATACCTTAGCAATAACTTTTGGTGGACTTTCAAAGAATTATCGTGCGGCAGGTTTTAGGGGTGGTTGGATGATTTTGACCGGTGCCAAAGCGCGCGCAAAAAGCTATGTAGAGGGCTTAACACTTTTGGCTTCGCTGCGATTGTGTGCTAATGTAATTACGCAATACGGTATTCAAACGGCACTTGGTGGTCACCAAAGTATAAATAGTTTGGTTGAATCTTCGGGTAGATTGTATAAGCAAATGGATTTCTGTTACAAAAAACTTTTAGAAATTCCGTATATGCACTGCGTTCGACCAAAAGGTGCTATGTATGTTTTCCCGCATTACGAGGCGGATAAATTTACCTTTAAAAGCGATGAAGCCATGGTATATCAACTTTTAGAAGAAGAGCATATACTTATGGTGAATGGCAGTGGTTTTAATATTCAGCAAAAAAATTACTTTCGTATCGTTTTTTTACCGAATGTTGATACGCTCGGTTTTGCTTTAGGTCGCATTCATCATTTCTTTGAACGGAATTTGAAATAGTTTTAACTTTTATTATTTTTGCAGAAAACAACTTTATGGCAGTTAAAGAAAAATATATTGATCCGTTTACTGATTTTGGTTTCAAGAAATTATTCGGCACTGAACTCAACAAAGATTTATTAATTGACTTTTTAAATCATGTTATCCTACCCGAAAAAAATCAAATCGTTGATCTTCAATATAAAAAATCAGATCAGTACGGACGCGCTAAAGAACAACGCGGTGCTATTTTTGATTTAGCCTGCGAGAGTATAAATGGTGAGCGTTTTATAGTTGAGATGCAAAAAGCCAAACAAGATTATTTTAAAGATAGGACAGTTTTTTATTCAACTTTTCCTATTCAGGAACAAGCACCAAAAGGTACTTGGAACTTTAAACTTTCAGAAGTTTATACTGTCGGTATTTTGGATTTTGTTTTTGAGGAAGATAAGCTATTAAAAGAAGTAAGACATGAAATTAAACTTAAAGATCAAAATTGCAATGTCTTTTACGATAAATTGACATTTATTTATCTTGAAATGCCCAATTTTACAAAAACTGAAGATGAATTAGAAACTATTTACGATAAATGGTTGTACGTTTTGAAGCAACTCCCTTATTTAGAAAGAAGACCAAAAAAACTGCAAGAAAAAATTTTTGAGCGTCTATTCAGGGTTGCTGAAATCGCCAAATTTTCTCAAAATGAAAGAGACTCTTATGAAGAAAGTTTAAAAGTTTACCGCGACAACTACAATACGATGGAATATGCTCTACGAGAAGCCGGATTAAAAGGAGAATTAAAAGGGAAAATCGAAGGGTGTATAAATTTGTTGCGAATGAAAATATTAACTATTGAACAAATAACAGAAGCAATTGGAGTTACAATAGATTTTGTTCAGAAATTGAAAAAAGAACACAACCTATAATATTTAGAAACAAATAATTATATGGTTATGCCAATTTTAGAGGTCAAAAATTTATCTGTTGCTTTTGTTCAATCCAATAAAACATCGCGTGTTATTCATGGCATTTCTTTTAATATCGGTGCCGGTGAAACGGTAGCTGTTGTCGGTGAATCAGGCTCAGGTAAATCGGTAACTTCATTGAGTATTATGCGACTGTTACAAGAACCACCTGCACACATTTCTGGCGATATTTTTTTTCATTCGGAAAAAAAAATTAAAAACATAATTCAACTCAATGATAAACAAATGTGTGCGTTACGCGGCAAAGATATCGCGATGATTTTTCAAGAGCCAATGTCGTCACTCAATCCAGTTTTAACTTGTGGCTTTCAATTAGTTGAAGCGCTGCAAGTGCATCATAAAAAAATGAATAAACTCGATGCCAAAAAACGAACACTCGAATTGTTTGAACGGGTTAAATTACCTGATCCAGAACGCGCATTTAAAAGTTATCCGCACCAACTCAGCGGTGGGCAAATTCAGCGCGTGATGATTGCCATGGCAATTTCTTGCCAACCTAAATTACTTATTGCCGACGAACCGACGACTGCTTTAGATGTTACGGTTCAAAAATCTATTCTCGAATTACTGAATGATTTGAAAAAAGAATTTGGCATGAGCATTTTATTTATCACACACGATCTCGGCGTTGTAAAAGAAATTGCCGACCGCGTTATAGTCATGTACAAAGGTAAAATTGTTGAAGAAAACACTGCGGCAAATATTTTTTCTAATCCTCAACATCCATACACTAAAGGTTTACTGGCTTGTAAACCAAAAATGAATGAACGCCCTGAACGATTGCGTACCGTGAGCGATTACATGGAAGTTCAAACGTTAAATGATGAATTAATTTTCAAAGAAAAAAATATAGCACTTCTTGACTATAAAATTGTTTCTAATTTAGAAACAGCGCAACGGCTTTCAACACTCGAAGCACAAAAACCACTTTTTGAAATCAGAAATCTCTGTATTGATTATCCTTCAAAAAAAAACTTTTGGGGTTCACCAACAGCTTTCATGCACGCTGTCAATAATGTGAGTTTCGATATTTACCCTGGCGAAACTTTAGGCTTAGTAGGTGAATCGGGTTGCGGCAAAACTTCGCTTGGTAGAAGTTTAATTAATTTAACACCAGCCACTTTAGGCAGTGTAAAATATAATGATGAAGAATTGACAACTGCGAGTGCGGAACGTTGGCGCACTTTACGTCGCGATATTCAAATTGTTTTTCAAGATCCATTTGCTTCGCTTAATCCAAGAATAACCATTGGTAACGCGATTTCAGAACCACTTGAAGTGCATAAAGTATTATCGAACACCAAACAACGGCGCGAAAAAGTGATGCAACTTTTAGAGACAGTTGGTTTACTACCCGAACATTTTAATCGTTATCCGCATGAGTTTAGTGGCGGTCAGCGTCAACGCATTTGCATTGCGCGTGCTTTAGCACTCAACCCTAAATTTATTATTTTCGATGAATCTGTTTCTGCTTTAGATGTTTCGATACAAGCGCAAGTTTTAAATTTACTCACCGATTTACGCAAACAATTTAATTTTACGAGCATTTTTATCAGTCACGATTTAAGCGTCGTAAAATTTATCTCCGATAGAATTATGGTGATGCAGCGCGGTAAAATTATTGAAACGCAAGCAGCCGATGCTCTATACACAAATCCAAAAGAAAATTATACCCGACAACTTATAGAAGCCATTCCAAATTGAAAGCCATGAGCTTTCAGAAATCAGCTTTCAGCTCCTCTCGCTAATATCAACTGATAGTTGATTGTTGAAAGTTGATGGCTGAATTCTTCTAACAAATGATTTTAATTTATTAAACAACACATAACCGATACATATAAATTATTTGGAAAATTCAAATAAATAGATTTTTTATTTAAGATTATTTTTTATTTCTCGTAAATTTGAAAGTAACAACAAACACTTTCACATGAGATACAACATAATAATCCTAAAAATTATTTTCCTGCTGGTTAACAGCCAAAAAATTTATTCTCAAGAGTTTTTGAAAACTACAATTATTGAAACTTCCATTGAAAACGATTTTTTAAATGTTATAGGAAAACGCACCGACAGATATTATTCCAGTGGAATGAATCTTACCGTTTATTATTTTCAAAATCAAAGTAAACATCATTTACTCGATAATTCCTTATTGAGTTTTAGAAATTATTCGCTTAAAAGATATTCGTGGGGACTCACGCAAAAAATTTATACACCCGATAAAGTTTTTGAACCAAACCATTTTTTATTCGATTGGACTTATGCAGGTACACTATATGCCACACACGCTGTGCGTTCAATCAATACTAAAAAAAACACAGCCCTCACGTCTGAAATTTGGGTAGGTGTAATTGGTCCAGCGAGTTTAGCGGAAGAAACGCAATGGGATTTTCACAAACTAATTCACGTCAGGATTGCACGCGGTTGGGAAAGTGAGATTCAGACGGCAATAATTTTAAACTATGTTTTAAAAATTGAGCGGAAATTATTTTCAAATAATTATTGTAATCTCAATGTAAATTCGGATGTTACTTTTGGCACATTATTGAATCAAGGGGGTGCAGGTTTAAAGTTGCGATTAGGTAAATTAAATAATTATTTTGATTTAAGGGATCAAAATTCTTCTTTCTATTTTACTTACACCTCTAATTTTAATTTTATGCTTTACAACGCCTACTTACAAGGCAATTTATTTGAACCTGCCATCCGAGCGGAATCAACGAGCTTAGAACGCAAATTACCTGCTTCGGAAATAAACAATTTTTATACAGAAAACAGTTTAGGCGTTAACTACACTGCTAAACACATTTCGTTAGCGTATAAACAAGTTTTTTGGTCTCCTTTTACAAAACATACCCAAAGCCATTCTTATGGTAGTGTCAGTTTAGGTTTGAACATAAAATAGAATTTTAAATCATACCAAAGCCTCTGTCACAAGTTCTTTATCTAAAGTATTGAACATCCCGCGCAATATTTTTCCCGTTCCACCAACTTCAAAAACGTGATTAACATGATGCGCCAACATATTTTGCATCGTTTTTGTCCATAGCACAGGCGAAGTGAGTTGCCGAATTAAATTTTGTTTTATTACTTCTGGATTTATATGCGATTCAGCATCTACGTTTTGATAAATCAGACAAT
Organism: Saprospiraceae bacterium; assembly: GCA_043758385.1. Lineage (GTDB taxonomy): Bacteria > Bacteroidota > Bacteroidia > Chitinophagales > Saprospiraceae > JAAFJT01. The sequence continues at coordinate 36,874 of JAYVNP010000048.1, forward strand.
CAGGTTGATTAAAATGTGTTGCTTCAATAGCTGATTTTAATTCTTCTTCGGCAGGTTTCATTAAAGGTGAATGAAAAGCACCACCAACAGGTAACATTAATGCGCGCTTAGCACCGCGCTCTTTTAAAATTCGACACGCTTCGGTTACACCGGCAACTGTTCCGGAAATTACCAACTGTCCGACAGTATTATAATTGGCTGGAACGACTACGTCATCAATATTTGCGCAAACTTCTTCAATAATATCATCGCTTAATCCTAAAATAGCTGCCATTGTACCAGGAATAATTTCACACGCTTTTTGCATAGCCGTTGCGCGCGCAGCAACCAATCGCAATCCATCTTCAAAACTTAAACTGTTTGCCGCAGTCAAAGCTGAAAACTCACCGAGCGAATGACCCGCAACGCAATTCGGCAAAAAACCATTAATTGCTGTTCGCGCAACCACAAAAGAATGTATAAAAACCGAGGGTTGCGTAACGTTGGTTTGCTTTAACGCTTCATCGGTGCCATCGAACATAATATCAGTTATTCTAAAACCGAGAATATCGTTCGCGTATTCAAATAATTTTTTTGCGTCGGAGTTAGTAGCGTAAAGCGCTTTACCCATACCTACAAATTGAGAAGCCTGACCCGGAAAAACGTAAGCGCGCATAATTTAGTTGTTAGTTGTTAGTTGTTAGTTGTTAGTTGTTAGGATTTTATATTTCTGAACGTCAAATTTATTCTGGATTTTAAAACTTGAGCACTTTTGGGAATAGCGTGCAACCAATGATGTTGCATTTCACCTGCCATAATTAAAACGCTGCCGTGCGTTAAAAGTATTCCCGATTTCAAATTTTTTTCCGTTCGATGTTTTAGTAAGAATCGGCGCGATTCACCAAAGTTTACCGAAACGATAGTTGGATTAACGCCTAATTCTTTTTCGTTGTCGGCGTGATAACCCATTGAATCGTTTCCGTCGCGATAATAATTACATAAAACAGAATTTAATTCGAGCGACAAATTTTTTAAATTTTCTGTCGAAGATTCAATATCCGTTTTTATTTTTTTTAAAATAGGATGCCACGCTAAAGGTTCGCGTTTAACACCCGAATATGTATAGGCTTTACCTACATCGCCGTACCAAGCCGTTAATCGTGGTTCTAAAATATTTTTACCAAATATTTTAATTTCGCCTTGTTGCCACAATAATTCTTCTTGCAAAATTTTAAAAATATTGTCTGCTTCTTCTTTCATCCAAAAATTTTCACAATAAAAGACTTTTGCATTTTTCAAGTTAATTTCTTTAAATACTTTTTTTTCGTCCGAAAATAATTTCATGCTAACAAAACTGTTTTAAAGTGCAAATTTGAAGCAAAATTAACGTTAATCGCATAATATCAAATAAAAAATTGACTAACTATTCAAAATTTGATGATTAATTTTTAGTTTTGTTCGGTTAATAAAACTACCAATTAAAGTTAAATTTAAAGAAAACATTTTATGGGTAATGAACTTAAAATCAAATTCGGACAAGGCGACTTGGTGTTGCGCAAAAGCGGACGCTATGTTGGCATTAAAAAAAGTAAAACGCGGGGCATCGAATCAACTGCTGTAAATGCAGATATTAGTAAAGTTGAAAAACCTTATCTTGGAGGTTTTGAAATGGTGGGTCTGAAATTAAAAAAAGGCGAAACGGTAAATAGTAAATTAGATGTACTGCGCAAATCGGATGGCGTAGAAACGGGCACACACGTTTATTTTGGCGTAGGCAGTAAAAAACCATTAATGCCGACTGGTTCTATCTATATTACTTTCGATCCCAAAACGCCCGAAACACGTCAGACCGAAATACTCAATACCCTGAATTTGCAATTAAAATCGCGCAGAACGCCGAATAAAATTGTTGCAACTGTAACACCGAGTTCAGAAAACCCCATTAAATGCGCTATGGCTTTGCAAGCTATGAAAGAAATTTTGCGCGCAGAACCTGATATGGATGCAGAAGTTGATCATTATGTTATGCCAGGTGCGCAATTTTGGTCGCAAATGTGGCATTTAAAAAACAACGGCACCATACCGGATAGTCCGACAATACAAATAAAAAAAGGTGCTGATGCGAAAGTATTTGAAGCATGGCAATTATTGGATGGGTTTGGTAATCCAAGTATAAAAGTAGCTATTATTGACAATGGCATCGATATTAAACACCAAGACTTACGCGATAAAGTCGTCAATCCATACGATTGTTGGAGTCACGATTCGAATTTAAAAACGGGTGATCCTGCTTATACGCATGGTACGCCTTGCGCAAGCGTTGCTATTGCAGGTTCTGATGTTGGTATGGTTGGCGCTGCGCCTGTCGCGCGTTTCATGCCGATTTCTGGAACAGGATTTAGTATTGAGAACACCGAAGAAATGTTTAATTACGCCATGAATAATGGTGCCGACGTTATTAGTTGCTCTTGGGGAACGACGGAAAGTGGATTTACACTCGGACCCGACAAAATGGACGTCATCACGAAAGCTGCGCGCAATGGCAGAAACGGAAAAGGCTGCATTATTTGTTTTGCCGCAGGTAATGAAAACGTAGATTACGTAAACTATTACGGTGCTATACCCGATGTTATTTGTGTTGCTGCATCAACGAGTGAAGATGAACATCCCGATTATAGCAATCGCGGACAACAAGTAACCGTTTGCGCACCGAGCAATGGTGGATTTTATCCTGTTTTTGCGGCACGTGCTTCTTGGGATGATCATGCGAGTTATTATGGTGATGATATTGATCGCGGACCATTGTATCAACATTTTGGCGGAACATCTTCAGCAACGCCTTTAGTTGCTGGCGTTTGTGCGCTCATACTTTCTGCCAATCCGAATTTGCGATCATCGGAAGTGAAAGACATCTTGATTCAAACAGCAGATAAAATTGGCGACGGTTACGATTCATCGGGTCATTCTTTGCAGTTTGGTTATGGCAAAATAAATGCACAACGTGCTGTTCAAGAAGCCTTGAATCGCGCAGGCGGTTCAGCGCCTGTAGCACCCACGCCACGACCAACACCTGCAACGCCGACACCACAACCCAACGGCGGCGATTCTGGATTTAACGATAATTCCAATCAACCCGCAGGATAAAGAGCAATCAGTAATCAACAATCAGCTCTCAGTGTTTCTCGCGAAAAGCAACTGAGAGCTGATTGCTAAAAGCTGATAGCTATTTCGTGTCTAAACGCTCGTACTTATCTTCCTGTGAGACAAAAGAATCGTCGGTATCTTTAATCGAACTAAAATAAATATCACCTGTTTTTTTATTTCGATAAATTTTTTGCTTTTCGCTGAGTAAACTTTCTTTTTGATAGATATAGTTTTCAGATTATTTTTACGTTCAAGCTACAAACGTTTGCGCAATAATTAATTTTCAATTTTGATATATGAAACGCATCTTACTTCATTTTCTTCCTCTTTTATTTTTTAATTTTTTAACACTTTCACTTTTTAGTCAAGCCGTTCAGAATGCTGCGACTATGGGTAAAGGCATTAATTTTTCAGGAATGGAATCTGGTGTAGATTTAAAAAACTTACCAAGTTACCATGCGCAAATGCCAGTTCTGAAAAATATTGGCGTTAAAACCGTTCGACTACCGATTGACTTTGCGCGTTCGTTCTCAACTACAGTTCCTGTTAAACTCATTAATTCAGATAATTTTACAGCTTGCGATTCTTTCATCAGTTGGGCGATGGCGTATAATTTTAATCTCAGTATTGATTTCCACAACGACCCATCCGTGACTGGAAATTTAGTAAACAGTAAGGCATACATTGCTTCCGTCTGGAAATATATCGCTAAAAAATACGCTGCACTGCCGAGCAATCAATTTTATTTTGAACTTTTTAACGAACCACACGACGTGACAACCGCAGTTTGGAAACCTGTAGCACAAGAAATTATAGATTCCATACGCTTAGTGGCACCTAACCAAACTATTATTGTGGGCGGCGCAGACTATAACAGTATTGGCAGTTTAATTGATTTAGGTTTATTAAAAGACAACAATCTCATTTACACTTTCCACACTTACGATCCGTTTTTGTTTTCGCATCAAGGCGCGAGTTGGGTGGGCGATGCAGTTTCCACGCTGGGTGTTCCTTACCCTTACAATGCTGCAGCTATGCCACAACTGAATAGCAAAGCTAAAGGAACTTGGGGTGAGGGTTTATACAATTCTTATAGTACGGACGGCAACGATGCTAAAATTTTAGCGAACATAAAAGTGGCAAGCGATTGGTCAATTAAAAATAATGTTCCTATTTTTTGTGGGGAGTTTGGTTCATTTGGAACTTATTCCGATGAAGCGAGCCGATGCAGACACATGAAAGCAATGCGTGGCGCGCTTGAAAGTTTAAAAATTCCTTACACTTGGTGGGAGTTTTTATCGAGTTTTTCTTTTTTTAGCGGCAATCCGCTCTATGGAGATATACCGACGTGTTTTCAAGAATCTTGGGGATTAACCAATTACAAAGCGTTGCCAGCTCCAACAACTTACAAAATTATGGATTTCGATACCATACCTGCTGCATTCGGTGGCGACTACGACAATGGTTGTTCAAATGGTTACCAAGTGGTTGCGAATCCGTTTAAAAATGTTTTAAACAACAGCGATAACGTCGGTAAATTTACAAAATGTGTCGGTGCTAAACCCTATTCTGCTATGTATTTAGGTTTTGCAAATTCATTGAATATTCCAGCAAGCAGTGCCAAAAAATTCTGTTTAAAAGTATATTTTGAACAAAGCGTACAAAACGTGTACATCAATATCCAGCAGGGTTATGGTGCGCCACCCTTTTGGTCGAAAACAAATTATGCCAATTACCCGACAAAGCAATGGAACGAAATATGTTTCGATTTAACTAAAAATTCGGATGAAGGAGTAATAGCTCCTGCCGCCGGCAATAAATACACGCAATTTATTTTAGGTTTTGATTTGGGTATTACCCGAACAACTAACCAAATATATTATTTCGACGATGTGGTTTTAAGAGACATCAATAACACGCCAACAATAGATGTTAAAGATAATTTCACGGCACGCGTGTATCCAAATCCAGTGAACGATCTTCTGAATTTAGTTTTCACTACTAATAGCTCAGAAAGCGTATCTATAATTTTGAATGATGTATTAGGTAGACAAGTATCATTTTTAAACTATAATCTTTCAGCTTTTAGTAATCCTATTGTAACACTCAATGTTTCGGATTTAAGTACGGGGGTTTATACATTAACGGTACTCACACAAAATCGTGCGCCTTTAACAACTAAATTTATTAAAGAATAAGCTATAAAGTTGGAGAATAAAAGGTAAGAATTAATGAAATATACTAATCTTGAATTACTAAAACAATCTGATTTAAAAAACAACTATAAGCAAATCGAATTAGTGTTGTAAATTCACAAATGTGGTCAACTTATTTCAGTTGCTCACTTACTTACAATAACCAACGTATAGATGCGATATTTTTTAGAAATTGCTTATAATGGAACGCGTTTTTGTGGTTGGCAAAAACAATCCAATGCAATGAGCGTTCAGGCAAAAATTGAGGATGCACTTTTTATGATTTTACGCAAACCGATAGAAACACTCGGTTGTGGCAGAACCGATACAGGCGTACACAGCAGTCAATATTATTTACATTTTAATTTTGAAGGTGAGATTAACGCTGATTTTGTTCAAAGGCTGAATAAAATAACAGGCAAGGATATTGTAGTTCGACGCTATTTTAAAGTACCTCGCAACTCTAATGCGCGCTTCGATGCCGAGCGCAGAAAATATATTTACTACGTCAGTGCTGAAAAAGATCCGTTTAGAAAAGAAACCGTATGGCATTTACCTCAATTTGAAAAACTTGATACCGACAAAATGCAAGCGGTGGCAGCCTTGATAAAAAAACACAACACGTTTGAGCCATTCTGCAAAACCAATAACGATGCACTTACAATGCAATGCCTTATTTTTGAAAGCCAATGGATTTTTACAAAAGACGGAGCAGAATATCACATTAGTGCTAATCGGTTTTTGCGCGGCATGGTACGATTGATTGTTGGTGCGTGTGTCAACGCAGGTTTAGGTCAAATAAGTATAGAAGAAGTTGCGACTGCTTTAGAAAATCAAACACCACTACGCAAAAGTTACAGCGTACCGCCCGAAGGTTTATTTTTAACAGAAGTGCATTATAATGAAGCATTGAAAATGAAATAAACGCTTTATTTTTTTAAAATTTTTCTAAAGGTAGTTTAGTGATTTTAGCAGTTAAATCAACCGATAAAACTTCTTGCTATGATTCCCTAAGAACCTTTAATTTTCCTTTACGATAATTATAATTCTATGAGTTTTTACGCCCAAAAAACTTTCTAGCACTCTTCATACCGATTAATAAAACCGTAAATGATTAAACAACTTTACGATAAAATCGAATAATTTTGATCACCTATTTGGTATCATATAAAAGATTATAAGCTTTTTCGTACTTATCACCAGTGCGCCATTGCGGTTTTTTATCTCGGTTTGCAATAAGTCGTGCAGTATAAACAAAAGACTGGCAGTATTTATGAAAATACCTCAAGTTAACCGTTTCTACTTCGTCGCCCAATTGGTGGTAATATTTTAGAATTTCCTTATCAAATTTGGTTAAACCTGGTCCAAAATCGGGAGAAGGAATTCCTTTAGCAGCAAAAGAAACATTATCGGAGCGGTCAAATAAATTTTGCTCAGGTGCGGGGTCATCAATTACTTTAAGTCCAAAAGCAGTAGCACCTTTTTCAATCTCCGCTTGGCAATCGGTGCGATTTAAACCAATTGTAGTGACGACAGTAGTATCATTATATCCTGCACCGTCTGTATCTAAAGCATATACACATTCTTTGAGTGGCACCAAAGGATGGTTAGCATAAAAATTACTGCCTAACAGACCGACTTCTTCTCCTGTGAAAGCGATAAAAATGACAGAGCGGCGCGGAGGACTGATTGAAAGCGATTTTGCTGCTAATAATAAAGCACTGCAACCAAAACCATTATCGCGCGCACCATTATAGATTGTATCTTGCGAGTCGGGCTTTTGCGGGTCTTTCGCAATCATTCCTAAATGGTCGTAATGGGCAGAAAGGATAATATATTGCTTTTTTAAAATAGCATCTGTTCCCTCTATCACACCCACAACATTGGGTGAAATTAAAAGTTTTTCTGTGGCAGGTTTTGTAATTAGCGTCATAGTTTTCTGATCTAAGTTGCCTAATTTTTGCTGAAACATGCTATCCACCACGCAATGCGGAAGTTTATCGAGTTTGGTAGTTATTTCTTCTTTTAAAGACATGCCGCCGCCGCCAGTAAACCGCAATATTCTTTTAAATGATGTTGCAGCACTTAAAATTTCTACCAAGGCAAGCGCGCCTTTTTTTTGCGCCATCATTTCTTTTTTAAACGAAGCTCCGAATTGTGCGTTCACATTTTTACCTATTGTGGTATCAGGCGTCCCCCAAAGCGCTACAACTATTTTCCCGCGCACATCTGTATTTTTATAATCGTCGTAACCTTTTTCGTCCGTCCAACCGTAATTCAGAAACACCAATGGCGCGTCATGAATATCTGTGTTGTCGCCACCCATTAATGCTACATTCTTCCCAACAGTGAGTGTATCTGTGCCAACTATTAATTTTCCAGTAGCACCCTTTTCTTTTTTAGAAAAAATGATATTCTGATAAAATGTTACTTGGTTCTTAACAGGTTGAATACCGAACAACCGGAATTGCTCCGCGATATAGCGCGCAGCCACTTTGCTGCCAATTTCCCCAGTCATTCTGCCTTGCAATTCATCAGAAGAGATGAAGCGCAAGTGGGCTTCCGTTTCTGACGAAGGGAGAACATATTCTGGCAATTTTTCGACTGGAATATTTTGTGATTTTGCTGTAAACGAAAAACATAGGCACGAAAAAAAGATGAAGAGAAGAGATTTCATACGATTATTTTATAATTTAAAAAATATTTCTACACAAATGAGACTTTTGTTTTGCATAAAGACCATCAGATGAGAATATTGAACAAAATACAATTCAATAATTAAGAGTTCCAAATTTAAGTGTTCATAAACGTAGATTTTTTACACACGCAAGTTATCTTAAATTATAAAACTCAAACTGTTCTTTCAGACTCCGCGCTATTTGAAAACAGTTTACTTCTATTAATATCATCTTTCGTTTGCTTTGAGTACGCGCAAAAAATTACCGCCTAAAACTTTAGTTACATCAGTTGTTGAATAACCTTTTTCGAGCAATGCTTTTGTAATGAGTGGATAAGTTGTAACATCGTCAAGTTTTTGCGGCGGCGATTCGATGCCGTCAAAATCAGAACCGAGACCGACATAATCAATACCGACTAATTTAATGATGTACTCAATGTGTTCCATCAAAAGTTCAAAAGGTGCGCGCAGTGCGTCGGTTTCTGATTTATATTTATTGAATAAAAACACATCAGCAATGAAATCGGGTTTGCCACTATTCATAATCGAATCGCGTTCTGATTTATGGTTCGCTAAGAAAGCGTCTTTGCGTTTCATAAAATTACTATCTAAAAAACCAGAATAAAAATTAACCTGAATCACGCCCCTGTTTTTAGCAACCGCGCGAATTTGGTCATCTTTTAAATTGCGTTGGTGATGATTGAATTTATAAACGCTACTGTGCGAGGCTATCACTGGTTTTTTTGTTGTTTTAATAACATCCCAAAAAGTTGTTTCACCCACATGGCTGATGTCAACAATCATTCCGAGCGTATTCATTCTTAGCACAACTTTTTTCCCAAAATCGGTTAAACCTTTGTGCTTTAAATCTTTTTTAAACCGTTCATCGAAAGCACTCGTCGCCCAATCCGTCGAATTATTCCAAGTCAAAGTCATATAGCGCGCACCGCGTTTGTAAAGTGCATCGAGTTTATCGAGGTCGTTTTCAATCATGTGTCCACCTTCAACACCAAACATGGTCGCAATTTTATGTTGCGCTACAACTGCCAAAAGTTCTTTGCTATTCGATACGCGCACAATTTTATCCGGATTGCGTTTTGCCACAGCATCAGCTGTATCCATTTGCCTGTTCGCATAGGTATAAGGATTCTTTTTATTGCCGTCACAAAAAACGGAATATATTTGCACATCCAATCCGCCTTTTTTCCACCGCGCTAAATCGGAATGTGTTTTGCCGCGCAAATCCGTATCGAATACCATTCCTTTTTCAACCGATTCCGTTAGAATATCGTTGTGCGTATCAACAACAATTGCTGCAGCATGAACTTCTTGATATGTTTGAGAGAATAATTGAAAGGGAGTAAGCAATAGAAACAAAAATATTTTTTTCATACAGATTTTTTTAATCAATCGAACAGAAAGTAAATTCAAATTAGGAGGCACAACTAAATTATCACTTCACAAAGATATTAAATTGAAACACTTTGCAAAGAAAGAAAACTACAAAAGAAATAGCCTTATGATGATTTTGTAAATTTCGTAGAAATGCTTACCTTAGCAATACGAATTAAATGAGCCAAAATAAATGAATAAAAATTCTAAACAACTTTTTTCTGTAGCACTTTTTGCCGGCATTATATTATTACTGAGTGTTTCGCTTTCAAAAAACGCTAAACTAACTTCTGATGACAATGTCAATTGGGATTCGTATTTAGGCGGTGACGATAGAAACCATTATTCGGAACTCACACAAATTAATACTGCTAATGTCAATCAATTAAAAATTGCTTGGCAATATAGCACTTCCGATTCTGGTCAGATGCAAGTCAATCCACTCATTATTGATGGCGTTTTATATGGTGTAACGCCCACGGTTCAAGCATTTGCCCTAGATGCTAAAACTGGTAAACAACTTTGGATTTTTGGCGAAAAATTAAATAATTGGGCAAGTACAAGTCGCGGTGTAGCATTTTGGACAGACGGCAAAGAAAAAAGAATTTTACACACTGTTGGATCACATTTGTATGCTTTAGATGCTAACACCGGAAAATCTATTTTGTCGTTCGGTGATAGTGGTAGAATTGATTTGCACGACGGTTTACCGGAAATTGCCAAAAATAAATTCGTGATTTCTAATACACCTGGTACTATTTTCGACGATCTAATTGTCATGCCGCTGCGCCTTTCGGAAGGTGCTGATGCCGCACCTGGCGATATTCGCGCATTCAATGTGAAAACAGGCAAGTTAGCTTGGACGTTTCACACTATACCGTATCCGAACGAAGTAGGTTACAAAACTTTTTCTCCCAATGCTTATAAAAACGAAGACGTTGGCGCAGCCAACAATTGGGCAGGTATGGCAATTGATAAAAAACGGGGGATTATTTACGTACCAACTGGTTCGGCTGCTCCCGATTTCTATGGTGGCAATCGGCTCGGACAAAATTTATATGCCAATTGTTTATTAGCCCTCGATGCGCGAACAGGAAAACATTTATGGCATTTTCAGACGACGCACCACGATATGTGGGATAAAGATTTACCTGCGCCACCGAATTTAATAACGGTAAAAAAAAATGGAAAACAGATTGACGCGGTGGCACAAGTTACCAAGCACGGATTAATTTTTGTGTTCGATCGGGTGACGGGTGAACCTATTTTTGATATAAAAGAAGTCCCTGCACCCAAATCAGAATTAAGCGGCGAAGTAGCTTGGAAAACACAACCTGTGCCGACAAAACCTGCACCTTTTGCGCGACAAGCATATCAACTCACAGAAAAAGATATTAGTCCGTTTGCTGAAAATAGAGCGGAATTAATCAGTCGTTTGGAAAAATACAATAAAGTACATTTTGCACCACCGAGTAAAGAAGGCACTGTTATTTTTCCGGGATTTGACGGTGGTGCTGAATGGGGCGGTGCGGCAGCCGATAAGGATGGTATTATTTATGTAAACAGCAACGAGATGGCTTGGATTTTAACAATGGTTAATACACCGACCGAAAAAAGTTTAGCGAATTTATCGTTGGGTGAAAAAGTGTATAAAATTTCGTGCGCACAGTGTCATGGAACAGAGCGAAAAGGCAATCCACAAAGCAATTTTCCGTCTCTCATTAATATTGGTAATAAATTAAACCGAACAAGCATTACAAATATTATTACCAACGGTCGCGGCATGATGCCAGGCATGACACTTTTAAAACCTAACGACAAAGAAGCAGTTATTAATTTTTTATTAGGTTTAGAGAAAAAAGAAGTTTCTTCATCAATACCTCATCCCAAAACACTTGTTGCGCCTTATTCGAGCACAGGCTACAATAAATTTTTAGATAGCAAAGGGCATCCCGCTATTGCGCCACCGTGGGGAACATTGAGCGCGATAGATTTAAATACGGGTGATTATGTGTGGCATATTCCGTTTGGAGATGAGCCAAACCTTACAGAAAAAAATACAGGCACTGAAAACTACGGTGGCGCAATTGTAACGGCATCGGGTTTGTTGATTATTGCCGCTACCAAAGACGAGAAGTTTCGCGTATTCGATAAAAAAACGGGTAAACTTTTATGGCAAACAACCCTACCTGCATCTGCTTTTGCAACGCCTGCTACTTATAGTGTAGATGGTAAACAGTATGTAGTGATTGCGTGTGGTGGAACAAAATTGGGTACAAAAAAAGGAAATCAGTACGTCGCGTTTTCGTTATAGGTTTTATCAAACCGTTCTAAAATTTATTTACCATTAAAATTAATAGGCACTTTGTATTGCGCGCGAATGGGTTTGCCGTTGTGTGTTGCAGGTTTCCAACGCGGCATTTGTTTTAAACTTTCTACAACACCCTCCGAAATGCCATCGCCCAAACCTTGAATAATAGTTATATCGGTGATAGAACCATCCTTGTTAATAAAAAAACTCGCTATAACTTGACCCACAACGCTGTGTGCTTTTGCAGAATCGGGATAAATGATATGGGATTTCAAAAACTCAACGAACGCAAGTTTCCCACCAGGGTATTCCGGTTTGGCATCGGCAATGGTTTTTTGTTTTGAAGTTTTTATACTTACATTACTCGAAGTTTGTTGTGCAATAAGTTCAGATTCAGAAGTAAATGAAAAAAATAAAACACTCAAGAAAATACTTCTGTGCAGAAATTTAGAAATAGTCATTGGAATTAAATTAATAAATTGGATTAAAAACTCAAAAGTAGTTCAAACCTAAAAGAAATAAAAATTTATTTTGTAGAAACGAACCAACTGAATTTTTTACATTACAATCATATAATCAATTTTTATTTAACTAAAACGCACGAAATTTAGTTAAGTATTCGTTAAATTTTCTTCAAAAAAAATTATTATTGCCCACAATTGTAACGAGTTGTAAATTATTTATAATTTCGCATTGTAGAAGGAATAAATTAATCTTGCACTTTTCAAAACGAAAGTGTCTTTTTTTATTAAAAAGACTATGAAAGAGAAATACATTTATAACGAGCACACGCTGCAATACGAAAAACTAGAAACAAATTACAAAGAGCACATCCTTAAAATGTTTGGATTGTTCTCGGCGCTGATGGTCTCTACTTTTTTGCTCTCACCGATTTGGCATCAGATGTTCCCGAACGCTCTGGTGCAGAAAAAAGATAAAGAAATTGAGCAATTAACGCTCAAACTTTCAACGATGCAAAAACAAACGGATTTAAATGGTTCTGTTTTGCAAGCCATTCAAACGCGCGATGCCAATTTATATCGCATGATGTTTAACATGAACCCGATTGACCAAAATGTTTGGAACGGCGGTACAGGTGGACACGACAAAAGTTTTGATTTAGCGAAATACGCCTCAACGCCGCAAATTGAAAAAACACAAGATATTATTAATCGCCTTTCGCAACAACTCACACTGCAATCAAAATCGCTCGATACCTTAGCCGTTATGGCGAAAGATAAAGAAAAAATGCTTTCATCAATACCAAGTATAAAACCTGTCCGACAAGATATGTTGAGCAACAGTTTGGATGCGCTTTCTGGTTTTGGTTATCGCATTCACCCGATTCATCATGTGCGTAAATTTCATAAAGGCATGGATTTTTCTGCGCCTTCTGGCACAGCTATTCAATCAACTGGTAATGGTGTAGTTGAATCGGCGAATTATAACGGTGGCGGATATGGCAAATGCGTCATTGTTGATCACGGTTATGGTTACAAAACTTTGTACGGACACATGAGTCGCATTGACGTAAAACCTGGTCAAGTTTTGAAAAAAGGAGAGCGTATCGGTCTTATCGGTTCAACGGGTGCATCAACAGGTCCGCATTGTCATTACGAAGTGCACCTCAACGGAACAATCGTTAATCCACTTCCTTTTTGTCTCGACGGACTTTCCGTCGCTGAATATTCAAGTTTAGTGACTGCTGCTGCGCGCGAAGGGAGATCGTTGGATTAGTAAATCAATAACATGAACTACGAACCCGTCATCGGATTAGAAATACACGTACAACTTTCGACGGCTTCAAAAGTTTTTTGCGCTGATAGTACGTCTTTTAGTGCCGAAGCAAATACACACACGTCTATTATTTCTTTAGCGCATCCGGGTGCGTTGCCACGCATTAATGCTAAAGTTGTTGATAGTGCTGTTACTTTAGGTTTAGCTTTGAACGGGAACATCAATAAAATAAATACTTTTGATCGGAAAAGTTATTTCTATCCCGATTTACCGAAAGGCTATCAAATCACGCAAGATAGAAATCCTGTTTGCGTGGGCGGCGAAATTCCAATTCGTTTGAGCGATGGCACAGAAAAAGTAATTGGTTTACATCATTTTCATATCGAGGAAGATGCAGGTAAAAGTATTCATGACCAAAACCCGCATTTTACACTCATTGATCTCAATCGCGCTGGTACACCACTTTTAGAAATTGTAACACTACCTGATATACGTTCGGCAGAAGAAGTAAACGCACTTATGACGGCTATGCGCCAATTGGTACGTTGGTTGGGTTTGAGTGATGGCAACATGGAAGAAGGCTCGATGCGTTGCGATGTTAATATTTCTATTCGCCCGGTAGGAAGTTCTGAACTCAACACGCGCTGCGAAATAAAAAACATGAATTCAATGCGTTATGCGCGCCGCGCTGTTGCTTACGAAGTGCAACGCCAAATTGATATTGTTACAAATGGTGGTAGTGTTATACAATCCACACTCAATTTTGATCCAGAAACAGGTATTACAACGCCGATGCGATCGAAAGAAAATGCGCACGATTATCGCTATTTTCCCGACCCGGATTTACCACCTATCTTTATTTCGGAAAAAAAAATAGACGACAGCAAAGCTGCGTTACCTATTTTACCTTGGCAAGCATACCAAATTTTGCAAAAAAAATATGCGCTCACTCCTTATGATGCCGCGCTTCTGACTAATGAAAAACCTGTTTTTGATTTTTATACACGTTTGGTAAGCACACAAAATTTTGCTTCTCTCTATAAATCGGCAGCTAATTTAGTCATCAATAAAATTATTCCTTACACCGACGCTGAAAAAATAAACATCAGTGCGTTTCCCATTGCCAACGAAAAATTAATTGGTCTTTTAAAATTGGTTGAATCCAAAAGCGTTGCGCCCGCCATTGCATTCAACACTTTGTTCGATGCGCTGTTATTAGCCAAAAATGTTTTATTTACCACCGAAGCGATTGCACAAAAATTAGAACTCATTCAAACCAATGATTCTTCGGTTTTAGAAACTTGGGTGAATGAAGTGATTGCAAAAAATTCCGATAAAGTTTTAGCATATCAAAAAGGCAAAAAAGGATTGATTGGTTTTTTTATGGGTGAAGTAATGAAATTAGCGCGCGGCAAAGCCGAACCTAAAGCCACAGAAAAATTATTACTCGAAAAATTAGGCTAATATAAAACACATTTAACTCTGAGAAATTTTAACTTAGTTTTTCGCATTTCACCAACATAAATAATTTAGAAGAAAATTTATTAACAATTCTAAAATACTTTCTTGAACTTTATGTAATTTAGCGTTCGCTTCAAGTGTTCAAAAAAAGTAGAAGCACCTAAGTAACCAACATTTCTAAAAAATAAAAAAACTATTCAAATGACTAAAATTACAGCACACCTTATTTGTGGCTTATTATTCATTTCTTTTCAGATGAAAGCACAACCAATTCAAGCTGGTTCGAATATCGCTGTTACAAATACTGAATCGGGTAAAGTACGTGGCTACACGCACAGCGGAACATATATTTACAAAGGTATTCCGTATGCACAAGCGGAACGTTTTATGGCACCCGCGTCCGTAAAACCTTGGACGAATGTGCGCAGTTCTTTAACCTATGGTCCAGTTTGTCCGTTGCTCGATCCAACAACTTCGGTGACCGATGAACCTGAATTTTTCTTTAATCACGATTGGGGTTATACGAATGAAAATTGTTTGTGCCTCAATATTTGGTCGCCGAGTATTTCCGACACAAAAAAACGTCCTGTTATGTTTTGGATTCATGGCGGCGGGTTTACCGCCGGTTCTTCTCAAGAGCTGCCTTCGTATGATGGTGAGAATCTCAGCAAAAAAGGTGATGTTGTCGTCGTATCAATTAATCATCGGTTGAATATTTTAGGTTATTTAGACCTCTCAACTTATGGCGAAAAATATAAAAACTCAGCCAATTTGAGTATTTTGGATATGAAAGCCGCATTAGAATGGGTGAAAACAAATATTGCTAATTTTGGCGGCGATCCAAACAATGTTACCATTTTCGGACAATCGGGCGGTGGCGCAAAAGTAAATACGCTTATGGCAATGCCATCTGCTAAAGGTTTATTTCACAAAGCGATAAATGAAAGCGGTTCTTTCAGAACGGCAATGCTCGAAAAATCGGAAACACAAAATATAGCAGCCGAAGTTTTAAAGAATTTAAATTTAGACGCTAATCAAGTTGATTCTATTCAGAAAATACCCTACACGCAATTGGCTGCTGCAGGAAAAAAAGCTTTGAAAACAATTGAAGATAAAATGAAAGCATCCGGTAAACCAACTATTGGTTTTAGTTTGAGTTGGGGACCAAGCCATGATGGCGAAGTTTTGCCGTATCAACTTTTTTCTAAAGAAGCTTTTGAACTTTCAAAAAACATTCCGTTGCTAATAGGCACAACTAAAAATGAATTTGTTGCGACAGCATTTACAGGAATGAGCGACGCAACGTCGGAACAAACAATGGGTTTTGTAAAAAACAGATACAAAGAAAAAGCTGATGCTTACTTAGCTGCTGTCAAAAAAGCGTATCCTTCAGATACAAAACCAACCGATTTAATGGATATTGATGTAAGGTTCAGACCTGGCGCAGTACTGCAAGCGAATGAAAAATCGGCAGTGGCTGGTGGCGCAGCCGTTTATATGTATCTGTTTACTTGGCAATCGCCGGCATTAGATGGTAAATATAAAGCGATGCACTGCATGGAAATTCCTTTTGTTTTCAATAATATTTCGCGCTGCGAAGAAATGACCGGCGGAACAAAAGAGGCATACCTACTTTCCGATAAGATGAGCACAGCTTGGATAAATTTTGCTCGTAAAGGAAATCCGAATCACAGTGGTTTGCCTAATTGGTCAGCTTACACAGCGCAAAACACTGCGACAATGTTTTTCGATAACGAATGTGTTGTAAAACCACAACACGATGCAGCATTAATGGAATTAATGACACAAAAATAAAAAATTATGACTATTGAAATTGCAACTTTAATTTTTATTGACCTTGTATTAAATTGAAACGCTCTATGTCCTCAAATATCTTCAAAATTCGATAAATTTTAGTGAAAGTATCAAGGCTCCTCAACTTAATCTTTAAAATCAATTATGCCTAAAAATATTTCTTCCACCGGAATAGTAAAATCATCGAATATTCCAACGGCGATGTTATCGCCAGAAACATAAGGCCTATGGTCACCTACGTAAGTATTTGTTTCATTTAACCGATATACCAAAACCGTTTCGTCTTCTAAACTCACAATCCAATATTCTTTTACACCTGATTCTTCATAAACTTCAAATTTATCTTTCACATCTTTAGCAGCCGTACTTTTCGATAAAACTTCGATCACTAAATCAGGCGCACCTAAACAACCGCGTCTGTCTATTTTAGTTAAATCGCATATAACGCAAACATCAGGCTGCAAAACCGTTTCAATATCTTTATCCGATTTTCTCTACGCGAGTGGTTTAGTGAGGCGCACATCGAAAGGCGCAATATATACATTGCATTTCTTCCTGTAAAGATAAACATTAATAATGCTGAATAAATTACCTGCAACTTTTTGATGATTGGATAAAGGCGCAGCCATTTTAAACACGCGTCCTTTTATAAGTTCAACAACTTCAGTAAAATTCCAAGTTACGTAATCAGCGTAAGTAAATTTTTTTGAGATATCTAAATCTTCAAAGCGCATAAATTTTTTTTTACAAAGATACAGTCGTCTTAAAAAAAGAATTAAATAGGGTCTGTAAATTTAAAAAAAATTATTAATTTGAAAAAATGCTAAATTCAATCACACCCCTCTTTTCCGACTTTAAAAAATTAATTTTTAATTAAACTTCTATTTTGTATTTTTGCGTCGTTCGTCAAAAGCGCGCGCGAATGAGTAAAATAAAAATATTCAACGACCCCGTTTACGGTTTTATTAGTTTTCCGAAACCGAGTGTTTTACTCGATGTGATTGACCATCCGTATTTTCAAAGATTAAGGCGCATCAGTCAAACAGGAATGACAAATTTAGTTTACCCGGGTGCAAATCATACGCGATTTCATCATGCACTCGGTGCGTATCATTTAACTACAAAAGCGATAGAAGTTTTGCGACAAAAAGGTGTTGATATAACGCACGCCGAAGCAGAAGGCGTTTATCTCGCCGTTTTAATGCACGATATGGGTCATGGTCCGTTTTCGCACGCTCTCGAAAACACGATTATAAATTTTCATCACGAAAAATTATCGTTGGCGTTTATGGAAGCATTGAATGAGCATTTCGATGGGAAGTTAGAAACAGCGATTCAGATTTTTACAGATAAACACCCTAAAAAATTTTTGCACCAATTAGTCAGTGGTCAACTTGATATGGATCGTATGGATTATCTCATTCGCGATTCGTACTTCACAGGGGTTTCTGAAGGTGTAATTGGTTACGATAGAATTATAACAATGCTTGATGTTGCCAACGGTGAACTCGCGATTGAGCAAAAAGGGATTTATTCGGTTGAAAAATTTTTAATTGCTCGACGATTGATGTACTGGCAAGTATATTTACACAAAACGGTTGTTTCTGCGGAGCAAATGTTGATAAAAGTTTTTTCGCGCGCGAAACAACTTTTGACTGAAAGTATTAATGTACCGTCAAGTGGTGGGTTAAATTTTTTTTTGTCTGCTGATTTAATAGCTAATACTGGAATCTATTCTCAAATCGAAATAATAAAACGATTCGCGCTTATAGATGATATTGATGTTTTAGGGACTTTAAAAATCTGGTCAACATCGGAAGACTTTGTGTTATCTTACCTATCTAAATGTATTTTAGAACGGAGGCTTTTTAAACTTGTTTTGCAAAACAAACCCATTGACGAAAAAATTTTAGCACAAAAGCGCGAAAAAATTTTGGAAAAACTTCCTGAAAAAAAATATATTGAATATTTCTGTTACGTTGGCGTAGAAAGTAGTCAAACTTACAACAGCGAAAAAGATACAATAAAAATATTAATGAAAAACGGTAGCGTTAGTACAATTGATGAATGTATGGATTATAAACTTCCGACAAAAAATACGCACCGATATTACCTAAGTTTCCCAAAAAATTTTTAAATTTGCATTATTATTATAATATTAGTCTGTTCATTGAAATTACGATTCAATTCAGCGGAAATTAAATAATATGAAATCTGGCTATTATATTTGCGACATAAAACACTAAACAAATCTTTTAATCATTTTAAACAACTCAGAGTTATGAGACTTTCTACCTTAGTCCTATCTGCTTTTTGTATATTTACAACAGTAGCAGCGGTAGCACAAACAGGTACTGATGCAGTACCCAATGCACAAGCAGGAAAATGCTATGCAAAATGTATGATTCCCGATCAGTACGAGAATACTACAGAGCAAGTTGAAGTTAAGGCTGCAGCTACAAAGTATGTTACCGTACCGGCGCAGTATGCTATTCAATCGGAGCAAGTTTTAGTAAAGGCAGCAGCAAAACGCGTTATCGCATTACCTGCAACTTACGAAACTGCCACGCAACAAGTTCAAGTTAAGCCAGAAAGTAAGCGTATCGTTACTATTCCTGCAACTTACGAAACTGCTACAGAGCAAGTTCAAGTTAAGCCAGAAAGTAAGCGTATCGTTACTATTCCTGCAACTTACGAAACCGTAACTGAGCGTGTGGCTGTTAAGCCAGAAACCAAGCGTATTGTTGCAATTCCGGCAACTTACGAAACGGCTACTGAGCGCGTTGCTGTAAAACAAGAAAGCAAACGTTTAATCGAAATTCCAGCGACTTACGAAACAGTTACTGAAAATTACGAAGTTGAACCTACTGGTGAGCGCGTTGAAATTTTAACGCCGCGCATGGAAACCGTAACTGATAGAGTTTTGGTTACGCCTGCATCTACAAAATGGGTAAAAAAACGTGCTGATCAAAACTGTCTTTCTGCTGATCCGAATGACTGTTTAGTATGGTGTTTGGTTGAAGTACCAGCCGATTACAAAACTATCTCGAAGCAAGTAAACAAAGGTTGCGACGCTACGGGCGTTGCAAACAGCGGTTGTGTAAAGAAAATCCCGACACCTGCTAAAATGGGTACACGCACAGTACAGAAGTTAAAAGTACCGGCAGCAACTCGCGAAGAAGTTGTACCTGCTGAATATGCTACAATCACTAAGCAAGTTGCTAAAGTACCAGCTTCAACACGCGAAGACATTATACCTGCTGAGTATGCTACAATCACTAAGCAAGTGTTGAAAACACCTGCTTCAACACGTGAAGAAGTTGTACCTGCTGAATTTCGTTCAGTAACAGTTCAGAAAGTAAAAACACCTGCATCAACGCGCGAGGAAGTTATACCTGCTGAATTCAAAACAGTAACTGTTCAGAAAATAAAAACGGCTGCTTCATTCCGTGAAGAGGACGTTCCTGCTCAGTACAGCACACAATCAAAAAAATCAGTAAGCGCAGCTACACAAGTACGTGAAGAAAATATTCCTGCTGAATATTCAACTATCACAAAACGTCGTTTAGTCAAAGCGGGTGGTTTTTCTGAGTGGAGAGAAGTTGTATGCCAAGAAAAATTAACAGTTGCAACAGTACGCGCTATTCAAGCAGCATTGAAAGAGCGTGGATATGATCCAGGTCCGATTGATAACGTTATGGGTGCATTGACTAAAGCAGCTGTAGCTAAGTTTCAACAAGAAAAAGGTTTACCGGTTGGTAACTTAAACGTTGAAACTATGAAAGCTTTAGGCGTTCAGTACTAATTTAGTTGATAGCCAATAGTATTGTTGTTAGTTATCACAAAAAGACTATCAACTGACAACCTTTGACTTACGACTAAAAAAATACAATAGCATGTAAAATATAAAAACCCGCCTTGTTAGAAGGCGGGTTTTTTTTATTGATACAAAACGCAGATTTTTTTAAAAGCGAATATACTCGGCAGGATTTACAGGTTTACCATCTTTCCAAATTTCAAAATGTAAATGCGGACCAGTGGTTTGTTCACCCGTGTTACCAATAATTGCTACTGCTTCTCCTGCTTTAACTTTATCGCCTACTTTTTTTAAATTGTTTGAATTGTGTTTGTAAAACGAAACCATATTATTTTCATGCTGAATGACGATAGTGTTACCTGTTTCTAAAGTCCAATCGCTGCTAATTATAAAACCATCGGCAGTAGCTTTAACGGCTGTATTTTTGGGTGCAGCAATATCAATTCCGTAGTGTTGTTTGTTCATACTGAATCCTAAAAGTACAGCACCAGAAAGTGGTGCTGATAAATACAAACTTTCGAGACGTTCATTTTTTTTGGCTGCGCCTAACGGACTTCCTACTTCTGTGCTTGCGGTAAGTTTTGTGTTACTCGCGCCATCGTTAAATTCTTCATCGCCGGAACCGCCAACACCTGCGCGAAGCGTTAATTCTGCTTCCGAAGGCGATACGTTTAAATTAGCATCGTTCGGAATGCGCGCAGTATCGCGTTGAAAATTTTTTTCTGTTTCAACATCATTGGTGAGTAAACGTCTAAAATTGCTGATGTATCGTGTTTGTGCCAACGATGCGCGTTCTATGCTATCAACACGTTCTGTTAATTCAAAAACAGCACGATCTGTACTGCCATAAGCTTTATAACCTGTCACAATTTTTTTTAAAGGTGTAAAAGCTACTAAAAAAACGCCGAACAAGATGCAACCTACCAACAAACTGCTGATTAATACGTACAAGTTCATTGTTGAAAGTTTTATGGAACGTACTTCTTCAAAGGTTTCGTCGTTTCTAATAATCAGACGGAAGTAAGTGTGTTGCGCTTTCTCCAAAAGTTGACGAATGCGTTGCGCCCACAACTCGAACCGATGCACAATTTCGCGTGCGTTAGCGTGGCGCAGATTTTGAAATACTTTAACTAAGCGTTCTTTTAATAATGCACGTACAGCTTTGTTATCTGACATAGTTAAATTCTGTTGCTAATAAAATAACTTTGCAAAGTTTTAGTTTTTCGTAATGCAAAGGTACACCATTAGTTCTTTAATGATTTTGTAAATTGCAAGTAGCAATTTTTAGTTTATTTTGTTTGACATTTGCTTTTTACACTTTGCTTTTTGCTTTTTGTTTTTTGTTTTTTGTTTTTTGTTTTAATCGAATTACCTATTTTCATGATTAACGATATTTACTTTTTAAAATTTCGGAAAAGCGTTTTAAGAGCACCGAAAAAAAGTTTAATAATTTTTTTTGCGAGCTTAATATTTGCGAGTTGCGTTACGGAACGCAAAGTGGATGAAGCACACGGTACGCGCTTATTCTTCCAAAATTTAAATTCAAAATATAACGGCTTCTTTAACGCTTCAGTTCTGATGGATGAAGCGACCGATAAATTGCGCGCGCAACACGTAGATAATTACGCCAAAGTTTTGGATATTTATCCAGAACTCGCTGTTGAAAATCCTAAAAGCGTTTCATCTGAACTCGACAAAGCGATTGAAAAAATTGCGGTTGTTGCAACTTATCACCGCTCCAGCGATTGGACGGATGATTGCTATTTACTGCTCGGTAAAGCGCAATATTATAAACACGAATTTGAAAGCGCGCAAGAAACTTTCGAGTATATGTCGGAAGTGTATGATCCGAATGCTAAACGAAGACCACTCACTGCGGCAGATAGAAAAGCCAATGCGACTGCTGCTGCTGCTGAACGCAAACAAACAGCGAAGGAAAAGCAAATGGAAAAATTTCGGATAGCGAAAGAAAAAGAAAAAGCCCTCGAAGAAAAAGAAAAAGAAAAAGAAAAAGCTATTGAAGCAAAAGATAAAGCGCGAGAAAAAGCTTTAAAAGAAAAAGAAAAACTTTTGGAAGCTAAAAGGAAAGAACGCGAACGCGATATTAAAGAGCGCGCCGATGCACGTAAGCGCGGTATAAAATTGCCACCAAAACTTAAACCTAAATTGGATGAGTCGGGTGTTAAACCGACTACAAAAGATATGGCGAAAACCGGAACAAACGGAACGCCCGTTTACAAACAGGATATTGAACACGAGCGCAAACGCGTTGATACAAAAGTAGGTGGACCAAAATCTTATTTTTTAAAACACCGTCCTTGTTTTCAAGAAAGTTTGGTGTGGTTAGCGCGTGTTTACACCGAGCGCGGTAATTATGTGGATGCAGATTTTACATTAGCTAAATTAGAAAAAAGTTCAAAAACGTTTAAAGATATTCGCGCCATGGCAGCTATTGCGCGCGCAAATTTGTATTTAAAACAAAAAAATACAGAGGGTGCGATTGCTTCAATAGAAAACGCACTCACTCAAAAAAATAAACCGCGTACCAAAGCGCGCTTATATTTTATTTTAGGTCAGTTATATAATACCAGAGCGAACACAGAAAAAGCAAACATTGCTTTCGATAAAGTTTTAAACCATAATCCAGTGTATGAAATGGCGTTTAATGCGCAATTGAATAAAGCGTTGACGAGTAGTGCGACGGAGCAAGCATCGAAAAATGCTTTGCTCGATATGAGCACCGATTTTAAAAACAAAGAATATAACGATCAAGTTTATTTTGCGCTCGGTCAGTTGGCTTTAAAAAATAAAAAACGCGATGAAGCGATTGATTATTTTAGAAAAACTTTATCTGCACAAGGAAAAAATCCACAGATTAAAACCGAGGCTTATTACACGCTTGCTAACTACGAATACGAAAATGGGCAGTATGCAACTGCAAAATTGTATTATGATAGTACGCTCACAACAATGCAAAAAAGCGATGAACGATTTACGTCTGTTTCCAGACTTTCACAAAATTTAGTGGATATTGCGCGCAATTATAACATAGTACAAGTACAAGATTCGCTTTTACGCATATCGGCATTGAGTGAAAAAGATCAACGCGACTGGGCAAAAAAACTTTTGAAAAAACAACGCGACGCTGCCGAAGCTATAGCTGTTGCTAAAACGAATGCAGAAAGAAATGCAAAAAATGGTGCAACAATCGAACAACAAAATGGAATTATTAAAAGTAGTTTTTTTGGTTACGATGCCGACTTAGTGAAAAAAGGGAGAAAAGAATTTGAAAAAAAATGGGGAAATGATAGAAGGTTGGAAGACAATTGGCGACGCAGTAATAAAAAAGCGAACTTAGCAGGTAATGGTACCGAAGCGACGAAAACAAACGATCCAGAAAAAGCAACCGATTTTTCGGAGGCAGATTATAAAACTTTCTTAAAAGATATTCCAAAAACGAAAGAAGACATTGCTACAGCGAATGCTAAAGTAGAAGAAGCGATGTTTCAACTCGGAACTTTGTATCACGATAAACTTCAGAACGATAAAATTGCAGCAACAACTTTAGAAAATCATCTTTCACGCTTCACTGACACTAAACATAAAGTAGAAGATTATTATTACCTATACTCTGCGAATCAGGGTTTGGGTGAAACCGCAACAGCACAAAAATATTTCGATAAAATTGTCAAGGAGTTTCCCGAATCGAACTATGCAAAAATTTTAACGCAAGGCGCACCTGAAATAAAAAAAGGCGAGCGCACCATCGAAAAATATTATAACGAGACGTATGCCCTTTTTCAGAAAAAAGATTTTGCCGCCGCTAAAGAAAAAATTAGAGCATCGCCTCAAGCATTGGGTGTAAATAATTATTACAAACCCAAGTTTGAATTGCTCAATGCAATGTGCGACGGTAGATTGCAAGGTAAGGATGCATATATTGCTGGATTGAAAAACGTCATTGCGCAATTTCCGGGTACGGATGAAGAAAAACGCGCTAAAGAAATTTTGCGTATTATTGATTCGGGTGTGCCATTAACTGAAAATCCGAATGACGTAAAAAAAGATAGCGCAAGTACTGCGGACGATTTGGTAGCTAAATTTAAATCAGACCAAAGCAAACTGCATTATGTGATTGTAGTTTTGCCGAAAGATGCCGATTTAGAAAAAGTTAAAGTGAGTGTTTCTGATTTTAATGCGCGCTTCAATCGCCTCGATGATTTAAAAATATCTTCTGTCTATCTGAGCACAGAAACCGAAATACCCGTTATTGTAGTGCGTAAATTTAAAGATAGAGCAACGGCATTAGCCTATACAAAAAATGCCGAAGATGTTAAATCGGATTATGCGCCAAACGTAAAACGCGAAGTTTTCGCCGTCACGCAAGATAATTACCGCGAAATTTTGCGCCAAAAAAGCGTTGACGCGTATCGGATTTTTTATCAGAATAATTATTAGATAGTTTGTTTCTATTACAAACCTAACAGGTGTTGTCTAAAATCAGAGATTTCAGACAACACCTGTTAGGTTTAACAACACGCGTAGCAATTAAAAGCAGCGAAAGAATTATCTCAAACGTTTTAGAATAAAATATTATTATCGCAAATTTTTAAATGCTGTGTCTTATGAAAAAATAAATACTTCTCGTTTTTGCAATTTCCTTCATTGCAAACACTTTCGCACAAAAAACAGAATTTCGCGTTGCGCTCAATTCTTCGTTTTCTTCTTATTTTGGAAATGGTACTGCTGATGTGTCTGAGATTTTACTTGGTTTTACCGACGGACCGGAAAATGTATCAAAGCCTTTTGGTTCGCGTTTTGCGTTGGGCTCAGGTGCTTCAATAAGTGTGCAGCGCATAACATCAAAGAATTTTATTTTAGGTTTAGCCTTAGGCTACGATAATTTAAAAAGTAAAGTTGTAATTGACAAGGAAAATACTTTCTTAGCCGTTACAGAAATTAATGGTTATGATTTTGTAAATACTAAATTTATAAACACAAACTTATTTGTAGGATATAGAATTAATTTGAGCAAAATTTCAGTTGACTTAACCGCAGGAATGGATTGTGCTAAACTTTTGAGTGCTCAAGAAAATGCTTTTCTGATTGATAAAGATTTAAAAGAAGTTGCTTACACAAATACTTATCTGTACACTAAACCTCTTGAATACGATTTTCGTCCGCGCTTCCAAGTTACAATGAATTACAACAAGTTCAGTGCTGATGTAAGTTATGCTTACGGTTTATCTCATTACAAAAGATACGAGAATTGTTATTGTGATAATCCTCCTGAGATTAAATCGCGTGTTATTCGTTTCGGTGTTTCTTATCAAATAAAATAGGAAATAATTTTAACGTTGTTGCTTCAAAAATTTTATTTTTAAAGTTTTACTTGTTGCATTAAATTAAAATCTGTACATTAGTACAAATTTTACCTCAACAACTTTTAGACTTTGAAAATGAAATGTAATATATTTTCAAATCCGTTTTTGCTGCGCTGTGCGCTCTTCATTTTTTTAGGAATTACCACCCTGAATGAATCAACTGCGCAAATTAATCAAATGGTTTTTGGAAAAAATCGCGTGCAATACCACCACTACTTCGATGAGTGGAGTCAATATGAGAGTGAAAATTTTATTTCTTATTGGTACGGTCAAAGCCAAAATATCGGTATTACTGCTGCGCAATTTGCAGAACTCGATTATTTGGAACTTCAAAAAACAATTGAGTATCGCGTATCGGATAAAACTGAACTTATCATTTACACCGATATTTCCGATTTGCACCAAAGCAATATCGGAATTGATGACGCATTCACAACCGCAAACAACGAAGTAAAAGTTATTGGCAATAAAGTTTTTATTTATTTCGATGGCGACCACACGCATTTGCGCAAAAATGTACGCGAAGGCGTGGCAGCAGTGTACATCAATACTATGTTGTATGGTTCGGATATTCAAGAAGTCGTTCAGAATGCTATTTCTTTAAATTTACCAACGTGGTTTAGAGACGGTTTGGTCGCTTATTTGGGCGAAGATTGGAGTATAACACTCGATGAAAAAATGCGCGAGATTATTCTTTCTAAAAAGTATAAAAAGTTTTCAAAATTTTATGCTGCCGAGCCACGTTTAGCAGGTCAAGCATTTTTTAATTTCATTGCGCTGCAACATGGAAAAGCCAACGTCGGAAATATTGTTTATTTGACGCGCATTAATCGCGATTTAGACGACGCACTGACTTATGTTATTGGCAGCGATACAAAAATTTTGACTGCCGCTTGTCTGGAATATTACCGCAAACGGTATCAACTTGAATTTTTACACGCTGCCCACGTCGAAAATTTACCTACTCTCAAAATAAAAAATAAATTTAAATTGCCACTCTCTGAACCAAAAGTCAGCGTGGATGGGAAAAATATTGCGTACGCATTAAATGAAAATGGACGCTGGAAAGTTTATATTCAGAATATCGCCACCGGAAAACGAGTGCTCGCTGCTAAAGGTGGTACGCGCAATCTCATTCAAGCGACAGATTATAATTACCCGTTGTTGGCTTGGAATCCCGATAATCAAAGATTGTTTATTGCTTTTGAAAAACGCGACGTGCGCAAACTTTTGGAATACAACGTATTGACAAAGAAAAAAACGGTTGAAGATATTTTGGGTGAATTTCAACGCGTTTATTCCATAGATTTTATGGATAGTAAAAATATGGTGCTTTCGGCAGCCTCGCGCGGCTTCAGCGATATTTTTTTATACAACACCATTAACCGCAATTTTAAACGTATCACGAATGATTTTTGGGATGACTTAGATGCAACCTATGTTAATTTAAGTGGTAAACGCGGAATACTTTTTGCGAGCAATCGGTTACGCGATACGATTGATAATGAACGTTTAGATTCTATTCTACCCACCACAAATTTTGATATTTTTTTTAAAGACCTCGATGATACTGCGCGCGCAATTACGCGTGTTTTGCGTTTACCCGAAGGCAACGAACGCCATCCGATTCAGATTGATAGCACAAACTTTAGTTTTTTGAGCGATGCGAGTGGTGTACAAAATCGGGAGTACGCGTATTTGAAAGATGAATTTGTGCGTACTGATACGTTATTTTATGGTAAAAATAGTTTTAAAGAACCCGTTACACTCATTGTGCGACAAGATTCTATCCGTCGTTTCGATTCCACTTTTATCGTTGATTCAACTTCCAGAAAAGATATTTACAAAACCGTTGCCATAGTACACAACAGTACCAATTTTGATAAAAATATTATTGCACAAACCGCTTCGCCGCGCGCTCAAGTTTTGGTTGAAGAATTTATGGTTAAAGGTGTACCGCGCTTACACATTATTAAGCCTAATCCCGATTCGGTTGTCACACCCGATTTTACTGTTTATTGGACGGTTCAGCAAATTTTAAAAAATATGTCGAAACGCAAGAAAAGTCCTGAGAAATCAGCGCTTAATCATGATCCATCAGCTCTGAGCCATGAGTTGTCAATCACTGTTGATAGTTCAAAGCCAAAGGCGCAAAACGCTAAGCCGAAAAAAGAATATACTTTTGAAAGTGAGTTTGATGAAAAGCCTATGAGCCATGAGCCATTAGCTATGAGTCATGAGCCCTCACAAGATAGTTCTAAGGTTATAGATAGCTTGAATCAAGTTGAAACTCAAAACTCAAAACTCAAAACTCAAAACTTAAAAGAAGATAAAAATGCGATATCGGCAGAAGATATTTTAGGATCGCAGGCGAAACCAAAAGATGATCCGAACGCGCCAGCTAAATTTAAAATGAATCGCATCACGCCTTATCGTTTAAAATTTAGAAACGATTTTTACTCTACGAAACTCGATAACGGTTTGCTCTTCGGCGGATTAGATAGTTACGCCGGTACGCCACTCGGTTTTAATACACCGCCACTTGGCATTTTATGTAAAGCAAATTTTAAAGATTTACTCGAAGATTATCAACTCGAAGCGGGAATTCGGATTCCGACGACAATAACAACTGGTTACGAAGCCTACGTTTTTTTTGATGACAGAAAAGGTCAACTCGATAAACGGTATGCGCTGTATCATAAATCGGATGGATTTACACAAACTACGCTCGGTTCATCGCAACGCAGTGCACGTTACACCACTACGCTCGGTCAAATCGAATACCGTTACCCATTTGATATGTTTTCGCGATTGCAAGCTACGCCGACCGTGCGTTACGATAGTTATACGCCTCTGGCAACAGATCGCACTTCGCTCGATTCAAACGCGATTGATGAAGAGCGCATCGGTCTAAAATTAGAATACATTTTTGATAACACGCGCGATATTGATAACAATATTAAAAATGGTACGCGTTATAAGTTTTGGGTGGATGCTTCAAAAAAATTCTATCTCAACTTAACCGATAAATTGTCATTCTCGCTCGGCGATAATTTTCTGGGAATTTTTGGTTTCGATGTGCGGCATTATCAACGCATTCTGAAACATTCTGTTTTGGCAATTCGCGCAGCAGGTGCTTTAAGTTTTGGATCTGAAAAAACACTTTTTGTATTGGGTGGCGTAGATAACCAAATCAATGCAAGCTACAATAGCGACATTACAACGCCACCTGGTAATTATGCTTTTCAAACTTTAGCGGCTAACATGCGCGGGTTCGATAGAAATATTCGCAATGGCACATCGTATGCTTTAGTTAATGCAGAATTACGTGTGCCTATTTTTCAATATTTAGCCGATCATCCGTTGAGTTCTTCTTTTTGGCGTAACGCTATGATCGTTGGTTTTTTAGATGTTGGCACCGCTTGGCATGGTACAAATCCATTCCGTCGCGAAAATCCACTCAATACCGTTACTAAACCCGATTTACCCGATAGGGCCAATGCACCGGTTGTAATTTCTATTAATTATTTTAAAGATCCGGTCGTTTTAGGTTATGGTGCGGGTGGACGTATTTTTTTATTTGGTTACACGCTTCGTGCCGATTACGGTTGGGGAATAGAAACGCGCACAGAACAAAAACCAATCTGGCATTTTGCGTTAGGAACGGATTTTTGAGGGAAATAAAGAATAAAAAATTAAGAATAAAAACAAAGCGTGCCTTAATTCCTAGTTCTTAATTCTATATTTGCTTCGATTATTAATCAATTAAACCACTAATGTCGCCATTGCACCGCTTCGATGATGAATTTTTGCCTCACGCCGATGCGTTAGCTAATTTTGCGTACTACCTCACGCAAAATAAAAACGAAGTGGCAGATTTGGTACAAGATACGTTGTTCAAAGCGTTTAAAGGTGCGGATTCTTACATTGAAGGCACAAACGCGCGTGCATGGTTGTTCCGGATTATGAAAAATACTTTCATTAACGAGTACAACCAAAAAAAGCGACGCGGCAAAGTAATTGATTACGATAGTGCCACGCTTAAAACGGAACACGAGAATCCAGACTATCCGCTGCACGCCGATTTAGATTATGAGTTGCATAATTCTGAACTTGGCGATGAAATTTTGTTAGCAATCAATAGTCTTTCGAATGAATATCGTAGCATTATGCTGCTATGTTACGTGGATGAATTTAAATACGAAGAACTCGCCGATATTTACGACATTCCGATTGGAACAGTGCGATCGCGCTTGGCGCGCGCGCGCAGTTTATTGAAAGTGAAATTAAAAAGTTATGCATCATCTCATGGATTTGATACAGAAGAGGCGCAATAAAAATTTTAAAAATTTTTGGGACGTTTTAAAATAATATTATCAATCAATCGCACGTCATCAATATAAACAGCAGTAAGGGCTACTGCAAAATCGGTTTGTGAAAATTTTGCAATGGGTTCAAGCGTTCTGCCGTCAACTATTTTTAAATATTCAACCTTAAATTGTGGCTCTTCTTGAAGTGCTTTAAGCGCATACAATTCTAATTCTTTAGGCGAAGAAGTAATGATACGTTCTGGCATTTCTTTTAAAACTTTAAAAATATGCGGTGCAACGTTGCGCTGCGTGGGCGTTAATCGTGTATTGCGACTACTCATTGCCAAACCATCTCGATCTCTATACGTTTCACCCGGTACTAAATGCACTTTACTCCGCGCTTGTTTAAGCATACTGCCGACAATAGTAAATTGCTGAAAATCTTTTAAACCCATGTATAAATTATTCGGTTCAACAATTTGCAATAACCGATTCACTACGCGCGACATACCCTCAAAGTGTCTTGGTCGAAATTCACCTTCTAAAACTTTATCTAAATTACCAAAATTAAAATTGTGCGCAGGCATTTCAGTCTCAGAAACGTAAACCGCTTCTACTGACGGCATAAAAAGAATTGTAGTGGACGTAGTAGAAAGTAAATCAATATCGCGCTCAGGCGTGCGTGGATATTTTTCTAAATCGGAAACACTATTAAACTGTGTTGGATTAACAAAAATACTCACTATAACGACATCGTTTTCTGCAGCACATTGTTTTATTAACGATAAATGACCTGCATGCAAAGCACCCATAGTAGGTACGAAACCAATTTGTTTGCGTTGCTTTTTGAAATGCGCGATATGTTTTTTTATATCAATTACTTTTTGAAGAATCAGCATGGCACGAAAATATAAGTAGAATTAACTAATGGAGTTAAAGGGGATTTGTAAATATACGGCGTTAAATGAACCAAATTAATCATTTTATAGAATAATTAGTAGCACTGCGGCAAAATTTTCTCTTAAAATTTACTTAAAATAAGCTAAGAGATATAAAACTATGGAAAGTGAATAATTTTTGTGCTAAAAAAATAGTAACTTTGCGCTGCAAATTTTGCTAAACTTTCTTAAAGTTCAAAATTAACGAAGTAATGACTATAATTTTATTTAGAAATTATAATTTTTGCATTTCGTACCTATAAATCAAAGCATGAGTAAGAAAAAAGTTCTTATCATAGCGCAAGAAATGGAGCCTTACACAGAGGGTTCGTTACTTGCTCAATTGGCAAATAAATTACCACTTTATTTAAATACAAACGATTGCGAAATTCGGATATTGATGCCGCGTTTCGGTTCAGTGAATGAGCGTCGTCATAGATTACACGAAGTAGTTCGACTTTCTGGAATGAATATAATTGTTAATGACGACGATTATCCGCTCATTATTAAAGTTGCTTCGTTACCTGGTAGTCGCATTCAAGTTTATTTTTTAGATAACGACGATTTTTTTAAACGCAAATTTTTATTTGCGAACGAAGAAGGTGTTGAGTTTGCCGATAATTTAGAGCGTGCTGTTTTTTTCTCAAAAGGAGCAATCGAAACAGTACGAAAATTTGGTTGGGCACCCGAAATAATTCATTGTCATGGTTGGTTCACTGCTTTAATTCCGTTGTATATCCGAACAGCATACAAACAAGATCCCGTCTTTCAAAATTCTAAACTCATTTACTCTTTAGTAAAGGATTATCCGACGAATATTACATTTGAAGCATTGCGCACCAAAGCACTTATCAATAATATTGACCCAATAATTATGTTAGATGCTAAAACTGATAGCGGCGCAGACTTACACCGTGCTGCGATTAAAAATTCGGACGGAATAATTTTTGTTGAAGGCGATTTGCCAGAACAATATTACCAATACGTTGAAACTTTTGGTAAGAAAAAATTAGATGCACCTGTTACCGAAAATTTTGGCAAAGATTACCTTAATTTCTACGAATTATTAATGGCTGAAAATATAAGCGAATAAAAATCTCTCATCAAGCAACGAAAACCAAGGGTCCATTCGTTTACATTGAAATTCTCTCTCTTACATGAAAAATATTGTTGTTGCAGGCGTTATAAGTTTTTTTCTTATAGCCATTGCTAGTTGTAATAAATCATCTGAATTAGGTTTAAACATTTTTGCTAACGACCAAATTAATGCACTTTTTACCGATACGCTTTCAATATCGGCCATAAACGAATCTTCAGATAGTGTTTTGGTTTATAATTACGGTTCAACGCCGTTCGATAGTTTATTGGTTGGTAGAATTAATGATTCGTTGTTTGGCATTCAAGAATCGCAGATTTTTTTTAAACCTTTAAGTATAAGTATCCCTTCCAATTTAGGCACTGCTGTTTTCGATTCTATTGTCATGGTTTTAGGTTATTCGGTTGCCAATAATTATGGCGATACAGCTGATCTTCAAAAATTAGAAGTTTACAGACTCACCGAAGACATGGCGCAAACGAATGTTATTTATTCAACTAAAAAATTTGCGCAAGAAAGTACGCCTATCGGCAGTATAAGTTTTGTTCCTTCGCCAAATACTCTGGGTGTTAAATATACAACCGATACCGCAGCCGTTACAAAATTTGATACAACTTATTTACCTCCGCAATTACGAATAAGGTTAGATCAGCTCAATCCATCACTCGTACGCCTTCTTTCTTCTTTAGATACTTCTGTTTTAGGCACAGTTGCCTCACTCGATACTACTTTAGATGCCGCGATAAATGGTTTTACGATATGTGCCAAACGCACCTCTAAATGTATGTTATCGCTTAATTTATCGAATGCGGCGCGTACAGCAACCAATGCAGGTGCAGGTATTTACGCGTATTACCATTTGCCAAGCGACACCACACATTATGCTTTTCAGTTACAAACGGGTTCAATTAGTCCGCGTTCAATGTATTTTACTTCTGGCATTAAATCGTCTAATGTTGGAAAATACTTGAACTCGACGGCAACATCAGGCGATTATTTAGTGCTACAAGGCATGGCTGGACCAAATATAAAATTTGAAATCCCGAACTTAAAGGCTTGGAAAGGCAATCAAAAAATTGCTATTAATAAAGCAGAGCTGGAGTTTACACTAAAAACTACCGATGCACAAACCTATTTATGGTCTCCAATTCAGCAGTTGATTGCTAGAAAACCTAACGCCAGTTTTATAGCCGACTTTTCGGACAACGTAGGATTTTCGCCAAGTACATTTCCTTATTATTATTCGGGTGGCTATTTAACGAGTGACTCCGTGACAAATGTTTTCAAACAAAAAATAAATTTAACGCACCAACTGCAACGCATCTTAGATGGTGTTGACGGTCCGACAATTTATATCACCCCGAGCCAGAAACAAGTTATTGCAGCGCGGACAATTTTTTATGGTACACGCGATGCGAAACGCAAACCGAAACTCTCAATAACTTATACGGTTTTGAAATAAGTCATGAACTAATTTGCTAAAAAATATTTTTAATAAAGTTTTTTATTTTCTTCTGAAATCAAAAAAGCCGATGCACATATATTTTGTGCATCGGCTTTTTTCTGAAAAATTTAAATTATGCCTAAGTTAAAACATCAACTATTGTTTTAAGCGCGATAAAAATTGGCTCACGGCCTTCGGTAGTTATAGGATTTTCATCGTCATCGGTGAGCATATCTTCTATAAAAGCAATTAAATCTTCTTCTGGCGACGTTTCAAAAAATATACTAATACGCTCTCTGAATTTTTTTTCGTTTACACCTTCTAAGAGTAACCAATTTTTTTCTTCGGCGTTTTCAATAGCTTGTGGCGTAATTTTTGGGAATTTATTTTTTATTTTCTTCACCGATTTATAAATAACGAGCGCAGAATATAACATGACGTCGCGTTCATCGTCGGTGAGTAGTTCAAAATCTTCACTCGTGAGATACGCTAAAATTTCAGGTTGCAACATATTCATGCGCGTGAGTTCTTCTTCTAAATCGGTTGTGGTTAATAAATCTACAACCGATTCAATCGTTTCTTCGCTCACTAATTGTTTAGCGTTGAGTGCGCCTGTTATTTCTTTTTCTAAATCTTCGTGCATTTAAAAGAGGTATTATTTTCTTTTTAGATTAACATTATCCTATCAAATGTAAGGCAATTTGCTTAAATAAATCAGAACAAAATTTATTTTCTTCCTAAAAATGTAAAAACTCGCACATTATTTTTTTATTAATGAACTCAAGCTGGTAGCTAATCATCTATTACGATAACTACAAAAAATATTTGTAATCGTTTGTGTTTTTAAAATCATTTGTGTTTTTAAAATCATTTGTGTTTTCAAAATCGTTTGTGTTTTCAAAATCGTTTTCAAATTGTTTTCTAAAAATTTAAACGTTCGTTAACTTTAAAAAATTTAACTTTGCGCTTTTATTCTCGTAACAATTTTTAAAAATAAAAATGCAGCGTTTAACACTTGCCCTTTTAATGTCCGTTGGATTATTTTTTCACAACATTAAAGCACAACTTTCCATCGAACAAGTAGAAAAATCTTCTCGACTTGGAATTTCCTCAGCAAACACAAGTAATGTAAATTTTCAAGGTCGTAAAATTGGTAACAACCAATTCGGTGTAAATGCGGGATTAGATTATTTGACTTCTTCTGGTTTTGGTTTACATTATGCCGCCGATTACTGGTCGGGTTTTCAAACTTCCGGTATTTCACAACATACTTTAGGTTTAAGTTATGAATTTGATTTGGCGCCGTGGCTGGAAGTATCATTGGGTTATGAACATTGGTTTTTAAATGCGGGAAATGATACAATCAATAAAGCCCTGAATAATTATTTTACACTCGAAGTGGTAGCAGATGCTGATTTTGTAAAGCCACATTTTTCCGCTAATTTCATTAAAGGGACTGATAACGCGTATGGTTTTGAAATCGGTATTGGCGCACCCATTAATATAATAGATGAAAAGAAATCAAAACTCAGTATTATACCCGATATTACTTTAATGTCAGGAACTGATACGCGTTTGACAACGCTTTTAATTAAACGCGCTAAAGGAAAGAGTACTTCAGCTACAAGCGCGCAAAGTATATTTGGTTTACTGAATACCGAATTAACGTTACCAATAACTTACTCGCAACCGCTTTTTGAAATTTCTGCAGCAGCGCATTTAGCCATTCCGCATAGTTTAAGTGCGAGCGATGTTGTCAACGATGCTTTTGTATATTATACTTTGAGTTTTAATTACTTTATCTTTGTAGCTAAATAAAATAAAAAATGAAGGAATGAAAAATTTCAATTCTTAAACAACTTTTTCATTTTTCATCGCTTCATTTTTTAATTTAGTTTTTCATTCCTTCATTTTTCATTTTTAATTCCTTCATTTTCTTCACTTTCATACTGTGTCAGAACAAGTTTATAAAAAGCAAGTTTTCAGTACTAATTCGCCCAAACGTTGGGATCGTATAAAGTGGGCTTCGCGCATATTTATTGTCATTGCAATAGTCTTTACGGCTATTGTTACTTTTTCGTTAGTGTTTTACAGTCAGAAGCCTACACTGCCAACATTATTTAATAAGTACAATGATTATAAAACAGCTATCCTTAATGATACTATTGCTAACGAACACAATACCGCTACTTTCGATTATGCCAATAACAGAAAAGTACTAAAAACTAAACCTAATGTGGCGTTGAGTAAACGTTTGCCAATTCCTTTCGACAAACGAATGCGCGCAGCGTTTTATGTTAATTGGGATTTACAAAGTTTTTATTCTTTGCGCACAAATGTTTCGAGCATAAATACCATTTTACCTGAATGGTTACACGTTCCTGACAAAGCCGATACTGTTTTTACGGATATTGATAATCGCGCGCTTGCTTTTTTAAATGCGCATCCTGGTGTTCAGGTAATACCCATGATTACCAACTATTTTAATAATAAATGGAACGGAGATAATGTTTTATACATCGCGCGCGATGCAAAAAGGCGCGAACATTTTATACAGAGCGTTTTGAATTTACTCGAAAAGTATCATTTTCAAGGTGTAAACATAGATTTCGAGAGTTTGGAATCGAACGATGCTGAAACATACCTCACTATTTTTCAGAATGAATTGTACACAGCATTGCACACAAAAGGTTATTTGGTTTCTCAAGACGTAAATGCTCAAAATGCTGATTATAATTTACCTAAACTGAGTCAAGTTAACGATTATATTTTCGTAATGGCGTACGATTTACACAATGCTGAATCTGCACCTGGCGATATTGCACCACAAAAATGGATTGAAAGCATCATTGCAGATGTATCGAAACAAGTGCCACCCGAAAAACTTGTTTTATGTATTGCCGGTTACGGTTACGATTGGGGTAAAGACCCTAAACACGCCGACGAAATTACTTTTCAGGAATGTATTGCGATTGCAAAAGAATCGGATGCAAAAATTGAATACAACAACGAGTCCTACAACCTCAAATTTAATTACACGGATGAAAATGGTAAAAATCATTACGTGGGTTTCACCGATGCTGCATCGAACTTTAATACTATGCGCATTGCTGATGATGCCGGCTGGAAAGGCGTTGCCTTGTGGCGATTAGGTTCTGAAGATCCGAGACTTTGGAGTTTTTATAATCGAAATTTAAGTGAAGGTGCGTTAGACAGTTCGGGCTTTAAAATTACGGACATAAAAAATGCATTGCTTTCAAGCACGATTGACTATATTGGTGAAGGTGAAGCCTTAGATGTAATTACTGAACCGACCGAAGGAAAGGTTGATTTAGAATATGAAGCAAAAGATAAACTCATTAATGAAGAAAAATTTGTACTTTTACCAACAAGTTTCGTTGTCCGAAAATTTGGTAAAGCAGATGCAAAGAAAAAAGTTTTAACTTTCGATGACGGACCGGATCCAGAATGGACGCCACAAATTCTCAATATTCTACAAAAAGAAAAAGTACCCGCAGCGTTTTTTATGGTGGGTTATAATGCTGAATCGAATTTACCGTTATTGCGTAAAATTGATAAACTTGGTTACGAAATTGGCAATCACTCTTTCTTTCACCCAAACATGGCAACTATTCCGGAGTGGCGATCCATTATTGAACTCAACACTACGCGCCGACTTATTGAAAGTATAATTGGCAAATCAACCATTCTTTTTCGACCACCATACCTCGCCGATGCTGAACCAGAAACTGAAGAAGAGCTTTTACCCGTCGTAATTGCTAAAAAGCAAAACTATATTACTATCGGTGAAAGTATTGACCCGTTAGATTGGGACGCCAAAAATATTAATGCCGATAGCATTGTGAATCGCGTCATTCGTGAAAAAGATTATGGTGCCATGATTTTATTGCACGATGCCGGTGGCGACCGCAGTGCTACCGTTGCTGCATTGCCGCGCATTATTAAGTATTTCAAGGATAATGGCTACACTTTCACTACAATAGCGGATGTTTTGCAAGAAAAACCAGAAAAACTCATGCCACCGTTGGTTGGTAAGCAAGCATTTTTTGATAGATTCGACCGCGTCTTCGCTGAAATTGGTTATTTTTTGCAATCGCTTTTTGGTGGCATTTTCTTTTTTTCTATCATTCTTTCTGTTTTTAGAAATTTAGCCATTCTCTTTTTGGCATTTTTACAACGCAAAAAAAATAGTATTCAGCAAATAGTAGTGAGCAATGAGCTTCCCTACGAGAGCGACTCAAAGCTCAAAGCTCAAAGCCCAAAATTATTTACGCCGGCTATATCCGTCATTGTTCCCGCATATAATGAAGAAGTTACGGCGATAAAAACAATAAATAGTTTACTGCTTCAAAATTATCCCAATTTTGAAATCATATTCGTTGATGATGGTTCGAAAGATAAAACTTATGAAAAAGTAAAAGCGGCATTTGAAAACGAAGCACGCGTAAAAATTTATACAAAACCAAACGGCGGAAAAGCATCGGCACTTAATTTTGGTATTGCACAAACGCAAAACGATTTTGTGGTTAACATTGATGCCGATACGCAACTGAGTAACAACGCGCTTTTCCAACTCATTCAGAAAATGAGTGATGAAAATATTGTAGCCGTTGCAGGAAATGTGCAAGTGGGAAATAAAATAAACGTGCTTACGCGGTGGCAAGCCATTGAATACACGACGGCGCAAAATTTTGATCGTCTTGCTATGGAATATTTAAATGCTATAACTGTTATTCCGGGTGCAATCGGTGCATTCAGAGTGGCAGCAATAAAAGCTGTTGGTGGTTACGATACCGATACACTTGCTGAAGATTGCGATTTAACGATTCGATTATTGCGCACAGGTGGTAAAATCGGTACTGCCAACGATGCCATCGCTTACACAGAAGCACCTGAAACTTTTGCACAATTTTTAAAACAACGTTTCCGATGGAATTTTGGTGTTTTGCAAGCCTTCTGGAAAAATAGAGACATTTTGTTCGACACTAAATACGGAAGTTTGGCATGGATTGCCATGCCACAAATTTTAGTTTTTCAACTCATTCTCCCAATTTTTGCACCCGTTGCAGACTTAGTCATGATTGTTTCAATTTTAACTGGTACATTCGGAAAAATTTGGGGATATTACCTCGCTTTTATGGCTATGGATCTGATTTGTGCTTTCTTTGCATATCGTTTCGAACGTAAAAATATATCCGATTTATGGTTACTTTTTCCGCAACGATTGGTCTACCGACCTTTGATGTATTCTGTTTTGTATAAAACATACCGTCGCGCAATTAAAGGTGAATTGCAAGAATGGGGTGTTTTGAAACGCACGGGTAATGTGACGAATGATTTAAAAACCGCAGTGAGTTAGTTCAGTATAAATTCTTTCTTTTTATGATTTCAGTAAATGGTTATGGCGCGACGAGTAAAGAATCTCCGATTGCGCCGCTTAATTTTAAAAGACGCAGCGTAGGCGCACACGATGTATTAGTTGATATTTTATTCTGTGGCGTTTGTCACTCCGATATACACATGGCGCGCAGCGAATGGGGTCCTTCGGTTTATCCAATTGTTCCAGGTCATGAAATTGTCGGTCGAGTAACTAAAATTGGAGACGATGTTACAAAATTTAAAATCGGCGATTACATTGGTGTTGGTGTTTTTGTTGACTCTTGTCGCGTGTGTGCTTCCTGCAAAAGCGGGATGGAGCAATATTGCGATGAAAGCATG
The DNA here is from genome assembly GCA_043758385.1 of Saprospiraceae bacterium. Classification (GTDB taxonomy): domain Bacteria; phylum Bacteroidota; class Bacteroidia; order Chitinophagales; family Saprospiraceae; genus JAAFJT01. The sequence continues at coordinate 76,313 of JAYVNP010000048.1, forward strand.
ACACCAACATACAATGGTTATTACCGCGATGGCAAAACACCAACTTTTGGTGGCTATTCCGAAAATTATGTGATTGATGAAAAGTATGCGCTGCATATTCCGTTCACATCGCAATTAGAGGCGGTTGCGCCTTTGTTGTGTGCCGGTATTACTACGTACTCGCCATTAAAATTTGCCGGTGTTAGTAAAGGACATAAGATTGCTGTTTTAGGTCTCGGCGGACTAGGACACATGGGTGTAAAATTTGCGGCTGCATTTGGTGCAGAAGTAACGATGTTGAGTACTTCTCCTTCTAAAGAAACGGATGCTAAACGTTTGGGTGCGCATCATTTTATTTTAAGTACGGATAAAGAACAGATGAAAGCTGCAAAAAACACTTTCGATTTTATTTTGAACACAGTTGCTGCACCACACGACGTGAATATGTATCTTGAATTGCTTAAAGTAGATGGAAAAATGCTTTTAGTTGGTATTCCACCAGAAGATAATCGCATCAGTGCCGATAAACTTATTTCAAAACGAAGAAGTATTATTGGTTCAATGATTGGCGGCATTAAAGAAACTCAAGAAATGCTCGATTTCTGTGCAGCTAATAATATTGTGTCGGACGTAGAAGTGATTGCAATGCGCGATGTGAATGAAGCCTACGAACGCATCCTTAAATCGGATGTGAAATACAGATTTGTGATTGATATGAAACGCGCATAAAAAAAGTGCGCCGATTTCTCGGCGCACTCATATTGGTTCTCTTTGAACTTATATTTTCAAAATACTAGTAACCAGTGTTCTGACGTAATTTTGGATTCGCATCCAATTGCGGTTGTGGAATTGGATACACAGCGCGCTTTGCAGCGTTATCATCCGCAGGTTTATTTAAATCATCTGAAATTTTACGTGCATTTGAGTACACACCAAAACGAATTTCGTCTGGGCGACGTACGCCTTCAAATGCCATTTCACGACCACGCTCAGCTAATAAATTAGCAGCAGTTAACGATGCGAAAGGTAAAACACCAGCACGTGAACGAATAAGATTAACGTCAGCTAAAGCTGTAACATCAGCAGCACTGGTGTTAAAACTTGCTTCAGCGCGTGTTAAATATAATTCAGCTAAACGGAAAATAGGAAAATCGTTTGATAAATTAGCCGTTGCGTTATCGTAAGGGCGAAATTTTAACATACGAGCACCAGTTTCGCGATATGCTTTTGGAAACAAACTATTAATATTCGGAGTGAATATTAAAGTTGGACCATCTGGGTCGCCATCAGGCGCGGAATCCAGAATTGGTGTTTTCCCATCAGGCGCATATTGTTGTCCGGCAGCAAAGAAATTAGCTTTACGTATATCCGCAGCTTCGTAAGAATTATAAAACTCCTGCAAAGTACAGTAACCATTCCATGGCTGATTTTGCAAATTAAAAGTAGTTTGAGAGTTATAGTGTAACGCCATTTGATGGAAGTTAAAACCTTGTGCTGTAACTTCATCGTAAGGAATTACAAATACATTCTCGATTGACTTATCGTTATTTTTCCAGAAATTATTCTGAATCCAGTTAGCAGAAACGTCTAATTTGTAAGGTCCGTTTTTAATAACATCATCAGCAGCGGCTTTTGCATTTGCCCAATCTGGTGTGCCTGTGTAAACACCTGCATTTAAATATAAACGAGCTTGTAAAGATCTGGCAGACCAATAATTCATTTTACCATAAGTAACACTTTTGCTAAGTGAAGGTAAAACGGCAGCCAACTCACTTTGTACAAAAGCATAAACAGTTGCACGGTCTTTTGTAACATATTCGTCATTACCAACAGGATAATTAACGAATAAAGGAACATTACCAAACTCATCTAATAAAAAATAGTAGTACAAGGCGCGCATAGCACGGATTTCCGGTACAGCGGTAGTTGCTGCAGCTGGTGCAGCTACTGGTAACTGTGCAATCAAGCGATTACAAGTTGCAATAGGTTTGTATGAAAAACTCCATGCACCATTGAAAAATCCGTCATTAGCATTGCTTATATGTTGTGCAGCATTTAACCATTGACCACCGTCGAACCAGTCACCACCACGCTGTGGAATGAGAGACTCTTGTGAAGAGTTTTCTTGGCCAGACCAATAACCACCATGGTTTCCCATACCGTACAAACCAGTGTAAACAGCACCGATAGCACCATTAATTTGGTCGGTTGTTTTATAAAATTGATCTGCTGGGATTTCGGAGTATAATTTCTCCGTAAGGTCTGTACAAGCATTTGTAGAAGCTATCATTGCTACTCCCAAAAGTGCCAGACGTGCATTAATAAATAATTTTTTCATGTTTTGAATAATTTTGTTACTGCAAAGTTATAAGAAATTGAACACAAAACAAACACACAACACTTGTAAAATGTTTCATAAAAGTATTTATAATTAGTATAAACAAGTGTTGCGTATTTTTTAAATAAATAGCCCAAAATATTAGAAACTAAAATTAGCACCTAAACTAAAAGTACGCGTTGATAAGTATGTATTTCTACGGTCAACGCCTGGTACTAAACCATCATTTCCATCTTTGAAACGCACCTCTGGATCAACGCCCGTATAGCCCGTTAAAGTAAGTAAATTATTAGATGCTACATAAACCTGTACTTTTTTCACGTATTTCGGATTAGCACCTAAGTTGAAATCGTAATAAACCTGTAAATAGTTTAAGCGTAAGTAGCTGCCACTTTCAACATAATTACTGCTGAATTGTGCATCTGTTAAAGTAGGATCCCAATATTTAGTTTTTACGCGGTTGTAAGCAGAAATTGAACCCGCATTATTATTTTCGTAAAACACACGGAATAAGTTAACGATGCTATGTCCGAATGTACCAACAAAGTTAACGTTCACACCTATAGGTCCAAAATTCAAGCTATTTGACCAACCTAACGTTAATTTAGGCAAACCATTACCAGCAATAATTTTATCGCTATCCGACGCACTTGTTAAAAGTATTTCTTTACCGAATCTGTTTAAAATTGTTGGTCCACCAATGTTTTTACCATCGCCTGAAAGGTTTTTAGCAACAGAGTTTGTACCTACATATTGGAACGTCCATATTTGACCCAATGGTGAATTTGGTGCCACCTGAACAATTGGTGTACTGTTTAAACCTGGTGCACCTATGTTTGATAAGTTTAGCTTACCTGATGGACTAATTTGTAATACGTCTGTTTTGATACTGTTCAATGTTGAATTGTTAGTAGCTAAAATTAATGTTGAACGCCATTTAGTATCTTTCGATTTTAAGATGTCGTAGCTCAATAAAGCTTCAAAACCAGAACTTGTTAAACTACCAGAGTTAGCCCAAATTCCATTTGCTTCATAAGCACCTGGAGGAATAGTTTGGAAGTTGTATAATAAATCCGTGATGTTACGTGTGTAATAATCCAATGAACCTGATAGGCGACCTTTTACTGCAACAAAATCTAAACCGATATTTGTTTCAGCTTTTTGTTCCCATTTCAAACCAGATGATGGGTTACGCGCTAAATTATAAAAACCGTTACCATCGCCTGTGAAACTTGATTGTGTTAAATAAGCTTGCAAAGGTAAAGTACCTGTTACACCGTAACCTGCGCGCAATTTAATTTGATCAAAAACTGTTGAATGAATAAAGGCTTTGTTTAAATCAACACTCGCAGAAACAGATGGGAATGTACCAAATTTATTACCCTCTGATAAAACAGAAGAACCTTCACGGCGTACAGTCACAGTTAAGTTATAAATTTCATCATAACTTAAATTTGCACGACCAAAAAATGCTAAAATTCTTGAACCACCTTTAAAACTCTGAGCGGTAGCTAAACCTTTTTTAACATCAGGTGATTGGTCTATAGCGTTGTAACCGAGGGCATCAGATGGAATATGACCTGCGCCAAGGCTGCTATTTTGATAAAGTCCATCGTTAATATCATAACCCGCAGTTGCGTTTACAGCCAATTTGTCAATACTTTTAGTATAGTCTAAATATGTCTGAAAATATTTATTTTGCGCCGCAGAATTGAAAATATTTGCGTTTCCTTGCGTTCCAGCACCGTTAAACAACTCTGTTGACGGATAATAACTGCCTTCAAATTGTGTATTCTTCTGAAGTGAATATAAACCTTTGATTTTAAAACCATCAAAAAGTTCATATTGCGCACCAAAAGCTGTTTGGACGTAGTTTAAACTTCTATCATCAATACTTTGTTTAGCAATTGAAAGCGGATTGTAAGCATCGAAGCCACCAGTTTCAGTGTATCCACCGTACTTACCGGCATCTGTTCCACCCAATGCTGGCACAGTTGGATTATAAGTTACAGCATAGTAAAACGCTTCACCACGACCTACTTGTGCATCGCGATTTAAAACATTTACAGTTAAATTAATTTTCAACTTATCGTTCAAGGCATACTGTTGTAAACTTAAACGACCATTCAATTGCTGGTAACCATCGTTAATTAAATTACCCTGTACGTTTCTGAAAGTTCCGGAAGCGCGATATGTAGAACCTTTACCAAGACTACCACCAATAGCTAAGTTTTGTGTTGTCGAAACTGCGTTACGCGAAATTAAATCGAACCAGTTTGTGCGTGAAGATGTAACCGGAGCACCACCTGCAGCAGTAACTGCCGTAGCGTATTCGTCTGGACTCATGCTCGAAACTTTGTTTGAGATGGTAGCAACGTCAACTTTTGTGCTGAAATCTACATACGTTTTGCCAATTGTACCTTTCTTGGTAGTAATGATAATTACACCTGCCGAAGCACGCGCGCCATAAAGCGCAGCAGCCGAACCATCTTTTAATACTGTAATCTCCTCAATATCGTTCGGATCTACAGATTGAATTGGTACGCCCGGAACATCGTCAATTACATACAATGGTTCAGTGTTACCTGCAATAGTTGTAGTACCACGTAAACGCACACTGAATGAACCGTTAGGATCTCCACCTGGTTGAGCGATAACTAAACCCGCTACTTTACCTTGAAGTAATTGCGTGGGGTCAGTAACTGAACCAGCATTAAACTCATCAGCTTTGATAGTTACAATCGCACTAGCAACTTGTTTTTGTTTAAGTGTTCCACCGTAACCAGTAACAACAACAGCATCTAAAACAGAACCGCCAGCTAATGCAACATCAACTTGGTTGTTCGCAGGAATATCAACTGTTTGAGTTGTATAGCCTGTGAAAGAAATTACTACCTGCTTAGCATCGGCAGGAGCTTGAAAGCTAAACTTGCCATCAACGTCTGTTTGAGCGCCGGCAAGTGTGCCTACGGAAATAATGCTTGCACCAATGAGTGGCTCTTTGGTTTCAGCGTCTATAATGGTTCCTGAAACAATGCGTTGTGCAAAAGCAAAACTGCTCAACAACAAACACATCGCCGAAAGCATTACTAACTTGAAGTTAAACTTCATAATCATACATTTCAGTTGTAAAAGTTAAAAAAAATAGTTAAAAAAATAAGCGCAACTTTGTGGTCGCTTGGTACTTTCGATAGGTTAAATATTAAACGGCGCTTTGAAATAATTAAATTTGCTGTACAAGAACTTGCACTTTTTTTAAATTTATTTTTTCAATACACACTTTTAGTTTAATCGAGTGTAAATTTATACATTACATTGAGAATGTAAAAGATTCGGCTATATTTTTTTTAAAATTTTATTTTAACAAAATTAAATTCGCTTTTTAAAAAGGCAGTTTTTTGTATAATTATTTCGACATTCGTATTTGAAAGTTACAGAAACGAATAAAATTTTATAACAGCTGTTATGAACAAAATAAAAATTATTTTAAGTTTTATCATTTTTTTTTCAATTGCTTCACAAATCAGTGCTCAGAGCATCATTCCTGAGTTTAATGAAAATACAAAAGAATTAGAAATACCATTCGAGCGGTATGGCAACTATATTATCATAAAAATTGAATTTAAAGACGGACTACCGCTGCGTTTTTTATTCGATACGGGTGCTGAGCATACTATTTTGGCAAAAAAAGAAATTGCCACACTGCTGAACTTGAAATATGATAGGAGTATTGATATTTTAGGTTCCGATTTGCACACACCCATTAAAGCATACATCGCGCGCCATGTAACGATTGACATTATGGGTTTGCGCTCGCAACGCGATATATTAGTGCTCGACGAAGATGTTTTTCAATTCGATAAATTCGTCGGTTTGAATATACATGGTATTTTGGGTGCAGAAATTTTTAGAAACCACATCGTTAAAATAGATTATCGCCGACAAATTCTTTCGGTTATTAATCCTACGTTTTTTGAAAAGAGCAATGTGCGCGGTTTTGACTCATTCCGAATTGAAATTTATAAAAGTAAACCGTATTTAAATACGCTTATAAAAGTTGCGAGCGATACAGCCGTTAACTTAAAACTTTTACTCGATACCGGCGCAGGCATTCCGTTATTATTATACGCGCATTCAACGCCAGGTCTTTCGCCACCCGCGCATACGCTCATCAGTAATATTGGTTCGGGTTTAGGCGGCACACTGAATGGTTATATCGGTAGAATAAATGATTTAAAATTTGGAAATATAGACATTCGACAACCGCTCAGTTATTTTCAAGAACTCACCAATTTGAGTGATTCTACTTTAATTTTGGGAAGAAGCGGCATAATGGGAAATGATATTCTTTCGCGTTTCATAGTCGTCATTGATTTTACGCGCAGCCGACTGTATTTAAAACGCGATAAACATTTTAATGAAAAGTTTACCTTCGATAGAAGTGGAATTGCAGTTATTGCTGCGGGTGTTGACCTGAATCGCTATTTTATAAATAATATTTTAGCTCATTCACCCGCTTCGGAAGCAGGACTTCTTGAAAATGATGAAATTATTAGAATTGGTTGGTTTCCTGCAAATTTTTACACGTTGCCTTCTATCAATAGAATTTTACAAAATAAAGTAGGTAAAATTGTTCGGTTGACGGTGCGACGTGGTAAAAGCAGATTAAAATTTAGCGTTAGATTAAGGGAATTGATTTAACTATATGCTACAGAAATGATTTGATTATTTGTATCAATCAAGCTAAAACTAAATAAGTGCGATTATTTTTAGAGTAATCTTACAGAGTAATCTAAAAATAAAAAGCCTCACAGATTTTCAAAATCTATAAGGCTTTTTATTTTATTAATAACGAAATTACAATTTTATAATTCTTCTAATAAATCAATATTTTGTTTTTTGCGATTTTTCCACCACACAAAAGCCAATCCGCCGATAATTAGATAAGGCATAGCCAATAGAGAAAGAATGCCAGAATTTAAACCTGCACCTTGCGTACCACCATTTTGCAGATTACTCTGAACGCTCATCCTACACATGGGGCATTGCGCCGATATTTCACCCGCAAAAACTAAAATGCTTACCAACAATAAAACCAATTTGAGTTTCATAATAAATTTTTTAAGCAGCAAGAAAAAATTATACTTTTTCAATTAAACACTGTTACTAAATGATATCTGTATTCCAAGGCTAACGATATAATATCGTGCTTCAAAATTGACTACATACACGGTCGAATCATTAAATAAATAATCGGACCCGTTGACACAACATATAACCAAACCCAAAAAACGTATTTCGACATTGCCCTGTGACGCGCAATTTGCATCGTGTAACCTCTTACGAAGGTAAACAAAATAAACGGAAAACTTGTTGCGGCGAGTACAATGTGTGTGATGAGCAAAAAGAAATAAATACTGCGAGAAGCACCGATGCCACAATATTTAACTTCATTGCAAGTCACGTGATACACGATATACAAAACCAAAAACAAACTCGAAAGCGCGAGCGAAAGCGTGACCATCCGTTTATGCGCTTCAACGCGTTTATTTTTTATATGGATAAAAGCAATGACCAAACAAACTGCCGTTACAGCATTGATGACGGCATAGACGGCGGGTAAGAAGTTTAGATCTATACCAAAATTCAATCTCGGAATTTGGCGCATAAAACTTACGAACAAAAGCACGATTGCAGAAGCTATGTAAGCTAAAGTGTTGAGTTTTTTTATCGTTGCTGAATCAGATTGTATGTACTGCATTATTTTTATTACTTATCCCTATTCTTTAAATTATGATTTTTTTTGTTCGCGTTTCACTACGTTGCCTACTTTTTTTATGTTCGGCATGACGGATAAATTTTCGACAAATTTCTTTTTCTGTTCCAATAATCTCAAATCGTAATAACGGCGAATAACACCGACTGTATCAACAATGGCAACATGAAACGATGAAGGGAAATTTAATTTAAAAGTTGTCGGGTTTTCATTTAAAAAAATCCACCGATTTTTATCGCTTTGCAATAGACTGTTATAAAATTGTCGCGTTTCATTTTGGGAGGACGAATCGAACAAAGCGATGAACGCTAAATTATCCACTTCATCTTTAAACTGATCAATTTTATTAACAATTTTGAAAACAGAATTGAGCGTATCGTAGCTTTCGGTTGTAAATCTCGAGAAAACCAAAACTTTACCTTTGTACTGCTCCGTATTATTTATAGCATTGTTTAATTCGGGTGCCGTTGCGAAATTAATGGCACCAAGATTTTGCTTCAAATCTTTATAAAAAGCCACACCTGTATCGCGCCCTTTAAACAAAACCAACATGGATATTGCCGGTGTAACAACCAAAAACATAAGTACCAACAGCGTTGACCAACTGAATTTCTGTTTCATAAAAATTTTTCATTAAAGCATTGTAAATATAGCTATTACTATTGAATTGAGCCGATAGCGCACCGAAGATTTTTTTAGTTCAGATTCGGTTTAAATAAGTTAATGCTATTGCAAATATCAAAAAAAAATCTGAAATCACAAAAGGCGCAGGTTTAAAAAACTACGCCTTTCAAAATATTTATTAGCGCAACAAACTTTTGATGTGCTGGTATTGCGATGTATTGGTAGTGCCGCCTTTACAATTTGAAGCGGCAGCATTGGCTGTAATATTTTCTACGCGATTCGGTGGACTCGGGTGCGTGCTTAAAAATTCAGGCGTGGTTGAACTATTGCCAATTTTTTTAAAAAAACCTGCGGCTCCGGCTGCATTATATTCTGTTCCGCATAAATAATTTACACTCATTTGGTCTGCTTCGGTTTCGTGTGCTCTGCTAAATCTCAAACCGACTAACGACGTAGTAATTCCGCTAATAGTACTTGCAGTCGTAGAATCTTTAATTCCCAAAACGTACGCTGCGATGAAAGAACCAAAACTGAGCGCATTTTGCTCATACATTTGTTTCATAGAATGACGTTTTGCAGCATGACCCATTTCGTGTCCCATTACACCTGCGAGTTGATCTTCCGAATCGAGATATTTTATGATGCCCGAGTAAACATAAATATATCCGCCGGGTGTGCAAAAAGCATTGAGCGTTTTAGGGTCATTAATAATTTTTACTTCCCACGGAAAATCTTTCGCATGTTCTACATTACCGGTTGCTAAAAGTTTGTTTTTTATGCCTCGAACGTAGCCATAAACTTCTTCGTTACCTTTCTCAAGCAAAATTGGATACATTTTCGGATCTTTCGCAATTTCATCCGATGTTTGTTTACCGAGCGTTGCATCGGCGCTGACATCGGGTAGAAGTGCATTTCCGACAGCACTGCCTGCATTGCTCAATGCTTTACAATTCCAGGAGAAAAAAACAACACCGGGCACAAAAAATAATAAAATAATGGATTTTAAAAAGGTCATAATGTTTTTGTTTTTAATTACGAAAAAATTTACAAGCTATCAACGGATTTAATTAAAATTCATTTTATGAAAAATAAAAAACTGCCTCTACATTCAGTAAAGACAGTTTTAAAATTTATTAATTTTAGTTTTTATTTAGGAAACGCAAAAATACTGGCATCAATTTTCGGATCTACCTCGATAGTATCAAATTTTAAATTGAAAACCGTTTCACCTTTCATTTTAGTTTCTATGCTGTAAGGCATTTTTATACCATTCACGTCTTTGTAGTCGGTAAGCAAAGTTTCACCCATTCCTTTATTTGGTCCGCGTGTCGAAAGTGCTTGCACCATATCAATCATGTACGTTTGCGCATTAACGTAATAAAATTTTTCATCGCCGGCTGCTTTTTTCAAACTGAGTTTAAAACATTTCGCACCTTCAACACTATCGGTGCCGACCAAAGTAAGTGTGCTACCTTTTGTTTTGTAATCAATTAAATCACCATCAAACGAATCAGCTTGTGCTGCTTTTTGTTCTGCATCACCCATTTTAGCAGGTTTGTTCATCGTTCCCCACGGTGTTTTAGACCAACCTGTAGTGCCATCGTAACAGCTCATCACTACTTTTTGTCCCATCATATCGCTTTCGGTGCGAATTTTATTAGGACGTGCTTTCGTAGTTGTTACCGAAAATTCCATGCCTTGCGAAGTACCCGTTCCAACTAATCTAAGCGATTCCATTTTTTTCCATTTGTCAACGCCACCAATGGCAGTTAGGTGTTTGTCTAAAATTTCGTCAGCTGTTTGCGCCTGCGTCGCGAAAGCTGTGAGTGATATGAGTGCAATTAAAAAAAACTTTTTTATGACTAGGAATTTAATTATTTTTAAATAAATTTGTCTGCAAATTACGTTGCAAGAACTATTTTTTAAAATTTTTCTTGACTAAATGTACTTTTTTTTCGATAAAATAGTAGTTCGTGGATTTAAAAAGATGCGCTATTTATTTTAATCCAACAGTTTTATCAATAATAAATTGAAGAATGCCGAGAAGTTTAGGTAGTTCATTGATGAAGTAGCGATCGGTATCAATAAAAACAAAATTAGCTTCAAGTTTAAGAAAAACCCAGTCGTAACCATTAGTCACTGCACCATAAATTATTTCGTGCGGATCATTATTTTGTTGGTTAAATAAACGCGCGGCATACATTTCAGCTGCACATTGCGCAAAACCGTCTTCGGGCGTTTTATTTTTTGTTTCAACCAAACAAAAAATTGGCGATTGTGGCTCCACTATTTCCGGCTGTGCAGAAATCATAAAATCGGGCGCGCCATTTAATTCAAAATTAGAATCAATATTAAATGGATAACCAGAAAAAACGCTAATATTTTCGTTCAAGTCTTGTAGTTCGCGAATGATAGGAAAAATGAGTGCTTCTGATTTTGCTTTTTCGGATTGTAAAGGCATAGAACGCCCTTTATCAATATATTTTTGAAGTCCTTCGGAGGGTACTATTGAATTTATTTTTTCACTTTTAAATAAATTCATGCCGCGCTGCTGAATATCAAATTTTTGTTTCAATTTTATAAAAGTGAAATCGGAATAAGCCATACAATTTATTTTACAACAAAATTACAACTTTTAAGCAACAAGATATAATTAATTAATGGTAAATTCACTCCTACTTGAGCCAATGTAAATTAATTTTTTTAGATGGCTTTCCCAATATTTAATATGAAACAACTCGAAGAAATATTACTCAGCAGTGGCTCAAAAAAAATGATAGGGGTTACAGTGCAATATATTGGTTCCAACGAAGCGCGCGTAGCACATTTAATTAATTTATTTGCGGGCAAAACAAATTTGTTAGCCATGCGTGCTGCTTAGGTTGCGAGTTGGCTTTATGCGGAATACCCATTATTTGAAAACTACGGCGAACGTTTATTCCATATTTTTCAATCAACAACACATACCTCTATATGCCGAAGTATTGGTCGAGTTTTTGCTTTTTCAGAAATTATTCCCGACGCAATTTTAGTGCCTTTAATTGATACAGCTTTTTCTTTTTTAACTGATAAAAAGCAACCGATTGCTGTACGCGTTTATTGCATCCAATTATTAAAAAATGTGGGCAAAAAAATTCCTGAACTTAACGAAGAATTAAAGCACACACTTTTAATACTCGCTAACGATGAAACGAGCGCAGCTATGAAAAGTAAATTAGCTTTAAGCCTTGAGCTTTGAGCTTTGAACCCAAATCGCGAATTGAAGCTCAAAGCCCAAGGCTCAAAGCTAATCGCTCATATTTCTTCGCCGTCATCAATCACATCATTCACTTCTAAAAACGAACCGATAGCGTGAATAGCGGTTGCCATACGCGGATAATCAATAGTGTAATGAATAAATTTACCTTCGCGGTGTGTGTGTACTAAACCAGAAGTGCGCAAAATTTTGAGGTGTTGCGAGGTGATTGATTGCTCTAATTTTAAGGTGCCATAAATTTTGTTAACATTTATAGTTTTGTGTTTGTCTATAAATTCTAAAATTTGCAAACGCAAAGGATGCGCTAAAGCTCTTAAAATGTCTGAAGAGACTTGAAGTTTTTCCTTATTAATGAAGGCTTCAACCTTTCCCATAGTGCTGTTTTTTTTGTGAGAGTTGTAAGGCGGTACGTTCTAATAAACAAATTTCGGCATTAATATTGTATTAACAAAATTTTTTTAGAAAAAATTTCGTATATTATCTAATAAAAGGAATTGCCACTCAATTATTTGAGCGACAATTCCTAAAATTTCGTTGCATTATTAACTTTGTGCGTTTTCAGTAATTTCTTCTACTAATCGGCTGATGTGATTAATACGTTCTTTACTAACGTAATAATAAATAAACTTACCTTGACGCTCGGTTTTTACCACGCCTGCACGGCGAAGAATAGCTAAATGCTGCGATGCCACTGACTGCTCTAAGCGCAATCGGATGTACAAATCTGTGACCGTCATTTTCTCGTTTTCGTCGAGAAGATCAATAATTTGCTGACGTAATTTGTGATTGACTGAACGGAGGACTAAAACCGCTTTGCGCAACTCAACGTAATCGAGTTCAATGTCGCGTTTTCCTTTTTTTAATACAACCGTCTCGTTTTTTGATTTTCTCATAAAAGTCATAATAGTATGCTACTTTATAAAGTGATGTGTAATTTGGATTTATAGTTCCAGTGTTCTATTTGAAAAGTTTGTGCCAATTAGTGTTTTTAAAGTGGTTCAAATGATATATTTTTGAATTTAAACATAAAATTAGAATTTATTTTTGAAAAATAATAAAAAAAAACACTTTATTATTATTTTTTCTTTAATTTTTTTTCCCAAAAGCACTCGAGTTAACGGAATTACTGAATGAGTTAACGGCAAACCACAATTTTGCGCGCAACAAAATGGTGGTTTTTTAGTAATATAAACAGTTGTCAGAAATTAGCTTTGAGCTATTAGCATCTCGTGGCGAATAACGCTTCATGGCTTAAAGCTCAAAATTCAAAGCTATCTGCTTTTTACAAAAGTTTTGAAATGAACGCCAAATACATTTATTTTGCGCAGTTTTAAAAACAACCAACGACATCATTATACTTATCAGATTTTAAAATGGCACTGATTCAGAAAATACGGAGCAAATCCGTTTTAGTTATTACGCTCATGGCATTGGCTATTGCAGCTTTCATTGGTATGCTTTTCACGCAAGACTCGAACAGAACGTGGGGGCAACTTACAAATACCTCTACTATTGGAAAAGTTGACGGACAAACGTTGGATTATCGCGATTTGGAAAACCGCGCGCAAACTTTGTATCAGCAACGCGCGAGCGATCTAAATGTACGCAACGGTTTGTTCAATCAGTTTGTTGAAAGTACTGTTGTGAATAAAGAAGCGTCCGCTTTAGGTCTGGGTATTTCTAAAGATGAATTGCGCGATTTGCAATTCGGAAAAGATTTGAGTCCGATAGTAATGAGTAATCCTGCCTTCATGGATCAGAACACGCGCCAAGTTGATCCAGCGCAACTCGAAAAAATTAAACAAGCTGTTGATGCGAATACAGTGCCGATTGAAGGAAAAAAATATTTGAAAGAAATTGAAGATCAAGTCATCAGTGAGCGTCTGCAAGCTAAAATTTTAAATTTAGCTACTAAAGCGGTGTATGCGCCAACTTGGTTGACAGATGCAGTGATAGCGCAAATGAGCACGCCGGCTACGTTTGCTTTTACACGCGTTCCATTCGATAAAGTAGAAGATAAAGACGTTAACGTTACCGATGCTGATTTAGAAAAATATATTTCTGAAAACAAAGCGCGTTACACGAACGAAGAAGAAACGCGAACGCTACAATACATTCAAATTGATGTAAAACCTTCCCTTGAAGATTCGATGAAGACTTTTGCAAAAATGGAAAAATTGCGTGATGATTTCGCTAAAACAACTAAAGACTCTTCTTTTGTTGTTGCCAACAACGGACAGATGGTTGGTAAATATCTCGGTAAAGAAGAATTGCCACCCGTCAACCGCGATACATTCGGTAAAATTTCGGTAGGCACTGTTGTCGGACCGTATGTTGATGGAAAATTTGTGGTACTCACAAAACTTCTCGATAGAAAAACATCGCCCGATTCGGTTCACTCGCGCCATATTTTGTTGCAAGGTGCGAATGCTCAAAAAACGGCGGATAGTCTAAAATTGTTACTCGATTCGGGTTTGGCTAAATGGGATTCTTTGAACGAGAAATTCAATACTGATCCAGGTGCAAAATCCAAAAACGGCGATTTAGGAACGCAAGGACAAGGTATGTTTGTTTCTGAATTTAATGATCTGATTTTTTTTAAAGCGCAAACGGGAAAAACGTACACCGTAAAATCGCAATTTGGCGTGCACGTCGTGCAAGTTTTAGGTATTGTTGCCGGCAAAAACGAATCGCGCGTGAAAATTGCGTTTATTCGCGAACCACTCATACCCAGTGCTGAAACAGATAAAAAAGCCAGTGCAATAGCCGACGATTTGATAACGTCTTCTAAAAATTTAGATGAACTTACTAAAAATGCGCAAGCCAAAGGATTTTTAGCACAAACTTCACCTGCAACGCGCGCTAACGATATGTATCTTGGTGCATTGGGTCAAGCGACGGGTATTCGCGAAATATTGCGTTGGGCATTCGATTCTAAAGTTGGGGAGCGCGCTAAAAAAAGTTATGCACTCAGCGATGCTGGCGAAGCGTATCCGAATAAATATATTGTAGCTGCTCTAAAATTAATTTCATCCAAAGGTCAACAAACATTAGCAGATTTACGCGAACAGATTTTGCCAATTGTTAAAAATAAGAAAAAAGGTGAAATCTTAAAATCTAAAATCGGATCTGCTGATTTAACAAGTACGGCTGCACAATACCAAACACGTATTGATACAGCGCGCAATGTTACTTTCAACGCGCCTTTCGTTTCTAATTTAGGGAATGAACCTAAATTTATGGGTGTTGCATTGAGCACAAACATTGGAAGTTCTACGCCAGCAGTTGTAGGTGAAAGCGGTGTATTTGTTGGTCAAGTTTTGAATAAAGATGCAACAACAAACGTGAATAACAATAAAGAGATGATGCAAAAAAATATGATGAATAGTACGGTGCAATCTTTGAAATCGGTTATTATTAAAGCACTGAGAAAAAATAGCAGCATTATAGATAACCGTTCAAAATTTTTCTAATTTTTTTTTGGAATAATTATTGAATATTTATTAACTATAAATTAATTGTTTATTCTTAGTTCAATAAATCCAGGTAAGACTTATTAATAAAAAATAAAACTGACTACTTTTGCACCGTAGTCAGTTTTACTTTTTGATACAAACTTAATCAATTTTACTTTAAAATTTTAAATCAACTTTTTTCTGAGCAAAACGTATCTTCTTCCCAGTATTGTTGCAGCTCTTATCAACACTCAAAAAAATTTTATCTTATGAACATTGCAGTTGTTGGAACTGGTTATGTAGGTTTAGTAACGGGTACTTGTTTCGCCGAAACCGGAAATAATGTTATTTGCGTTGATATTAACGCTCAGAAAGTTGAAGCCATGCAAAATGGCGAAGTCCCAATTTTTGAACCAGGTTTAGAACTTCTTTTTGAAAGAAATACAACCCAAGGGCGATTGCATTTTACTACTAATTTAAAAGAAGCTGTTGAAAAAGCGCAAATTATTTTTTTAGCATTGCCGACACCGCCCGGTGAAGATGGTTCAGCAGATCTTTCATATATTTTAGGTGCTGCTGAAGATCTTTCAAAAATTATTACAGACTATAAAGTAATAGTTGACAAAAGCACTGTGCCTGTCGGAACGTCTGAAAAAGTAACGGCAGTTATGGCTAAAAAACTCGATAAAAAATTATTTTCCGTTGTTTCTAATCCCGAATTTTTACGCGAAGGTGTCGCAGTTGACGATTTCATGAAACCAGATCGCGTCGTGATAGGTACAGATTCTGAAAAAGCGCGCCAACTCATGCGCAAACTTTACGAACCATTTGTGCGTCAAGGCAATCCAATTTATTTTATGGATGAGCGTTCGGCAGAAATGACGAAATACGCCGCCAATTCTTATCTCGCAATGCGCATTTCGTATATGAACGAAATTGCCAACCTTTGCGAAAAAGTCGGTGCAAATGTTGACAATGTCCGCATTGGTATGGGTTCAGATTTACGTATTGGTAAACGCTTTTTATTTCCGGGTGTTGGTTACGGTGGTTCGTGTTTCCCGAAAGATGTGCAAGCACTTGCAAAAACTGCGGAAGAACACAATTACGATTTTCAAATTTTGAAATCGGTGATGCACGTAAATACCATTCAGAAAACTGTTTTAGTAAAGAAAGTTAAAAAATTCTATCATAACAAGCTCGAAGGTAAAACGATTGGTATTTGGGGATTGGCGTTTAAACCCAACACAGATGATATTCGAGAGGCACCCGCTTTACACATCATTGATGAATTGTTGGAAATTAAAGACGTGGTTGTTAAAGTGTATGACCCGGAAGCAATGAAAAATGTTAAAGCTATTTATGGCGATAAAATTATTTTTTCAAAGGATAAATATCGCGCGCTTGATGGTTGCGACGCACTCATTATTGTTACCGAATGGAATGAATTTAGAACGCCCGATTTTGAATTTTTACAACAAAAACTGAAAGACAAAGTCATTTTTGATGGTAGAAATTTATTCGACATAGAAGAAATGCGCGGCAAAGGTTTCCATTACGAAAGTATTGGTCGCGATATTGTGAAGAAATAACGCAGAATATTTCTAGAAAAATAAATGGCTACGCAAATTGTGTAGCCATTTGTTTTAAAAGTGCTTATGTATTTTCTGTTTAAAATTCCTATTTGTAAACTGAAAAAATATTTAGCAATGAATGTATTAGTGCACAAAGACGACTCAGAGGATTTAGATTGCTTGATTAAGTATTCCAAAATATAAGTTTAAAGTACGAAAAGAAAAGCAAAATAACTTAATCCTAATACTTCAAAGCATAATCAATCACCTCACTCATGGTCTTCACATAATGAAAATGAATACCTTCAATATACGCTGCATCAATTTTATTAACGTCTTTAAAGTTTTCGTGGCAGAGAATGATTTCCTTACAACCCGCGCGTTTAGCAGCCAATATTTTTTCTTTAATGCCCCCCACAGGTAAAACTTTTCCGCGCAGTGTAATTTCACCTGTCATAGCCAAATAAGGACGTAAAGGTTTTTTCTTAAAAGCGGAAGCTAAAGCAGTAAGCATGGTTATACCTGCCGACGGACCGTCTTTCGGAATTGCGCCTTCAGGGACGTGTACGTAAACGTCGCTTTCATCAATATCTTTTTTATCAATGCCGAGTTCTTCGGCATGAATTTTTAAATAATTCATCGCTGTATTCGCCGATTCTTTCATCACTGTTCCTAAATTACCAGTCAGTGAAAGTCCACCTTTTCCTTTCGAGAGTGCAGCTTCGATGAATAAAATATCGCCACCGACGGGTGTCCAAGCTAAACCAACGGCAATGCCTGGTTGGGGATTTTCTTCGTAAGTATCGTTACTAAAATGTGCGGGTCCGAAAATTTCTACAATGTCTGCATTTTTCATTTGTGTATTGTAGGATTCATTCATCGCAACTTTTTTTGCCACAAAACGCATGACTTGCGCAATGCGCCTATCGAGTGAGCGCACGCCTGATTCGCGCGTGTAATCTTGAATAATGGTTGTCAGATTTGCTTCATTAATTTTTATATTTTTTGGTTTTAATCCGTGCGCTGCGCGTTGGTCAGGTACTAAATGATTTTTAGCAATTTCAATTTTCTCTTCTGTCGAATAGCCACTTAAACGCAAAACTTCCATTCTATCGCGTAACGCTGGCTGAATACTTTCCAAAGAGTTTGCCGTTGCAAAAAATAAAACTTTACTTAAATCGTACTCGACTTCCAGATAATTATCGTAAAAATTCGCATTCTGTTCTGGGTCTAAAACTTCGAGTAGTGCACTCGATGGATCACCACGAAAACTATTTCCGACTTTATCAATTTCATCGAGAATAAAAACAGGATTATTTGAACCAGCTTTTTTTATATTTTGAATAATTCTACCCGGCAATGCACCGATATACGTTTTTCTGTGTCCGCGAATTTCAGCTTCATCCTGCAAACCACCGAGCGACATACGCACGTACTTGCGTTTCATCGCTTTAGCAACCGATTTGCCGAGCGATGTTTTACCAACACCTGGCGGACCAACTAATAATAAAATCGGGGCTTTCATATCGCCTTTAAGTTTTAAAACAGCAAGATGCTCAATAATACGCTCTTTCACTTCGTTCAATCCGAAATGCTCTTTGTCTAAAATTTTTTTAATTTTCGGAATATCAAAATTATCAGGCGTGTTTTCTTCCCATGGTAAATCGCACAAAGTGTCGAGATAATTTACTTGAATAGAATACTCGGGTGCCTGTTGCACCATACGCCTCAATTTATTCAGTTCTTTTTCAAAATGTTTGGCTACTTCAGGCGACCATTTTTTATTTATTGCTTTTTCTGTCAATCTTTTAACTTCTTCTTCATGTGCGTTACCGCCGAGCTCTTCTTGAATAGTTTTAAGTTGCTGATTCAAGAAATAATCGCGTTGCTGCTTATCCATCTCAAAACGCACTTTGTTTTCAATTTCGCTTTTGAGTTGAAGCAATTGCAGTTCCGAATCCATGTGCATTAAAATAGTCTCCGATTGAAGGCGCAAATTATTTATTTCTAAAATAGATTGCTTGATGTTTACTTTCGTATTCAGGTTTGAAGCCACGAAATTTAAAAAAGCTACATCGTTCGTGATGTTCTTCATCATCAATAACGCATCGTTCGACACAGGTTGCGAAAGTTCGATAATCGCGCGCGCTTTTTCGCGCACACTCATAATGAGTGCGGTAAATTCTTCTTTGTTTTTAGCTTCAGAATATTCGAGGGGTGTAGTTTGTGCTTGTAAAAACGGTTCATCCGTAATGATATCGTCTAACTTAAATCGCTTTTTACCGTGCAAAATAGCCGCCGAAGTGCCATCGTTGAATTTTAAAATCCTAACAACTTGTGCTACAGTTCCGACAGAATATAAAGCGTTGAGATCTGTGCTATCGCTTTCCGAATCGCGTTGCGTAATAGCACCAATTAACTTATTACCTTCAAAAGCGCGTTGCACTGCTTTTAAACTTTTTTCTCTACCGATTGAAACAGGAATTACAACACCCGGATATAATACTGTATTTTTGAGTGGCAACAATGGGAGTATATCCGGGAAAACTTGATCTTTGATTCCATCGTTCACATCGTCCAAATTCAACGAAGGATTGAAGTCTTCAATGTCGTTAAAAGGTATAAACCGCGGCAAATTTTCAAACATTCTATAATAGTGGTTAATGGTTAATGATTAATAGTTAATGACTAATGGAAAATATAAACTATTAACCATTCATCATTATTTATTTAACCATTACTAAAGCGTTTCTTTAACTCCTTCATTCTTTAATTCCTTCGTCGGCAGCAAAGCATTATTAGCCGAATCCGTGTTGGTATTTATGCGAATCTCATCGTTATTCTCATCAAAAAATTTGTAGGAAATAACAGGATATTCGATTTGCGGTACTAAATGAACGCGTTTTTGGTATTTGAAATACCACTTCCAAATTTTATTAGGAAAACCAGATTTTAAATACGCCGTAACAAACGGGTGTGCATGTAAAAATAATTTACCTTTAGGTTTTATATTTAAAACAAATTCAACATCGCGTTCAATTTCGTCGGTGAGTAAAACCGTTGGCTCAATTCTACCCGTTCCATTACACGTTGGGCACAATTCAGAAGTATTTATATTCACTTCTGGTCGAACGCGCTGCCGTGTTACTTGCATTAAACCAAATTTAGTAAGTGGTAAAATGGTATGCTGGGCGCGATCGAGAATCATAAAATCCTTCATTTCTTTTTGAAGCGTCTTTTTATGTTCTAAATCTTTCATGTCAATGAAGTCAATTATAATAATTCCACCCAAATCGCGCAGTCGCATTTGGCGCGCAATTTCTTCTGCGGCTTCAATATTTACAGCAAGAATAGTATCATCATTTGCGTTGTTTCCCACTTTATGGCCTGAGTTAACATCAATAACGTGCATCGCTTCGGTGTGCTCAATAATTAAATAAGCACCGCTTGGCAAATTGGCTGTTTTTCCGAAACTACTTTTAATTTGTTTATTCACGCCGAACGATTCCATAATCGGCTTCGTGCCTTTATGAAGTTGAACAATTTTAACTTGATCGGGTGCAAAACCTTGTAAATAGGTTTTTATACTTTCGTACGTATCTTTTTCATTGGTAACAATGCGCGAAAACGAATTACTCAGTAAGTCGCGTAGCAAACTGGATGTTTTGTCGAGTTCGCTCAAAAGTTTAGCGGGTGGCGAGGCTGTTTTCAAATTATGGAAAATTTTACTCCATTTTTCCATCATTTGCTGAATCTCTTCGTGCAATTCAGCCGCTTTTTTGCCTTCGGCTGCTGTGCGAACAATGATACCAAAGTTCTGAGGCTTGATACTTTCTGCAATAGTTTGTAAACGTTTGCGCTCTTCGGAACTGCTAATTTTTTTAGAAACGGCGATGACATCCGTAAAAGGTGTAAGGACTAAAAAACGACCAGGGATATTAAGTTCGCAACTTAATCGTGGACCTTTCGTACCAATCGGTTCTTTTAATATTTGAACCAACAAAAAATTTTTGCGATTTAAAACGGTATCAACTTTACCATTTTTGTTAATGTCGGGTTCGACTTTGAAATTATCGAGGCTCGGTGTGTTTATGCCACCTGTCATAATGCCTTCGGTATATTTCAAAACGTTTTTGAATTTCGGTCCCATATCGGTATAATGCAAAAAAGCATCTTTCTTATGACCTATATCAACGAATGCAGCGTTTAAACCCGGCATTAATTTCCGAATTTTACCTATAAAGATATCACCAACGGCAAAATCGTTGCTGAGTTCCTCGCGTTGTAATTCAACGAGTTTGCTATCTTCTAACAAAGCGATTTCCACTTCTGTTGAAGATGCATTAATAATGAGTTCTTTTTCCAATGCACTATGTATTTATTAGTAGTGCCCGAACACAATTGTCAAGATCTTTTAAACTACGCCCTGAAGTTAATACGCGTACTATTGTAAATTTAGTTGATATTTGTTAGTTATTAGTAAAAAGTAGAAACTTTTTTCAACTTAAAACCAATAACTAACAGCTAAAATTACTTTGTAATTGCTGAGTGAAGCGTATGGGATTAACTAAAATTATGCAAGTTGTCGCAAGGCGACAAAATTTTTATGGCACTCAAACAAAACAAAACAGATATAAGTGCTTTACAAAAGTAACATTAACACTTTAAGCAAGCTACAAATCAGGGTATTGCAACGAACACACCTAACGATTTATAAAATGTTTATTTCTTCTTCTTGTGACGGTTTTTTCTTAAACGCTTTTTGCGTTTGTGTGTAGCAATTTTATGGCGTTTACGTTTTTTTCCGCTCGGCATACTATTTTATTGAAATTTTATATGATGAAATTTATTTTGCTTAATTCAAATTACTCTTTTTACGAGTTGTTTTAAAAAAGTTTGCAAAATTACACTTTATTGTGGGAATAACTAACGGGCAGATAAAAAAACTTGAATTAAGAGAATTTTGAAGTTCTTCGACGGTCGTCTTAAACTATAACTTCAATTTTTTCGACTATCAATTACATAAAGAGGCACAGCGCGCTAAAATGGAAAACGGCACTTCTAAAAAATTCTAAACCAAACTAATATGTGCCAAATGATGCAAACTGTGCCAATGATACATATACAAATGTGATTTGACAGTAAACAATTCCTCAAACGCCGGATGTTTGAAAGTTTTCTCAAAATCGGAGTGTGTGAGATGTTTGTAAATTTCCGACCAACGCGCGTGCAAAGCAGCAATTAAATTCAAAGAAATTTCGACAGGGAGTTTACTATCGGCTAATTTTGCCCAAGATTGTTCTTCATAAGGTTTAATTGTCGGATTATTTTCTGTGAGCGCTAATTTTAAACGCGTATATCCATTCATGTGGCTATCAGCTACATGATGAACAACTTGCCGAACTGTCCATCCGCCAGGTCTGTATGGCGTATCGAGTTGTTGAGGCGTTCGGTTTCTGACGGCGTTTGTTATTTTTGCGGGAAGTTCCTCAATAGTTTTCATCCAAATTTTTATATCTTCGGGTGTGATAATTTTTGGTGTTGCTGCGCGACCAATCGGATATTGAAGATTTTCTAAAGTTAGTGCATCCATGAAAATAAATTAAAAATTTAAAAAGCAAACATACAAAAGGCTACTAAATAAAAAAAGAGGCTACGTTAATAGTAGCCTCTCAGATAAAAAAAACAGCATTACATAAATTCCAAAATATTTTAGTTGTTCACAGTCGCTTTAAACTAATTCGTTCTTACATCGTGTCTAAGCGTTGTAACTGATACTTTTCAATCACTTCTAAAACTTCTTTCAAAAACAATGGTGCGTCTTCGGCATAACCTAATTGTTGAAGTTTTCGCGCCCACGCTTTATAATCTGTTACGTCTGTACCTTTCAACGCGCTAAATTTTCCAGAAGTGATATACAAACTATGATCTCTGAAACTCATCCAAACCGAAGAATATTTACGAAAAGTTAAATTACCTTCTGTTAGTGTTTCGCCTTTCCAACCAGAATTATTGAGTAAATTGAATTGATTAAAACTATTCAAAGCGCATTCGCTCGAACCTGCTTTGCTTTGCAATAAAGCAACAGCTAAAATAAAACTCGCCGATACACCACATTTTTTACGTTCGTTCACTACTACCGAAGCATAGCGTTTTAAATATGCAATTTGAGTTTTTGAACTAACATTAGCTAAAGCATTCGGACTTGTGGGAAGCGAAAAAAAATTATCCGCTAAACTCAAAGTCGTTTCAGTATTTTTTTCTTCCGTTATTTTTTCTGTTACGCTCACTGCTTTCGGATGAATTTTTTGCACGTCGCCAAAATGAAATGAAAAACTAAAATCACGTTTTAAAATACCTAAAACAATCAGGAGCAACAACGAAAGTTTAAACCAATGCTGATAGCAATATTTCCAAACTTGTTGCAACTTATTATTCATTTTATAAAACTTTTTTTTGTTTTTGAGTATATTACTGTGGTGCAAATATAAAACAATTAGTTTTATATTTGCAAATGTTTTTAAAAAAAAGTTTATAAATTTTTATTGGTGGACAAACACAGACTTCAATTAAAATTATTTTACACTTTCACAGTTTTCCAATCTCCTTTTTTGAAGTAAAACCAAGCCAAAAAAGCAACTAAAGATTCGGCAGCAGGAATGGCAATTAATACGCCAGTTTCGTTGAGGCGCATAGTTTTGGCGAGAAAATAAGCTAAGGGTACTTGAAAAAACCAATAGCCTGCTAAACTAATATAGGTTGGCGTTTTCGTATCGCCTGCACCGTTGAGCGACTGTATCATCACCATACCGATGCCATATAAAACAAAACCCGATCCCATAATTTGTAATGCGTGCTCACCGTGAGCAACTATTGCAACATCGGAAGTAAAAAAAGATATTATTGGATGCGCAAAAAATACGAATAGAATACTAACACCCGCCATGAAAACTGTATTGTAGCGCGCAATTAATAGTACACTTTTTTCAGCGCGATCAAATTTTTGCGCACCTAAATTCTGACCGACCAATGTCGCTGCTGCATTGCATAAACCCCAAGCGGGTAGAATAAAAAAAACAAAATTGCGAATAGCAATTTGATAACCCGCCGAAGCTGTTGTTCCGCCTGTTTCGGCAACTAAACGCGCTAAAATAATCCAACTGCCACTGGCTATCAAAAATTGAAACATTGCAGGCGATGCAATATTTATTAAAGATTTTATAATGTCGGTGTCGAAATTAAAATAGCTACCACGAAAATGTAAAATATTTCCTTTTCTGACCAAATTAAAAATCTGATAAATTACACCCGAACTTCTACCAATGACAGTTGCTATGGCTGCACCTTTTAATCCGAAAAAATGTATAAAAAGCGGACACAAAATAATGTTGATTATACTGGCAATCCATAAACTTTTCATCGCCATAACCGCGTCGCCTGCACCGCGAAAAATACCATTAATTAAAAACAAAAGAATGATTGCAAAACTTCCACCCATCATAATGCGCGTAAAAGTTGCGCCTTCAACCACTACATCGGCTTGAGCACCCATGACGCGAAGAATATCGCCGGCAAAAATAAAACCGAGTAAACTGATAATGACAATTAAAATTAGAGCTACTAAAATAGATTGTGCACCTGATTTAGCAGCGGCGTCTGGATTTTTTTCACCGATGCGCCGCGATACAACCGCTGTGGCAGCCGTACTCAACCCAATTGCTACCGAATAAATTAATGTGATGACCGATTCGGTTAATCCCACCGTTGCAATGGCATTCTGACCTAATTTACTCACAAAAAAAATATCAACTAATGCAAACACACTTTCAAGGCTCAATTCTAAAATCATCGGAATTGCTAAATAAACGATAGCTTTAGAAATACTGCCTTCTGTGAAATCGCGCGCACCACCATCAAGCGATTGTTTGATTATAGATATAATTTTAGAAAAAAGTGAGGTCGTAATCATTGATGTAAAGTGTTTGGCTTTTATTTTAAATCCAAAAAATATTGTAAAACTAAAGCCAACGCTCCAATATAGTTGAAACTTAAAATTAAGATTTAAAAAAAGTGTGCGGATAAATCGGTACACCTCAATGCTCAATTACTGCTCACTTTTAATCTTTAACCCCTAATATTTATTCCCAATTGATATTATTCACTTGGTTCACTATCCAATTTTTCCGACCAATCATATACTCCGACGGCTCATCTGGTTTATACCGCAGCGGGTTCGGCAAACTCGCCGCAATCAATGCAGCTTCATTCAAACTCAGTTTGCTGGCTGTTTTTTTAAAATATAATTGCGCCGCAGCCTCTGCACCATACACACCATCCCCCATTTCAGCCACATTTAAATACACCTCCAAAATCCTGTCTTTGCTCCACAAAAGTTCTATTAAAAACGTGCAATAGGCTTCTAAACCTTTGCGCAAAAAATCGCGCCTTTGCCACAAAAAAACATTTTTCGCGACTTGTTGCGATATGGTACTCGCACCTTTTTTTCTATTCGTGTGTGTTTTATTATATTCTATGGCGCGTTCAATAGCTTTTAAATCAAAACCAAAATGATCGTCGAACGCTTGATCTTCAGCCGCGATGACTGATTTTTGTAAATTTTCTGAAATATTGGGCAGCGATTTCCACGTTTTTTTTATTTTTGTTCCTGTTATGGCATGTGCAATAATAGTAGGCGTTGTGTAAACGGGTAACCAAATTAAAATAATGGTGTAAATTAAATGTGCGAGCCAAAGCCGAAACAAATATTTCAATAAAATGCGACCAAATGTTTTGAGCCAGTACATAATTAGTTGATAGTTTGTGGTTGATAGTTGATAGATTGTGGACAAAACTATCTTCTTCGTTAAGCACTTTTTATAAAGGCTAAAGATATTATTAAAATCTATTTTTATTTAACATAAAAGAAAAAATCTCGACCTTACACAATGCAAGGACGAGATTTTTTTGTGACCTGGATTGGATTCGAACCAATGACCCCCAGCTTAGAAGGCTGATGCTCTATCCAGCTGAGCTACCGGACCTCAATTTATATTTGGTCGGCAAATATAGAAAAATATTTTTTCTTAACTAAAAAAATTACATTCCACAATGCAGCACTTTTAGAAGTATTAATATCTTACAATTAATTATTAAATTATAAGCGGCAGTATATTACTCTAATTGTTAAAATTTCTTGATTGGTACCAATATACACGTTACATTTGTCCGCAACACCCTATTCCATGAGATAGGATAATTTTAATGAGATAACCTATTAAATTAAAAATTAGTATTTATGAAACAAAAACTTACGCTGTTACTTTCATTTCTTGTAGTATTATCATG